>CASEXH010000030.1 GCA_949291945.1 uncultured Bacillota bacterium | reverse complement strand
ACTGGAAAAAGGACTTCCAAACCTGCTGAAACATGTAAGCAATATCAAGAATGTATACAAACTGCCATGTGTAGTTGCCATCAACGCATTCCCAACAGATACCAAGGCAGAGCTTGACCTGGTAGAGCAGAAATGTAAAGAGCTGGGCGTAAACGTAGCCCTGTCCGAAGTATGGGCAAAAGGCGGCGAAGGCGGAATCGCTCTGGCAAAAGAAGTTATCCGTCTGGTAGAGGAACCAAACGACTTTACATATTCTTATGAACTGGAAGGAAGCATTGAGGACAAGCTGAACCAGATCGTACAGAAGATATATGGAGGCAAGAGAGTAGTCCTTACTGCTAATGCACAGAAACAGGCACAGCAGCTTGAAAAATTGGGTTATGGCAACTGCCCGATTTGTGTAGCAAAGACTCAGTACAGCTTAACTGATGACCAGACAAAACTGGGAGCTCCTACAGACTTTGAAGTTACTGTAAGAAACCTGAAGATTTCTGCCGGAGCAGGCTTTGTAGTAGCACTTACCGGTGAGATCATGACCATGCCTGGTCTGCCGAAAGTACCTGCTGCTGAGCGGATCGATGTAGACGAGACAGGAAAGATCTCCGGTCTGTTCTGATTATTTTGAATTGGGGATTTCTCTGAATTTTTACAGCAATAATTTTCAGATTTTAGGAGGATACAAGAAATGGGATTTTCAACAGTACCATGTAATGAATTTGTAGAGGTTCTGGCTTCTAAGGCTCCGGTACCGGGAGGCGGCGGAGCGTCTGCTTTAGTAGGCGCAGTTGGCATTGCCCTGGGAAATATGGTGGGAAGCCTGACTGTGGGAAAGAAAAAATACGCAGATGTAGAAGATGAGATGTGGGAATTAAAGAAAAAATGTGATGAGCTTCAGAAAGATTTTCTCCGTCTTATTGAGAGAGATGCAGAAGTATTTGAACCTCTTTCCAAAGCATATGGTATGCCCAGAGAGACTGAAGAGGAAAAGGCTGAGAAAGCCCGGGTTATGGAGATTGTCTTAAAGGATGCCTGCTCCGTTCCTATGGAGATCATGGAGAAATGCTGTGAAGCTATAGAAGTGATCGTAGAGTTTGCCGCAAAAGGTTCAAAACTGGCCATCAGCGATGCCGGTGTGGGAGCTGCTTTCTGTAAAGCTGCTTTAAAAGGCGCAAGTCTGAACGTTTATATCAACACAAAATCCATGGCAGACAGAGAGTATGCGGAAGAGTTAAACAAAAAGGCTGACGCCATGCTGGAAAAATATACAAAGATCGCAGATGAAACCTTTGACAGCGTTTTATCCAGATTAAAATAATCCGATCCAAAACAGGACGGAAAGATATTGCAGGAGGAATTGAGAAAATGGCAAAGAGATTACTTGGAAAAGAAGTAACGGCTGCGCTGAATGAAAGAATTAAAGCAGATGTTGCAGCATTAGAAGAAAAAGGCGTAAAACCTACTCTGGGAATCATTCGTGTAGGGGAAAATGAAAGCGATATCTCTTATGAGAGAGGCGCCACAAAGCGCTGCGAGACACTGGGGGTTGCCTGTGAGAAGGTTCTTCTTCCCGCAGATGTATCTCAGGAGAATCTGCTGGCAGAGATTGAGAAGATGAATAAGAACGACAATATCCATGGCGTGTTGCTGTTCCGTCCCCTTCCAAAACATTTAGATCAGGCGGTTATTGAAAACGCTCTGGATCCTGCAAAGGATGTAGACTGTATGACAGACGGTTCCATGACCGGAGTATTTACAGGAAAAGAAGTGGGATTCCCTCCATGTACTCCTCAGGCATGTATGGAGATTCTGGATCATTATGGCATTGACTGTACAGGCAAAAGAGCGGTTGTCATCGGCAGAAGCCTGGTAGTAGGAAAACCTGCAGCTATGATGCTGATCAAAAAGAATGCCACAGTTACCGTATGCCATACAAGAACGGTAGATATGCCTTCTGTTGTAAAAGAAGCAGATATCGTTATCGTGGCAGCAGGCCGGGCAGGCGTGGTAGACGATACATACTTAAGACCAGGCCAGATTGTCATTGACGTAGGCATTAATGTAAATGCAGAAGGAAAACTCTGCGGAGATGTAGACTTCGAGAAAGCGGAGCCTATCGTAGAGGCAATTACTCCGGTTCCAGGCGGTGTCGGAAGCGTAACCACCTCAGTGCTGGTAGGGCATGTTGTAGAAGCTGCAAAGAGAAAATATTTATGATGCCAGGGTCAAAAGGTCTACCCACACATAAGCTTGCTCATATGTGGGTGTAAGACATTGAGATCCGCCCCAATATAAGCAAGAAAGTGGGATGAATATCCCATGATATGCGAATATTGGGGATAATAATTAAAGCGGGCCCCGGCGGGAATCTTACTCCTGCCGGGGCTGCTTTGTCGTCTGGAACCAAGGCAGTTCTGGTGCAGCAGAAGCACAGACGGAAGCTTTAACCGGAAAATTCTGTCATATCCTTTCGATACCAGAGAGGAAGGAAATTTCGTTGGCAGCGGTAATTGGTCCGTGCCTCTACACCCACCGCATCAAAGAATGCTTTCCAGAGAGAGGAATAAGTGTCTCCTTTCCGGGCTTCTTCCATATGGGCTAATTCCTGAAGGGAGACAGGGGTAAGAAAATAATCTTTGTCAGCAGGATGGACCAGGGCCACCCTTCTTTTTTTGTCTACGATCAGCCAGTTTTCCGAGGGCATACGGTCGGCAAAATGGGAAGCTACAAGTGTAAGAACATTGCATTTGGGTTCGATCAAAGCAAAGAGGGCTTGGCTGTTCAGCCTGGAAAAACGGATAAATTCCCGGAATTGATGGCTCTCGTTGGTCACCTTCCGATCCAGTTCAAAAAGAGCCGACACATAAGGATTGCCAAGCATACGGGTAACCTGAGGGCCGTAAGCAAAGCCAAGAACGAGAAAACGATAGATAATATCCAGTTTCTTCGGACTCCAATGCATGGCAGCCCGGTAGATGTCCTGGTAGGCGTTCCGGGAGATCTTACCACAGACAGACCGGATCACCTTCCGACACTTCTCAGGATCCGGCTCTATGTGCCGGTACTGACAGAAAAGTTCCGGTTCTTCTACCGGCTCTGTCATCAGCTTTATATTGGAATGGCCCAGTCTGGCGGACCAGGCGTCATAGATACAGGTCATCATAGTTTCAAAGTCATCGTGACAGGTAAAAACTACCATTATTCATTACCTCCTGTGTATATAGGACCAAATGGTACCGGAATCTTGAATCAATTCATAATTGCCCGGATAAAATTTTCCGGCTGTCTTCTATAGTGGGCGGAACATCCAGAAAATTGTCGTCAAAAAGAGAAAGCTGCCGATAGGTCTGAGGATGTTCCAGATCCCATAAAGTGCTTTTCTCACTTTGGGTCAGCTGCCTGGTGATAAAATCCTCTTCAATAGGCGTATGGTAGCGCATTTTCCCATGGCAGGTAATAAAATACTGCGCTCTTTTTAAAACCACGCCCATGGTTTTCAGGGAAGAGAAGTCCAGCCTGCCAAAACGCCTTGCCTGGAGGATCCTCCAGGCGGATTTATTCCCAATGCCGGGAACCTTCAGAAGATTCTGATAGGAGGCAGTAGAGACTTCTATGGGAAACAGCTCCAGATGCCGAAGGGCCCAGTCACATTTGGGATCCAGAAAAATATTGAAATTAGGACGGGAGGGGCTGAGAAGATCATCCGCCTGGAATCCGTAATAGCGCAGGAGCCAGTCCGCCTGATAAAGCCGGTGTTCCCTCAGAAGGGGAGGCGCCGTATCCAGGGAGGGAAGATCCCGATCCTCGTTCAGAGGAATATAGGCGGAGAAGAAAACTCTCTTCAGATCATACTGCTGGTACATGGCCTGGGTGACCTTCAGAAGCTGGTAGTCGTTTTCCCGGGTTGCGCCTATGATCATCTGGGTGCTTTGTCCTGCAGGTGCAAAGGGGCGGGAATCTTTTTTCAGCAGAGGAGTCTTTTCAGAAAAAGAATCGGCAGGAGAAGCAATGCCAGGCAGAGCTGACTCAGAAGGAGTCCTGGCATGCCCGGAAAGAGCACCTGTCTGTCCTTCTAATTTTCTGCTGCTTTGACTGCCGGAGGAAAAAATGCCTCCAGTCAGGTACTGATTGCCGAAATGCCGCTCCATAGAGGCAGATTTCCCAATGGACAGCCGGTAATCCTGGATCTGCTGCCGGATCTGCCCCATAGGCTGGAGAATGGCCTGATGGCTTTTGCCCGGTGCCAGAAGCTGAAGACTTTCTTTGGTGGGAAGTTCCATGTTGACACTCATGCGGTCTGCCAGATAACCGATCCCCTGTATGATCTCAGGGGCGGCTCCAGGCACGGCTTTCGCATGGATGTAACCCCGGAAATGGTACTGGTTCCGCAGGAGAAAAAGGGTCCGGTACATCAGTTCCATGGTATAAGTAGGGTTTTTTACGACTCCGGAACTTAAGAAAAGTCCCTCAATATAATTCCGTTTATAAAATTCTATGGTAATGGTGCATAGCTCTTCCGGAGTAAAGGAAGTACGGACCCTCTGGTTAGAGCGCCGGTTGATACAGTATTTGCAGTCATAAATACAGTCATTGGAGAGAAGGACCTTTAGCAGAGAGATGCATCGGCCGTCAGCGGCAAAGCTGTGGCAGATGCCGCAGGCTCTGGAATTGCCAAGGCTTCCTTTTTCACCTTTCCGGTCCACACCGCTGGAAGTACAGGCTACATCGTATTTTGCAGCATCGGAAAGTATCCTTAATTTTTCTTCTAAGTCCGGTTCTCGTTTTATTTCCATGATCAGTTCCTCGGTTCAAATTAATATACGAACAAATGTTCTGCTTCTATTATAAGAGAAGGATATGTAACTGTCAAGAACAAATGTTCGATAAAGGCGATGTATTTTATGCCAGGTCCCTGCATATATATTATTAATATGATGTCAGGATCCAAAGACCCTATTGTCTGGAGCTAGGTCTTTGGAACGATAATGACAGCAGGATTAAGGAGGCAGGTTCATGGATGCATATCATATCTATCAGGATATCCAGGCCCGTACAAACGGGGAAATTTACATAGGCGTAGTAGGACCAGTCCGTACAGGAAAGTCTACTTTTATCAGGCGTTTTATGGAACTGGCGGTACTTCCCAATATGGAGGAAAATCAGAAAAAGGAGATCAGAGATCAGCTTCCCTTAAGCGGTTCCGGCAAAATGATCACTACCGTAGAGCCAAAATTTATTCCCAAGGAGGCAGCCAGGATTGCCCTGGGAGAGGATCTGGAAGCGAAAATCCGCCTGATCGACTGCGTGGGATTTATGGTCCGGGATGCGGCAGGAAATATGGAAGAGGGAAAGGAACGGATGGTGAAAACTCCCTGGTTTGACTATGAAATCCCTTTTCATCAGGCAGCGGAAACAGGCACCAGGAAAGTGATCGAAGAACATTCCAGTATTGGCCTTGTGATTACCTGTGACGGTTCTTTCGGGGAGATCCCAAGAGAAAATTACATAGAAGGGGAAGAGAAAACCGTACAGGAACTGAAAAAAACAGGAAAGCCCTTTCTGATCCTGGTAAATTCTCAGAAGCCCTATAAAGAAGAAACCCAGAATCTGGTACAGGAACTGAAGAAAAAATATCAGGCGGGAGTGATCAGCGTAAACTGCGAACAGCTCCGGAAAGAAGACGTTACCAGGATCCTGGAGAAGATCCTTTATGAATTTCCCATTGTACAGATGGAGTTTTATGTGCCAAAATGGGTGGAAATGCTGCCGGCGGATCACTACCTGAAGGAGAATTTGCTGGATGGCATCCGGGAACTGATGGGGAAGATGAAGTATGTAAAGGATGCGGCCCGGGAGCATCTTCCTTTTTCTTCTGAATATGTAAGAAATATGACTCCGGAAAAAATATCCCTTTCCAATGGCCGGGTGCAGGTCCGGGTAGATATGGATGAAAAATGGTACTATGAGATTCTCAGTGAAATGACCGGGGTGTCTATTTCTGACGAGTATGAACTGATCCACACCATGCAGGAAATGGCTAAGATGAAGAAAGAGTATGTAAAGGTTCAGGATGCCATTTCCGCAGTCCGGGGAAAAGGCTACGGGGTGGTGACGCCGGATAAAGAAGAGATCAAACTGGAAGAACCGGTGGTGATCAAACAGGGCAGTAAATACGGGGTGAAGATCAAATCGGTGAGTCCCTCCATTCACATGATCCGGGCAAATATCGAGACAGAGATCGCTCCTATTGTGGGAAGCGAGGAGCAGGCCAAAGATCTGATCGAATATATTAAAACCTGCGACGAAAGGAAAGAAAGCATATGGCAGACCAATATATTCGGAAAATCCATCGGACAACTGGTGGAAGACGGGATCCATACAAAACTGGTCCAGATCGGAGATGAAAGCCAGATAAAGCTCCAGGATACCATGCAGAAGATTGTCAATGACAGCAAAGGCGGGCTGGTCTGCATTATCATATAAAAGGATACAGAGGCAGACGTGCGGAAGTTTTTCTGTACGTCTGTTTTTTCCTGTGCTAAACTGATTACAGCAGGCCGGGTACGAAATTTGTTCGGCATGAAGAAGCAGAAAATTACCGGTAAGAGAGGTAAAGTTATGGATAACAGAAGATCGAATTACGAAAAGGTATATGCCCAGTTTCAGGACTGGTTTGTAAAATGTCCTCAGGAGGATATTATTAAGAAGACAGGGGGAGAGTTTGATGAGAAGAATCTGTATCTCTCTTTTTTCAGTGAAAGATGCAGGATCTCCAGAGGGACAGGAGAGATCACTGGAGAGGGAGAACGGGAGATACCGGTTACAGAGAGACTGACCATTATGCACCATCTGCGGTATTGCAAAACTTTTGCAGAAGAAGGCA
Organism: uncultured Bacillota bacterium; assembly: GCA_949291945.1. GTDB lineage: Bacteria > Bacillota > Clostridia > Lachnospirales > Lachnospiraceae > Blautia. Next base: position 41,490 of record CASEXH010000030.1, on the reverse strand, counting down.
GCAAAATGGTGCCTTTCCGGGAGATCCGGGAAGCGGCGGTATTTGAGCGTGCCTATGAAAGATCTGCCCTGGAACCTCTGAAAAAGCATTTTGCAGGCCGTCCCCAGGAGCTTTTGAAAGCAGGCCTGAAATTGGGCGGCGTCCGGGAAAAATACGGAGACGTAAGCCTTACGCTCCATGCATTTCCAAAGATCAGGCTTACTTATATTTTCTGGGACGGAGACGAGGAGTTTCCCCCTTCTGCCAACATTTTATTCCAGGATACCATAGCCCAGTGGACCCATCCGGAAAGCGTGCCTACTCTGGCCCAGATCGGTACGGAAAGGCTGATACATGCACTTGTCTGAATTGTGACCAATAAGAGATCAGGATTCCTGGTTTGCGTTGACTTTTTGCACAGAAAATTATATAATAAACAAGGTCATTCTTGAAAAAATAAGCTGGAAATCTTTATGGAAGCAGGTGGAATTCCTGTGCAAGTCCGTTACTGTGAAAGCCAGATACATAAGATTTTCAGAAGGTGTGGAGGTTTTATCTGCGGCAACCGGATACTTCCATGATATCGTGTGAGGTAAAGAGCTGATACAGCTCTGTGATACACCAGGTCCGTTGCCAGTTGGCAGCGGATTTTTCTTTGCACAAATTTCGTTTTATTTGAGAAAACAGAGGCAGGATATGGAGCATAAAACAGGATTAGAAGGCTATTACAGTATAAAAAATAATAAGAAAATGAGGTATGGCTACACCACCGGTTCCTGCGCTGCCGCTGCGGCAAAAGGAGCAGTGGAGATCCTTCTGGAGAACAGAAAGGTGGAGCAGGTGGAGTTGATGACGCCGAAAGGGATCCTCCTGAATCTGGAGCTTCTCCACATCAGTCAGGGAAAGGACTGGGTCTCCTGTGCCGTGAAAAAGGACGGGGGGGATGATCCCGACGCCACAGACGGACTGGAGATTTTTGTAAAAGCAGAAAAGACCAGAGATCCCGGGATCCGGCTGGAAGGAGGAGAAGGAGTAGGACGAGTGACGAAAAAAGGTCTGGAGCAGCCTGTGGGAAGTCCGGCCATCAACAAAGTCCCACGGTCAATGATTCTAAAGGAAACCGAAGAAATCTGTTCCAGAGCAGATTATGAAGGAGGTCTTCTTCTTACCTTCAGTGTTCCCGGAGGGGACCGGGTGGGAGCCAGGACCTTTAATCCCAGGCTGGGGATCCAGGGAGGGATTTCCATTCTTGGCACCTCGGGGATTGTAGAGCCTATGAGTGAAAGTGCCTTGATCAAAAGCATTGAGATCGAAATGCGTCAGAAGGTGGAAAACGGAGGAGAATATCTTCTGATCACCCCGGGAAACTACGGAGCGGCATATTTAAAGGAGCATATGTCCCTGCCTTTTGAGGAAAGCATGAAGTGCAGCAATTACATAGGGGAGACACTGGATATGGCTCTGGATATGGAGGTGAAAGGAATCCTTTTTGTCTCTCATATCGGCAAGTTCGTAAAAGTTGCCGGGGGGATCATGAACACCCATTCCAGATGTGCAGACAGCCGGGCGGAGCTGCTGGCTGCAAACGCCATACGGGCAGGAATTTCTCTGGAAGGAGCCAGAGAAATCCTGGATACCATTACCACAGACGAGGCTCTGGCTGTGATCCGGAGAGAAAATCTTCTGGAGCCGGTCATGGAGGAGCTGACAAAAAGAATCTTATATTACATGAACCACAGAACTTATGACCGAATGCTCCTGGGAGCCGTGATATTCTCTAACGAATACGGCTATCTGGGGCAGACAGAAAATACAGAGGAATTGATCCGGCTTTTGCAAAAACAATATAAAAAGCCGTCAGTATAAAGAAATGTAAAACAAAGGAGACAGACATGCAAGGAAAATTATATGGAGTAGGAGTGGGACCGGGAGACCCGGAACTCCTTACCTTAAAGGCTCTGAGACTGATAAAGGAGAATGAGGTTATCGCTGTGCCGGGGAAAGAGATTCAGGCCAGTGTGGCTTATCAGATCGTGAAGGGGGCTTATGAGGAACTGGATGAAAAAACACTGATTCCTGTGGCTATGCCTATGACCAAGGACCCTCAGGTGCTGAAAGCCAATCATGACAAGGCGGCGGATCAGGTGGAGTCTTATCTCAAAGAAGGGAAAAATGTGGTTTTCCTCACTCTGGGAGATACCACTGTGTATTCCACCTATCTCTATGTCCATAAAAGGATCCTGGAGAGAGGATATGAGGCGGAGATCGTCAGCGGCATCACCTCTTTCTGCGCAGTGGCAGCCAGGCTGAATATGGGACTGGTGGAGGCGGATCAGCCTCTCCATGTGATACCGGCTACCTATAAAGCTCAGGAAATGGATGAGATCCTGGAACTTCCCGGGACAAAGGTCCTGATGAAGACCGGAAAGAAAATGAAACAGGTAAAAGAGAGTATAGAAAAAAGCGGTCAGAAAGCAGTGATGATCGAAAACTGCGGTATGCCTTCAGAAAAAATATACCGGTCGGCGGAAGAAATCCCGGAAGATTCCGGGTACTATTCCCTGATCATTGTAAAAGAAAACTAACAGAAGAAAGAGGAAAACATCATGGTACATTTTGTGGGAGCAGGAAGCGGAGCGGCAGATCTGATTACCCTTCGCGGAAAGAAATTTTTAGAGGAAGCAGATGTGATCATCTATGCAGGGTCTCTGGTAAATCCCCAGCTTTTGGAGTATGCCAGAGAGGACTGTAAGATCTTCAACAGTGCAAAGATGACCTTGGAAGAGGTTCTGGAGGTGATCTTCCAAGCAGAAGAAGAGGGGAAGACTACCGTCCGTCTCCACACGGGAGACCCCTGTCTTTACGGAGCCATCCGGGAACAGATGGATGTACTGGATGAGAAAGGTATTTCTTACGATTATTGTCCTGGAGTAAGCTCTTTTTCCGGGGCAGCAGCGGCTTTAAATCTGGAATATACCCTTCCAAATGTTTCCCAGAGCGTGATCATTACCCGTATGGCAGGAAGAACACCGGTGCCGGAAAAGGAGAGTATAGAGTCTTTTGCTGCCCATCAGGCCACCATGGTGGTGTTCTTAAGCACAGGCATGCTTGAGGAGCTTTCCAGACGGCTGATTGAAGGCGGATATAAACCGGACACGCCTGCAGCCATTGTCTATAAGGCTACCTGGGAGGATGAAAAAAAGTATGTATGCACTGTAGGAACACTGGCACAGACGGCAAAAGAAAATAATATAACCAAGACAGCGTTGATGATCATCGGAGATGTGGTGTCCCACAGTTCCTATGACCGTTCTCTGCTGTATCACCCGGAATTTACTACAGAATTCAGAAAAGGCACCGGCTCCAAGTAATATTGGACATAAGATAAGAGGTGAAGAATATGAAAATAGCGATCATAAGTTTCAGCCGGGCAGGGTATCGTCTCAGCGAGATGATCTACTGGGTGCTGAAAGAACGGGATTATGAGGTCAGATCCTATACAAAAAGCAAGTATACGAAAAAGGTTTTGGATGAGTCTCAGCTGGATGAAGATTCCAGAGATTTCCGGAATGTAAAGGATTTTGCGAAGCCTGTGGACGAGTCTATCAAAGAATGGACAAAAGCCAGATTTGCAGACTGCGACGCCATTATTTTTATCGGCGCCTGCGGCATTGCTGTTCGGAGCATTGCCCCATTTGTGAAAAGCAAGAAAGTGGATCCGGCGATTGTGGTGGTAGATGAACAGGGGAAATTTGCTATTTCTCTTCTTTCCGGCCACATCGGGGGAGCCAATGAACTGGCTCAGGAGGTGGCGGAGATCGTCCATGGACAGCCGGTGGTAACTACGGCAACAGACCTGAACAATAAGTTTGCAGTGGACGTTTTCGCTAAGAAAAACGGATGCTTTATTTCGGATATGAATCTGGCAAAGGAAGTTTCCGCAGCCCTTCTGGCAGGCAAGGAAGTAGGCTTTGCCAGTGATTTCCCATGGCTTGGGGAGATCCCGGAAGAGCTGAAACTTCTGGAAGAAGGACAGGAAAAACCGGAGCTGGGAATCTACGTAACAAACGGCTATATGGAGCATCCCTTTGTCCATACGCTCTATCTGATCCCCAGGGTAATCACCACGGGAGTAGGCTGTAAAAAAGAAACGCCAAAGGAGATTGTAGAGAAGGTGATCCGCAGGGCCTGCGACGAACAGCTGATTCCCTCTGTGGCTATGGAACAGGTGGCCAGTATTGACCTGAAAAAAGACGAAGAAGGGATCCTGGAATATTGTGAGGAAAGAAATCTTCCCTTTATCACCTACAGCAAAGAAGAACTGGAAGAAGTAGAGGGAACCTATGCTGCCTCCTCTTTTGTAAAAGAGGTTACCGGTGTGGATAATGTATGCGAAAGGGCCGCCCTTCTGGGAAGCAGCAGGGAAGGAAAGGGACGGCTGATCTTAAGAAAATTTGCCCAGGACGGGGTGACCGTAGCTCTGGCAATGAAGAAATGGAGTGTGAACTTTGAATAAATTATATGTAGTCGGAATCGGTCCGGGAGCTTATGAAAAGATGACCATTGAGGCAGCCCAGGCTTTAAAAAACAGTGATGTGATCATAGGATATACGGTGTATGTAGACCTGGTAAAAGAACATTTTCCGGGAAAAGAATTTATGACCACCCCAATGAAAAAAGAAGTAGAGCGGTGCCAGATGGCCTTTGAAGAAGCCATCAAAGGAAAGACCGTCTCCATGATCTGCAGCGGAGATGCAGGGGTCTATGGCATGGCAGGACTGATGTATGAAGTGGGCGTAAATTATCCCCAGGTAGAACTGGAGATCATCCCGGGAGTAACTGCCGCCACAGGAGGTGCCGCAGTGCTGGGAGCCCCTCTGATCCATGATTTCTGTCTGATCAGTCTCAGCGATCTTCTGACTCCCTGGGAGAAGATTGAGACCAGACTTCTGGAAGCTTCTAAAGCGGACTTTGTTATCTGCCTTTATAATCCTTCCAGCAAAAAGCGCCATGATTACCTGGAAAAGGCATGCAATCTGATGATGGAATATAAGGCTCCGGATACCGTCTGCGGCATTGTGGGAAACATCGGAAGAGAGGGAGAATCCATGAAAGTCCTGACTCTGGAAGAATTAAAAACCACAAAGGTAGATATGTTCACCACGGTTTTTGTGGGAAATTCCCAGACGAAAAACATAGGAGGAAAAATGGTAACTCCCAGAGGATATAAAAATGTGTAAAGTGATTGTTTTTGCCGGTACCACAGAGGGCAGAGAGATCGCAGAATTTCTGGACCGCCGTCAGATACCGGGACATATCTGTGTGGCTACTGAATATGGAGAACAGCTTCTGCCGGAAAGCCCGGTGCTGGAAATCTCCCATCAGCGTCTGGATCTGGAGGAAATGAAAGTTTTATTTCAGGAAAAAGATCCGGATATAGTGGTGGACGCTACCCATCCTTATGCGGCCCAGGTTACAGAAAATATAAAAAAAGCCTGTGAAGAAACGGGAAAAGAGTATATCCGTATTCTCCGGGAAAACCAGGAGATGAAAGAAGAGGGAGACTGGATCTTTGCGGACAGCGTGGAAGAAGCGGTGGAGTTCCTTTCCCATACAGAAGGAAATATTCTGGCTACTACCGGAAGCAAGGAAGCGGCTAAGTATACCAGATTGGAAAATTATCAGGAAAGAGTTTTTCTCCGGGTCCTTTCTCTGCCCATAGTAGCCCTTGCGTGCAGCCAGCAGGGATTTCAGGGAAAAAACCTGATCTGTATGCAGGGACCTTTTTCTAAAGAGTTAAATGCCGCCATGATCCGGCAGCTGGACTGTAAATATCTGGTTACCAAAATGTCAGGAGACCCAGGGGGATTTCAGGATAAGATGGATGCAGCCAGAGAATGCGGCTGTATTCCGGTAGTCATTGGGAGACCCCTGAAAGAAGAAGGGATTTCCGTAAGTCAGTGCCGCCGGCTTTTATGCAGGAAGTACGGGCTGAAATTTCAAGGGGAGATCTCTCTGGTAGGGATCGGCATGGGCAGCAGGGAGGGTCTTACCCTGGAAGCTCAGAAGATCATCAGCAGTGCTCAGCTTCTGATCGGAGCCAGGAGAATGGTAGAGGCCTGCAAAGAACCGGGCCAGGATTTCTTTATAGAGTATAATAGCCAGAAGATTGCTGAGTATATAGAGGAACATCCGGAATATGACACGATCGCCATTCTTCTTTCCGGAGATCCAGGCTTTTACAGCGGCGCAAAGAAACTCCTCCAGGTCCTGGAGGGAAAGAAGGTACAGGTTGTCCCCGGGATTTCTTCCCTGGTTTATTTTATGAGCCGTATCCGAAAGTCCTGGGATGATGTGCTGATCACCAGCGCTCATGGCCGGGATGCGGATCTGGTTTCTCTGATCCGTCATAACCGGAAAGTATTTTCCATCCTGGGAACCAGAGATGGGATCCGGGATCTGGCCAGGAAACTTGCAGAGTATGACATGAAAAATGTGACTTTATATACAGGAGAATGTCTCTCTTATCCCGAAGAAAAAATCCAAAAGGGAAGACCGGAAGATTTTCTGGTCTATGAAGGGGATCCCCTGAGTGTAGTCTATGCAGAAAATCAGGAATGCAGGGAGCTTTTGGCAGTCCACGGTATCCCGGACAGCGCATTTATCCGGGACAAGGTGCCTATGACAAAAGAAGAAATCCGTACCGTTTCTCTTTCCAAGCTGAGGCTTGGGAGAGATTCCGTCTGCTATGACATCGGGGCAGGAACCGGTTCCGTATCTGTGGAAATGGCCCTGCGGGCACCCTACGGAAAGGTTTTTGCCATTGAGAAAAAAGAGCTGGCTTTTGAGCTTTTAAAGAAAAATAAGAAAAAGTTTGCGGCAGAAAATCTTATCCTGATCCAGGGCACGGCGCCAGAAGCCTTAGAAGAGCTGCCGGCTCCTGACCAGGTATTTATCGGCGGTTCTTCAGGAAATATGAGGCAGATCCTGGAACTGTTGCTTCAGAAGAATCCCCAGGTCAGGATTGTGATCAACTGTATTGCTCTGGAAACGGTGGCAGAGACCCTTAACTGTATAAAGGAGCTGGCTGTTACAGATACAGAAATCGTCCAGCTCAGTGTGAGCAAGGCGAAAGAGATCGGTTCCTATCACATGATGATGGGAGAGAACCCTATTTATATCATCTCCTGCACGGGAAATGGAAAGGGGCGCTGACTATGGAGATACCACGTTTTCTGCTGACCGCAGGAGCCAGCGGCAGCGGAAAGACCCTGATTACCTGCGGGATCCTGCAGGCCCTGAAAAACAGAGGATTAAAGCCCGCCTCCTTTAAGTGCGGGCCGGACTATATCGACCCTATGTTCCATACCAGGGTCATTGGGACAAAATCCAGGAATCTGGATACCTTTTTTACAGAAGAAAATACATTGAAATATCTCCTGGAAAGAAATAGCCGGGACTGTGACATTGCGGTGATGGAAGGGGTTATGGGATATTATGACGGGGTGGGAGGCACCACTTTCCGGGCCAGTGCTTATGATCTGGCTAGGACTACCAAAACCCCGGCGGTCCTCATAGTGAACAGCAAGGGCATGAGCCTTTCCCTTCTGGCTTATATTAAGGGATTCTGTCAGTACAGAGAAGACAGCGGGATAAAGGGAGTGATCCTGAACCAGATGTCTCCTATGCTGTATCCCAGAATGAAGAAAAAGATTGAAGAAGAGCTGGAAGTGAGGGTATACGGATATGTTCCAAGAGTAGAGGAATGTACCATTGAAAGCAGGCATTTAGGCCTGGTCCTGCCCGGGGAAGTGGCGGATCTGAGAGAGAAGCTGAACCGCCTGGCGAAAGTCCTGGAGGATACTCTGGACCTGGACGGCCTTCTGGACCTGGCCAAAACTGCGCCGGCTCTGGAAACGGTGAAGCCAGACCTGCCGGCTGTGGACAGGAAAATTCCGGTCCGGATCGGTCTGGCAAGAGATGAGGCATTTTGTTTTATTTATGAAGATAATCTGGAGCTTCTGCAGGATCTGGGGGTGGAACTTGTAGAATTTTCTCCCATCCATGATGCCCGGCTCCCTGAGGAGCTGGACGGCCTCCTTCTTTACGGGGGCTATCCGGAACTTTATGGCAGGGAACTTGAAGAAAATACAGATATGCGCAGACAGATAAAAGAGGCCTTGAAGAGGGGACTTCCTGTGATGGCGGAGTGCGGGGGATTTATGTATCTCCACCAGTATTTCCAGGATATGGACGGAAAGGACCGGGAAGGCGCAGGGATCATTGCGGGAAAGGCTTATAAGACGCCCAGACTTTCCAGATTCGGATACCTGACTCTGGAGAAAAAGGACGGGGAGGTTTTCGGGCAGAGGATCGGCGCCTGCCCTGCCCATGAATTTCATTATTTTGATTCTACAAGCTGCGGAGAAGACTTTCACGGACAAAAGCCGGAAAGCAGACGGGGATGGGACTGTATCCACTATACAGATTCCATGATCGCCGGATTTCCTCATTTTTATTACTGGGGAAATCCAAAACTTGCTGCAGCTTATGTGGATAGATGCAGAAACTATAGAGAAGCGAGAAGGAGGAAGCAGTTATGAACTTACAGGAAGCAGTTAAGGAAATCCGGCCTTTAGATGAAAAGGCCATGGAGCAGGCCAGAGAGCATTGGGACAGCATCGCACACCCGCTGCACAGCCTTGGAAAGCTGGAGGATATGGTGGTACAGATCGCCGGGATTACAGGAGATCCAAGAGTCCGTGCAGAAAAAAGAGTACTGGTTCCCATGTGCGCAGATAATGGCGTTGTGGAAGAAGGAGTAACCCAGACCGGACAGGAGATCACAGCTTTGGTGGCCGAGAGTTTCCTTCAGACAAAAGCCGCTTCCAGCATTATGTGCCGGACCGTAAACTGCGACATTTTCCCTGTAGATGTGGGAGTGGCTACAGATGTGAGTATTCTCAACCGGAAAATCGCCTATGGAACAAAAAATATGGCAAAAGAGCCGGCTATGACCAGAGAACAGGCCATTCAGGCTATTGAAACAGGTATTGAAGTAGCCTGTATGATGAAAGAAAAGGGATATCAGATCATGGCAACAGGAGAGATGGGTATTGGAAACACCACCACCAGCAGCGCCATTGCCTCTGTACTTCTGGATCTCCCTGTAGAAAAGATGACAGGAAGAGGAGCAGGACTTTCCACAGAGGGATTGAACCGGAAGATCCAGGTGATTAAACACGCCATTGAAATACATAAACCAGACAAGGCAGACCCCATAGATGTTCTGGCAAAGGTAGGAGGCTTTGACATCGGCGGGATCGCAGGCCTGTTCCTGGGAGGAGCCGCCTGTCATATGCCGGTAGTCATCGACGGCGTAATCTCCGCCACAGGAGCAGTCCTAGCGGCTGCTATCTGTCCTCAGGCAAAAGACTACATGCTGGCTTCCCATGTATCCAAAGAACCGGCGGGACAACTGATCCTGGAAGCCCTTGGAAAAGATGCGCCTCTTCACTGTGACATGTGCCTCGGCGAGGGAACCGGAGCCCTGAATCTCTTCCCCCTCCTTGACACCGGCCTGGCCGTTTACCATGGCATGAGCGACTTCCACAACTTCGGCATGGAAGCATACGAACACTTGCAATGAAAGCCCGGCAGGCCGGATTGGGAATGCAGGTCAGGATTGCGGGAGTGCGGAAGCACGGAGAAATCCGGGGGCTTTCATGGGAAGAGCCGAAGGAACAGGAGGATTTAAAAGATGGTTACATTAATAACCGGCGGCAGCGGCAGCGGCAAGTCTGCCTATGCGGAGAGTGTTATTACAGACTTTGGAGATTATGAGAGGATCTACATTGCTACTATGTATCCTTTTGACGAGGAAAGCCACGCCAGGATCCGGAGGCATCGGCAAATGCGGGCCAAAAAGAAATTTCAGACACTGGAGTGTTATACAGGACTGAAGGATCTTAAAGTCCCGGCAGGGTCCTGCGTGCTCCTGGAATGTATGTCAAATCTGGTAGCCAATGAAATGTATCAGGATCAGGGGGCAAAGGAAAAGACAGTGGAAGAAGTCATGGAAGGGATCCGTTCTCTGGCCGGTCAGGCCAGAGAACTGGTGATAGTGACTAATGAGATCTTCTCTGACGGAATCCAGTATTCACCGGAGACCATACAGTATCAGGCCTTTCTGGGGCAGATCAATCAGGAGATCGCCAAAATGGCAGTCAATGTAACAGAGGTGGTTTACGGGATCCCCCTGTGTCATAAAAACGAGAGAAAAGAAGGACAGAAAATATGAAACCATGGTGGAACAGTTTTAAGATCGCTTTTTCCATGTATTCTAAGGTGCCAATGCCAAAAAGCGAGTGGACAAAGGAAAATATGCGCTATATCATGTGCCTCTTTCCCCTGATCGGCGTGATCATCGGAGCCGTTACCTGGCTGTGGGGATACTGGGGCCTTCAGATCACCCAGAGCCACCTCTTTTATTCTGTGGTGCTGGTGCTGATTCCGGTGGTGATCACCGGAGGCATTCATCTGGACGGGCTTCTGGATACCTCAGATGCCCTTCATTCCTATCAGCCACGGGAGCGGAAACTGGAGATATTAAAAGATTCTCACGCAGGTGCCTTTGCCATTATCACTGCAGCGGTATATTTTTTATTTTACCTGGGTATTTACAGCGAGATGACTTTAAAAGCCCTGCCGGTGGTCTCCATAGGCTTTGTTCTTTCCAGGGCCATGGGGGGCTTTTCCATTGCCGCTTTTCCCATGGCAAAAAATACCGGTCTTGCCGCTACTTTTTCTGATGGAGCCCAGAAGACCTATGTGAAGATTTTTTCCATGGTCTATGTGGTAATCTGCGCAGTTCTTATGCTGGTTTATGAGCCGGTGATCGGCGGCTGTGTTTTGGCGGCGGCAGCCCTGGAATATCTGTATTATTATAAAATGTCTCAGAAAGAATTCGGCGGGATCACTGGAGATCTGGCAGGATTTCATATGCAGCTTTGCGAGCTGGTAATTGCTTTCGGGGCAGTGATAGGAGAGAAATTATGCAGTTGGTTATAGGAGGAGCCTTTCAGGGGAAAAAAGATTATGTGAAAAATACCTTTCACCTGGAAAAAGGTGAAATGCAGGACGGCGCCAATGCCTCTTATGAGGATATTTTTTCCTCGCCCTGTCTGTATCATTTTCATCAGTGGATCCGGAAAGGGTTAGAAGAAAACTGGGATCTGGAAAACCTGGAAATAAAGCTTCAGGAAAAAAATCCCCGGATTATCCTGATCTCCAACGAGTTGGGATACGGAGTGGTACCTATCGAAGCTTTTGACCGGAAATACCGGGAGGCTACAGGAAGAATCTGCACCAGGATTGCAGCCAAAAGCAGTCAGGTGATACGGGTAGTCTGCGGAATCGGGACGGTGATCAAAAATGCTTAGGATCTATCTGATACGCCACGGAAAAACAGAGGGTAATCTTTCCGGAAAATATATCGGATCCAGAACTGATGAACCTCTCTGCCAGGAGGGAATCCGGGAACTGGAAGGAAAGACTTACCCAAAAGCAGCCCTTCTCTTTGTCAGTCCGATGCAGCGTTGCCGACAGACGGGAGAGCTTTTGTATCCCGGACTGATTCAGAAAGAGTGTCCTCTTCTGAAAGAATGCGATTTTGGAGATTTTGAAAATAAAAATTATAAGGAACTGTCGGGAAATCCGGACTATCAGGCCTGGATCGACAGCGGCGGCACCCTTCCCTTTCCGGGCGGGGAGGATTCAGAAGCATTTCGCATCCGGTGCCGGGAGGGCTTTGTTCAATGTGTGGAGGAAGCCTTTGCCCTGGGAAGTCCGACAACGGCCATTGTGGCTCACGGAGGTACGATCATGAGTATCCTCAGCGCCTACGGACATCCGAAACAGGGATATTTTGAATGGCAGATAAAAAACGGAGAATATTATGTCCTGACTCTGGAAGAAGAAATCTGGAAGAAAGAAAGACATGTGCTCTCTGCCGAGAAAGGATTATGGACAGATGTTTAAATGGACACCACTGGCCCTTGTGCTGGGCTTTGTTATAGATTTGCTCCTGGGGGATCCCAGATGGCTGTATCACCCGGTCCGGGTCATCGGCCAGGAAATCAGTTTCCTGGAAAAAAAGCTCCGGGGAGTTTTTCCAAAGACACCAAAGGGGGAAAGGCAGGCAGGACTTCTTATGGTGATCCTGCTGTGTATCCTGGGTTTTGTGATTCCTGCAGGGATTCTTTTTCTGGCTTATAAGATCCATACTCTGCTGGGAATCCTCCTGGAGACTTTTATGTGCTACCAGATGCTGGCGGCCAGGTCTCTGAAAGAAGAGAGCATGAAGGTATACCGGGAATTGAAAAAGGAGGATCTGGAAGGATCCAGACATGCGGTTTCCATGATCGTAGGCAGGGATACCCAGAATCTTACTTTTGAAGGGGTGACCAAGGCCGCAGTAGAAACTGTGGCAGAGAATACCTCAGACGGAGAGATTGCACCTCTGTTCTATATGGCTCTGGGAGGGCCGCCTCTTCTGTACCTGTACAAAACCATAAATACCATGGATTCTATGGTAGGTTACAAAAATGATAGGTTTCTGAATTTTGGCAGATACGGTGCAAAGCTGGATGATGTGGTCAATTATATTCCTGCCAGAATATCGGCACTCCTTATGATTACAGCAGCCTGGATCACAGGAATGGATGGGAAAAACGCCTGGAAGATTTTTAAAAGAGACCGGTATAACCATGCAAGCCCTAATTCAGCCCAGACAGAATCAGCCATGGCCGGGGCTTTGGATATCCAGCTTGCAGGAAATGCCTATTATTTTGGAAAGCTGTATGAGAAGCCTACTTTGGGAGATCCGAAACGTCCTGTGGAGTTTGAAGATATTCCCAGGGCAAACAGGCTTTTGTATGTAAGCGCCATTTTGGCAACAGTGATCTTCGCAGGGATCCGGCTGACAATAATGGGAATTCTTTCCCTGATCTAGAGGTGAGACAATGACAGAGATTCATAAACATGGAGGAGATATTTACCGGCATAAAAATGTACTGGATTTTTCCTCAAATTGTAATCCCTACGGAACACCTGAGGGAGTAAAAAAAGCGGGAGCGGCGGCTATGGAACTGGTCTGCCATTACCCAGATGTAGAGTGTGAAGGACTGCGCCGGGCTTTGGCGGAAGCAGAGGGAGTTCCTATAAAGTCCATTATCTGCGGAAACGGGGCGGCGGATCTGATCTTTGGCCTGGCCCTGGCTCTGAAACCTGGAAAAGCGCTCCTTCCGGCTCCCACCTTTGCAGAATATGAACAGGCTTTAAGGGCCTGCGGGTGTGAGACAGAGTATTATTTCCTTTCGGAAGAAGAGGGATTCTGTCCGGGAGAGGGATTTCTGGATCATATCGGAAAAGACACGGATATGGTTTTTTTCTGCAATCCCAATAATCCTACGGGGGTGGCAGTGGAGCCTGAATATCTGAAAAAGCTGGCACACTGCTGCCGGGAAACCGAAACTTTTCTAGTCCTGGACGAGTGTTTTGAGGATTTTCTGGAGGAGCCCCAAAAGTATTCCATGAAAAGGTATCTGAAAGAATATCCCCAGATGTTTTTGTTAAAGGCCTTTACAAAGAAATATGCCATGGCGGGAATAAGGCTGGGATACGGTTTCTGTGGAAACCCTCAGATCCTGGAAAAAATGAAAGAGGTCATGCAGCCCTGGAACGTTTCTGTGGTGGCCCAGGAGGCGGGAATGGCTGCCTTAAAAGAAGAGACATATGTGAAAGAGTCTATGAAGAAGATCCGAAAGGAAAGGGAAATCCTTCTGGAAGGAATGAAAAAGCTGGGATTTTTCACATTTGCCTCAGAGGCCAATTATATCTTTTTCAAAGGGCCGGAGGATCTTCAGGAGAAATGCCTGGAGAAGGGCATTTATATCCGGGACTGCAGCAATTACCGGGGCCTGAAAAAGGGTTATTACCGTGTGGCTGTCCGGACGGGAGAAGAAAACGAAGAGCTTTTAAAGGTTTTTAAGCAGATATTAGAGCAAAACAGATAATACAGACAAAAGAGGGAATGATTATGGCAAAAGCAATTATGATACAGGGGACTATGTCCAATGCAGGAAAAAGCCTTCTGGCAGCAGGTCTGTGCAGGATTTTTAAACAGGACGGATACAAGGTAGCCCCTTTTAAATCTCAGAATATGGCGCTGAATTCCTTTATCACCCAGGAAGGCCTGGAGATGGGAAGAGCCCAGGTCATGCAGGCGGAAGCAGCAGGTATCAGTCCTTCTGTGTTGATGAATCCCATATTACTGAAACCTACTAATGACGTAGGCAGCCAGGTGATCGTAAACGGGGAAGTCCTGGGAACCATGAGCGCCAGAGATTATTTTAAATACAAAAAACAGCTGGTGCCGAAAGTAATGGAAGCTTATGAGACACTGGCGGAAAAATATGATATTATTGTGATTGAAGGAGCCGGAAGCCCGGCGGAGATCAATCTGAAGGAAGAAGATATCGTTAACATGGGCATGGCGAAAATGGCCAAGGCTCCGGTACTTCTGGTAGGTGATATTGACCGGGGAGGAGTTTTCGCCCAGCTGATGGGAACCATCATGCTCCTGGAGCCGGATGAGCAGAAAATGGTGAAAGGCATGATCATCAATAAATTCCGGGGAGATAAGACCATACTGGATCCTGGAGTGAAAATGCTGGAGGAAAGGACCCATATCCCGGTAGTAGGAGTGGCTCCTTATATGGAACTGGAGGTAGAGGATGAGGACAGCCTGACAGAACGGTTTTCCGGAAATCAGGAAGTAGGCCTCATCGATATCGCCGTGATCCGGGTGCCAAGAATCTCTAATTTTACGGATTTTAATGCCCTAGAGGTGATCCCGGGCGTATCTCTCCGGTATGTGCGCCATGTCCAGGAGCTGAAGAATCCGGATATGATTATCCTGCCGGGAACTAAAAATACCATGGAGGATCTGCTGTGGATGCGGCAGAACGGCCTGGAAGCTGCTGTGCTGAAAAAAGCTGCGGAGGGAAAGATCATCTTTGGCGTTTGCGGCGGCTATCAGATGCTGGGAGAAACTCTCTCCGACCCGGAACATGTGGAAGCCGGAGGGGAGATCAAAGGCATGGGTCTTCTGCCTATGGATACGGTGTTTAAGGAAGGAAAGACCAGAACCCGGGTGGAAGGATCCTTTGGCCAGGTACAGGGGCCCCTTCATACACTGACCGGGGTAAATCTGGAAGGTTATGAGATCCATATGGGAGAGACTACCCTCAGGGAGGGTGTCCAGAGCTTTACCAGGATCACAGATACAGTAAAGAATTACACAAAAGAGGACGGAGCCTTTTACAAGAATGTATATGGTTCTTATGTCCATGGGATCTTTGATAAAGAAGAAGTTGCAAAGAAAGTGGTAGAAGCCATCGGAGAGATCAAAGGAATTGATGTATCTACTATGACAGGTGTGGATTTTGCCAGCTTTAAGGAAACACAGTATGATCTTCTGGCCCAGGGCCTGAGAGAACATTTAGACATGGAAAAAATCTATCAGATCCTGGAGGAAGGAATCTGACAGAATAAGAAAAGAGACAGGAGACGGCAGATATGAAAGTAGAACTGGAAAATGTGAAACCAAAAGAGATCGAGACCAGAAGCTTTGAGATCATTACCCGGGAACTGGGAGATAAAAAGCTGATCCCCGGGACGGAGCTGATCGTAAAACGCTGTATCCACACCAGCGCAGACTTTGACTATGCAGATAATCTCTGTTTCTCAGAAGGAGCAGTGGAGAAGGCAATTGAAGCCATAAAAAACGGAGCTTGTATCGTTACAGACACGCAGATGGCTAAAGCAGGGATCAATAAAAAAGCTCTGAAAAAATACGGAGGAGAGGTCTACTGCTTTATGTCTGATGAGGACGTAGCCCAGGCTGCCCGGGAACAGGGCTGCACCAGAGCTACAGCCTGTATCGATAAAGCGGCGGCTCTTGGAAAACCGGTGATCTTTGCCATCGGAAATGCTCCTACAGCCCTTGTCCGGCTTTACGAACTAATCCAGGAGAAAAAAATATCCCCATATTTGATCATAGGGGTTCCGGTAGGCTTTGTAAATGTGGTACAATCAAAAGAAATGATCATGGATACAGAGGTTCCCTATATTGTGGCAAAGGGAAGAAAAGGCGGGAGCAATATCGCCGCCTGTATCTGCAATGCATTGCTTTACATGATCGATAACGAGCGAGATTACTGGAAGTAAGAAGTAAAATTGCCGGGAAGGAATTTGTATGAAGTGCGAAAGATGCGGAAAAGAACTTTCTGACAGTGATTTATACTGCAGCCGGTGCGGAAAGGCTGTTTTTCCCGAATATATGGATGAAGAAGACATATGGGCCTATTATAAATCCGATGAAGAACTGGAACAGATCTTAAAGGAGGAGAAAGGGCAGGCAGGAGAGTTTCAGCCGGAAGCCTCTGAGAAAGAGACGGGACAGGTGGAAGTCTTTGAGGGAGAGAATAGACAGCCAGAAATTCTTGAAGAAGAGGAGACCCAGCCGGAAATCTTTGAAGAAGAGAATAGAGGGTCGGAAGGTTCTGAGACAGAGACTTCCTTGCCAGAGGAAGCCTTAATAGAAAATTTTCTGCCGGAGATCACGGAAGCAGAAGACCGGGAATCGGGAACTGCCCGGTCGGAGATTGCTGTGGAAGACCTGGAAGCTGCCTATGAACCAGTCCTGTCAGCGGAGAATGCGCCAAAGACAGAGCCGGAAAATCCGGAGGAAATGGAGAATCCGGAAGAACAGAAGTATTCGGAAAAACAGAAGTATCCGGAAAAACAGGAATATCCAGGAGAAGTTTCCGTGGAAGAAGAGCCTGCTTCAGAGAGAATAACCTCTTCGGCTTTGGAAGCTGTTCAGTCAGAAGAGGAGCAAAAAGAAGGGGAGGAAGGGTCGGAGTCTGAAAAAGAGATCAGGCCCGTCGAAGTTGGGACCCCGGATGAAGAAGAGGCCAGCGAGGAAGATGAGGACTTAGATGATGAGGATGAAGAAGAAGCGGAAAAAGAACCTCTGACTCCGGAAAAAAAGAGAGCCAGACGATATACTGCTCTTCTGGCAGCTATCTTTCTTCTTCTGTGTCTGGCCGCAGGCATCTTTCTGGGAATCCGGAGAATGAATCAGCTGGATGCACTGGAACAAGAGTATGATCAGAAGATAGAAGAATCCGAAACAGAGACCTCATCTGCAGATACGGGAAATATCCAGCTTCTTGTGGAAGAACCGGATCTTTCTCAGAATACGAAGCTGCAGCCTGTATCTGCCCAGGCAGATTCCCAGAATCAGTCTGAGGAAGAGGACTACAGCGGAAGCCGCCTGATAGACGGAGACCAGACAACCTCCTGGCAGGAAGGTGAAGAAGGAACCGGAGAGGGAAAAGGGGCGACTCTTACCCTGGACGGCAGTCACCAGATTCGGTATCTGGTCCTTTACCTGGGAAACTGGAAAAGCGACGAGCTGTGGACTTATAACGCCCGCCCTCAGTCCCTGGCCATTCAGGTGGGAGAGACCAATGAGGAAATCCTGGAATTTCCAGATGAGAAAAAAGTCTTCTACCTGGCACTTCAGGAACCGACAGAGGCTTCCGAGATAAAGATCCGGATCCAGTCTTCTTATGAAGGAGAGAGATGGGAGGATAACTGTATTTCAGAGATAGAAGTTTATGAGTGACGAATATTCCAAGGGATTGCCATATAAGGGGTGGCAGCCCTTGGATTTTTACTGTGGGATATGCCCGGCAAGGGATTGCTGTGCTTGCAGGAGCAGGTCTTCGTTCCGCTGCGGTCCGTGCTGGATGCGTGCGACTGGCACGCAGCACCATTTGCCGGGGAACGGTTATATAGAAGAAATTTGAATTGTAACCGTATTTTTGTGGCTCTCGGTACGGTTATATATCAGAAACTCGGTATGTGACCGTACATTTTGCCAGCTAGAACGGTAGAAAATTGGGATTTTGGAAAATCAACCGTACATTTTTGTTAGTTGATACGGTAGAAAATCAAATTTTAGAAAATCAACCGTACTTTATTGCCAGCTAGAACGGTAGAAAATTAAATTTTGGAAAATCAACCGTACATTTTTGCCAGCTAGAACGGTAGAAAATTAAATTTTGGAAAAATAACCGTACTTTATTGCTAGATAGAATGGTAGAAAATTAAATTTCGGAAAAATAACCGTATTTTATTGCCAGCTAGAACGGTAGAAAATCGAATTTTTGGAAATCAACCGTACTTTTTTGCCAGACAGTACAGTAGAAATTGATTTTTAGAAAATCTAACCGTATTTTGACAATCCCCGGTAGTTATATTGATAAAGTTAAATATGTAGGAATATTCGCATGCCTGTGCTTTGTAAATAGAGGTCAGGGGAATTGGATAAGATGAAGCCTACTTATATATGAAAAGGAGAAGGAAAATGACAAATCAGGAAATCCTGGAAATCGCTATGGAGCAGTCCGCAGCAGATTTGAACTGCAGGGCAGAAGATTTTATGAAAAATGAGTCGGTTGTAGTCAGAGGGGGCATAGGGCCGGGAGCCAAGAGCTATTATCAGGAGCCTGTTTCCGCCAATCTGGTCTCATACGGAAATAATATCGTTGCTTCTGTAAAAGAAGAGTATCGGGAGATCATAGAGGAGTATCTCCATAAATTTACCTTTTATCATTGTTTTGAGACTCCCAATATGCACTGGCTGGAGGAAGGGCTCAGAAAAGAAGGGCAGAGTGTCTGCTTCATGGCAGAATATTATCTGCCGGATGTAAATAAGGTGAAGCCTCTGCCCTGTGAGTATTCTTTAAAAATCCTCCATCAAGAAGATTTCGCAGAACTTTACAGGCCGGAATGGAGCAATGCTTTGTGTAAAGAGAGAAAGCATCTGGATGTTCTTGGTGTAGGTGCTTATGACGGCAAAAAGCTGGTGGGTCTGGCTGGCTGTTCTGCGGACTGTGATAAGATGTGGCAGATCGGTGTGGATGTACTGCCGGAATACCGCAGAGTCGGAATTGCCTCTGCCCTGACCAGCCGGCTGGCAGCAGAAATATTGGAAAGAGGAAAGGTGCCTTTTTACTGCTCTGCCTGGTCCAATATCCGCTCTGTGAGAAACGGGATTAAAAGCGGATTTATTCCGGCCTGGGCGGAGATGACGGTAAAGCCGGCTAAGATTGTTGAGAAGATGAATCAGTAAGCCGGAAGCCCGGAAAATATAGTGAATGTAACGGTCAGCCGATTAAGGCTGGCCGTTTTTTGCAATTAAGAATACATATATCATTTACCATATAGCAGTTGAGACAGCACAGGGAAGAGAATTAATGTATGCCCGAAATTCAGTAAAATTGAGCCTATATTACAGAGAATAATTTGTTATCTATATATTTCTGTATAGAAGGAAAATCTGATCTTTCCTAAAATAATCCCAGAGCCAAGCAAAAAGGAGGGTAGTAGATCTGATGAATTAATCTTGACGTGTTTCGCTGGAGCAGTAAGCCATAAGTGCAGAGTAATCGATTATCTCAATCCATTTTCTGTGTGTAACGATAATGTGTTCATTTCTAAGCCTTGCTATGTTATTTGCGACATTTACAAGACTGATGGTAAGGATATCTGAGAGATCCTGTTGTGTTAATTCAATCCGGGTTGATTTTCCCGAAGGAGAATTCAATGAGAACAAATACAGCAGATTGCAGACCTTGATAAAAGAATTGTTGTACTCCTGATGCGCAGTTTCATAGCAAAGCAGATTAATATACATGGAGAAATTTTCAAAACAGCGTGCAGTCAGCGTCCTGTTCTCCTGGAACATCCGATAAAATTCCTCCCGGGTAAATCGCAGTGTTTCTACAGTAGACAATGCCTGCGTTCCTATGGAAGCCTCTATTTTGAATTCGGAATTCTGGCATCCCGGAAATACGGAACCTTTGCTGTGAAAAAAGAGGATCTTGTGATGCCCGTCTTCATGTTCAATAAAAGTTTTGGTAATACCGGACTTTATATAGTAGACATACCGGATCGTCTCACCCAGATTCCAGAGCATATCACTCTTGTGAAAGGTACAGAGCCTGTGGGGCTGGGAGAGAAAGTAATCATAAAGATCTGTATACATATCAGCGAAATAATACCGTGGAACTAACATATGCAAACCTGCCTTTCAAGGAATATGTCAGATTAATTATAGCATTAAATAGGAAAAATTGCCTATCAAAAGTATCGGGAGAGAAGAAATTATGCAGCATAAAGTGAAAGTAACAGTGATCGACAAAAAATTATATCCGGATCTGCAGGCGCAGTACTGTGCAGAACCGGAATCTGGAATGTGTTCATGCTATAATGTAGGCGATGAGTTTATATTTGAGCGTTACGGTACAGCAGACGATTTCTGGCATATGGGATTAAATACTCTGAAACAGACTGTACATAAAGCGGAAGATATCGCAGGCGGAACAGGATTTCCACACTGTTCAGAAGCCTGGGATGCTATTTCAAGATATATTTATACGGGATTACAGGGCGGATCTATCATGCAGGGATGGATGAATGACGAAAAAGTTATGATTGCCTGCTGCTCTGACGGAACCCGTCCGGTTATTTTCAAAATAGAGCGAATGGACTATAAAGTGCTTTATATTGATGGCGCTGATCTGAATGAATGCCGAAGTGAAATTGAAAAAGCTCTGAGACAAGTGGATGGAGTAGGAGAGATTACTTTTAGGGATGAGTATGTTGAAGTATATCTGCAGAAAGCGGTATCCGATGAGGCTTTAAAAGAGGCAGTGGAAAAATGCGGGAAATGTAGTGTAGTAAAAATTGATTAGTTTAAATTAGATAAAATGATTGACGGCCAGATACGGTGGGAGTACAAAAAAGTTATCCCGAATATCTCTTTAAGAAATGTCTTTGTTACTGGCTTTCTATAAGGTATTCGGGATAATCTGTCTATCAGTATAACGAATATTTGTATTGAAATTATAATACACCGAAAGTTTCTTTTAACTCCTGCAATAGCAGTGAAGCAACCGGAGTAAAAACCTGATATTTTTTCCAGATAATATACATAGGAGATTCCAGTACAGGTTCAAGCGGGCGGAAACAAAGCCCGCTGTCCGGGCCGGTATTCTTTTTAAAATTTGAACAGATTCAGCCCGATCTCTTCACTATAAGCTCTGTCTACAACCCCATCAATAAGGGTTATGACCATCTCACAGGTAGCGCTGACCACTGCCTGATTCAGATGGCCGCCGAAAACTTCTCCCTTATCATTCCCTGCGCTCATATGTAAATGGCTGTAAAATTCTCCATCCATGGTATTGATGGTCCCGGTGAGGGAGACGATTTCAAAGCTGCCGGTGAAATGGTTGGAGTAATATTTTTTCTCATCGGTTTTAAATACTCCTGCGGTAAAATCATTGACAGCCCCCAGGGCCTGAACACTTGCCAGTTTTATGTTTTCTTTTAAGGCGACTTCTTTTACCTGTTCCAGGATTTCTTCTCCTTTGTCAATTCTTGCGATAATCGTGTTTCCAAATTTTCTGTATTCCATGATTTTATGTACCTCCCAATATATAGATGTCAGGGGCTGCCGTTTTGGAACCCCTAATCCATCATAGCGGTAAGGAAAATATATTGTCAAGCACCGGATTTCAGAGATACGGTTAAAGGTCCACTGAACGTTTAAAGAGTATCCATGTGCTGATGAAATAACAGATCAGCAGCAGGACTAAAATGCCTATGGTAGTGCCTATCTGTAACATTAAGGTCCCGAATCCGATATAGGCTGAGACTTCAGCCGACACAGTCTGAATAAAGCAAAGGATCACAATGGCGGAAACAAGGACTGCTGTCATGACAGGAAGTCCGAACCACAGGCCTAATTGTTTTAACACCAGCTTTTCTATCTGCCTTTCTTCCACACCAAGGTTTCGCAGTACAGAAAAGCGGTATCTGTACTTTCCTGCATCTAAAAGCTGCTGCAAAGACAATATGGTAAGACAGATGACCATCAGCACAACAGCGGCGTAAAGCATAGCGGCCTGGAGGACAAAGTTACTTGCCTTAGTACTGTTGATCTGTAAGGTACTCAAGCGGATAGCGTAGCTGACGCCGGTATCTGTAAGCTCCGGATACTCCTCTGAAAAAATCTGCTCTAATTTCCGGGCGTCTTCGTAAGGAATCTTTTCAGAGGTGATCATATACCGGTTCCGCATAACCGGGAGCAGCTTTTCGCAGACACTGTCCGGGAATATATAGAGTACATCCGTATAAGAATTGTAGAGAGTTTCTCCCATTGCTTCCTCATAATAAGATTGTCCGGAAAGAGCCAGCTCTCCGGCGTCCGTCTTTATACTGGTATGCTCTGCCAGAAAACGATCCCGTTCCTGGGCAGAGGCGATGGTCTGCCATTGGGTGGTGAATTGGTTTCCTGACAAGGAAACCGGCTCATATCCCAGCATTTCCCGGATCTGGTTGTAATCACTTAAGGAAATTGCAGCAACCGGGAAGTCATATTTTGCCCGATTATGAAAATCATCTCTCCTGGGAAGGTAAAGATTGAAAGTGCAGTCATAGTCTGTTTTGAACCCATGTTCTCCAAGATAGTTCGTCACAATCTCATAATTGTCATGTGGAAGATTTTCTTCCCTGTATACGTCATTGTATCTGGAAGATATCTGTACATCATACATGGACCGTATATCCAGATAGCCTGAAGCCCATCCTGTTAAGATTGGAGCGGCAATAAAAAGAAAAATAGCAAGGACAAGGGTTATGCAGATCAGGGTCATGGTCTTGCTGGAAGTATCCAGTTTCGACAGGATCTGTCCGAAAAAGAACAGGTTTTCACCATGATATCTGTGTTCTGGAGATTTTTCTTTCCATGCGGCTATGAAGCTGGCGGCAAGATAGATCAGGGAACTGATGAAGAAAACCAGGTGGATCAATATAAACAGCAGATACTGGTTAAAAATCCCACCGTGAAGAGGAAGATAATACAGCCTTGTTAAGGCTGGCACGCTGGCTGCAGCAAAGGTGTTCAGAACTGCACATACCAATAATCCTGCAAGCAGCTGTTGAAAATCGATCTTTTTCCTCCTAAAAAACCAGAATGCGGTCCAGAGCAGGGAAACTGCCGGGAGTAGGATATTTCCCCAGAACATGATCCGGACAGGAAAGGCAAAACGTCTGTCATAATAAGACCAGGCTATGTTTACGCCTGCGGCGATCATCCACAGAGAAAGCCCTTCATACAGGATCACCACAATTTTAATCCACCGGCTCTTCGTAAGCCCCGGTTCATTTTCCCGGTCTGCGGTAAGCATATCTATGATTTTGGTTTTTCGGATGGTACGGGTGTTGAACAGCCCTATTACAAGAAAACTTAAAACAAAAAAGCTGACTGTCAGCATCACGGTATCGGGAAACAGCGTCCATGTCAGTTTGTAAGTTTTTCCATAGGATGTTACCAGCATTGCGGTTATAAACTGGGAGCAGAACATACCGAGAAAAATTCCGGCGGCAATAGAGAGCAGCCCCATGACAAAGGTTTCTCCGAAGAAAAGCCGGCCAATGGTTTTTTGTTCCATCCCCATGACAGATTCCAGGGCAAATTCTTTCTGCCTGCGTCTCAGCATATAATTGTTTACAAATCTTATCAGGAACAGGAGAAAGAGAGTAATGGCGCAGATCGCCATTTTCATACCGTCACTTAGCATGGTGAAATTGTACTCGCTGCCGATATCCGGATGATAGTAACTGCTGGAAATAGACAGAAAGGAATAAAAGAGGGCGACGCAGATGGTCATGGTCACGATATAAACCAGATAGTCTTTCACAGACCGTTTTGCATTTCTGAAAACAAGTTTAGCATACATGGCTTTCTCCCCCTCCGATCATGGTAAGAACATGGAGGATCTTATCGAAAAAGGCCCTTCGGCTGTCCCTGCCCTTTCGCAGTTCTGTTAAGATCTCTCCGTCCTGCAAAAAGAGAATACGGTTCCCATAGCTGGCTGTAAAGGGGTCATGGGTTACCATGAGAATGGTCGCTCCCAGCTGTTCGTGGATACTTTGGATCGTGGACAAAAGCATTTGCGAGGAACGGCTGTCCAGTGCACCGGTAGGCTCGTCGGCCAACAGGAGTTTGGGATTATTGACGATGGCTCTGGCACAGGCGCAGCGCTGTTTCTGACCGCCTGACACCTGATAGGGATATTTGTCTAAAATATCACGGATATTCAATTTCCCTGCAATATCTAAAATACGAGGCTCCACATCTTTGGCCGGAGTCTTGTTGATGGACAATGCCAATGCAATATTTTCTGAGATCGTCAGAGTATCCAGTAAATTAAAGTCCTGAAATACAAAGCCTAAATTCTCCCGGCGGAACCGGGCAAGGGACTTGGGCTTAATCTCTGTAATATCGGCTCCCTCCAGATAGATATGGCCTGCGCTTACCGTATCAATGGTGGAAATACAGTTGAGGAGGGTAGTCTTTCCAGAGCCGGACGCTCCCATGATCCCTAAAAATTCCCCTGGTTCTACAGAAAAACTAATATCATTAATGGCTTTTGTAATGTTTCCCCCGTTGCCATAATATTTCTGGATATGTTCCAATTTCAAAATAGGTTCCATAGGTTCTTCTCCCTTCTGAAACTTTTTATGCCTTTATTGTAATCCCTGTTCATGTC
This sequence comes from uncultured Bacillota bacterium, assembly GCA_949291945.1. Taxonomy (GTDB): domain Bacteria; phylum Bacillota; class Clostridia; order Lachnospirales; family Lachnospiraceae; genus Blautia. Next base: position 16,756 of record CASEXH010000030.1, on the reverse strand, counting down.
TTTTTGTATCATGTTTTCTTACCCGGTTCTTACAGAAATGTAAGAAGTGCAGAGCCAGTCAGCCCTGCACTCCGGAGACAAAATCGTTGATATGAAAGGAGAGAGAAATTATGGTTCCTTTGCCTTTGGAACTGGCGGAAATTCTGATCCCCAGCTTATCACAAAGACATCTGCAAAGGTATAGGCCGATCCCCGTAGAACTGTGGATCCTTCGTCCGTTTTCCCCGGTAAAACCTTTTTCAAAAATCCGGGGCAGATCCCCTGGCGGTATGCCTATGCCGTTATCCTCCACAGACAAGAGGACCCGGTCATTTTCTTTCCGGGTACAAAAGTGTAAAACCGGCTGGTCTGTACGATATTTTACGGCATTGCTGATAAGCTGGTCTAAGATAAAACGTACCCATTTATCATCTGTATATACCACATCGTCCATGTCCTCTACGGTAATTGCCACATGATTTTGCCGCAGCAGGTACTTGTTGTCTGCGATGGCTTCATGGACCACATCGCTTAGGTGGATTTCACGGACAGAATAATCCTTTTCTGCATGCTCGCTGCGGGCAAAGTACAGAGCCTGCTCCGTGAAGCGGTTGACATTTTCCACTTCGGCCATCAGATCCCTGGTAAAAGGACCGGGATTATTTTCACAGATCAGTTTCATGGCTGTGATCGGTGTTTTTACTTCGTGTATCCACTGCTCGATGTATTCTTTATATTCCTTTCGTTCTCTTTGTATCCCGCTTATTCTCTCCAGCATAGACTTTTCCGCCATTTTCATAATCTGATAAAATACCTGATCATCGGCTCTTTCCGGCGCTTCCATGACTTCCGGCAGCAAATACCGTTCTTCTAACTGCTCCGCCATATCCAGCAATCTATTCAAATATTTTTTCCGTGAAAAGTAGAAAGACAGCAGACATAAAACCAGGACCAGGAGCCAGACGGCAAGAATGAATAAAATAATCTGCAGACCATTTCCGTTTGCCATCAAAAACAGGGCCAGAGCCAGCATACTCAGCAGATTGATCAGAAGGACAGGCAGTTGATCTTTCAGATATTGTCCGCCGTTCATAATGTATACCCCTGTCTGTGTTTTGTTTTGATAAAGCCTTTCAGACCGATAGAGGCCAGCTTTTCACGGATACGGGACATATTCACACTAAGGGCGTTATCATCAATATAAAGCTGATTGTCCCAGAGAAAATCCACAATGTCATTGCGGGGACAGATTTTTCCTGCATTCTTAAAAAGATAGTAGAGGATCTTTAACTCATTTTTTGTCAGATCCGCCTTTTGCCCCTTGTATTCTAGGAAACCGCCCTCCAAATGTAAATCCGCATCATTCCAGGTCAGTACTTCAGCCTGGACGGAACCATAGGCCCGCCGCAATAGAGCTGCAATTTTGGCAAGTAAGATCGCTATATTATAAGGCTTTGTGATAAATGCGTCCCCGCCCGTCAGGATACTGTTCAATTCGTCCATATCTGTGCTGCTGCTTGTCACAAATATAATGGGTATATGGGAAAAGGTGCGGATCTGGGAACAGATTTCAAAACCGCTGTTTCCCGGCAGTTTTATATCCAACAGGACTAAATGAGGTGCAAAAGCCTTTAATTGCTCCATTACCTTTGAAAAATCAGTAACTGCCTCAACTTCATAGCCATTATAAGACAAGAGATTTTTTAACTGTGTCTGTATTGTTGGATCATCTTCAATGATCAGGATTTTGTGCTTCATTTTCTTGCTCCAATTCCATGATAAATATCATAATGCAGGGTTTGCTGTTCCCATTATATCAAAATCCTTATTGTCTCACAAATGACTTTTTGTACGGGTTGTGATATGATTTATAGAAAATAAAGCAGCGGAGGAAATGATCATGAACAGATGTAAATGGTGTCTTTCCAATGAGAAAATGATCCGCTACCATGACGAGGAGTGGGGCGTTCCCTTAAGGAACGACCGGAAACAATTTGAGTTTCTCATGATGGAGGTTATGCAGTGCGGCCTGAACTGGAATATGATGATCCAGAAGCGGGAGATTTTCCGCCAGTGTTTTGAGAACTTTGATTTTGACAAAGTGGCGGAGTATGGGGAGGCAGACATTGAGCGGATCTTAAATACGGAAGGTATGATCCGCTCCAGAAGGAAGATTGAAGCAGTGATCCATAATGCCAGATGCTTTCAGGAGATCCGCAGGGAATGGGGATCTTTCAGCAGATATATCTGGAGTTTTACCAAAGAAAAAACTTATCTGTATACAGGACATCAAAAAGGGGAGATCCCGGCCAGGAACGGTCTTTCAGACCGGGTCAGCCAGGACCTGAAAAAACGGGGTATGAAGTATATGGGATCGGTTACGGTATACTCTCACCTCCAGGCCTGCGGGATCATTAATGATCATCTGGATTCCTGCTTCAGGTTTTCGGAGCTTCTGGAAATATCAGACACGGTCAGAAAGAGAAGAGAGAAAGAACAGTAAAGAAAAGATAAAAAAGACAGAAAGAGGAGACAGAGATGGAAATACGAGATATGGAAAGCAAAGATTACCCGGAAATTGACAGGCTTATGAAGGAACTCCATGAGCTTCATGTACAAGGAAGACCGGATCTGTATACAGAACTGGAGCACCCCTATTCCCAAGAAGAATTTGAAAAGATCGTGAATGATCCAGAGACTATTGCCATTGTCAGCCAGGAGGAGGGTAAGGTTATCGGCCTGTGTATAGGAACTCTCCGGAAGAAAAGCGGCATGGTAGAGATGAGGACACTGTATATGGACGATCTGGTGGTAGACAGAGACTACCGGGGAAAAGGTATTGCCTCACAGCTTTACCGGGAAATGGAAGAGAGAGGGAGAAAAGCCGGAGCAAAACGGCTGGACCTTATGGTCTGGGAATTTAATGAAAAGGCCAGGAGATTTTATGAGAACCAGGGCATGAGGCGTCAGCGGTATATTTATGAGAAGGAATTATAAGATATGGCTGGGGGATAAGCGGGCAAAGGTTTTGGGAAGGACTTTTGGGATTCTTGTTATTGCAGCAGGAGGCTGGATTTTGGCAGGAATTGGTTAGAGAAGCCTTTAAAAAAGAGATCCGGTGGATACTGCAGCCGAATCTCCGGATAATGTTATTCTGGGCTGCAAAAATCCATTTCATTCTAGGGCGAAGCTGCCGAAGATTGGGAAATATTTGCCACAATGTCAAGTGATGAATTCAAAAAAAGACAAAATAAATCCCTCTCACGAAGAAGAAGGGTCATATTCATCAATTTTCGGGCGGAAAACCTCTTCGGTTATTAACCCCCAAAATTTTCACGTAATTTTTCCAGAAACAATCCTGCTGCCGAAGAAAACACCTGGTACTTCTTCCAAATTACGTTTAATCCTGAATCAAGTCGTGGTTCTAATGGTCTGAAGCAAAGATTGCTGCTTTCCGTAGTATTCGCTATCTTATCAATTGTTATTGCATATCCGATCCCAGCTTCAACCATGATTGCCGCATTGTATACCAGATTAAATGTAGTGACAATATCCAGCTTATCAAAATCTTCCCCAAACCACCCGGCAAATTCGTTGTCCTTCCGATCCCCGGAAATCGCCTGCCGGGAACAGATCAGTGGAACACTCAGCAAATCTTCTTTTTGGATCATTTCTTTCTCAGCCAAAGGACTGTCACGCCGCATTACAACACCCCATGTATCTTTGGCCGGAATATTGATATAGTCATATTTGGAAATATCTGCCGGTTGAATCAGGATGCCAAAATCAAGCAGACCTTTATCTAGGCGCTCAGTCACATCTTCAGAATTTCCACTGTAAAGATGATAATGGACATCGGGATAGTCTTCCCGAAGGTCGTGAGCAATTTCCGCTATCAGCCGAATGGCCTCCGTTTCTCCTCCTCCAATATAAATATCACCGCCAACCACATTTTCCATAGAGTTAAATTCTGCTTCTGTTTTATCGACCATAGAGATGATTTCTTCCGCACGTTTCCGCAAAATCATCCCTTCTGCAGTTAAGGTCATATTGTGGCTTCCACGAGTGAAAAGTTTTTGTCCCAGTTCTTCTTCCAAATCACGGATTTGCCTAGAAAGCGTTGGCTGTGTTACATGCAGAAAACTGGCCGCATTTGTAATGCTGCCCTCTCTGGCAATCGCTAAAAAATATCGAAGCACTCTGATTTCCATATTAGTCCTCCTTACATGCTATAGGTTATTGTGGTCAATTGTAGCATTTTGTGTTATGCCTGTAAAGCAAAACATGGTTTTTGAATTAGGTATTTGCTATTTATTTATCACAACAATATAATAGGAACTGTAAAGGAGGCAGTCAAATGGGTGAGATTCCAGAGATGACACGGCTTCTCCGTAACTTGAAAGATGCAGGCTGCGATGAGGCTATGATTCAAAAATATTTACAACTGCAAAAGGAAGGAAAGAGGCAGGAACAATTCAGACTCCTTTCTTTGCACAGAGCATCGCTTTTAGATCAGGTTCATGTCAGTCAGAACAGGATTGATTGCCTGGACTATTTAATTTACACCATGAAACAAGAATGCTGAATTTGTAAGAAAATATTGAACGGAGGTATTTTGATATGGAAGAAAAATTGGTTTTGACACAGGAATGGGATAAGACCTTCCCACAGAGCGGCAAGGTGGATCACAGCAAGGTGACTTTCCACAATCGTTATGGCATCACTCTGGCCGCTGATTTGTATAAGCCTAAGAACGCCGAGGGTAAGTTGGCGGCTATCGCCGTTTGCGGTCCCTTCGGGGCAGTGAAGGAGCAAGCTGCCGGTCTGTATGCCCAGACTATGGCGGAGCGTGGATTTTTGACCATAGCCTTTGACCCCTCCTTTACCGGTGAGAGCGGCGGCCAGCCCCGTTATATGGCGTCCCCGGACATTAACACGGAGGATTTTCAGGCGGCGGTGGACTATCTCTCCCTGCGGGAAGATGTAGACCTGGAGAAAATCGGGATTATCGGCATTTGCGGCTGGGGCGGCATGGCTCTAAATGCGGCGGCGCTGGACACACGGATTAAGGCCACTGTGGCCTCCACAATGTACGACATGGCCCGTGTGAACGCCAACGGCTATTTTGATGCAGAGAACAGCGAGACTGCCCGGTACGAGAAGAAAAATGCCCTGAACGCCCAGCGAACCTGGGACTACAAAAATAGCTCCTATGCTCTTGGCGGCGGCATAGCGGCAGAGGTACCGGAGGACGCTCCCTTCTATGTGAAAGATTACCATGACTATTACAAAACCCAGCGAGGCTATCATGTCCGTTCGCTGAACTCCAACGGCGGCTGGAATGTAACCGGCACTATGTCTTTTATGAACCAGCCCATCCTTCGGTACAGCAACGAGATCCGCTCCGCTGTGCTGATTATTCACGGTGAAAAGGCTCATTCCTGCTATTTCAGCAAGGATGCTTATGCTGCCATGATGAAAGGCAATCCGAATCCGGAGAACAAGGAATTGGTCTGTCTAACTGGTATATTGAGGAATTAGAAGAATTTCTGCCTCAGGTTCATATCACTCCTGCCGTGGTGCAGAATGAAATTCATCCCTACTATCAGGAACAGGAGGTAGTTCCCTATATTCAAGACTTGGGTATCGTAGTAAACGGCTATTCCCCCTTTGGCGGCAGAGGGCACACTAGCGAGCTGTTCGGAGATGAAGTGATTTCCGCCATTGCAAAAGATCATGGCGTGACTTCGGCACAGGTGATCCTCCGGTGGAATTTGCAGCGGGGTATAGTGGTGAATCCGGGCTCCAGCAATCCCGACCACATCCGGGAAAATTTAGATATTTTTGGTTTTGAGCTGACCGATGAGGAAATGGCTCAGATTGCAGATCTGGAAAGAGGTGAAAAACATGAGTGGTATTGATTTGAAAAATGGAAAAAGCGGTTTTGCCCCTGTGATACGGTTAAATAGCGGGTATGACCTGCCGACAGTAGGCCTTGGCACCTATGCTCTGCACGGAAGTACATGCACAAATGCGGTGATTGCCGCCATAAAAAGCGGATACCGCCTGATTGACACTGCGTCCTTCTACGGAAATGAGAGAGAAGTAGGCGAAGGTATCCGCAAATCCGGTGTGGTGCGGGAAGAAATCTTTGTGCAGACCAAACTGTACCCAAACCAGTACCGCCATGCCGCCAAAGCCATTGACGAGGCGCTGAAAAAGCTGGACATTGGTTACATTGACATGATGCTCCTACACCATCCGGCCTCAAACGATGTGGCGGCATATAAAGCCATCGAAAAAGCCATACAGGACGGAAAAGTACGCAATGCCGGTATCTCCTGCTACTATATCCGTGAGACGGACTCTTTCCTGCCGAAGGTTTCCATAAAACCAGCCCTGATCCAGAATGAGATCCACCCGTATTATCAGGACAGTCCGGTGGTAGAACACATCCAGAATAAAGGGATTGTTGTCCAGGGCTGGTATCCGTTAGGCGGGCGGGGATACACGGAGTCAATGCTGAATAATCCCCTGCTGCGAGAGATTGCAGCAATACATAGAAAATCTACGGCTCAGGTAATTCTCCGCTGGAATTTGCAAAAAGGCGTGTGTGTTATCCCAGGCTCCAGCAACCCTGATCACATCAGGGAGAACCTGGATTTGCTCGGTTTCGAGCTTACAGACGAGGAAATGGCGCAGATTGCCCTTCTGGACCGAAATGAGAAGCATGATTGGTACTAAAAGGAGAATTGGAAGATGGCCTATTTTCTGATCCATATAAAAACGCCTCCCTTCTATTCGCAGGTTCATCTTACTACGTTTAAAAGAGAGGCGCAAGCAAAAAACAGAATCTGCATTTCTATATATGTGTAAGGGCATATATCAGGAAACAGACCACTGGTCTTTTCAGTATAGTTCGGCCACTTTCTTTCTGAATATAAGAAAGGAAAAGATAAATGTAACTACAGCGACAAGGAAAATCTGCAGCAGGGATTCCTGATTGGAAGGATTTTTGGTGATCATTAACTGCCGCAGTACAATGACGATCAAAGAGGTCACGATAGTTGCCGGAACTGACTTATGGACCATTCCGATTATAAATGGCCATAGGGATAAAATGGTACATACAGCTACTGTGATCAGGGCCGTGGGTATCCATGTCTGAAGAAAATGAAGTTCAAAGGAGCCTGCCAGCGTATCAAAGAATCTGTCTGCCAGGATCATATATCCGCTGCAGCAGATATATCCCACAGTCATGGATATTGCCGTATAGGCCATGATAATGATCAGTTTACTGATGATCAGCTGTTCCCGGTTCAGAGGATAGGAAAACAGGATGGTAATGGTTTTCTGCTCATACTCCCGGATCACCAGCCGTGAGGTGAGGACTGAGGAATATACAAGAAAGATAAAAGACATCAAAAGGCCGATCACAAGAAAGGTGCTTTCAAAGCTGTCTTTTGTCTGGGATGGGTCTGTCATACTGTCAACCAGGGATACGGTAATAAATAGTATGCTGAAGAGCACAGCAGCTAAAGTGAACAGGATATTGGGTAACAGACGGAATTTTTTCATTTCCAGTTTCAGAAGATGTGCCATGTCATTTCCCTCCTTTAGTGAGCTGGAAGAAATAATCCTCCAGTGTGTCATGTCTGCGTCCTAAACTTTCCAGGCCAACGCCGTTTTTAATAAGGGCCTCGGACAGGACTTTCCCTGAAATATCCGAACCGTAAATGCGTATAAATTCTTCGTCTAATACCTGGAAATCTGTGATGCCCATTTTTTCAAGAACGGCGGCGCTGCGGGCAGTGTTGTCAACCTGAAGGCTGATGTATTCTGCCTGACGTTTATGGATCTCCTCCATAGGCAGTTCCGCCAGCAGCTTTCCCTGTTGGATAATCCCGATGGTGTCAGCAATCAGATCCACCTCTGAGAGAATGTGGCTGGAGATAAAGATGGTAGTCTCATTTTCCTGATTCAGCTGTTGGAACAGCTCCCGCATTTCCCGTATGCCTTCAGGGTCCAAAGCATTGATGGGTTCATCCAGGATCAAGAATTCCGGTCTGGCAAGAATAGCTCTTGCGATGGCCAGCCGCTGCTTCATTCCTAATGAGTATTGCCGGACCTGCTTTCCGCTGACATTTGCCAGCCCAACGATCTCCAATACCTCATCTATCCGTTCCTTGTTGGGAAAGCCCATATATTCGCAATGAAGTTCCAGGTTTTGGCGGGCGGTCATTTTTTCATAAAAGTAGGGATTTTCAATGATAGAACCCGCTTTTTTAAAGATTTCATAGCTGGAGTTTGTGACCTTTTCACCAAAGAGATAGACTTCTCCTTCGTCAGGCTGGATCAGATCCAGGATCATTTTCATAATGGTGCTTTTTCCTGCTCCATTTGGCCCCACAAAGCCATAGATACTTCCTTTTGGAACATGAATCGAAACGTCATTTACAGCAACAGTTCCTTTGAAGGACTTTTTCAGTCCTGTTGTCTCTAAAATATAATCCATTTTGTATGCCTCCTGTACGGCTGTTATTATACAAAACAGAATTTTCTTTTTTCTGCCTGAAATCTAACTTTTTTCTAACTTTTCAAGATCACGGAGAAGACAGTTTTTTCATCCGGTATGCTGTGAACCTGTATCTCTCCTCCAATCTGTCTGGCGAGACTTTTGGCGATTGCCAGTCCCAGACCGCTGCCTGAGGATTTTCCGACAGTGGTATAATTCCTTGCAAAGATCTGCTTTTGTTGCTGGGGAGACATTCCTTTTCCGTGGTCTTCTATTTGAATTTTTACAGAGTCTTCTGAGGTGGTAAGACGCAGCCCCATATACTTTCCTGCGCCTCCATGGCGGATGGCGTTATCTATAAGATTTTTCAATATGCGCTGGAGAGCCTCTTTATCTGTGTCAGCAAAAACAGGGACAGAGGGTATCTGTATATTTACTTCAAACTGCTGCTCCTCAAGGAGATCGTAATAGTCCAGGACGGTTTCATGACATATTTGGGATATGTTTTCTTTTTGCAGATTTAAGATCAGATCACCGGAAGCAATCTTAGACATGGTAAAGTAGTCATTGATGGTTGCTGTTAACTGATCTGCTTTCTGATCGATCTTCTTGGCCATTGCCTGGAAGGATTCAGGCAGGGAGGATTCTTTTGCCTTGGAAAACAGCATTTCACTGTTCCCTTTCAGGACGGTAAGAGGAGTACGGATATCGTGAGAAATATTGGTCAGAACCTGGGCCATGGCTTTCTGAGATTTTTTAAAATCTGCCTTATCTGTGTAAAAATCCTGGAGCAGGCGGTTAATGGAAGCCCCTAATTCTTTTACAGCGTTGCAGTTTGTTGGAAGAAGGAGGAAACCGTTTTCAGAAGTGAGAGAAAGGGATTCAAGCCGGCTGCTGATATAGGCAATATCTTTTTCCAGGGCCCGGTATTTTATCTTCTGCCAGATCAGCAGGGATATTAAAACTGCTGACAATACTATAAATAAAACCAACATTTATTTCTCCTCCATTTTGTAGCCGATTCCCCACAAGGTCTTTATGTAGACAGTCGTATCCTCCGGGCTGTTCTTCAGCTTCAGCCGCAGCCGGTTGATGTGGGTGTTCAGGACATTTTCGTTGCTGAAATAAGGCTCTTTCCAAATAAGTTCATAGAGACGTTCCTTTGAAAAAGCCTGTCCCGGGTGGGCGGCCAGCAGGTGCAGGATTTCAAATTCTATGGGGGTCAGATCTAGGCTTTTGCCCTGGCGTTTGACTGTGTGACTGAGGGGATCGATCTCCAGATCCTTAATTTTTACGATGGTATTCTGAGAAGGCTGCTGATAAGTCCTGGCCCGCCGGATATTGGCTTTGATCCTTGCGGTAAGCTCAATAAGGGAAAATGGCTTTACCACATAATCGTCAGCACCCAGATTTAATCCCAGAGATTTGTCGGTATCATTATCTTTGGCTGTAATGATGATAATGGGTATGATACTGATCCGGCGGATGGCTTTGATGACTTCCATACCGCTCATATCCGGCAGCATAAGGTCTATAAGGGCAAGAAGGTATTCACTGTAATCCCCGCTGCTTTCTACGGCAGATTTCCCATTTTGAAAAGGACATACCTCAAACTCCCCTGTCAGATAATCCTTTATCATATTTCGGATCTCTTCATCATCTTCGATCAATAGAATTTTATTTTCCATCTGGAGCGCTCCTTTAGCTGCTAAATCTTGACTGCTATTACGGTTAGTGATATAGTTATTACAGTAACCGTAATAAGGGGGCAAAAATGTGAGAGACAATACGAGAGGCGGTGCCTTAACAGAAGTGACATTTTTTATTTTGCTGTCGCTATACACACCGAAACACGGATATGCCATTATGCAATTTATCGAGAATGAAACGAAAGGACGCTTACTATTGGGAGCAGGGACTTTATACGGAGCCTTGAATACATTACAGGAAAAAGGCTGGATTGCTCCTTGCGGAACATCAGATGGACGAAAAAAAGAATACCAGATTACAGAGGAGGGAAAAGCAGTTGCCAGAACAGAACTGGAGCGGCTTCATTCTCTGGTAAATACAGCAGAAAGGATAATTGGTGGAGGGTATGAGTAAAAAATGCTATCGCTATTTTGGCGGACTATTGCAGAAGCAGGAAAAATGGCTGAATAAGATGGCAGAACAGGGTTATCGACTTATCAGCGTAGATAAAATGCTGTATGAATTTGAAAAATGTAATCCAGGCTGTGTAGAGTACCGAGTTGAATATATCGGTTCCAAATCAGAAAATGACAGTCAAGAATACTTTCAGTTTCTTGAAGATATGGGATATAAGGTCTTTTTCAAGAACATCAATCTGAATTACTCTGTTGGAAAGGCGAGATACCGTCCCTGGGCGGAAAAAGGGGGACGAATTGCCACTGACAACACAACTTTTAATAAAGAATTATTAATCGTCGAAAGAGAAAAAAATGATAAACCCTTTGAACTCCATACATCTTTTGAAGATAAAATTCAATATTACGAAAGCCTGCAAAAGCCGTATGTTATATTCTTCTTTCTTTTTCTTCTTATTGGCGTATTGACGAAAGTTCTATTGCTTTCAGTGCTGGGCCTGATCCCATTAATACCGGCGCTTATTTACTATCATCAGATTAAAGCGCTAAAAAAAGAAGCTATATCGAAGGAGTGGTAACTATGAAAGAAAAAAGAAAATCCAACAAAAAGTTATTCTTTACTTTTGGGGCTATCCTTGCCGTCACTGCAATATTAGCAGCTGTGAAAGTTATTTATACCCCCGTAAATAATGTAAGTATCGGCTGGGTGGAGCATAAACAATCTGATCTGTGGGAAGCAGATTACGCTTACTTTACAGGGACGCAGACGAGCAACCTGCAGGGTTTAAATACGAAGCTGAACATTGATGTAGAAACGGATGAAGGCAGTTTAGAAATATTGCTAAAAGATACAAATGATAATGTCCTCTTTTCGAAAACTACCTCCGAAACCACTTCCTTTAGTGTAGATGTCCCAGAGAAAGTCATAGTATCTGTATCGGGAAAAGAACATGATGGAGGGTTTACAGTTAGCTATAAATAATGAAAAATAGTGAAAAAATAGTGTAATTTTAGTGGAAAAATTCTCCGCCAAACGATATAATAATTACAGACAAAGTGGAGGTGATAAATTGATAAGGGTGACACTTACAAATGAAATTCTAAAAAAAATATCGGAGATTGACAAAAATCGGTTTTCTCTCAGTACTATAGAACTTCCATCTGTTACAAAGAATAGACTCCGGAAAAATTCTAAGAAGAAAAGTTCATATGCTTCTAATAAGATAGAAGGAAATCCACTGACTGAGAAACAGGCAAATGAAGCAATTGACAGCGATCCCCATAAGCATTTTCTGAAGCCGGAGCAGGAAGTCCGCAACTATTTCCTGGCTTTAAATTTTCTGGAAGAGAAGTTAAAAAATAAGGAACACTTTTCGACAGAGATGATTCTTGAAGTACAGGCGATTGTAGAAAAAGGTGCATCGAAAGAAAAAATAGGACTAAGAGGGCCAATGCCGCCAGGGGTATTATTTGCAGTATATGATTCTGAAACGGGAGCACCAGAATATATTCCCCCAGAATATGTAGATATTCCAGGGCTGCTGAATGAACTTGTTGAATATGTGAATACCACAGATGATCATCCGCTAATCATTGCCGCCGTAGTCCATTACCAACTGGTTACAATTCATCCTTTTGAAGATGGAAATGGGAGGACTGCCAGACTAATGTCAGGATATATTCTTGATTATTATGGATACGGTTTTAATGGAATCGGTTCTCTGGAAGAATATTTTGCATATGATCCAGAGGAGTATTATGCCTCATTGCAAATGGGATTACCTGCATTATATTATTCAGGGAGAGAAAATCCCCCGCACCCGGAAATCTGGATCAATTATTTTTTGAAAATGATGGAATTGTATTCTAAAAAAGTTTATGAGTTATCCAAATCCTCAGAAATAGACGAATTAGCAGGAAGCTTGTCTTATTTAAATACAAAAGAAAAAGGATTATTAGCATTTCTGTTAAAGAAAAAGTTATATGAATTTACACCGATTGAAGTAAGTAAGATGATTGGTGTGACAAACAAGACAGTAATCAACAGATGTGTAAAACTTGTAAATAATGGTTTTTTGATTCCTGTTATTGTTAAAACAAGGGTTCGGTCCTACCAGCTAAGCGATTTTTCAAGAGCGAATGAAAAAAAGATTTTAAAGAAATTATCTCAGCCAAAAAGCGGCAGATGAAAATTTTCAAAAATCCTCTTGACTTGGAGTCAGCTTTAAGTTTTATGATATTTATAAAGAAGGATCCAGAACACAGGACTTGATATTTTGGCCGCATGTTCTGAATGACCAGATACAGGAAAGAGAGGAATGGGATATGAAGGCAAAAGTTTATTTTACAAAAGAGATCACTCCGGAAAAGGTAGTTGAGATGTACCAGGCTCTTGGCGTGGAACTGCCTGGAAAAGTGGCAGTGAAGGTTCATTCCGGGGAGAAGGGAAACCAGAATTTCCTTCGGCCGGAATTCTGGCGGCCCATGGTTGAGAAGGTCCAGGGAACTATTGTGGAATGCAACACTGCTTATGGAGATGCCAGCGGCGGCGTCCGGGATCATACAGAGTCTCATCTGAAGCTTTTGGAAGAACATGGATGGACAAAATATTTTGATGTGGATCTCATGGACGCAGAAGGACCAGACGTGATCTGGCCGATTTCCAATGGAAAGATCCTTAAGGAAAACCATCTGGGGAAAAATATTGAAAATTATGATTCTATGTTGGTCCTGGCTCATTTCAAAGGACATCCCATGGGCGGATACGGCGGAGCTTTGAAACAGCTTTCTATCGGCTGTGCTTCCAGAGCAGGCAAGGCCCTGATTCATTCCGGAGGAAAGACAGACGACCGCTATGAAACCTGGAATCAGCATGCCAGCAAAATGGCGTTTCCGGAAGCCATGGCGGATGCGGCCGCCAGCGTTGTGGAACATTTTAAAGGCAAGATTGCTTTTATCAATGTTATGAAAAATCTTTCGGTTGACTGTGACTGCTGTGCGGTGGCAGAAGATCCCTGTATGAAGGATATCGGTATCCTGGCTTCTACAGACCCGGTAGCCATTGACCAGGCCTGCATGGATCTGGTGATTCATTCGGATGATCCGGGAAAAGAACATTTTATGGAAAGAGTCAACAGCCGCAATGGAATCCATACCATTGAGGCTGCCGAAGAATTGGGAAGCGGTACCAGAGAGTATGAACTGATCCAACTGTAAAGAAATATATGCAGCTGCCACTCTCTAGGGTGGCAGCTGATACATTTAAAGGAGAGAAAATGGAACTGCGTGTACTGAAATATTTTCTGACAGTAGCGGACGAAGGCAATATTACCAGAGCCGCAGATATTCTTCATGTTACCCAGCCCACACTCAGCCGTCAGCTGATGGAATTAGAGGATGAGCTGGGAACTGCGCTGCTGATCCGGGGGAAACGCTCTGTTACACTGACAGACGAAGGGTTTCTGTTCAAACAGCAGGCAGAAACTATCGTAGAGCTGGCAGACAAGCTGGAACATACCTTTACCGATCAGAAAGATGTGATTTGCGGAACGATCCGGATCGGCGCTACAGAAGCTGTAGGGGGCCGTACGCTGGCAATCTGTATGAAAGAATTCCGTGAGAAATATCCGGCTGTACAGTTTGAACTTTATAACGGTATGGCAGATGACATTAAAGAGAGGATCGAGCATGGGCTGCTGGACCTGGGACTTGTTATGGAACCTATTGATACTTCAAAGTTCGAATACGTAAGACTTCCTCAGAAGGAAACCTGGGGGATTCTTGTCCGGAAGGATCATGAACTTATAAAATCCTTTCTAACAGTGCATTGCTGGTGGAGGCAGGTATGGGATGCGCTGTCTGTCTGGACGGTGCTCTGTCCATACATGCGGATCCCGTGCTCTGTTTCCGCCAGATCTTTCCCACACATGTTACCCGAAGCGTGATCCTGTGGAAGAAGAATCATTTGTTTTCTCAGGCAGTATCTCTTTTTGTACAGACAATACAGGAACATTAAAAATGGTTATGACATCGGTATAAGACTGATGCCATAACCATTTTTTGAACCGATGTTTTCTGTCATACGTATTCTTTAAAAAGAGGAATTTAAGTACTCCGGCATGCTGAGCACGCCATTGCAAACCAGATTTACCGCAACATTCACAAATTCATCCAGGGGGATTCTCTTTTTATCTGCTACCCATCTGCGGTACATTCCGAGACAGGACATGTTCAGGTAGGCGATGATGATGTTTTTCAGATAGGGGCTGACCTTTCCCAGATCATCTATATGTCCCTGATTAATATCGCTGATCCTGCGGTTGATCCGGTCACTGATATATTTGAAATTAGAGTTGCAGATGATCTTTTCATGAAGCTCATCCTGCTTTGCAAAATAAAGCAGGAAAGCTCGTGCAATCTCCCTCTGGTTATAATATCCATTCAAGGAATTGGTCATTTTGATGTATCCGTCAGCAATTTCATCGATCAATTCATTTAGCAATTCATCTATAGAGCCATAATGAAGATAAAATGTCCTTCGGTTTATATCTGTCCGTTCTGTTAATTTCTTAATAGAAATCTGGTTGTAATCCATTTCTATCAGCATTTCACGAAAGGTTTTGCGGATCAGCGCACAGGTTTTCTGTGTGCGTATATTTTCTTTTTTCTGTGCATTCATATCAGTACTCTCCTTTTGTTCACAATTTCCCCTAAAATGAGAATTAATTCACAGAATCACTACCGGTGTTGTAGTGTTTTTTTATGTATTTATTATAATGAGTATAATAAAATATACAACAATATAAAGAAAAATGCAATATAAGTTGTATAAAATCACGAGAAGGGAGGGCGAAGGAAAAATAATTGCCGGAAAAACAGGGTAAAAATGCCCATGGTCGAATATGGCACGGCAGATATAAAACAGCATTTCGAAGAAAGGGAGGAGAGAACGTATGCTGGAAATTAACTGGAGCGATGTGATGAGTATTCTTAATCTGATCACACCGTATCTTATCGCAATCGCAGTTGCGATTGTATTAGGAATCATCATTACGGTTGCGGTAATGAAAGTAAAAGAACCGAAGAAATATCTGTTAAGATCCCAGACAAGAGTGGCTGTCCTGATCGTGATCGTTGTTATTGTAAATCTGATCTGTACAGGCCCCATGTCAACCCTGCTTACACTTGTGAGTGGTTCGGGAGCGATTACAGAAGAGACACAGGCGTCAGCAGAAGCTTTGGGAATGGACATTGCGGATGAGGGAATCGTTCTGTTAAAGAACGAGGAGAACCTTCTTCCACTGTCAGAAAATAATAACCTGAATGTATTCGGATGGGCGTCTACCAATCCGGTTTACGGAGGTACCGGTTCAGGAGCCCTGTCAGATGCATATGAGATTGTAGATCTCCTGACAGGACTGGAAAATGCAGGATTTAATCTGAATACGGAGCTGTCGGATTTCTACAGAGATTACCGGGCGGACCGTCCGGAAGTCGGCATGTGGGAACAAGACTGGACACTTCCGGAACCGCCGGCAGATACTTACACGGAAGATATGCTGAGCAATGCCAGAGATTTTTCAGACACTGCCCTTGTAGTCTTTTCCAGGGGAGGCGGCGAACACATTGACCTTCCCGAAAATATGGAGGGTATGAATTATACGAACAATTCTGAGGAGTATGAGGATTTTCCGGAAGGAACTCATTATCTGGAACTGAGCCAGAGCGAGCGCAATATGCTGGAAATGGTGTGCGAAAACTTTGAAAATGTAGTTGTTGTCTACAACGGAGCAAATACCCTGGAGATGGGATTTGTCAATGAATATCCTCAGATTAAAAGCGCTCTGTGGGTGCCGGGAACAGGCCAGAACGGCTTTAACTCTCTGGGAGAGATCCTTGCAGGTCAGGTAAACCCATCCGGCAGGACAGCCGATACATTTGTGGCAGATCTTTCTGCTGCACCTACTTTTAACAATTTTGGAAGCTTCACCTATGACAATATGGATGAGTTCCAGATTTCTGAAGATGATCAGTTCGTACCGGGAGCACTTCCCCATTTTGTAAATTAACCTGTTGTGCTAATTCAATCAAATTTTATTGAAAACCTGTAAGAGCCCAAAGTATCCCCTGAAAACAAAGGACTTGGTTTTTGAATCTC
>CASEXH010000029.1 GCA_949291945.1 uncultured Bacillota bacterium | reverse complement strand
TTACAATGAGCGCCATGCTTTGAAGTTATGTTGAACCGCCGTATGCCGAACGGCATGTACGGTGGTGTGAGAGGGGGGATAAAATCTCCCCTACTCGATACAATACGCCCGGCGAGCGACTGCCGTGTCTGCACGAGCAGGTCTTAGCTTTGTTGCGGTTCGTGCTGGACGCATGCCACTGGCACGCAGCGCCATTTGCCGGGTAACGGACAGCAACAGGTTTTACCTGGAACTGCCCGCAGTATTGCAGCGGATAGGGAAGGAGTCTTCCCTATCTGATTTATGCAGAAAAGGATTTTTTTGGGAAATTTGTCTTTATTGACGGAGAAAAATGACATTTTAAATAAGGTATTGTCGATTCTGGTGTATATTTATTATAAAAAAATAAATATTACTAAAAATTATATGAAGTATATCCAAAAAATATATAATAAAATCTTTACAATTGGGGACTGTGCTGATATACTAATTTAGTGTAATAAAACTTCAACGAGAGGGAGGAATTGACATGATTACCTTTATCATCGGTCTCGTCATTCTGTTCGGAGGCGCAGCTCTTTACGGTAAATTCTGCGAGAAAGTATTCGGACCTGACGACAGAAAGACACCGGCTTACACCAAACAGGACGGTGTGGACTTTGTTCCTATGAAAGAGTGGAAAAACAGTCTGATCAATTTATTAAACATTGCAGGTACCGGTCCTATCCTTGGACCTATCCAGGGTATCCTATTCGGACCTATTGCCTTCATTACAATACCGATCGGAAATATCATCGGTGGTGCTATGCATGACTATTTTTCCGGTATGATCTGCTTAAGAGACGGCGGTTCTCAGATGCCTGAGACAATCCGTAAGTACAGCAACAAAGGCGTATATACGGTATACCAGATTTTCTGCAGCCTGCTGCTTCTGTTAGTGGGTGCAGTGTTTATCTATACACCTGGCGATATCGCTGCTACACAGGTATTTGGCTTTGATGGAGCTGCCACATCTGTTTCTACATGGGTGATTTACGGTGTGATTTTTGTTTATTATCTGATTGCTACTGTATTCCCTATTGATAAGATCATTGGCCGTATTTATCCTATTTTCGGAGCTATCCTGCTGTTCTCAGCATTAGGTGTATTTATCGGTTTGTTTGTAAAGGGATATCCCCTTGTAGAACTGTGGGGTAACTGGAGTTGGACTCTTCCGGATGGCGGAGTGATTTCTTATAGTGATTACTTTAATGCAAATCACTTTATTCCGATCTTTTTTATCACGGTTGCTTGTGGTATCCTTTCTGGATTCCATTCCACACAGACTGCTATTATTTCCCGTACTATGAAGAGCGAGAAACAGGGCCGCATGACATTCTACAACATGATGGTTCTGGAAGGTTTCATCGCTATGGTATGGGCAGCAGGGGCTATGGGCGTTTACAATCTGGGACTTCAGGAGGCAAATGCTTCACTGGCTACAGCTACCATCGGTGTTGTATGTAAAAACATCTTGGGATCTGTGGGAGGTATTATCGCTCTTCTGGGCGTTATCGTTCTTCCGATTACTTCAGGAGATACGGCTCTTCGTTCTCTGCGTCTTGCAATTGCGGAGTCTTTCCATATTGACCAGACTTCCAAAGCAAAACGTCTGGGACTGTCTGCAGTGATTTTTGCTTTAGTAGCAGTGATCCTGGTATTTGCCAAGATGAATGCCAACGGCTTCAATATTCTGTGGCGTTACTTTGCATGGTCTAACCAGACTTTGTCTCTGTTCGCATTCCTGGCCATCTCTGTATGGATGTTTGAGAACGGAAAAGCAAAATTTGCATGGATGCCTCTGATCCCGGGAGCCTGGTATGCATTTGTTACCATTACATATATCGCAAATGCACAGATCGGCTTTAACATTCCATGGACAGGCGCATACATCATCGGTATCTGCGCAGCGGCAATCTATGTAGGCGTGATCATCTGGTATGCAAATAAGAGGAGAGCGTTAAAGAACAAAATGTAACTGCAATACAGCAGGAATTTGACCTTTGACTGAAAAGATAAAGCTGCCTGCAGGCTGTTAAAGAACGGCCTGCAGGCAGCTTTTTACATATATAATGAAAGTTCAGCTTCTACTAAAAATTCCGCTGATGTGTTGGCTATGGGTGCATCATGGGTGAATCGCTACCATATGTAAAACTTTGGAAAAATATGTATTGACATACTTGACGGATTGTGATATAGTGAGAAATGCACTATTATGGCAAGTTATGCCTGGAAGTCCAATGCAAAAGACTTCCACATAAATAAATTAAAACATACAAGGGGTGAAACGTCAATGGAGAAAAACAGAATCCGTTCCGTAACTAGTGGTAAGAGCATGAGAATGACCTACCAGCGCCAGAAGGAAGTTCTGGAGATGCCGAACCTGATCGAAGTACAGAAAGATTCTTACCAGTGGTTTCTGGACGAAGGACTGAATGAAGTTTTTGAAGACATATCTCCTATCGCTGACTACAGCGGTAAATTAAGCTTAGAGTTTATTGGCTTTACTTTGTGTGTGGAAGAAAGAAAGTATTCCATCGAAGAATGTAAGGAGAGAGATGCCACCTATGCCGCACCATTGAAGGTAAAGGTGAGATTGCACAACAAGGAAAACGGCGAAATTACCACACATGAGATTTTCATGGGTGACCTGCCGCTGATGACAGAGACCGGTACGTTTGTAATTAACGGAGCTGAGCGTGTAATCGTCAGCCAGTTAGTGCGTTCGCCGGGTATTTATTATTCAATTGCACATGACAAGCTGGGCAAAACCCTCTATTCCTGTACAGTGATCCCCAACAGAGGAGCATGGCTGGAATATGAAACCGACTCCAATGACGTATTCTATGTACGTGTAGACAGAACCAGAAAAGTCCCCATTACTGTTTTGATCCGTGCGCTGGGAATTGGCACCAATGCGGAGATTATAGATTTGTTCGGAGAAGAACCGAAGATACTGGCCAGCTTTACAAAGGATACTTCCGAGAACTATCAGGAAGGTCTGCTGGAATTGTACAAGAAGATCCGTCCGGGAGAGCCTTTGGCGGTGGAAAGCGCCGAGAGCCTGATCACCAGTATGTTTTTTGATCCCCGCCGTTATGATCTGGCAAAGGTAGGCCGTTACAAATTTAATAAGAAATTAATGCTCCGTAACCGTATTGCGGGACATAAGCTTGCGGAAGAGGTAGTGGATGTCACCACAGGCGAGATCATCGCCGAAGCAGGCACAACAGTGACCAAGGAACTGGCAGATCAGATCCAGAATGCTGCGGTTCCCTATGTATGGATCCAGGGTGAGGAGAGAAATATCAAAGTTCTCTCCAGCATGGTGGTTGACATAAGAAATTATGTAGACCTGAGCGAAGAAGAATTAAAACAGTTAAATGTTACAGAATTAGTATATTATCCTGTTCTGGCAAAGATCCTGGAAGAGAACGAGGATATGGATGATATCAAGGCTGCGATCCACCAGGAGATCCATGAGCTGATCCCCAAGCATATCACCAAGGAAGATATTTTGGCTTCCATTAACTACAATATGCATCTGGAATATGGTCTGGGCACAGACGATGATATCGACCATCTGGGCAACCGCCGTATCCGTTCTGTTGGAGAACTGCTCCAGAATCAGTACAGGATCGGCCTTTCCAGACTGGAAAGAGTGGTCCGTGAGAGAATGACCACACAGGATATCGAGGGAATTTCTCCCCAGTCTCTGATCAATATCAAGCCTGTGACTGCTGCGGTGAAGGAATTCTTCGGATCTTCCCAGCTGTCTCAGTTCATGGATCAGAACAACCCTCTGGGAGAGCTGACACATAAGAGACGTCTGTCTGCTCTGGGACCGGGAGGTCTGTCCCGTGACCGGGCCGGATTCGAGGTTCGAGACGTTCACTATTCTCATTACGGAAGAATGTGTCCTATCGAGACTCCTGAAGGACCAAACATCGGTCTGATCAACTCCCTTGCTTCTTACGCAAGGATCAATGAGTATGGTTTTATTGAAGCTCCGTACAGAAAGATCGATAAGACAGATCCTAAGAACCCGAGGGTGACAGACGAAGTTGTCTATATGACTGCTGATGAAGAAGATAATTACCATGTGGCTCAGGCGAATGAACCTCTGGATGAAGAAGGACATTTTATCCGTAAAAATGTATCCGGTCGTTACAGAGAAGAGACCCAGGAATATGAGCGTCAGATGTTCGATTACATGGACGTATCTCCTAAGATGGTATTCTCCGTGGCTACAGCCCTGATCCCATTCCTGCAGAATGACGATGCCAACCGTGCCCTTATGGGATCTAACATGCAGCGTCAGGCAGTGCCTCTTCTGACTACCGAAGCTCCTGTTGTAGGTACCGGTATGGAAGCGAAAGCTGCGGTGGACTCCGGTGTATGTGTGGTTGCAAAGAAATCCGGTACGGTAGAATGTGCGGCATCCAAAGAGATTATTGTCAAAAATGACGACGGAACAAGAGATGTATATCATCTGACAAAATTCATGCGAAGCAACCAGAGCAACTGCTACAACCAGAGGCCGATCGTGTCCAAGGGAGAGCATGTGGAGGCGGGCGATGTGATCGCAGACGGTCCTTCCACTTCCAAAGGCGAGCTGGCTCTTGGAAAGAACCCTCTGATCGGATTCATGACCTGGGAAGGTTATAATTACGAGGATGCGGTTCTCTTAAGCGAAAGACTGGTCATGGATGATGTATATACATCTGTTCATATAGAAGAATACGAGGCAGAGGCCAGAGACACCAAGCTGGGACCGGAAGAGATCACAAGAGACGTTCCCGGCGTAGGTGATGACGCCTTGAAAGACCTTGATGAGAGAGGTATCATCCGTATCGGTGCGGAAGTCCGTGCGGGAGATATCCTGGTAGGCAAGGTTACTCCTAAGGGAGAGACAGAACTTACCGCAGAGGAACGTCTGCTCCGCGCTATTTTCGGCGAGAAAGCCAGAGAAGTAAGAGACACATCTCTGAAGGTTCCTCACGGAGAATACGGTATCGTAGTAGATGCCAAAGTATTCACAAGAGAAAACGGAGATGAGCTTTCTCCAGGCGTAAACGAGGCAGTGCGCATCTACATTGCCCAGAAGAGAAAAATCTCTGTAGGCGATAAAATGGCCGGACGTCATGGTAACAAGGGTGTTGTTTCCCGTGTGCTTCCGGTAGAAGATATGCCATTCCTGCCTAACGGCCGTCCTCTGGACATTGTGCTGAATCCTCTGGGCGTGCCTTCCCGTATGAACATCGGACAGGTGCTGGAGATCCACCTGAGTCTTGCTGCAAAGGCTCTGGGATTCAATATTGCCACTCCGGTATTCGACGGTGCCAACGAGGTAGATATCCAGGATACTCTGGAACTGGCTAATGATTATGTAAATACAGAAGATTTTGAAGAATTCCGTGAAAAATATCAGGATACCCTTCGCCCTGAGGTTATGCAGTTCCTGGACGAGAATAAAGCTCACAGAGAATTGTGGAAGGGAGTTCCTATTTCCAGAGATGGAAAGGTAAGACTGAGAGACGGACGTACAGGCGAGTACTTCGACAGTCCTGTAACCATCGGACACATGCATTACCTGAAACTCCATCACCTGGTAGATGATAAGATCCACGCACGTTCTACAGGTCCATACTCTCTGGTAACCCAGCAGCCGCTGGGCGGTAAAGCCCAGTTTGGCGGACAGCGTTTCGGAGAGATGGAGGTTTGGGCTCTGGAGGCTTATGGCGCATCCTATACCCTTCAGGAGATCCTGACTGTAAAATCAGATGATGTGATCGGACGTGTGAAAACTTATGAAGCCATTATCAAAGGCGACAATATTCCTGAACCGGGGGTACCGGAATCCTTTAAGGTTCTTTTGAAAGAGCTTCAGTCTCTGGGTCTTGACGTAAGAGTCCTGAGAGAAGATATGACAGAAGTGGAGATCATGGAAAACGTGGATTACGGCGAGACCGATATGCGTCATATCATCGAAGGGGATTCCAGAGGCAGAGACAATGAGGACTATGCCGGCCATGGTTTTACCAAACAAGAGTTTGAAGGCGAAGAGCTGGTAGATGTTGAAGAAGAACCGGAAGAAGAGGATGAAGTATTCTTAGGATTAGATGATACTCTTGACGAAGAGTAATAGGAAAGGAGTCCGCAATGCCAGAAACAGCAAACAAAGAGGTATATCAGCCATTGACTTTTGATGCCATTAAGATTGGACTGGCATCTCCGGAGAAGATCCGGGAATGGTCTCATGGTGAGGTAAAGAAACCAGAAACCATTAATTATAGAACATTAAAGCCAGAAAAGGACGGCCTTTTCTGCGAGAGGATTTTCGGACCCAGCAAAGACTGGGAGTGCCATTGCGGTAAGTATAAGAAAATCCGTTACAAAGGGGTTATCTGTGACAGATGCGGCGTGGAAGTTACCAAGTCCTCTGTCCGCAGAGAGCGTATGGGACACATTGAGCTGGCAGCGCCGGTTTCCCACATCTGGTATTTTAAGGGTATCCCTTCCAGAATGGGTCTGATCCTGGACCTGTCACCCAGAACATTGGAGAAGGTTCTGTATTTTGCCAGCTATATCGTACTGGATCCGGGAACTACGGATCTCCAGTACAAACAGGTCCTTACAGAGAAAGAATACCAGGATGCCAGAGAAAAATACGGGGAGACTTTCCGTGTGGGAATGGGGGCTGAGTCCATCAAAGAACTGCTGGAGGCCATTGACCTGGAGAAAGAATCTGCAGAATTGAAGGCAGGACTGAAAGATTCCACAGGTCAGAAGAGAGCCCGTATTATCAAACGTCTGGAAGTAGTAGAGGCTTTCCGGGAATCCGGAAACAGACCTGAGTGGATGATCATGACAGTAGTTCCGGTGATCCCGCCGGATCTGCGTCCTATGGTACAGCTGGACGGCGGACGTTTTGCCACCTCTGACTTAAATGATCTGTACAGGAGGATCATCAACAGAAACAACCGTCTGAAAAGACTGCTGGAGCTGGGCGCTCCGGATATCATTGTCCGCAACGAGAAGAGAATGCTCCAGGAAGCAGTAGATGCCCTTATTGACAACGGACGCCGGGGACGCCCCGTTACAGGTCCCGGAAACAGAGCCCTGAAATCCCTTTCCGATATGCTGAAAGGTAAATCCGGACGTTTCCGTCAGAACCTGCTGGGTAAACGTGTAGACTACTCAGGACGTTCCGTTATTGTAGTAGGACCGGAACTGAAGATCTATCAGTGCGGTCTGCCCAAGGAAATGGCTATTGAGCTGTTCAAACCTTTTGTTATGAAAGAACTGGTGTCAAACGGCACCGCTCATAATATTAAAAATGCCAAAAAGATGGTGGAGAAGCTGGAGCCTGCAGTATGGGACGTACTGGAAGACGTTATTAAAGAACATCCGGTTATGTTAAACCGTGCTCCTACCCTTCACAGACTGGGTATCCAGGCTTTCGAGCCCATCCTGGTAGAGGGTAAGGCTATCAAGCTTCATCCTTTGGTTTGTACAGCGTTCAACGCAGACTTTGACGGTGATCAGATGGCTGTTCACCTTCCACTGTCTGTGGAAGCTCAGGCAGAATGCCGCTTCCTTCTGCTGTCACCAAACAACCTGCTGAAACCTTCTGATGGTGGTCCTGTGGCCGTTCCTTCACAGGATATGGTCCTGGGTATCTATTATCTGACTCAGGAAAGACCAGGAAGCAAAGGCGAAGGAAAAGCTTTCAAGAGCGTAAACGAGGCAATCTTGGCTTATGAAAACCAGGCTATTACTCTTCAGACAAAGATCGTCGTAAGAGAGAAAAAGACTATGCCTGACGGAACAGTGCTTCAGGGCAATGTTCATTCTACTCTTGGACGTCTGCTCTTTAACGAAATCCTGCCACAGGATCTGGGCTTTGTAGACAGAACCATTCCCGGAAACGAACTTCTTCCGGAAATCGATTTCCTGGTAGGAAAGAAGCAGTTAAAGCAGATTCTGGAAAAAGTTATCAATACCCATGGCGCTACCAAGACAGCAGAGGTTCTGGACGACATTAAAGCTATGGGATACAAATATTCTACAAGAGCAGCCATGACCGTATCTATTTCTGATATGACCGTGCCGCCTCAGAAGCCGGAGATGATCCAGCAGGCTCAGGATACTGTAGACCTGATCACTAAGAACTTTAAGCGTGGTCTCATCACAGAGGAAGAGCGTTATAAAGAAGTTGTAGATACCTGGAAGAAGACGGACGATGCCCTGACAAAGGCTCTGCTGGACGGACTGGATAAGTATAACAACATTTATATGATGGCTGACTCCGGTGCCCGTGGATCTGATAAACAGATCAAACAGCTGGCAGGTATGCGTGGTCTGATGGCCGATACAACTGGTCATACCATCGAGCTGCCAATTAAGTCTAACTTCCGTGAAGGTCTGGACGTATTGGAATACTTCATGTCTGCTCACGGAGCTCGTAAAGGTCTTTCCGATACGGCTCTGCGTACTGCCGATTCCGGTTACCTCACCAGACGTCTGGTAGACGTTTCCCAGGAAATGATTGTCCGGGAAGTAGACTGCTGCGAAGATAAAGGTGAAATCCCAGGTATATGGGTAAAAGCTTTTGCTGACGGCAAGGAAGAGATCGAAAGTCTTCAGGAGCGTATTACAGGACGCTTTTCCTGCGAGACGATCAAAGATAAAGATGGAAATGTGATCGTTAAGGCAAACCATATGATCACTCCGAAACGTGCGGCCCGTGTGGTAAAAGATGGTGTAAGAGATGACGGCAAGCCATACAATGCAGTGAAAATCCGTACAATCCTTACCTGTAAGTGCAAGATTGGTGTTTGTGCAAAATGTTACGGCGCCAACATGGCTACCGGCGAGCCGGTACAGGTAGGTGAATCTATCGGTATTATCGCAGCTCAGTCTATCGGTGAGCCAGGTACACAGCTGACTATGCGTACCTTCCATACCGGCGGTGTGGCCGGCGGCGATATCACACAGGGTCTTCCCCGTGTGGAGGAGCTTTTCGAGGCAAGGAAGCCTAAGGGTCTTGCTATCATCACAGAGATCAAAGGTGTTGCCACACTGAAAGATACAAAGAAAAAACGTGAGATCATTGTAACAGATAATGAGAGCGGTGAATCTAAGACTTACCTGATTCCATATGGTTCCCGTATTAAGGTTCAGGACGGAGATTATCTGGAAGCCGGAGACGAGCTGACAGAAGGTTCTGTAAATCCTCACGATATCCTTCGTATCAAAGGCGTTCGCGCCGTACAGGACTACATGCTCCGCGAGGTACAGAGAGTTTACCGTCTCCAGGGTGTTGAGATCAACGATAAGCACATCGAGGTTATCGTACGTCAGATGCTGAAGAAGATCCGTGTGGAGGACAATGGAGATACAGACTTCCTGCCAGGAACACTGGTAGATGTTCTGGATTTTGAAGAGAAAAATCAGGAGCTGATCGCAGAAGGAAAAGAACCGGCAGAAGGAAAACAGGTAATGCTGGGTATTACCAAAGCTTCTCTTGCCACCAACTCTTTCCTGTCTGCGGCCTCCTTCCAGGAGACCACAAAGGTTCTGACAGAAGCTGCCATCAAGGGCAAGATTGACCCGCTGATCGGTCTGAAAGAAAACGTTCTTATTGGTAAGCTGATCCCGGCAGGAACCGGTATGAAAAAATATTCCAATGTCCGTCTGGATACAGATCTGATCCCTGACGAAGAGGAAGAAGAGCTGGATCTGGAAGAGGATATCCAGGAAGACGAAGTTCAGGATCAGGAGATTCTGGATGAAAGCGTTCTGGAGGAAGAAGAACTTTCCGAAGACGAGGAAGAGGCTGAATTAATAGAAGAATAAACAGAAGGCAGATTTCGGAGGATCTGCTTTGTGGGAAATGTAAGAAAAGGCTGCTGCAGAAACTTCTGTGCAGCCTTTTGTATTTTTAGAAAAATTTTGAAAAAATCCTTGACAGGGAAAATCCTGGTGGATATAATGAGAGAGCGTGCAAAAATACGCAAGTTTTTTTTGTGTGCGAAAAAGTTTATTCATGAGGATGAATAACTGGCAGCCACTATTCCTTCTATATATATTATAGAAGGACCCGCAAATTCTACAGGAGGTGAAAAGGAATGCCAACATTTAATCAGTTAGTAAGAAAAGGACGCCAGACTACAACCAAGAAGTCTACAGCACCTGCACTTCAGAAGAGCTACAACTCTTTACGGAAAAAAACTTCCGATATGTCTTCTCCACAGAAGAGAGGTGTATGTACTGCTGTTAAGACTGCTACACCTAAGAAGCCTAACTCAGCTCTTAGAAAGATCGCCAGAGTTCGTCTTTCCAATGGAATCGAAGTAACAAGCTACATTCCGGGAGAAGGTCACAACTTACAGGAGCACAGCGTTGTTCTGATCCGTGGCGGTAGGGTAAAAGACTTACCAGGTACCAGATACCACATCATCCGTGGTACATTAGATACCGCAGGCGTTGCTAACAGACGTCAGGCCCGTTCTAAATACGGTGCTAAGAGACCGAAAAAATAATTAAGCGACTAAATTTATAAATCCAGAATAACAGCCCAGGCTGTTATGATGAATTCATAGAAGTCACAGAGAACTATTAAATTGTACCGGGATTCCATAAGCCCATAAGTGGCTGCGGGTTTATATAGAGAAGCTACCGAGTGCGAACATGCAGAATAGTTTGTGTGAGTACCTATGATTTAATCGAAAATGATTAAGGAGGGAAGTAACGTGCCACGTAAAGGACATATTCAGAAAAGAGACGTTCTGGCTGATCCAATGTACAACAGCAAGGTAGTTACAAAACTTATCAACAGCATTATGCTGGACGGTAAGAAAGGTGTAGCTCAGAAGATCGTATACGGAGCATTCGCCAGAGTGGAAGAAAAAGCTGGAAAACCAGCAATCGAAGTATTTGAAGAGGCAATGAACAACATCATGCCTGTATTAGAGGTAAAAGCAAGACGTATCGGTGGTGCTACCTACCAGGTGCCTATCGAAGTAAGACCGGACAGACGTCAGGCTTTGGCTCTTCGCTGGCTGACCATGTTCTCCCGTAAAAGAGGCGAGAAGACCATGGAAGAAAGACTGGCTAACGAGCTGCTGGACGCTATGAACAATACCGGCGCAGCTGTTAAGAGAAAAGAAGACATGCATAAGATGGCTGAAGCAAATAAAGCATTTGCTCACTATCGTTTCTAAGAGGAGGAAATCCAATTGGCTGGAAGAGAATATCCATTAGAGAGAACCAGAAACATTGGTATTATGGCACACATCGATGCCGGTAAGACAACTCTGACAGAGCGTATCTTATACTATACCGGTGTAAACTATAAGATTGGTGATACTCATGAAGGAACCGCTACCATGGACTGGATGGAGCAGGAGCAGGAAAGAGGTATCACAATTACTTCCGCTGCCACAACATGTCACTGGACACTGGAAGAGAAGACCAAACCAAAGCCAGGCGCTTTGGAGCATCGTATCAACATCATTGATACACCTGGACACGTAGACTTTACTGTAGAGGTTGAGCGTTCTCTGCGTGTTCTGGACGGTGCTGTCGGTGTGTTCTGTGCTAAGGGCGGTGTTGAACCCCAGTCAGAAAACGTATGGCGTCAGGCTGACACCTACAATGTACCTCGTATGGCTTTCATCAACAAGATGGACATTTTAGGTGCAAACTTCTATAATGCTGTAGATCAGATTAAAACCCGTTTAGGAAAGAATGCTATCTGTGTACAGCTGCCTATCGGTAAGGAAGATGAATTCAAAGGAATCATCGACCTGTTTGAAATGCAGGCCTACATCTATAATGATGAGAAGGGCGACGACATTTCTGTTACCGATATCCCGGAAGATATGCAGGAAGAAGCAGAGTTGTATCATACAGAGCTGATTGAAAAGATCTGCGAGCTGGATGACGACCTGATGATGGCTTATCTGGAAGGTGAAGAGCCTTCTGTAGATGAACTGAAAAAAGTTCTGAGAAAAGCTACTTGCGAGTGCGCCGCTGTTCCTGTATGCTGCGGTTCTGCTTACAGAAACAAAGGTGTTCAGAAACTTCTGGACGCTATCCTGGAGTACATGCCCGCTCCTACAGATATTCCTGCTATCAAGGGTACAGACCTTGATGGAAATGAAATTGAGAAGCATGCTTCTGATGACGAGCCTTTCGCAGCTCTGGCATTCAAGATCATGACAGACCCATTCGTTGGTAAGCTGGCATACTTCAGAGTTTATTCAGGTACTATGAACTCCGGTTCTTATGTACTGAACGCTACAAAAGGCAAAAAAGAACGTGTTGGACGTATCCTGCAGATGCACGCCAACAAACGTCATGAACTGGATAAAGTTTACTCTGGTGATATTGCAGCCGCTATCGGTTTCAAATTTACTACTACAGGTGATACACTCTGCGACGAGCAGCATCCTGTAATCCTGGAGTCCATGGAATTCCCGGATCCTGTTATCGAGCTGGCTATTGAGCCTAAGACAAAAGCAGGTCAGGGCAAACTGGGCGAAGCTCTTGCAAAACTTGCAGAGGAAGACCCAACTTTCCGTGCTCATACAGATCAGGAAACTGGACAGACGATTATCGCCGGTATGGGTGAGCTTCACCTGGAGATCATCGTTGACCGTCTTCTTCGTGAGTTCAAAGTAGAAGCTAACGTAGGTGCTCCTCAGGTTGCTTACAAAGAGACAATCACAAAACCAGTTGACGTTGACAGCAAATATGCAAAACAGTCTGGTGGTCGCGGACAGTACGGTCACTGTAAAGTTAAATTCGAGCCTATGGATGCAAACGGCGAGGAAACTTATAAGTTTGAATCTACTGTTGTCGGCGGTGCTATCCCGAAAGAATACATCCCGGCAGTAGGAGAAGGTATCGAAGAGGCTATGAAAGCCGGTATCCTGGGCGGATTCCCTGTAGTGGGTATCCATGCAAACGTATATGACGGATCCTACCATGAAGTGGACTCTTCCGAAATGGCATTCCATATTGCAGGTTCTCTTGCGTTTAAGGATGCTATGTCAAAAGGAGCTCCAATCCTTCTGGAGCCTATCATGAGAGTCGAAGTTACAACTCCTGAAGACTACATGGGCGATGTTATCGGTGATATCAACTCCCGCCGCGGACGTATCGAAGGTATGGACGATATCGGCGGAGGTAAAATGATCCGTGGATTCGTTCCTCTGGCAGAGATGTTCGGATACGCAACAGACCTGCGTTCCAGAACCCAGGGACGTGGTAACTACTCTATGTTCTTTGAGAAATATGAACAGGTTCCCAAGTCTGTACAGGAAAAGGTTCTGGCAGGAAAATCAGGTAAATAAAACTTGCAAATATCCTTGATTTGCAATATAATCAAGGTTAGCAGGTTGACTATATCAACCGCCTCGTTATGAGGCAACAATAAAAATTAAAATTTGCCCAGACGGGGCGCATGTTAAACAAGGAGGACATTCAAAATGGCTAAAGCTAAATTTGAAAGAAGCAAACCGCATTGTAACATTGGTACCATCGGACACGTTGACCATGGTAAAACAACTTTAACAGCTGCTATCACAAAAGTACTTTCTCACAGAGTTGCTGGTAACACAGCTACAGATTTTGAGAACATTGATAAAGCTCCAGAAGAAAGAGAACGTGGTATCACAATCTCTACAGCACACGTTGAGTATGAAACAGAAAAACGTCACTATGCACACGTTGACTGCCCAGGACATGCTGACTACGTTAAGAACATGATCACAGGTGCAGCTCAGATGGATGGAGCTATCTTAGTAGTAGCTGCTACAGACGGTGTTATGGCTCAGACAAAAGAGCACATCCTGCTGTCTCGTCAGGTAGGCGTTCCTTACATCGTTGTTTTCATGAACAAATGTGATATGGTTGACGACGAAGAGCTTCTTGAGCTGGTAGATATGGAAATCCGTGAACTGCTGAATGAGTACGAGTTCCCAGGCGATGACACACCAATCATCCAGGGTTCTGCTCTGAAAGCTCTGGAAGATCCAGACAGCGAGTGGGGTGACAAAGTTATGGAACTGATGGATGCTGTTGACAGCTATATCCCAGATCCACAGCGTGACACAGACAAACCATTCATCATGCCTGTAGAGGACGTATTCTCCATCACAGGACGTGGTACAGTTGCTACTGGTAGAGTAGAAGCTGGTACACTGCATGTATCTGAAGAAGTTGAAATCGTTGGTCTGAAAGAAGAAACACGTAAAGTTGTTGTAACTGGAATCGAAATGTTCCGTAAGCTGTTAGACGAGGCTCAGGCTGGTGATAACATCGGTGCTCTGCTTCGTGGTGTTCAGAGAAACGAAATCGAAAGAGGACAGGTTCTGGCTAAACCAGGAACAATTACCTGCCATACAAAATTCACAGCTCAGGTTTACGTTCTGACAAAAGACGAAGGTGGCCGTCATACACCATTCTTCAACAACTACCGTCCACAGTTCTACTTCAGAACAACAGACGTAACTGGTGTTTGCTTACTGCCAGAAGGTACAGAAATGTGCATGCCTGGTGATAACGTAGAAATGACAATCGAACTGATCCACCCAATCGCTATGAGCCAGGGTCTTACATTCGCTATCCGTGAGGGTGGTAGAACTGTAGGTTCAGGTCGTGTTGCTTCTATCATCGAGTAATCATTCGAGAAGAACCAGTATAAAAATAGAATCTGTTATCAAAAGATAACTTTGTGTCCAAGCATAAGATTACCCCGGAGCCGAAAGGCTGCCGGGGTTTTTCTGTTACAGAACTTCTAATAAGACATCCACCATACCGCCGCAGACCATGCCTTCGTCTTCAGCATCTTTTCCAGTCATATCAGCATGATGGAGGACCAGAGGGAGGTTTTCCTGGGACATAAGACGGAGGGATCTCTGGATGATATCTGCTTCCAGACAACCGCCTCCAATGGTTCCTACAGTCCGCCCATCCTGGCAGATGAGCATTTTTGTTCCGGCTTCCCTGGGAGAGGAGCCTTTTTTCGTCACAATAGTGGCCAGTACTTTTTTTATGTCTTTATCCTCTTCATTAAGGATTGCCCTGAGGATCTCTTTTGTAAAACCGCCCCGCTTCCGGCAGCGGTTTTTTTTCTGTATCACTTCAGCTATGATGGAGACGCCGATCTCTTCAGGTGTTTCTCCTCCGATAGGCAGACCGATGGGAGTGTGTACGGATTCCAGTATCTGGGGATCAGCGCCTTGTTCCAGCAGAGCCTGTTTTACTTTGACAGTCCGGGCCCGGCTTCCCATCATGCCGATATAGGCATGCTCTTTTTTCATGATCTTTTCCAGACACACCTGATCGTAACGGTGGCCTCTGGTCACAATGATAAAATAGGTATCCCTATCCCCGGGGATTTTTTTCAGCCCTTCTTCAAAAGGCTGGCAGAGCACAGTATCTGCACCGGCTCTTCTGGCATTGTCGGCAAATTTGGGGCGGTCTTCCAGGACTGTGACAGTACAGCCGATCATACGTCCGATCTGGATCACTGGAATGGATACATGACCGGCGCCGCAGATCACCAGCTTTTGTTCATGCGCCGGAAACTCACAGAAGATCCGTGTACTGTTCTCGGTGATAATACCGGGGGCAGAAATATCCGGAAGATTTTCGGCAAAATGAGAGAAGAATCCTTCTTTTCCGGATTCCCACTGAAGAGAACCATCTGCAAAAAAAGCCTTTTCACCTGCTGCTGTTCCATCCAGAGCTGTGAGGATAAGGCTCTGGCGATTGGGATTACAGGAGGCGATGAGATTATATAATTCTGACATAATCTGAACTCCTTTCCTGGCGGCAGGATCTGAGACTGCCGTTTTTAAACATATTTTTAGCTTGCGTTTAGGAGTCTTCCGACTGCTTGACAAGTAAAGCGCTTCCATGGAGATCTGGCAGCGGCAGAGGGGTAAGCCGGTGTTTCCTGCAGAACTCTTTTACTGCCTGTCCGGCTCCGGGAAACTGAAGACTGCGGTAATCATGGACAAAAATGACACCGCCGCACACCAGAAGTGGCCAGAAAATCCGGAGCCCCTGGGCAACAGACTCGTATAAGTCCGGATCCAGATGTACAAAAGCAAAACGGGGAGGCGCAGAGGGCAGAGAATCCGGAAAGTATCCGGCACAGATTACTGCCTGCTCCGGATAAGGAAGCTGTTCCAATACCTGAGAAACAGAGGTATCCTGAAAAGCATCTTTCCACCGGACCGATGGATTTCTTTCAGCTTCTGCAGCAAGGGCTTTTTCCGGAAAGCCCTGAAAAGTATCAAAAAGATAAAGCTTTCTTTCCGGGAACAGCCGATTCAGTTCCCGGGCGGAAGCGCCCTGGTGTACCCCAAGCTCGGCAATTTCCCCGGGCAGACAGCGCTGCCGGATCTCTTTCGCCAGAAGCCGGATCGTGGCAAGCCGGAAGTCTATCTGATCCAGAAGGGCAGACAGATTCTGCACAGGACCGGTGTATCCCAGATCCTGAAGCTGTGAAAGTACAGAGGAGGCGGCCGCTGGATTTTTGATGGCGATCCAGACCAGGTCGGGATCCATTTGAGGAATCTGTGCAGGGGATATTACAGGGATTCCCTCATATTCTTTTCCCCAAGTCTGGGGATTATTGTCGGCAAACGCCAGAAGGCGGACAGAGGCGGACAGCAGATTACCCAGGGTTTGGCCTCCCTGGCCGCAGCCAAATATGATGATCTTCATGAAAAATTCCCCCTTTGAGAATGAGAATTATATTATTCTCAAAATAGAATAATTGGAAAAAAGCGAATTTATTGACTCTATTTTGAAAACAAATTATAATTAAAGCAAAAGATTCAGAAAATTATTGGTGGGTACCACAGGGATCTTTATCCGGACCTTTTCCTGTCAGATCTCTGAGACGCCGCATTCCGGTATCCGACAGAAAAACCAGCTCACTGGGTTTTCCTTTTCTGTCTTCTCCGCTGAGACGGAGAAAATTAGCGGTTTCATAATATTCCATAGGCAGAGTACGGCGAAAGACTTCTCCGGTAGCTTCGTCTCTGACCTCTACCGTAACTTGTTTTGCATGAATTTCTTTCAGTTCCATAAGCATTTCTCCTTTATAAGCCTATTGTAGCAAAGGAAAAAAGCTTTGACCAGAAAAAGATAAGAATTTAAGGATCAGCGCCTTAAAGATAGAGCGCCGCTGCAGAAGGGATCTGACGGCGCAGTATTCAGGAAGAAAACCAGAATAGGGAGGTGGAAGGATGATTAAAAAAATCCTTATGATTAACGGCACACAGCGGACTTTAGTTGTAGAGGGGCACGAGTCTTTAGCTGAAGTGCTCAGGGACAGACTGCTTCTTACAGGCTGTAAGATCGGCTGCGGAGAGGGACATTGCGGAGCCTGCAATGTGATCGTGGACGGAAAAGTGACCCGCTCTTGTATTACCAAAATAGCGAAAGTGCCGGATTATGCAAAAATTGAAACTATCGAAGGTATAGGTACTCTGGAGGACCTTCATCCTCTGCAGGCGGCCTGGATCGCACATGGCTGCGCACAGTGCGGATTCTGTTCGCCGGGCTTTATTATGAGCGCCAAAGTGCTTCTGGAGAATAATCCCTCTCCCTCCAGAACGGAAGTCCGGGAATGGTTCAATAAGAACCGGAATCTCTGCCGCTGTACCGGATATAAGCCACTGATAGATGCGGTGATGGACGCAGCCAGAGTACTGCGGGGAGAGATTACAAAAGAAGATCTTATGTTCCAGCCAACGGATAATCGGATCTTGGGAACCAGCTATGCCCGTCCTTCGGCGGCGGCAAAAGTGACCGGATCCTGGGATTTTGGAGCCGATGAGATCAAGACCCTTCCGGAGGATACCCTGCAGATCGCACTGGTCCAGGCAGAAGTATCCCATGCATGGATCAAGGGGATCGATACCTCTCAGGCAGAGCAGATGCCGGGAGTATACCGGGTCATTACCTATAAAGATGTTCCCGGAAAGAACCGGATCACCGGACTTATTACATTCCCCACAAATAAAGGAGACGGCTGGGACCGTCCGATCCTCTGTGACGAGAAAGTGTTCCAGTACGGAGATGCTATCGCTATGGTATGTGCAGATACAGTCGCCCATGCCAGGGAAGCAGCCAAGTATGTGAAGGTTGATCTGGAAGTGCTTCCTGCTTACATGTCTGCACCGGAAGCTATGGACCCGGACGCTATGGAAATCCATCCGGGAACACCGAATGTTTACTATGAGACCAACTGCATAAAGGGAGAAGATACGGCTCCTATTATGGAGACAGCTCCCAATGTCATAGAGATGGACGCCTATTGTTCCAGACAGCCTCATATGCCCATTGAACCAGACGTGGCCTATGCATATATGGATGAGGAAGGAAGAGTGACCATACACTCCAAATCTATCGGGATCCATCTTCATCATGCCATGATCTGTGCAGGCATCGGCGTAGAGCCGGAAAAACTCCGGCTGATACAGCTCCATGCAGGAGGAACCTTCGGCTATAAATTCTCACCTACCATAGAAGCGCTGGTAGGGGTAGCCGCCCTTGTCACAGGACGTCCGGTGGCTCTGAATTTTAACATGTATCAGATGATCACTTATACCGGAAAGAGAAGTCCCGGTTTTATGCATATCAAACTGGCGGCGGATGAGAAAGGCAAGATCCTGGCCCTTGAAGGCGACAACCTTATTGACCACGGTCCATACTCAGAATTCGGCGACCTGCTGACCATGCGTCTCAGCCAGTTTGTAGGAGCCGGAGTAGACATTCCCAATATCCGCAACCGGTCACGGACTGTCTGCACCAATCATGCATACGGAGCCGCTTTCCGGGGATATGGAGCGCCTCAGTCTTTCATGGGCGGCGATATCGCAATGGATATGATGGCAGCGAAAATGGGGATCGATCCTTTTGAGTTCCGTGCCATGAACTGCTATAAAGAATCTGAAGGATCTACGACTCCAAATGGCTGCAAACCAGACGTATACTGTCTGGAAGATCTGTATGATCTGGCAAGACCTTATTACCAGAAGAATAAAGCTTATGCAGAGACTCTCAACCGGGAAAAGGGAGAAAACGGCAAATTCAAGTATGGAGCCGGCGTGTCCCTGGGGGTTTATGGCTGCGGCCTGGACGGCGTGGACTCCTCAGAAGCCTGGGCAGAACTGAATCCGGACAACACGGTGACGATTTATGATTCCTGGGAGGATCACGGACAGGGAGCGGATATCGGTACCCTTACCCACGCCCATGAAACCCTCCGTCAGGCAGGATTTACACCGGATCAGATCAAACTGGTGATGAATGATACAGGAAAGACTCCGAATTCCGGACCTGCCGGAGGATCACGTTCCAATGTCATGACCGGAAATGCGGTGCGTGTTGCCTCGGAGATGCTGATAAACGCCATGAGAAAACCAGATGGTACTTATCGTACCTATGAGGAAATGGTAGAAGAGAAGCTTCCGCTGAGGTATGAAGGAAAATGGGTGGCAACCGCATGCACGGACTGTGATCAGGAAACGGCCCAGGGAAATCCTTTCTCTGTATATATGTATTGTATTAACCTACCTGTAGTACAGGTCAATATGGAGACCGGCAAGGTAAAGGTTGTGAAATTTACCATGGTATCTGATTTTGGCACCATCATTAATAAGACGGTTGTGGACGGTCAGGTCATGGGCGCCATTGCTCAGGGAATCGGTCTGGCTCTGTCAGAAGATTTTGAGGACCTGAAGAAACATACCAGCCTCTTAAAGTGCGGAATTCCTTACCCCAATGATATTCCTGACGACATTGAGCTGGTTTACCAGGAAAATCACCCGAGACCTCTTGGACCATACGGCGCTGCCGGCTGCGGCGAGGGACCTTTGGCCGCACCTCATCCGGCAATCCTGAACGCTATATACAGTGCTACCGGAGCAAGGATCACCAGAGTTCCGGCCAGACCGGAAGTGGTAAAAGCGGCACTGGATGCTCTGTAAAAAATGCGGAAACGAAAAGACAGGACAAAGCGGGGGATCCCCGCTTTGTTTTACCCGAATATTATTCTTGAAATAGATAATTAAACACAGGAGAGAATATATGGAACATAAGGATCGGGGATTTGTGGGAAAACATTATTTAATGAAGCAGGCTTTCGGCCAGGAAGAACTTCATCAGAGGGAAGCTGTCTGTACCAGAGAAGATCCTCCGGGCTGCTCGGCAGTATGCCCTCTTCATCTGGATATGCGGGCAGTCTGCGCCTATGCGGCAAAAGGGGATTTTGCAAAAGCAGCAGGAGTGATCCGGAGCGTTACCCCTTTTCTCCACCTTCTGGCAAAGGGCTGTCCCGGAGCCTGCAAGGAGGCCTGCGCCTTGTCCCGGGTCGGGGAAGGGATCCAGGTGAGGGCTTTGGAAAAAGCCTGCGCCCTGTATGGAGGAAAAGAAAGAGGCAGCCGTTTTCTGATCCCCCGGAAAAATAAAAAGGTGATCGTAGGGGGAGATGACCTTTTTGCCCTGGCCTGCTGCTGGGAACTGGGCAGAAAAGGCTATGAGATTTTCTGGTATACCCGGTGTGAAAACCAGAGAGAACCTCTGATTTCCTGGGGGCTTACAGAAGAGGAAGCAGAAGCAGATACGGCTTCTCTGGAACTTTTTCGAATGACCCAAAAAGTTAGAGAAGGGGAAGCCTCAGAATGGGGTGCATGTGGGGACGCAGTCTGTCTGTCTCCTTGCCTTTGGCGTACCGGCCTGCCGGAAAATGTTTTTGGAACAGAAAAGAAATGGGAAAAGAAAGACGGGGCTGCCTGGATACTGGCCTGGGCAAAATATGTATCAGCTAAGGCGGAACGTTATCTTCAGGGGGCCTCTTGGGAAGGGATCCGGCAGCCGGGTCCTCAGGAGAGCCGCTTACATGTAACTATGGACGGCGTGGAAGGAAGCCGGGCTTTTACAGGACTGGAGAAACCGGACAGAGAGCTGGCGGCAGCAGAGGCCGGACGCTGTATACAGTGCCAGTGCCTGGAATGTATAAAGGGCTGCGTCTATTTCCAGGAGTATAAACGGAACCCCAGAGGAGCTGTCCGGGAAATTTACAACAATCTTTCTATTGTGATGGGAAATCATATGGCAAACGGAATGATCAATGCCTGTGATCTGTGCGGACAGTGCAAGTCTGCCTGTCCTAATGGATTTGACTACCCGGAAGTATGCAAAATGGCCCGGAAGATCATGGTGGAGACAGAGAAAATGCCTCCTTCCGCTCATGAGTTCGGACTTCTGGACCAGCAGTTCTCCTGCAATGAAGCATTTCTGGCCAGGCCTGAGCCGGGATATGAACACTGCAGATATCTGTTTTTCCCCGGATGCCAGGCTTCTGCCGTGTCACCGGATACAGTAGAAGCTGCTTACAGGGATCTGTCAGGCAGACTTACCGGAGGCGTAGGCCTGCTTCTCGGCTGCTGCGGGGCTCTGGCCCAATGGGCAGGAAGAGAAGATCTGGCTTCAGAGGCATTGGAAAAGATCCGCAGCGTCTGGAAAGAGATGGGAGAGCCGGAAGTGATCTGCGCCTGTCCCACCTGCATGAAGATATTAAGGGAAAGAACGGAAATTTCTGCGGTGGGAGTATGGCAGATACTCCTGGAACTGGGAACAGATCCGGTGACAGATCAGACAGTGGCTATACAGGATGCCTGCGGGGCAAGAGGAGATCAGAAAATCCAGGAACAGATCCGGGATTTTGCAGGGGCTTTGGGATGTAAAGTAGAAGAAGCCCCCTTTTCCAAAGATCTGTCTCCCTGCTGCGGATACGGGGGAATGGTCCGCTTTGCGAATCCCGAGATGGCAGAAAAAAAAGCTTCTTTTGCAGCCGGCAGGACCTCCAGAAAGATCCTGACCTACTGCATGGCCTGCAGGGACCAGCTGACCCGGGCAGGAGCGGACTCCATACATATCCTGGAACTGGCCTATGGAACCGGCGCTCCTCCGGTGCCGGATCTGTCCCGGCGTAGAGCGAACCGTCTGAAACTGAAGGAAAAACTCCGGCAAGAAATCTGGAAGGAAGAAATAAGGAGGGAAGCTATGCTGCCGGTCTTTTATGAAAATGGAGCGGAAGAAGAAATGGACAGGCGTATGATCCTGAAAAGCGACGTGGAAGCTGTGCTGAAAGCTTATGAAGCCTCAGGAGAAGCGGTGGAGGACCCGGAAAAGGGCTGGCTGGCTGCTTCCGCCAGGATCGGCAATGTTACTTTCTGGGTAAAGTTTACCGAGAC
This sequence comes from uncultured Bacillota bacterium, assembly GCA_949291945.1. Lineage (GTDB taxonomy): Bacteria > Bacillota > Clostridia > Lachnospirales > Lachnospiraceae > Blautia. The sequence continues at coordinate 26,647 of CASEXH010000029.1, read as the reverse complement.
AGAGAAAGGATACCTGGTATATGGGGCTTACAGCCACCGGATGACTGTGGAGTAAAGGAGGCGCAGATGGGAGAAAAAACTTATTATTCTATGGATCCCATGGGAAAACTGAAGTGCCATAAATGCAAAAAAGAACTGGTCAGAGGAAGGGCGGTTTTCAGCTATCTCGGCAATGCGTTCCCGGTAGAACTGCCGGTATGTCCGGAATGCGGTTATATTTACGTACCCGAGGAGCTGGCAGTAGGCAAAGTCCTTTCTGTGGAACGCAGTCTGGAGGACAAATGATTGGCCGCCATCCCGGCGGGCAGGAGATGACTGCCAGACTGCTGGCCCTTTCGGGACTCCGTCCTCCTGCCAGGATCCTGGAACTGGGAGCCGGAGAGGGAAAAACAGCGGCATATCTAAGAACCCTGGGATTTGAAGTAAGGGCAGTGGATCTGAAGCCATCAGGCCCGGGAGTAGAGCAGGGAGACATAAGAAGGCTGGATTTTGCCGGGGAAAGTTTTGACTGCTGCCTGGCGGAATGTACGGTCTCCGGATGCGGAGACGGAAATGCGGCCCTCAAAGAGGCATTCCGGGTACTGAAAAAAAATGGCTGTCTGCTGATAGCCGATGTTTTTTTCAAAAAGAAAAAGGCGCCTTCCCTCTCTATGAGAGAGCCTCTGATATGGAACTGCTGGAAGGAAGCTTTTGAAAAAGCAGGATTCCAGATAGAAAAGGGGGAGGACGAAACGGAAGCATGGAAGGAATTTTTTTTGGAAAGTCTTTGGAACGGAAATGCAGAGGAAAGCTGTGTGGATTTCTTCATAGAGGCAGGAAAAGCCGGGTGCGGATACTTCCTGGCCTGTCTCAGGAAAGGAGAGAAAAATGGATTTATTTGAGCGTATGCTGGAACTGTCAGGACAGGGATTCTACTGCGCCCAGATTTTGATGATCCTGGCGCTGGAATCGGAAGAAAAGGAGGACCCGGATTTGATACGGGCCATGAGCGGATTAAACGGAGGCCTTGGATTTTCCGGAAGAGTCTGCGGCGCTCTTACGGGAGGCTGCTGTTTCTTGGGATATTTTCTGGGAAAAGGAGAGGCGGAAGAACTGGAAGACCCGGAGGCCTCGATCCTGATCCAAAAGCTGGCGGACTGGTTTGAAGAATGGACCAAAAGCCGGTATGGCGGCTGTACCTGCCGGGAGATCCTGGAGGGAGATCCGGGAAATAAAATGAAAAGATGCCCGGAACTTGTAGAAGAAGTATATCAGAAATGCGTGGAACTCCTTTCGGAAAAAGGAGGATTGCCATGAAAGGAGCAGGGCTGATCGCCGCAGCAGGAAGATCCAGACGGATGGAAGGATTTAAACCGCTGCTGGAGATAAACGGCTTTCCCATGATCGCTATGACTGTCCAAAGTATGGAAAATGCCGGGATAAGAGATATTACGGTGGTTGTGGGATACCGGGGAGAAGAGGTAAGGAGGGCCTTGAAGGCTCTGGAGGTAAAAATCGTAGAAAATCCCTTCTGGCAGGACACGGATATGCTGGCTTCTGTGAAACTGGGACTTGAGGCTGTGGACAGGAGACAGGGCGTATTTTTTCTTCCCGGAGACATTCCTTTAACCTCTCCGGGAACTTTTCAAAAGCTGAGAGAGGGGATTTTGGCAGCAGAGCCGGAAACAGAGGCTCTGATCCCTGCTTCAGGAGAGAAGACCTTCCATCCCCCCTTTCTGTTTCCTGCAGGCTGTCAGAAAGCACTGGACTATCAGGGCAGCCGGGGACTTCAGGGAGCCTTTGGCGCCATGAAGACAAAAACAGTAGAGACAGCAGATGCAGGGGCCCAGATGGACGCTGATGATCAGAAAGACCTTGCCCATATCCGGGACTATGCCAGAAAGTACAGAGGGATTTCCCACCAGTTGTGTGAAAAACTCTATGATGAAGTGAATCTCCCGGCCCATATCCGGGCCCACTGCATGGCGGTGGGGGAGCTGGCGGCCTGGATGGCCCGGCGTCTGACAGAAGCAGGTGCTTTTCTGGATATAGAGCTTTGCAGAAGCGGAGGCTGCCTTCATGATCTGCTGCGGCTGGAGCCCTTTCATGAAAAAGCGGTGAGAAAGTTTCTGGAAGAAAAGGGGTATCTGGCTCTGGCAGCAGTAACGGGAGCCCACAGAGGTTTTGAGCAGGAGCCGGATACTCTTTGCAGAGAGGATGTACTGGTGTGTCTGGCGGATAAACTGATCATGGAGAACAGGCGTGTATCTCTGGAGGAGAGATATAGGAAAGCCCTGGAGAAAAAAGAAGTAAAAAAGCGTATTTTACAGGATATTGAAATCTGCCGTCGGCTGATAAAAGAATTTGAGGTGATGACAGGTGAAAGGTTATGAGCAAAAAGTATATTTAAACAATGCTGCCACCTCCTGGCCGAAACCGGACTGTGTAGCCCTGGCCGTTTCTCAGGCTCTCAGGAGCCTGCCGGGAGACGCCGGCAGAGGAGGGATCCGGGAGTTTGATGTGTTTGATCAGGTACGGAAAAAACTGTCTGCTTTGCTGGGAGTTTCCAGCCCGGAAAGGATTGCTCTGGGAAGTAATTCTACATGGGGCCTGAACCAGGCTGTTTTCGGTTTCCCTCTGGAACCGGGAGACCGGGTGCTGACTACAAAGGCAGAACACAATGCAGTACTCCGTCCTTTATACCGGCTGGAAAAACAGGGGATCCAGGTGATTTATCTGGATGTGGATAAGACCGGCCGGTTAGAGCCGGAGGTGTGGAAAACAGCCGTGAGGAAATACCGGCCCAGACTGTGTGTGCTGATCCATGCTTCCAATGTGACAGGTGCTGTCAATGATGCAGAGACCCTGACGGCCATGGCAAAAGACGCCGGAGCCGCTATGCTTCTGGATATATCCCAGAGTCTGGGATGGGTCTCTGTAGAGCTGGAAAAATGGGGAGCAGATATGGCAGCTTTTACAGGGCATAAGTATCTGCTGGGCCCCCAGGGAACCGGGGGGCTTTACGTCCGGCCGGGGCTTACTTTGGACCCTTATGTACTGGGAGGCACCGGCGTAAAAAGCAATCTGAAGGAAATGCCGGAAGAAATGCCTCTCCATCTGGAGGCAGGGACCGGAAACGAGCCTTCTTACCACGGACTTCTTGCCGCCTTGCAATGGGCGGAAGAAAATCCTTTGAACCGGGAGAAAACGGAGGAAATCCTTCGGTACCTGGAAAAGGAACTGAGGGATCTGGGCTGCCGGGTGATCCGGCCGGAAACTCCGGTTACGCCGGTGCTTTCTTTTACAATTCCAGGCTGGCATCCGGGAGAGGCCGGAGATATTTTATCCGGCAGTTATGACATTATCTGCCGGACAGGGCTCCACTGTTCGCCCAGGATCATGGAGAACCTTGGAACGCCCCAGGGGACTATACGCCTGAGTCTGTCCCGTTTTACGAAAAGGGCGGATGCAGACCGGGTACTGGAAGCTGTGGCCGCTATGTGCGGAGACCAGATAGAAGAAACCTGAAAACGGAGGATACATTTTAAAGATGGAATTTAAATGGAAAAAAACAGAAAACTGTTTTGCAGAAGCCAGAACGTATGAATATGAACTTCCTATTACCGGAGAGGAGCTGGCTGCAAGGCTGGAGGGGTTTGAAGTAAAAGAAAACCATCGGTTCCGCCGCCCGGTTTTTTCGGCAAAGAAGGGGGCTCTGGAGGTCAAGGGAATCCTGAAGGAAAAGGTTGTGAAGATCAATTATACAGCAGAAAACTGGGAAGAGGAAAAGAACCGGATGGAGGCCTGGATGAAAAACCAGGAAATTTATATGGAGGAAAAAGGAGAGAGCATCTGCCCGGTATGCCTGAAAGTCCTGCCGGCCCAAAAAGCAGTAAGAGAAGACGGGATCTATCTGGTAAAAGAATGTCCGGAACACGGAAGATTTGAAGCGCTGATCTGGGAAGGAACACAGGAAAGCTACCGGGACTGGGGAAAACATATCCTTCCTTCAGACAGGATTCCCGCCGCCCTTCCTGAAAAGCAGGGATGCCCTCTGGACTGCGGCCTCTGCGAAAACCATCAGCGCCGGGGCTGCTGTGTTCTGCTGGAAGTAACCGGAAGGTGTAATCTTCAGTGCCCGACCTGCTTCGCCGGATCCGGCCCGCAAGGCCGGGATGTACCATTGGAGGAACTGAAAGACCAGATGCAGTATCTCATGGAACAGGGAGGACCCTTTAATCTTCAGATTTCCGGGGGAGAGCCTACGGTCCGGGAAGATCTGGAAGAAATCCTTCGATTTGGGAAAAAACTGGGTTTTACATTTTTTCAGCTGAACACCAACGGGATCCGTCTGGCAGAAGAACCGGGATATGCAGAGAAGCTGAAAAGAGCAGGACTTTCCTGTGTTTTCCTGCAGTTTGACGGACTGAAAGAGGCCCCATATCAGGTTTTAAGGGGCCGTCCTCTGCTGGAGATCAAAAAGAAAGCCATCGATGCCTGCGAGGCAGCGGGACTGGGAGTCGTGCTGGTTCCGGTCATTGCTCCGGGAGTTAACGAAGACCAGGCCGGGGAAATTCTTTTTTATGCAAGAAGCCGGATGCCTGTGATAAGAGGCGTTCATTTTCAGCCAGTCAGTTATTTCGGACGCTGCAGCGAGTCAAAAGGCAGCTATCGGATAACCATACCGAAAATGCTGAGGCTTCTGGAAGAACAGACAGGAGGCTGGATCCATGCCGGAGATTTTACCGGAGGAGGCGCCACTAATCCTTACTGTACCTTTCAGGCCAACTACCTTAGGCAGAAAGATGGTTCCATGAAACTTCTGGCTCATGGGGAGCCAAGGACTTCCGGCCTGTCGGAACAGGCCCGGGATTTTGTGGCCCGCCAGTGGAGCGGAAACTGCTGCAGGGAAGGTCTTCAGGCCGGAGATGGCTGCTGCGGGGAAGAAACGGGAAGACTGACTCTGGATACTTCTTCTCTGGACAATTTTCTGAGGGAGATCCACAGAAATACGCTGGCGGTTTCCGGTATGCTGTTCCAGGACGCCTGGAATCTGGAACTGGACCGTTTACGCCGGTGTTATATTCTGGAATCAGACAGCCGGTATGGCATGGTGCCTTTCTGCATTTATAATCTGACAGGATCTGACGGGAGGGCTTTGTATAGATGAATATAGCGAAACTGGATTCCTGGGTAAAGGAGAAGGAAGGGATAAAAATCCTGGACCGTCAGGCGATAGAAAGCCTGCAGCTGGAAAAACTGAACCGGCTTCTGGAAAGAGAATACGCCAGGCAGGGATTTTACCGGAACCTGCCCCGGCGCCTGAATTCTCTGAAGGAACTGGAAAACCTGCCCTTTACCACAGAGCAAGACCTGAAAGAACAGGGGAATCGGATGCTTCTGGTCAGCCAGTCAAAGATCGAGAGAGTGAGAAGCTGGGAAACCTCAGGAACCACGGGACCTGCAAAAAGGGTCTTTTATACCGCCCGGGACAATGATCGGACAGTATCCTTTTTTTCGGCAGGACTTTCCGAGCTGATCCATTGGGGGGAAAAGGCCTTGATCGCCATGCCTTTTACGGGAGACAGGGGACTGGGCGAACTGATACAGGAGGCTGTGGAAGGGCTGGGCGCCGTGCCTGTGCCTGCAGGAAACATGAGAAGCTTCGGGGAGATGCTGGAACTTCTGGACGAAGAGAAACCGGAGACGTTTATAGGCCCTCCTGTACTGCTGCTGTCTCTGCTCCGTATGAGGCCAAAGAGCAGTATCAAAAGAGGATTGGTCAGCGGAGATGCCTGTCCCCCGGGAATCATGAAAGCAATCGAAGAGCGTCTGGGTACCAGACTGTACCCCCACTATGGGTCCAGGGAAATGGGACTTGGAGGTGCTGTCACCTGTCCGGCTTTTCAGGGTATGCACCTGCGGGAAAATGATATTATTGGGGAGATTGTAGACGAAAAGGGAAAAGCAGTACCGGAAGGAGAGTGGGGAGAGCTGGCAGTGACTCTGATAGAAGCCGGGGCTATGCCCCTGATCCGCTACCGTACAGGGGACATAAGCCGCTTTTTGCCGGGGATCTGTCCCTGCGGCTGCTGTCTGCGGCGGCTGGATTCGGTCAGCAGGATTGGGGAAGGAAGAGAAATGGAAGAACTTGATGACTATATATTCCAGATCCCATGGATCGTGGATTACCGGATATCCAGGAAAGGAGAAATTCTGGAAATAGAGGGGCTGACAACGGAAAAAGGCATAGAGGAAAAAGCCGGAGGCCTGCTTCCCGGAGAGTGGAAAGGGAGAAAACTCAACTGTACCTGGAAGTCTGCAGAACCAGAGGATGAGCCCTGCTACCGGGGAAAGCGCAGGATAGAGAACTAAGAGAAGGGACAGAGGCAGGGGGAACGCAGATGAATGAATTTTATTATATTGCCCGGCTGCGTATCAAGCGCAGAGAGGATAAAGGAAATGACTACTTTGGAAGGGGAGTGGCGGATCTGCTTCACGGTGTGGATCAGTTCTCCTCACTGAACCTGGCAGCCCGGCATATGGGAATGGCTTACAGCAAGGCCTGGCGGATCGTGCGCCAGGCAGAAGCGGCGCTGGGCATACAGCTGCTGCACCGCATGAGGAAAAATGGTTCCACCCTTACGGCAGAAGGCCGGAAGATGCTTGAAGCTTATGAAGAGGCGGAACAGGCCGCCTGGGCAGCGGCAGATGCAGTGATGGAGCGCTATTATGGAGGAACGGGGAATGAACAGGATCAAGGAGGAACTGCTCCAAAACAGGGGAATGCTGGTGACGGACTTTGATAGGACTCTGACCCTCTCTGGCAGTTCCCTTCATGGGGCGGTGCACGTACTGGGGGAAAATTCGGGACTGGCCGTAGGGCGGGACCGGCTTTTTCAGAAAATGGGAAGAGAGGTTTTGCGTGCTGCAAAGAGGGGGCAGGAGAAGGAAGCTTTGAACAAAAGGGCAGAGGACTGGTGGAAGGAACAGATGGAATTGTATGTGAGAGAGGGCATTGGCCAAGAGGTATTAAAAAAAGCGGCAGAGCTGCTGCCTCCCAGGAGGGAGGCTCTGGAACTCCTGGAGTTTTGCAGAAAGGAAACTTTGCCGGTCTGGATCGTCTCTACAGGCTTGGGAAATGTGATCCGCTTCTGGCTGGAGGCACAGGGAATTTGGGAAACGGGGATCCAGGTGCTGGCCAATGAGCTTTATTATGCAGGGGAAAACCCTGTAGGATACGGAGAAATCCTTACTATATGGAATAAAAGAGATAAATTTTTTGCTATAGCAGCACCAGAAGAAGAACAGAAGTTATTTTTCCTTGGAGATAAAAGAGAAGATCTGAGATGGAGAAAAAATAATGAAGAAAGTTATCTGATCCAAGAAGGAGAAATAGTTAAAATAGAGGAATTTGCTTGAGAAACCAAAAAAAAATTGCTATACTTATTATACAATTTTCGGAGATTTGCCGAATATTTTTGGCTTGCAGAATGAAGGCCGGTATTTTTCTGATAGCTTTAGGAGCAAAGCGTGTAAATCCACGTTTTGTATATAAAATTTCTGAATAAGAAAGGAGAAAGCAAATGAAAAAAAAGGTTTTAGCAGTACTGCTGGCAGGCACAATGGCATTGGCCATGGGGGCATGCGGCCAGGGAAGCGGCACAGAGACATCTGAGACCGCCGGAGGAGAAGACGCTGCAGCGGAGGAAACAGACGCTGAAGAAACAGCTTCTGACAGCCAGGAAACGACTGAAGAAGGAGAAGAGGTGGAACTGACTGTATTTGCAGCAGCTTCTCTCACAGAGACTCTTACAGAAATCAGCGAACTCTATAAAGAAGAGCAGCCCAATGTAAGTCTGGTCTTTAACTTTGACTCTTCAGGAACTTTAAAGACCCAGATCCAGGAAGGCGCGGTCTGCGATCTTTTTATTTCTGCAGGACAGACCCAGATGGATCAGATGGACAGTACAGCAGACCCGTCGGTGAACACAGAAGGGCTTGATCTGGTCCTGGAGGACTCCAGGATCGATATTTTGGAAAATAAGGTCGTGCTCTGCGTCAGCGAAAACAGCAGTGTGCCCTTAGAGACATTTGATGATATGGCGGCAGCATTGAAGGAAGGAACAATTCTTCTTGGAATGGGAAACAGCGATGTGCCGGTAGGACAGTATACCCAGAAGATCCTGGAGTATTATGGACTGAATGAAGAAGAACTGGCTGCAAATGGCCGGATCTCTTACGGCAGTAATGTAAAAGAAGTAACCACACAGGTTTCTGAAGGCACCGTGGACTGCGGCGTTATTTATTGCACAGATGCTTACTCTGCAGGGCTTACAGCTTCTGACTATGCTACGCCGGAAATGTGCGGACAGGTGATCTATCCTGCCGCTGTTATGAAGAACAGTCAGTATCAGGAAGCGGCTCAGGCTTTTCTGGATTTCCTTCAGACAGATCCCTGCATGGAAATCTTTGAAGAGGTTGGCTTCTCCAGGGTGGCAGAAGGATGATCGATTGGTATCCTTTATGGAACTCTCTGCGGATTGCGGCCATCAGCTGTACGGCTGTATTTTTCCTGGGAATCCCTGCCGCTTACTATATAGCCAGGCTTCCCAGGGCTGTGAAAGGGATTTTAGATGTGATACTGACTCTGCCCATGGTACTTCCTCCTACGGTATGCGGTTATTTTCTGCTGATACTTCTGGGGCCTCAAAGGCCCCTGGGCAGATTTCTGGCTAATTTCGGCATACAGTTTGCAATGACCTGGTATGGAGGCATTGTAGCTTCGGCGGTAGTAGCTTTTCCGTTGATGTACCGGACAGCCAGGGGAGCCTTTGAAAGTTTTGACACTACCCTGGCATATTCCGGGCAGACCCTGGGCCTTTCCAATACCTATATTTTCTGGCGTATCCGGATGCCGGCCTGCCGTCAGGGAATCCTGGCAGGAACGGTCCTGGCTTTTGCCAGGGCTCTGGGAGAATACGGAGCCACCAGTATGCTCATCGGATATGTTCCGGGGCGGACGGCCACCATATCTACCACGGTTTATCAGCTTTGGCGGACCAATAATGAGCAGGAAGCCTTTTTCTGGGTCATGGTAAATGTAGTAATCTCAACGGTAATCCTTCTGGCGGTGAATATGCTGGAACGCCGAAACAGAAAGGCAGGTGGAAGGATATGAGCCTTTCCGTTCATATAGAGAAAAAACTGGGCAGCTTCCGATTATCTGTGGATCTGGAACATCCGGGAGGCATCACTGGACTTTTGGGGGCTTCCGGCTGCGGAAAGAGTATGACTTTGAAGGCCATTGCCGGCATTGAAAAGCCTGACAGAGGAAGGATTGTTTTGGATGACAGAGTGCTTTTTGACAGTGAAAAGAAAATCAATCTGAAACCTCAGGAACGAAGAGTAGGATATCTGTTCCAGAATTATGCGCTGTTTCCCAATATGACCGTGGAGAAGAATATTCTCTGCGGTTTATCCAGGGAAAAGGATAAAGGCCTTCGCAGAAAGAAAATGGAGGAAATGCTGGAGAAAATGGACCTTACGGCTCAGAGGAAGCTGTATCCGGGACAGCTCAGCGGAGGACAGCAGCAGAGGACGGCCCTGGCCCGGATCCTGGTCAGTGAGCCGGAGGTGCTTTTGCTGGATGAGCCTTTCAGCGCCTTGGATTCTTATCTGCGGGAGCTGCTGCAGATACAGGTAAAAGACATCCTTGCAGGGTATGGAAAGGATGTGCTGCTGGTAAGCCACAGCCGGGATGAAATTTATTATCTCTGTGGCCGGACAGCAGTTATGGAAAATGGAAAAATCCTGAAGACCGATGATACAAAAAAACTTTTTGCCGATCCGGGAAGCTGGGCAGGAGCAGAGCTGACCGGCTGCAAAAATATTGCTGAGGCCAGAAAGACCGGGGAATATGAGGTGGAAGTTCCAGATTGGGGAATCCGTCTGCGTACAGGAAAACCAGTAAAAGATCATGTGTGCGCCGTGGGCCTCCGGGCTCATTACTTTAACCCCAAAGCCAGGGAAAATATTTTTCCGGTTTCCTATGCATCGGAAAAAGAAGAACCTTTTGAAATGAGAATATTGTTCCGGTATGCAGGACAAAAAGAAGGGACGCCGGATTTGTGGTGGAGACTGCCTAAGGACAGAAATCCCAGGACCATGCCGGAGAAACTTGGTATCGCCCCCCAGAATGTCCTGCTTCTGTATCCGGAGCCACAGGAGGATGATATATGAAATTAATACGGACGGAGGATGCGGTAGGACAGGTGCTCTGCCACGATCTGACCCAGATCATTCCGGGAGTAGTGAAAGGCCCCCGGTTCCGGAAAGGGCATATTATCGCCCGGGAAGATATTCCCGTACTTCTGAGCATGGGAAAAGACCAGCTTTATGTGTGGGAAAAGGACGATACGGTTTATCATGAAAACGAAGGGGCAGAGATTTTATGCCAGGTATGTCAGGGAGAAAATATGATCCCTTCTGAGGTAAAAGAGGGTAAAATCGAGCTGACTGCAGCCTGTGACGGATTGTTTCTGGTTGACGTGGAAAGACTGAATGCCATTAATGAGATCGACCAGGTAATAATTGCTACCAGGCACAGCAATACTCCGGTGAAAAAAGGGGATAAGCTCCTGGGAACCAGGGTGATCCCTCTGGTGATCAAAAAAGAAAAAATGGAGCTGGTCAAAAAGACTGCAGGGGAAAAACCTCTCTGCCAGCTTTTGCCTTATAGACTGAAAAAAGCCGGGATTGTGACTACAGGAAACGAAGTATTTTATGGAAGGATCCAGGACAAATTTACTCCTGTGGTGAGGAAAAAGCTGGAACAGTACGGAATACAGGCAGAGGAGCATATTATTGTTGGAGATGAAAAAGAGAAGATCACAGAGGCAATCCTGGAACTGAAAGCCAGAGGCTGTGAGCTTATTATAGCCACAGGAGGCATGAGTGTAGATCCCGACGACCAGACGCCGGGAGCCATAAAGGAAAGCGGCGCTCAGGTGGTCACCTATGGAGCTCCGGTACTTCCGGGAGCTATGTTCTGTCTGGCTTATTTTCCTGATGGAACTCCGGTCATGGGACTGCCAGGCTGTGTAATGTATGCGAAGACTACGATTTTTGACCTGGTCCTGCCTAAGACTGCGGCTGGAATACAGGTATCCAGAAAGGAGATTACCAGACTTGGAAACGGCGGCCTGTGCCTGGGATGTGAGGAATGCCGCTGGCCGGACTGCGGATTTGGAACGGGCTGATATCAGAAAGGAGGGAAACCGGAGATATGTTTGACAAATATGGAAGAGAAATCGATTATATACGGATTTCAGTGACAGACCGCTGTAATCTGAGATGCCTCTATTGTATGCCTGAGGAAGGCGTGTCCATGGTTTCCCATGAAGAAATTCTCAGCTATGACGAAATCCTCACTTTGGCGGAGGTCTTTGCCAGTCTGGGGATCCGGAAAATCAAGCTGACCGGAGGAGAACCCCTGGTGCGCAGGGACCTTCCCTGGCTGGTAAAAAAGTTAAAGGCACTGCCGGGAATAGAAAAGGTTACTCTGACCACCAACGGTCTGTTTTTGAAGGAAGCTCTGGGAGAACTTGGGGAGGCAGGAATAGACGGGATCAATCTGAGCCTGGATACCCTGAATCCGGAGGTTTTTGCAGAGATTACCAGAAGAAGGGGATTAGATAAGGTTCTGGAGGGATTTTACGAGGCGCTGAAATATCCGGAAATTCCCCTGAAGATCAACTGTGTGCCTCTGGGAAGGGAAGACCAGGAAGTTCTGGAAATAGCAGAACTGGCCAGACACTATCCTGTACATGTGCGTTATATAGAGATGATGCCTATTGGTTTGGGAAGACAGTTCAGGTCAGTGGGAGAAGAAGAGCTTCTGGAACAACTCCGGGAAAAATATGGAAATCCCAGTCCCTGTGAGGAAAAACTGGGTAACGGACCAGCCCATTACTATAGCTTTCCAGGATTTTTTGGAAAAATCGGCTTTATCAGTGCACTGAGCCATAAATTCTGCGGCAGCTGCAACCGGGTACGGCTGACCTCTCAGGGATTTTTAAAAACCTGCCTTCAGTATGAGACAGGGACAGATTTGAGAAAGCTGCTGAGAGAAGGGGCCAGTCAGGAAACTCTGAAAAGGGCTGTGGAACAGGCGGTCAGAGATAAGCCCCAGAGTCACAGATTCGGAGAGAAGGATATTGGGGAAGTGGAGACCCATATGATGTCCCAGATTGGCGGATAGCTCTGGAGGAGCAGTTTACAGTTTTTCATGGAGGTGGAGAAATGGGAAAAGTCATGGCAGTCTGTATCAGCGAAAAGAAAGGCACGCAGAAGAAAAATGTCCATGAAGCTTTGTTTATAGAAGATTTTGGGCTGGAAAATGATGCCCATGCAGGTAAATGGCATCGCCAGGTAAGTCTGCTTTCCTACGAAAAGATACAGGACTTCAAGAAAAAGGGGGCCCCTGTGGAAGACGGGGCCTTCGGAGAAAATCTCATTGTCAGCGGTATAGATTTTAAAAATCTTCCTGTAGGCACCCGTTTTCAATCCGGGGATGTGGTGCTGGAGATGACCCAGATCGGGAAGGAATGTCACAGCGGATGTGAGATATACAAGATCATGGGAGACTGCATTATGCCAAGAGAAGGGGTGTTTGCCAGAGTGATCCGGGGCGGGCGGATCCGGGAAGGAGACGAGCTTACGGTTCTGGAATAAAGGAACAATTATAAAAACTCCTAAATATAAGGGCAAAAATAAAGAAAAACCCCTTATATTTAGGAGTTTTGTCTTGACAATAATCCGAAATCGTAATATACTCTCTATACTCCGATTTCGGATTATTTCTGCGGGCAACAAAGTCAAAGAGACATGCCTGCATCGGGGCTTTTGATTTTTTGAGGATAAGGAGGAGGATATTTGGAAGCAGGAACAGAGAAACGATATCAGGAATTTATCAGCGCCTCTAAGGAAATAGATGATGTATACCATATGCTGGCTCTGAAGTTCGGACTTTCCGACAGCGCCATGTGGATACTGTGTACTATGAGGGAGGCAAACAGAGAACTGACCCAGTCGGAAATTGCCCAGGAGATGTCCATGAGCCGGCAGACGGTAAATTCTACCATCAAAAACCTGGAAAAACAGGGATATCTGCGTTTAGAAGCGGTTTCCGGGGACAGAAGAAACAAGATCCTTTCTTTTACAGAAGAAGGAGAAACTTTTGTAAAAAGGACAGTGGACCGGGTGCTGAGCCTGGAACACCAGGTTTTCGAAAATCTGGAAGTGGAGGAACAGGAAAAGATTACGCAGATCCTCCGAAAATATACCAGATTTATGAGGGAAGGAGCAGAGAAAATCTGACAATTACGGAAAAGAAAGACATAACAGGAGGATTTTATGAAAACGGTACTGCGGTTTATGAAACCGTATAAAGGATTGTGTTTTTTTACGCTGCTGGTAACCATACTGGATGTGGCAGGAGGTCTCCTGATACCCAGACTGACAGCAGATATGGTAAATTTGGGCGTGGCAGGAGGCGACTTAAGCTATATGCTGGAAAAAGGCGGTCAGATGATCCTGATCGCTTTTCTTGCCGGCGCCGGCGCTCTGGCAGGCAGCTATCTCTGTGCGGACCTTTCCGCAAAGATTGGCCGGGATATGAGAAATGCAGTATATGACAAATCCCTGGAATTTTCAGGAGAGGATTTCCAGAGATTTGGAACCGGCTCTATGATCACCAGGACCTTAAATGACATTAATGTAATCCAGCAGGCGGTAGTCTGGTGTATTCAGATGGTAATCCCGGTTCCGGTGGTATGTATCATGGGAACCTCTATGGCCTTTGCCATAGACAGCCAGATGGGACTGCTGCTCATTGGAGTGACAGTTCTTATTGTTGTACTGGCTCTGGTTGTGACCAGAAAAGCATCGGAAATTTTTGACCGGCTGCAGCGATTCCTGGACAGGATGAATGTGGTCCTTCGGGAAAATATCACAGGAGTCCGGGTAATACGGGCTTTCCACAAGGAAAAAAGAGAAGAAGGCAGAATGGGGAAAACTTTTGAGGATTATGCAGAGTCTTCTATTCAGGCAAACAGGCTTTTTGCCGGCCTGGACGTAGCAGCTTTCACAGTTATCAATCTGTGTATTGTTCTGATCCTGTGGCTGGGAGGAAACAGAATCGGAAAAGGATTTATGCAGATCGGGGACATTACGGCACTGACGGAATATGCCATTTTAATATTATTTTATATTATCATGGCCCAGATGGTGATCATACTTTTACCCAGGGCCAGAGTCTGCATCCGCCGTATGGAGGAAGTGCTGAAAACAGAGCCGGAAATCCAGGACGCTATAGACTGCGTCAAAGGGAACTGGGATAATACCCAGGAGGTACTCCGCTTTGAAGACGTAAATTTCCGGTTTTCTGATGCAGAGGAAAACACCTTGAAGAACATCAGCTTCTCCTGCAGAAGGGGAGAAACCACGGCCATTATCGGAAGCACAGGAAGCGGAAAATCTACCATAGCCAGACTGATCCTGAGATTTCATGATGTCAGCCAGGGGAGCATTCTACTGAAAGGACAGGACCTTCGTAACCTTCCCCAGAAAGAACTGCGGCAGGAGATTTCTTATGTGCCTCAGAAAGCCTGGCTTTTTTCCGGGACCATCGGGGAAAATCTGGCCCATGGGAAAGAAAACGCCGGAAAAGAAGAAATGCTCCATGCTCTGGAGATTGCCCAGGCGGACTTTGTAAAAAATCTGCCCCAGGGCCTGGAGACAAGAGCTGCCCAGGGAGGAACGAATTTCTCAGGAGGCCAGAAGCAGAGGCTTTGTATTGCCAGAGCCCTGATGAAGGACAGCGACCTTTATATTTTTGACGACAGCTTTTCAGCCCTGGACTTTAAGACAGACAAGGCTCTGAGAGACGCTTTGAAAGAAGAGACAAAAGAAGCGGCGGTATTGATCATTGCCCAGAGGATCAGCACCATCTTACATGCCAGCCAGATCGTAGTCCTGGATGAGGGCGAGATCGCAGGAATAGGAACCCACGAATATCTGATGGAAAACTGTGACGTTTACAGGGATATTGCCAGATCCCAGATGAAAGGAGGGGAGTAAGTATGGAAGAGAACAATCAGGCCTTATTTGAAGAAGAATTTGAAATGCCCAGCCGTCCTCTGGAGACTTTGAAGCGGATGTGGAACTCGGTAGAAGAACAGCATGGACGGCTGCTGGTGGTTTTTGTATCTGTAATATTTTACACCCTGCTTTCTATTTTAGCTCCTGTTTACAGTGCAGGGATCATTGACCTGCTCTGGGAAAAGATACAGGAGGCAGCCAGAGGGGGACAGGCATTTTCAGTGACCTGGGAATCAGGAGGAAAAGAAATCTGTATTCTTCTGATCATATACGGGGTTACTTCCCTGTTTTACGGCCTTCAGAATTTTCTTATGGCCAGTTTTGCAGAACGCCTCAGCCTGAAGCTGAGGACAGATATCAGTCAGAAACTGGACCGGCTTCCGCTCTCCTACTTTGACGGCCATCAGCCTGGAGAGATCATGAGCCGGGCAGTAAACGATCTGGACAAAAACGCAGAGGCTCTTCAGACGGGACTTCTGAAACTGTTTTCCGCAGTGGGACTTGTGGTGGGCTCTCTCATCATGATGTTCCGCTTTCATGTGGGGCTGACCCTGATCTTTCTGGTGTTTATGGCCTTTTCCCTTCTTTCTACCAAGGTTTTTTCTGCCAAGACACTGGAGTTTGCCGCCAGGCGGCAGCAGTGTGTCAGCCAGGTCACCAGACAAGTGGAAGAGGCATACAGCGGCAGAAATATTATTAAGGCCTTTACCCAGGAAGAAAACAGCTACAGGGATATGCACCGGGTGAACGAGGAACTGGCTCAGGCCTCCAAATGGGCGGATTTCGTGACCAACGCCATTAACCCCACAATCCGCTTTATCAACCGGCTGGGGCAGGTGGGCATTGCGGTGTTTGCAGGGAAACTTCTGCTGGACGGCGCCCTTACTGTAGGACGGTTCCAGGCTTTTTTCCAGTATGTGTATCAGGCAGGAGAGCCTTTGACAGAAGGGGCTTATATGATAAATTCCATGCAGTCTGCTCTGGCCTGTGTGGAGAGAGTTTACCAGCTCTTAGATGAAGAAGAAATATCTCCGGAACCGGAAAAACCAGAAGTAGTAGAGAAGGCCAGGGGCCTTGTAGAATTTGAAAATGTACGCTTTGGCTATTCTCCGGAAAAAATCCTTATGGAAAATATCAGCTTCCAGGCAAAACCGGGACAGAAGATCGCAGTGGTAGGAAGCACAGGAGCAGGCAAGACCACATTGATCAATCTTCTTATGAGGTTCTATGAGGTAAATGGAGGCAGGATCCTTCTGGAGGGAGTGGATACCAGAAATCTCACAAGAGGAAACTTGAGAGAAAATTTCGGCATGGTCCTTCAGGATACCTGGCTTTTTCAGGGAACCATTGCAGAGAATATTGCTTACGGAAAACCGGACGCTACCAGAGAAGAAATCGTTGCCGCTGCCAAAGCAGCCAGAGTGGATTTCTTTGTAAGGACACTGCCTAAGGGATATGATACGGTGCTGCAGAATGAAGCGGAGAACATTTCCGTGGGACAGAGACAGCTGCTGACTATAGCGAGAGTCTTTCTCTGCAATCCGCCAATTCTTATACTGGACGAGGCTACTTCCAGCGTAGACACCCGGACAGAGATGGAAATCGGAAAGGCTATGCACAGCCTGATGAAAAACCGGACCAGCTTTGTGATCGCCCACCGGCTTTCTACTATTGTGGACGCAGACCTGATCTTATTTATGGAGAATGGAAACATTATTGAGCAGGGACGGCACAGGGAGCTGTTAGAAAAAGGAGGGGCCTATGCCCAGCTTTATAACAGCCAGTTTGCGTAATCAAAATTTTTTCTCAGATATTGACAGCGCATAAAAAATACAGTACCCTCAGTGGACAAAGGAGTGTTTGACTCTGTATACTGAGGGTAAATATTTTTGTGAAATGAGGTGTAAAAAATGAGTCTTCGGAAATGTGCATGTATTGATACGTTATACACAGAACTTCCCTGGAAGGAGCGGTTTCAGGCAGCGAAGGAGGATGGATTTGCTGCAGTGGAATTCTGGGATTGGAGGGACAAAGATCTGAAGGATACCAAGGAGGCTGCTGAAAGTGCAGGAATCCTTATCAGCGGATTTAACGGAGATGCAGACTATTCTCTGGTAGATCCGGAACACAGAGAGAAATATCTGGAAGAACTGAAAAAATCCATAGAAGCAGCCAAGAAGGTAGGAGCATTCAGCCTGACCATTCATTCCAACGCACTGGGAGAAGGAGGCGTTGTAGTGAAGCATTATGAGGAGCTTTCGGACACAGTTAAGATCTGCTGTATGTATGATGGCTTACTGGCCTGCGCCAGGCTGGCAGAGCAGGAAAATATCAATTTGAACCTGGAGGCCTTGAATATTTCAGTGGACCATGTGGGGAATTTTCTGAGTACTACCAGGATGGGGCAGAGATCTGCCGGCTGATTGCTTCTCCAAGACTGAAGATTTTATATGATGTGTATCATATGCAGATTAACGAAGGAAACCTTTGTGACACAATCTCTGCTTATGTGGATCAGATGGGGCATATCCATGTGGCAGATGTTCCGGGCCGTCATGAGCCGGGGACCGGAGAAATCCAGTACAAAAAGGTTCTTCGGCATTTAGAAAGCTGTGGCTATAAAGGTCTGGTAGGATATGAACTGTTCCCTCTTACAGATACTAAGTCGGCAGTACAAGCTATTATGGAAGAATGTTGAGATACTGTTTTACTATATCCCTGGGGAAACTATGGGGCAAAAGTTTCTCCAGGGATATTTTATGACTTTAAATGTCAAAATATATTGTACTTGAGAAAAAACAGTTCTATAATGAGATGAAAATATTATCTCAGATAGGAGAACCCAAAGATGAAAGAAGAAGCAAGAGTATATTTGGAGACAGAATCCAAATACGGAAGTGGACTTGGCTTGAAGAACTCAGAGACAGTTCTTTCCTCAGAAGGCTTACAGAAACGAGCCGGAAAAGGAGGGAAGGCACATGGATAAGGAAAAAATACAAGAGGGAGTAAGGCTTATCCTGGAGGGTATCGGAGAAGATATACATAGAGAAGGGCTTGTGGAGACCCCGGACCGTATTGCCAGAATGTACGAGGAACTGGCAGCAGGATATACAGATGACGCTGCAGTACATTTAAAGAAAAGGTTCCATGTAGACAATAATGACATGGTCATGGAAAAAGACATTCATTTTTATTCTTTTTGTGAACACCATATGCTGCCTTTTTACGGAACAGCGGCAGTTGCCTACATTCCTGACGGGGAAGTGGTGGGCCTGAGCAAAATTGCCCGTACCTTAGAGGTTTTTGCAAAGCGGTTTCAATTACAGGAACGTTTGACTGCACAGATTGCCGATGTATTTATGAAAGAATTAAAACCCCAAGGAGTCATGGTGCTGATCGAAGCAGAGCATATGTGCATGACTATGCGGGGAATCAAAAAGCCCGGGACAAAAACAGTCACTGTGGTCACAAGAGGTGTTTTCAATGAAGATGAGAGACTCCAGAACCAATTCTATCGTATGCTGGAACGGAGATAATATGGAAAGAGTAAACAGAATATGTGAACATCCTGTATGGAAATGGCATATGGAACGGCTGGCAGAATATGAGAAAGACCGGATATTCTGCAGACATGGAATGGAACATCTGCTGGACGTGGCCAGAATTGCATACATAGAGAATCTGGAAAATAACAGAGGCATCTCCAAAGAAATTATTTATGGGGCGGCCCTTCTTCATGATATCGGGAGATATCTCCAATACACAGAAGGAATCCCCCATGAGAAAGCAGGAGAAAAGTTGGCTTTGGAAATCCTGAAGGACAGCGGCTTTTCCGAAGAAGAGCAGGAAGAAATCCTGGAAGCTGTTTCCCGGCACAGAGATAAGGACACAAAAGACAGCAGCCAGCTTGCCGGGCTGATCTACCGGGCGGATAAGCAGTCCAGGATCTGCTGTTTCTGCAGTGCAGAGCCGGAATGCAACTGGAGTGAAGAAAAGAAAAACAGGCAGATCCGTGTATGAGGAGATAAGGAGAGACATCATGAAAATTGGAAACCGATATTTTGATACAGAACATGAATGTTATATTATGGGCATTTTAAATGTTACCCCGGATTCTTTTTCCGACGGCGGACAGTGGAATGACATAGATAAGGCCAGAAAACATGTGGCAGATATGATTGAAGAGGGAGCGGCTATCATTGACGTAGGAGGAGAGTCTACCCGTCCGGGCCATACCCAGATCACTATCGAAGAAGAAATCCAAAGGGTGGTTCCTGTTATCCGGATGATAAAGGAAAATTTTAACATTCCGGTATCTATTGACAGTTATAAAAGCGATGTTGTGGAAGCTGCTTTAAAGGCTGGAGCAGATATGGTAAACGATATCTGGGGATTTAAATATGACAAAAGAGTGGCTGAGCTGACAGCACAGTTTCAGGTTCCATGCTGCCTGATGCATAACCGTGATAATACAGATTATAAAGATTTTCTGACAGAAATGTGCCAGGACCTGAGGGAATCTGTAGAGATCGCAAAAGCAGCAGGGATTCCTGATGAAAGCATTATCCTGGATCCGGGAGTGGGGTTTGGAAAAACCTATGAACAGAATCTTCAGGCTATAAATCATCTGGAGCTCCTGAAGGAAATCGGATATCCGGTGCTGCTGGCAACCTCAAGAAAGTCCGTGATCGGACGGGCCCTGGACCTGCCATCGGACCAGAGAGTTGAGGGAACAATGGTAACAACGGTAATGGGCGTGGAAAAGGGAGCTTCTTTTGTCCGTGTCCATGATGTAAAGGAAAACAAAAGAGCGATACAGATGACCCAGGCTATTCTGAGGGAGCAGTAGAAAATGAAATACGATGAAATACATATAGAAAATCTGGAATTTTATGCCAGGCACGGAGTTTTTCCAGAAGAGACGAAACTGGGACAGAAATTTATAATTTCTCTGATCATGTATACCAATACCCGGGGGGCTGGGAAAAGGGATGATCTGGAGCTGTCTGTAGATTACGGCGCAGTCAGCCATTTTATTACAGAGTATATGCAGAAAAATACCTTTAAGCTTATCGAGGCGGCGGCGGAAAACCTTGCCCGGGAGCTGCTGCTTCGGTATCCTCTGCTGGAAGGGGTGGATCTGGAGCTGAAAAAACCTTGGGCTCCTGTGGGGCTGCCTCTGGAATATGTATCTGTAAAAATCAGCAGATGCTGGCACAAGGCATATCTGGGCCTTGGCTCAAATATGGGAGATAAGAAGGGATATCTGGATTATGCAGTGAAACGGCTGAACGAAGAAAACGGCTGCAAGGTGGAAAAAGTATCCGATTATCTGGTGACAGAGCCTTACGGAGGAGTAGAACAGGATGATTTCCTGAATGCCTGCCTTATTCTGAAAACTCTCCTTTCTCCGGAAGAGCTTTTAGAAAAGCTTCATGAGATTGAGAAAGAGGCTCACCGGGAGAGGATCATCCGTTGGGGACCGAGAACCTTAGACCTGGACATTTTATTATACGATGACCTGGTTATGGAAAATGACGAACTTATCATTCCCCATATAGAAATGCATATGAGAGATTTTGTATTGAAGCCTTTAAGCGAAATCGCCCCTAATGTGCGGCATCCTATTTACAAAAAAACAATTTCCCAGCTTCTGAAGAAACTGGGGTAAGGTTCGGAGTAAAATATAAGTCCGGGACAGACTGATTTTTCAACGCCTGTCCCGGACTTGTATTGTTTATCTTATAGTTACTTAAGCTGAATGGTAAATGCCTCTCCCACAGGCTGATAATCATTGCTCATCTTTCCGCTGGTCTCCGGGAATTTTACGGCATATGGGGTCAGAGTCAGGCTTTCCGCCTGGTCGTTTACATAGCCGTTGTCTATGGTGCTGACTTCCATACGGCCCTGGCCGTCATGAATGGAACGGGTGATAAATTCCACCGGATTCCCCAGATTGTCTTCTCCTTTCAGGATAACGTCATAGACTACCTTTTCAGGAGAAAGGGTGAAGAAGATTTTCTGGCCTACTTCGCTGGTGGTGTATTTTTCCAGAGATAATGTGCTGTCATCAGGCAGGGTAACGACTTCGTTTAAAGGGATGGTAACAGTATCGGCGAGAAGTTCTGCTCCTGAGGCAGTAAAGGCTATGGTGCCAATTTCTTTGCCGGCTACGGAATAGCGGATTTCCACATCCACAGTGCCGCTGGTATCAACATTGGGCAGGTCGATTTCCATGGTGGATACCAGGTTATAGTCATCCGCCTGTTCAATGCCGCCGCTGGCCCCGCTTGAGGCCATTTTACCGTTGATAAATACCATGGCGTCAGCAGTATATCCCATTTGCTTTTCTACAGTGTCCATCTTTTCGGAAGTTGTTACCGTATCGGTGATATACATCATATTTTCGTCCATGATCACTTCATTTAAGGTTACAGAGACACCGTCTTTAGAAACAGACTCTCCCACCACGGTGGTATAGGGGGAGAGATCTCCAGAGATTCCCAGGAGTTGACCAAGGTCATAGGTGACGGACTTTACTGCGGCATAGGCGGTGATCCGGACAGAGGGAATGGAGCCGGCACAGATCAGGACTACTGCGGCGGCAGCGGCTGCTGCATATTTTACATAACGGTGTTTTCTGACAGCTCTATTGCCAGAAGGACCGGAACTGTGTTTTTTCGCTTTGAAGGCTTCTTTCCAGCTCTGCATATCTTTTTGGGTTACCTGCGCAGCAGGGTAGGACTCCGGGCTGCTGTCAATATCATTTAATAATTCATAGATAGGATCTTTCATAGCTTAGTCTCCTTTCTGGTTTTGTCCGGGAACAGTTTTCGTATCTTACGCTTTCCACGGGATAGATGGTTGTAGATCACTGGTCTGGACATGCCTGTGTCCCGGCTGATTTCTTCCATATCCTGTTCTTCCACATAAAGACGGAGGAATAAATCTCTGTCCTGGGGTTTGAGGCAGTCCAGCATCTGTTGGGTTTCCCGGGAAATTTCTTCTTCAATGGCCTGAAGGGCCGTATCTTCCCGGGCGGCTGTGGCAGGCAGATTTTCCTCCCAGCTATGTTCCATAAGATGGTGGGAATATCTTCTCAGACAGTCCAGAGCCTTTAGTCTGGCTACCCCTGCGATCCAGTTGGCGAAAGGGTTTTTCTCCGGCCTGTAGGAAGTGATGTTTTCCCAGACTGCGAAGAACACTTCGTTGATACAGTCTTCCTCATATTGGGTCAGGCTGCCGATATGCCGGTGTATCACAGAACGGACCAGACCGCCATAGTGGAGCATACAGTATTCCAGGGCTTTTTCATTCCCAAGACCGATCTCCTTTATAAAATTTTGTTCTGTTATTTTCATAAACTCTCCTTCTGGCTTAAGTATGCATACAAGATCCGGACAAGAGACTTGCCGGCGCCATATGAAAATACTATAGCTTGAAACACATCTGATGGTTATACCTTATATTCGTAAAAAGAGAGGGAAATCTATCCATTTTCAACAGAAAATAGAAAAACAATTAATTCCAGTCCAGAAACCCCAGGATAGAAAACCTGGACTTTGTCAGGTACGGTTATAAAAGTGAAAATAGAAGATGTAACCGTACCATTCAGTCCAAGGGTACGGTTACAAAAAAGAAAATGTGGAATGTAACCGTACCAGAGCAGGAGTACGGTTCTGGGAGAAAAAGTCCTGCGATTTTAAAGAATTTTTTTCGGCGTTACTGGTCTTTCCAGATAGACATCCAGTATTTTCGTACGTTTCAGGGCTGTCACCAGTACTATGGCAATGAGCGTTCCACCAAAGCTGGATATAAAGAAAGGAAGAACAAAAGCAAACACAGCACAGGAACTTCCCATGAGCAGAACAGACACAGGATAGCTCAGGATCCCGCCGATCACAGAAGTGCCAAATAATTCACCAAGATAAGCCATAGGCAGCGTTTGGGTGTAGCGGTAGAGCAGTCCGCAGATCAGAGCACCGCACATGGATCCCGGGAAAGCCAGGAGAGTGCCGGTTCCCATGAGATTCCGCAGAAGGCTTGTGACAAAGGCCATTCCCACTGCATACCAGGGGCCTAAGAAGACTCCGCCCAGTATATTAATAAAATGCTGTATGGGAGCGCATCTGGAGGCTCCTACAGGAATGGACAGAGGGGAGCATACGATCCCTACGGCTACAAGTATGCCTGCCAGAGCAAGCTTGCGTACATTTACATTTTTCATATTCATCAGACCTTTCAGGTTTGTTAAAATTTTTCCGAACCTAATTGTATCACAAAAAAGATGAAATTTGAAAAAATTATAGGGGATTTACGGTAAATATAGTAAAATATATAGATATCAGGGGAAAGGCCGGTAATCCGATGTAAGCCTGTCTGTAAAAGAAGTCAGGATTTGGGATCCTGCTATCATAGAGATTTGAGAGGAAAAAGATATGGAAAGCAGTAAAAATGATTTTACCCGGGGAAGTATTCCAAAGAAAATGCTGAAATTTATGGTTTCTGTATTGGGAGCGCTGGTTCTTCAGGCAATGTACGGGGCAGTGGACATTCTGGTGGTAGGCTGGTTTGGCACCACAGCAGGAATATCAGGAGTCTCCACAGGAAGCAATATCGTGAATCTGGTGGTATTCACAGTGACAGGACTGTCTATGGGGATTACGGTACTCATAGGCAGGTACATAGGAGAGAAACAGGAGCGGAAGGTGGGAAAAGTCATCGGAGGGGCGGTCTGCTTTTTTGCAGTGCTGTCTGTGATCCTGGCGGCGGTATTGCTGATCTTTGCCAGACCCCTGGCAATCCTTATGCAGGCTCCTGAAGAAGCCCTGGATCTGACCGTAATCTATGTGCGGATCTGCGGAGGAGGGATTTTCTTTATTATTGCTTACAATGTGATCAGCAGTATTTTCCGGGGAATGGGAAATTCCAGGCTTCCTCTGATTTTTGTAGCTATCGCCTGTGCAGTAAACATTGTGGGGGATCTTTTCTTCGTGGCGGTCCTTCATATGAACGTAGCAGGGGCCGCCCTGGCTACGGTCCTGGCTCAGGCAGTAAGTGTGGTCCTCTCCCTGGTGATCATCCGGAGGCAGAAACTGCCCTTTACCATGAACCTAAAGGACATCGGGATCAATCCGGAAATCTGGAATTTTGTCAAGGTGGGGTCTCCCATTGCTTTTCAGGAAATTCTGACCCAGCTTTCCTTCCTGGCCCTTTGTGCCTTTATCAACCGTCTTGGACTGGAAGCATCTTCCGGATATGGAGTGGCTAATAAGATTGTCAGCTTTATCATGTTGCTTCCCAGCGCCTTAATGCAGACGATGTCTGCTTTTGTAGCCCAGAATGTAGGGGCAGGAAGAGAGGACCGGGCCAGAAAAGCTCTGTTTACCGGTATAGGGATTGGCTGTGCGATTGGTATCTTCATCGGTGTCTTTGCATTTTTCAGAGGAGATCTGATGGCTTATATCTTTACCGGAGATCCTGCAGTAATCCGGCGAGCGGCCCAGTATCTGAGGGGCTTTGCTCCGGAGGCTGTAGTGACCGCTGTTTCTTTCAGTTTTATCGGATATTTCAATGGTCATAGCCAGACGATGTTTGTTATGTTCCAGGGACTGTGCCAGACCTTTCTGGTAAGACTTCCAATGTCCTATTTTATGAGTATTCAGGAAAATGCAAGTCTGACATGGATCGGAACAGCGGCGCCTTTGGCAACAGTTTTTGGAATCGTGCTGAATACAGTCTATTTTATCTGGTATCACAGATGTGTTATTTGTAGAACTGGCAGGAAGTAAGATTTTCTTCTGAGCTGAACAGGGTCAGCAGTTATAACCGTAAAAAGTTTCCAACATACTATGAAATTGAGGGCAAAACGATCTGCCCTTGATCATAATATGGAGGTAAACCTATGGGAATCACAAATTCAAATAAAGAAATAGATGTTTCAGAAATATCCTGCGACGGGATCGTGAAGGTGACTCTTGGGCTTTCCGCAGCGCCGGATATTTCTTCTAATCCTACGGATATTGTTCTGGTGCTGGATCGTTCCGGAAGTATGTCAGGAAGTCCTCTTGCTAATATGAAAACGGGAGCAAAGACGTTTATCGACATTATCGATGAGTCCACAGACAGTGCGCAGGACGGGCAT
The DNA here is from genome assembly GCA_949291945.1 of uncultured Bacillota bacterium. Taxonomy (GTDB): domain Bacteria; phylum Bacillota; class Clostridia; order Lachnospirales; family Lachnospiraceae; genus Blautia. Next base: position 1,362 of record CASEXH010000029.1, on the reverse strand, counting down.
ATCGGCTCTGGAAGCCATATAGGTATTGTAAGCTTTGCCAGTATCGCCACAGCAGATACAGGGCTCATCACCTCAACAGAAGACCTGAAGAATGTGGTGGACGGACTTGCAGCAGGAGGAGCTACCAATCATGCAGATGCCTTTACCAAGGCAATCCAGCTTTTTGATCCGGCTTCCTCTAATGCCAAGGTAATGGTTATGTTTACAGACGGCAAAACCACAGCCGGTGCCCCGCCGGCTCCGGTAGCAGCAGAGGCCAGAGCAGCAGGGATCATTATCTACTGTATCGGACTTCTGGGAGATGATGGGATTGATGTGGAAGTGCTCAACGACTGGGCCACGGACCCGGATGCCTCTCATGTGGCGGTAACTCCGGACGAGGAAGAACTAGAGGATCTGTTTGCGGACTTAGCCGCAGATATCTCCAAGCCCGGAGCCCTCGATATTGTCATTGACGAGATGGTAAATCCGGATTTTACCATTGTGAGCATAGACACTCCCAGTAAAGGAACCGCTGAGATGATAGACTCCACCACACTTCAGTGGAAGATATCTGAGCTGGGAGTTTCCGGAAATGAAGGGGCTTCCCTGGAATTCTTTATTAAGCATATCGGTCAGACCTCCGGGACAAAACCTGTGAACGCCTCTATTATCTATTCAGATAAAGACGGAAATCAGGTGGATTTCCCGGAACCGTATGTGACGGTAGACTGTGAGAAACCGGTGGAGCCGGAGAACTGCCCCAAACCTGTAGAATTCAAAATTGAAGGCTGCAAGGACTTTGCAGTGATAGATCTGGGGGAGGTATATCTGGAATCTCTGGGAAGAATCCTGGAACTGAATCTTACCATTAAAAATGTGTGCCCGAACAAAAGGGTGGCTCTGGGAATCATCCTTACAGAGGTTGACTGCTATGGGAAGGAGCACCAGAGAGGGTTAAAAACCATGACAATTCCTGCCCACCACTATCCGGGCTGCCGGGACATCCAGGTAAAATGTATCAAATTCGTACTTCCCGAGGATTTAAATCTCTGCAGAGGAAATTCCGGATCCATGTGCGGAGAAAGAAAATTTAAGGCTCAGGTGATCGCTAATACTATTGATACGGACTTCAAATGTTGTGAATCTGCAGCTAATATCTAAGACCTGAGAAGGGGGGTATCCAGGCCAGAAATGACTTGGAGTACCCCTATAAAATTAACAATTCAGAAACAAAAGTCAAACATTCCGGAAACAGAAACAGGGTATCTTATCAATCAGAGAATGAAAAGTCCAGCTAAGAAATGTCAAGAGGTGATATGAAAAAATTAAATTTATTACAGTAGAGCGAAAAAGGGTAACCTTAACAGACCATTCCCCAAT
>CASEXH010000028.1 GCA_949291945.1 uncultured Bacillota bacterium | reverse complement strand
ATAGGATTTTCCTACTGTATTGTTATCAGCTTACCAAGGCTTGCAGAGTTTCCTCCGCTCGCCAGGGGAAATCAGCTACGCTGATTTCACAGCTCGCACCGCTGTATCAGTATAGCATATATATATCCGTTTTTCAAACATTTGTTCTGCTTTTATCCAAAAACAGGGCTGCCCGAAGGCAGCCCTTATCCGATCTACTTTTCCTTAGGTTCCTTACCGCAGGAAGAACATATATACTGCATGATATCTCTTCTGGTCACAATTCCGATAAAATTCTTTTGATCATCCACTACCGGAACAAAATTCTGCCGCATAGCTTTCTCCATCAGATCTTCCATGTCGGAATCAACTCTGATAGGAGCATAATCTGCACGCCTCTTAAAAGAAGTAATAGGGACCTCTTCAGCAGCTTTCATATTCAGAGAGCTGCGGTTTCTCAGGCCCCAGAGCATATCTCCTTCCGTAAGCGTTCCCACATATTTTCCTCTGTCGTTTATGATCGGAATACAGGAAAATTTATGCTCCTCCATTTTCTCCAGGGTCTGTCCCAGAGTATAAGAATCATGTATATATGTAACATCTTCCTTGGGGGTAAGAAAAAATAAAATATTCATAGTACCCTCCACTCAATTTACTCTTTTTCTATTCTGACATATTCAGGAGAAGAAATCCAGTAGAAAGCTATAAACATTTATTAAAATTCTATGAAGAACTATTCCCCGGAATTTTTCTAAAAATTCTTTGTCAGTCAAGCAAAAAATCTGCAAATATTTGATTACTCAGCAGGATTCCTTTCTCCGAAAGAAAAACTTTGTCTCCCGACTCCTGCAGCATACCGTTTTTCAGATATTTTTCCAGAGTTTTCTCATAAACCAGATTCAGGTCTTTTCCAAAAATTCTGCGGAATTCTTTTCTGGATACTCCCCTTGTCTTACGAAGCCCCAGAAACATAAATTCCTCCATCTGCCTTGGTTCCTCCAAAAATTCCACCTCTTCCCGTATCTTTCTGGGGTCCCGACAGTATGCCATATACTTTTTCCAATCCCGGGTGTTGGACATACGCATATTGTGAATCATAGAAGCAGCGCCCAGACCCAGGCCCAGATAATCTTTTCTCTCCCAGTAGCGCAGATTGTGCTTGGACTCTCTCCCAGCCCGGGCATAATTGGAAATCTCATATTGGGAAAACCCCCGTTCTCTTAAATACTTTCCTGTCCACAGATATATCTCTCTGCTGGTTTCCTCATCGGGCAGAAGTTCTTCATGTTCTCCGTACTTTTTGTAAAACTCTGTTTCTTCTTCAATAATCAGTTGATAAACGGAAATATGTTCCAAAGGGGTTTCCATCAGAATTTCCAGTTCTTCTTTCCATTCCGCCAATGTCTGTCCCGGCAGGGAAGAAATAAGATCGCCGCTGATATTGTCAAATCCCGCATCTCTGGCCATATGATAACTTTCCAGAAAGTCTTCATAGGTATGGATCCTTCCCAACAGCTTTAGATTTTCATTTTTCACAGACTGGATTCCCATACTAAGCCGATTGATTCCCAGCTGCCTATATAGATCCAGTTTCTCTCTTAAAGCAGTTCCCGGGTTCATCTCCAGGGTAATCTCTGCTTTTTTCTCTATCTGGAACGTCTGGCGGATTGCTTTCATGATCCGCTCCATCTGTTCGCCTTCCAGAACAGAGGGTGTTCCTCCTCCGAAGTAGAGAGTGGAAACCTGATAGTCTTCTGCAAAATTTTTATAACTGAGAATCTCCTGCTCCAAAGCCCGGACATACTCCTCCCTCTGCTCATTGTTCCCGCTCCAGGAAAGGAAATCGCAGTATGCACATTTCTTTACGCAAAAAGGAATATGAATATACAATCCTAAATCTTTTTTCATTGCTGTTCTCCCGGAATCTATTTATCATCCAGCTTTAGCACACTCATAAAGGCTTTCTGGGGAATTTCTACATTGCCGATCTGGCGCATTCGCTTTTTACCTTCTTTCTGTTTCTCCAGCAGCTTTCTCTTACGGGAAATATCGCCGCCGTAACATTTTGCAAGAACATCTTTCCGCAAAGCCTTTACCGTCTCTCTGGCGATAATCTTGCTTCCAACAGCCGCCTGAATAGGAATTTCGAAAAGCTGTCTGGGGATTTCTTCTTTCAGCTTCTCGCACATCTTTCTTCCTCTGTCATAGGCAGATCCGGCAAATACGATAAAGGAAAGGGCATCCACTTCTTCTTTGTTCACCAGAATATCCAGTTTCACCAGATCGCTTTGCTCATATCCCAGCATTTCATAATCAAAAGAAGCATAGCCTCTTGACCGGGATTTCAGTGCATCGAAAAAGTCGTAGATGATCTCATTCAGGGGCAGATGATAGTGGAGCAGGGCTCTGGTGGTCTCCATATATTCCATTCCCTGATACTGGCCCCTTCTCTCCTGACACAATTCCATAATAGGACCGATATAATCGGTTGTTACCATGATCTCTGCCTTTACCATAGGCTCTTCCATGTAATCGATTTCCGAAGGATCCGGAAGGTTAGAAGGATTAGTCAGATCCATCACTTCTCCATTTGTCTTATGAACTTTATAAACAACCCCTGGAGCCGTTGTTACCAGATCCAAATTATATTCTCTCTCCAGTCTTTCCTGAATAATCTCCAGATGGAGAAGTCCCAGGAAACCGCAGCGGAACCCAAATCCCAGAGCAATAGAGGTCTCCGGTTCAAAGAACAGGGAAGCATCGTTAAGCTGAAGCTTTTCCAGAGCATCCCGCAGGTCCTCGTATTTGGCTCCGTCAGCCGGGTAAACACCGCAGAATACCATAGGATTTACTTTTTTATATCCGGGCAGAGGCTGGGCACAGGGATTCTCCTCATCGGTAATAGTATCACCTACCCGGGTATCCTTGACATTTTTAATGCTGGCGGTAATATAACCTACCATCCCCGCCGTCAGTTCCTCACAGGGAATCAGCTGCCCGGCGCCGAAATATCCTACTTCCACCACTTCTTCCACAGCCCCTGTGGCCATCATTCGGATCTTTGTTCCCTTTTTTACCCTACCTTCCATGATCCTGCAGAATACGATCACACCTCTGTAAGAGTCATAAACAGAGTCAAAGATCAAGGCCTGAAGAGGATTATCCGGACTTCCTCCCGGAGCCGGTACTTTTTTCACAATTTGTTCCAACACTTCATCGATGTTCATCCCTGTCTTAGCAGAAATCTGAGGTGCATCCTGGGCTTCGATCCCGATCACATCCTCGATCTCATTGATCACCCTCTCCGGCTCTGCGCTGGGAAGATCGATCTTATTAATCACCGGAAACACATCCAGATCATGGTCTAAGGCGAGATAAACATTTGCCAGAGTCTGAGCCTCGATCCCCTGGGCAGCGTCTACTACCAGAATGGCTCCATCACAAGCAGCCAGACTTCTGGACACCTCATAGTTAAAATCCACATGTCCCGGAGTATCGATCAGATTAAAAATATATTCTTCACCGTCTTTTGCCTTATACACCGTACGTACGGCCTGGGATTTAATGGTAATTCCTCTCTCTCTCTCCAGATCCATATTGTCCAGGACCTGTGACTGCATTTCCCTTTCTGTAAGTAAACCGGTTCTTTCTATGATACGGTCTGCAAGGGTAGACTTTCCATGGTCTATATGTGCAATAATACAAAAATTACGAATTTTGCTTTGGTCTATTGCAGGCATAAATATTCCTCCTGTAAGTTTATTATGATCAAATGTTCCGAACTGTTCTTCGTCCAATAGAATCATATATCAAAGGCAAATCTTCAAACTCTCTTATCTGAAAACAATTTCTTCCATCCAAGATCACCGGTTTTTTCATCTTATTGCAGAACGTCTGAGGAGTAAGGTTTTTAATTTCTTCCCATTCTGTAAAAATCATGCATAAATCTGCATCCTCCAAGGCCTGCTCCGGTAATTCACAATATTTTATCTTTCCCGGATATAACCTGTCAAATTCTGCTTCTGCCACCGGATCGAAAGCTTTTACTACTGCACCGTCATCCAGGAGTATTCCCACATTGAGAATCGATGGCGCCTCTCGCAGGTCATTTGTTCCTGGCTTGAAAGTGAGACCAAGTACAGCCACTGTCAGTCCTTCCAACGAACTGTAGTATTGTCTTGCCTTTTTAATCAACTTCAGTTTCTGGTTATCATTGACCTCTATTGCCGCTTTGATCGTCTTAAATTCCTTGTCATAATAGTTGCCCAGCCAGTGAAGGGCTTTCGTGTCTTTTGGAAAACAGGAGCCGCCATATCCAATTCCCGCTTTCAGGAATTTATTTCCAATTCTTTCATCCATTCCCATTCCTTTTGCCACATCTTCGATATCTGCGCCTACGGTCTCACAAAAATTTGCGATTTCATTTACATAAGATATCTTCAAAGCCAGAAAATCATTGGAAGCATATTTGATCATCTCAGCGCTTCTTCTGTTAGTAAGGATTTTTGGGGCTTCAAAGTCTTCGTAGACTTTCATCAGTACATTCCCTGCTTTTTCCTTTTCTGCGCCAATAATGATCCTTGCTGCATGAAGTGTGTCTCTCACTGCTGTTCCCTGGGAAAGGAATTCGGGGTTGGATACACAATCAATCTCCACCGGATGGGTAAGATGTTCTCTTATATAATTTTCTATCTTATCGTTCGTACCGATAGGTACCGTGGACTTAACGACTACCACACAATCTCTTTCTACAGACTCTGCGATCTGCTTTGCCACTGTATAGACATATTTCAGATTTGCAGAACCGTCTACCTTTTCCGGAGTGCCTACACCAATAAAAATAACCTCTGCATCTGCATATGCCTTTTTATAATCTGTAGTAAATGTAAGCCTGTCCATATTTTTTTTCATCAGCTCCGGAAGTCCCTTTTCGTAAATAGGTGAAATCCCCTGCTGCATTTTTTCTATTTTCTTTTCATCTACATCTACACATGTCACTTCATGTTTGTGCTCTGCAAGACAAACGCCTGTTACCAGTCCCACATAACCTGTTCCCGCTACTGCTATTTTCATTTACTTCTTCCTTTCTTCAATATCTTTTGATCTATCCGCTTCTGTATGGGGATAGAAAAAATTGCCAGTATCACGATCACTGTCAGACTCCCACAACTCAATGCAAAAAGAAAATACTGGGCGGTGGGCTCATATCGGAATTCTACTGTGCACTGTCCTTCAGGGACCTCCACCCCTCTAAAAAGGTAATTACATTTAATAAGTTCCTGTTCTTCTCCATTTACATAAACCTTCCAGTCAGAATCATAATATTCATTCAACATTAAGATCTTAGGTGTGCCGGCAGTCACCTCCACGACCACACGATCATCTTCATGCTCTGTAATTACTGCCTGATCATTTTCTGTCACTGTACCGATTTTGCTCCAGGAAGAAATTTTTTCCGCCTCTGTCTGCTCTAAGAACACCGTATTTTTATCAAAAGAAGCTTCCATCCGCCTGAGGACTTTTTCGTCACTGCCATATACTTCTATTGCATCAGCCAGTTCCACCCTGTCCGTATATTCCCCCAGTTCTTTAGAAACCAGGCCGTCCTCTCCTATATAGTCATCTTTTTCAAAGATTTCTACTGCCAAAGGCGCCTCTGTTTCTGAATCATTATAGTATGCATTTGGAAGTTCCCAGTTATCCTTATCCAAATAAAATGTAAGCGGTTTTTCTTCCGAAGTATTTGTAGTGATTCTGAGAATATATACTGTATCTTTCTTCAGTGTGTTGCCGTCCAGTTCCATGAGAAACGATGCATTATCCCTGATGTTCCGCATATCATATGAATTCCGGTAAACACAGTCTCCTGTATCTCCTTCCAGGATCTCCAAAATACACCTGTCTCCTGCTTCATACTGTGCCTGATACGTTCCTGCCAGCAGCCGTATAGCCTGAGGTGAATCCTCCTGGAACTGGATTTCCTGCTCCAGTTTATTATCCTGAGATAAAAATCCAGGAAGTCTATAGTCTCCTGCATGCTCATTTGCAATCACCAGGTACTTGGTTCCAAGATATTTTAAAAGATTTTCATTTATACGGCTGACATTTTCTGTCGGGAGAATAAATCTTGTAGGACTGTCCAATCCCTCTTCTCCGGCTAAAGCGGTATAATATGTTTTCATATCTTCATTAGTAAATACAAAATTGTGGCCTCTTATATCATTTAACCCATAATAAACCCCTGTATTCGGAAAAAGAGTCCAGGAGCCGGTTGCCGCAATCCTTTCATACTCTGTATTATTCTGAAGATATTCTATGGTATCTGTAGCCTCTGGAATATCTGCTGTACCTTTTTCAACTTCCGGAAAATAATCTTTTGCAAAAGACGCCATATTGAAGATAACAACTGTACACAACAGAGTCATGATCAAAGGCATTTTTATTTTTCGTATCAGAACTGCGGCTAACAGCAAAAATAAGATTGTTGCAGTAATGATGTATATTTTATAGTCTTCATAGTACTCGTCTGAACTTTCCCTCAGGTACGTCCATATATAGCCATAGCATAAAACCCCTCCGCCCAGCAGCAGACAGAAAAAATACCGGATTTTATGTTTCAGATAATACTCCCTGTTTTCAACAATGTCCTGCAGATTGAGGCCCAGTACCACTGCCCCGGCAAAATTGAATAGAGTAATGATCCTAAATTTAGAAGAAGTATTCACCGCAGGGAGCAGCTTATAAACGCTGTCAAATACATGTGTAAAGATAAGCAGAAATATAACCAGCAGAGATATCAGCCAAAACTTTGAATTTTTCTTTTTTTTGAAATTTAAAAAGCTGAAAAAGAAAACCAGTATTGCTGCCAGTCCCACATAAATTGTAGACTCATTCATGTGAAACTCCGACGAAACTCTGATATACGGCAGCACCATAGAGGAGAGATATTCCCAGGGAAGGACCTCCCCTGCTCTTCCTGCCCTTGATCCTGCATATCCGTTTACGCCTACACTGGAGAGAAGTGATCCTGTATAAGGCAAACTGCAGATAACTGCAAGCAATACCGCAATAAACACAGCAGCAAATATGAGGAAAATCTTTCTGCCTTCTTTCCTATATATCCATATCGTTCTGAAAAAGACATATGCTGCTAAAATATACAGAAAGTATGCGGCATAGGTAGGCATCCCTGCCACCAGCATAAAGTAAACAGTTAAAATTAATCCAAAACAATATTTTATTTTTGTGGTTTTTAAAAATTTTTCAAAAAAGAAAAAGGCAAAAGGAGCCAGAGCCGCTACATCACTATGCTGCCATCCTAACCACATTACGATAACCGAGGAGAAGCAATAAGTGACTCCTGCGATTGCCGCAGGAAACTTTTTACATTCCAGACTCCTTATAAAGAAATACATGCCAAAAAAGGCAATTAAAAACTCCAGAAAAGATTTAAGGAAGGTTGCCATGCTCAAAGGTAATATATAAAGATAATTCAATGGGTAAAGCCAACTGGATATATTACTCTGCGTTCCCAGAGCTGTAGATGGATCCCAAAGTCCACCCGAAAGTCCATCTCTTATAGTAACATAAAGTTCAGTGGTAATTGTATCGATCACATCTGAAAGCAGAGGTCCTTTTGTCTCAACGCCCAGACTGTTCCATGGTGATAATTGATACATAAGATTTGTAAAAGAGAAGTCATATCCGCCAAAAATAATCTCCGAGTAAAGAAAAAGAATTGCAATAGTGCCGGCAAAAAAGAATAATCCATATTTTTTAATAAAATGTAATAATTTTTTATCCACTTTCCTCTCCTCAATATTTTTATCTGAAAGAAAATCCGCCATAAAAAGACGGATTTTCTCATTATTCATATGAATCATTAAGTCAATACTCCGGCTATTCATCCGATTTTTTCTTATCTATAATGTAATCCAGACGTCTGACCCTTTCCTGTGTATCTTCTAAAATTTTTCTATTCGATGCAATCAAATCCGCCAGCAGGCCTGAAATAAATGTTTGAAATCCCAATATCATCAGTGTACTGGCCAATATTAATGATTGAATGTGTCCTTGACTGTTGCCTCCTAGCATATATACTAAAAAACGGATTCCCAGGATTAGTCCCAGCCCAAATACAATACCCCCTATAATTGAAAAAAATCTCAATGGTTTATACATCATAAACGCACGGACTATAGTTAAAACAGATTTCTTTATATAGCCAAACATACTGTTAAACAATCTGGATTTTCTTAATTCTGGGTTAGTCCTGATAGGCACTGAAGTTATAGCCATCTTATTCCGCCCGGCCTGCACGATTGTTTCTAATGTATAGGTATACTCATTTACAACGTTCATCCTTAATGCCGCCTGTCGGCTGTAAGCCCTGAAGCCGCTGGGCGCATCTGGTATTGTTGTTTTAGAAGCGACACGTACTGTCCAGCTTCCTATATGCTGTAATTTCTTTTTCAAAGGAGAAAAATGTGCAGTTTGATCAATAGGTCTCTCACCTATTACAATATCATACTCCCCATTTAAGATAGGTCTTACTAATTTTTCAATATCAGCTCCACAATACTGATTGTCCGCATCTGTATTGACAATGATATCCGCTCCCTGTCTGAGACAGGCATCTAACCCAGCCATAAATCCTCTGGCAAGTCCCCGGTTCGATTTAAAATTTACGACATAATGGACTCCCCACTTCTTTGCCACCTCGACAGTATTATCATGGCTTCCATCATTAATGATCAAATATTCAATTTCATCTATACCGTCAATATGTTTTGGGAGATCATTTAAAGCAATTTCTAAAGTCTCTGCCTCATTATAGCAGGGAATCTGAATAATCAGTTTCATTCCTTCTACTCCTTTGTAATGCTTTTATCAAGTATACTTTAATTATCGATATATTCTATCACAAAAACTTTCTTTTTTCAATCAACACCCTTAACGTTTCGTACTGAACAGACGGATGATCTGACGGAAATCAATAAAATGTATAATGTGAAGAATAAAAACATACAATGCATAAACAACGACATAAAAGATACCCAGAAAAATAATGTTGCGGAAATTAATACTTCTGCCAATCAATTCCAAAATGACCCACAGCAGAATGTTCATACCCATTATTTTCAGATGAATTTTTTCAAATATCGCCTTCAGGCTCCTTTTTGCATAAGCTATGGAAACGATCACAGCGATAAATGTACATGCAATACTGGCAAAGGCTGTTCCAGTAATTCCAAAATGTTCCGTCATAATAATAGTCAGCGGAATGTTTACTGCCAAAATGCACAATGCCAAAACGCTGGAGAATTTTTTCTTTCCTACTGCTGCAATTATCATATTATATAGTACAGTAACTCCCATAAACAGATGAGACCAGCTCAGCAGAGTCAATGCCGGGCCTGCTACAATATAGCCGCTGTTATAAAAAGTGGTAAGCAATTCCCTGCTTGTTGCTGAAATGATGACTGTAATAGGGACTACTAATGCAATAATAATCGTATTAAAATTTTTTATAGTATTTTCTGCACAGTCATATTCTTTTTTTTCATAATAATATGTTATAATCGGCAGAATAATAGTAAAAAATGCTGACAGGATAAAATAGGAGACTTTAGCAAAATTTACGGCTCCCGTATAAAAGCCTGCCATGTCATCGTCAGAGGATACCGCCTTTACAATCAAGGTATCTATACTGAGTACCACCGATACGATAATAAAGAACAAGGAGAAATTCAATGTATTTTTGGCATAATATTTTATGTCTATCTTTTCTGTCCCTGTGCTTTTAAATGATTTTCTGTTATAAAGCAATGTGATTATACCTGTCAGCAAAGCAAGTGCAATGGCTGTCATTAGCCCCATTTCCGTTCCCATAATAGGATCAGCAAACAGGAACAATACGAAAGGTATAACGCAAAGCTTGCCCGCCGCATAAACGATTCCAATCAGTGCACTTGAAGTAAATTTCTGAAACCCTTCATTTACCCCTAAAGTAATTACGTATAATCCATTAAACGGGATAATAAACGCAGCAATTTTGATATATTTATCAAAAGCCCTGTCCCCTAAAATCTGGCAAAAAAATTCTGTACCAAAAAAATTTATCGAAAAAAGTATGCCTATCAGCAATAGCTGAAAGAGTAAACATTTCACAATCAGATCATGAAGTACATACTTGTTTTTAGATATTTCTTTAGAAATTGACTGTCTGACACCGTTATTTAAAAAAAGATATTCAAAATCCAGAATGGTTATAATACTTCCCATAATACCATATTGCTCCGGAGACATCCGATACCCTAATACAAAGTGCATCAGGTAACTGGAACCTACAAATAACAAACTGGAAATCACGTTAAATACAATACCTTTATACATTTTTTCCCTCTATGATATTATCTAATATAGCCTTATAGCGCAGCCCTATCTTGATAAAATCGTATTTTTCTGCTTTTCTTCTTGCATTTTTCTTCATTTGGTTCCTTAAATCATCATTCTTCAAAATCTGATTTAACTTATCTGCCAGGTCTTCGCTATCCTTTTCTCTGACAACATATCCATTTTCACCGTCTGCCAGTATTTCTCCTATTCCTCCTACATGGGTTCCCACTACCGGTGCGCCTGATGCCATAGCTTCTATAAGAGCCACCGGAAGGCCTTCTTTGTCTCCGTCTTTTGCCACCACCGAGGGAATACAAAAAACATCACAGGATGCGTACATTTTCGCTAACTCTTGTTTATTTTTAGGACCTACAAACTCAATGTCCGCTTTTGTCTCCTTTGCAAGTTGTTCAAGCTGCTGCCGCTCCGGCCCATCTCCTACAATAATAAGCTTAGCCTCTACTTTTCTCATTGCCTCAATAATATATCTGGCTCCCTTTTTCTCAACCAGACGTCCCACAAAGAGAATAACCTTTTTGTCTTTCTGAGAGAAAAAATTCTCGATTTTATTAGCTGGAGAGAACTTTTCAAGGCTGCAGCCCATTGGAATTACCTGAACATTCTGTGCCTGATAATTTTTCTCCAGGCTTTTTTTCAGGTCCTCTGAAACTACCGTGATCGATTTTGCCTTATCAACTGCGTTTTTCTTTAACTTTCTTATAAAACTTCCATTGAGAGAAGTCACATCGCCTCCAAGTCCTGTTAGAATATACGGGGCTCCAAATATTCCCTGTATGATTCCCTGAGGAATAAGCCAGTTTGCATGGATAGCATCTACCTTACGATTCCATTTTTTCAGGTTTCGATACAGAGCCAGGAATAAAAACGGCACAAGGAAGCCTCTTATCTTTTTCTCCTTTATTCTTGGTACGATTGCTCCCGGATAGCATAAGGTCTCCCATTTATGTATCGGAAAGTAATGATATCTGACTACATGCATGCCTTCCATTTCTTCATAATCCAAAGCCCCCGGAGCCGCTGGTACCAAAACGGTTACATCATAATATTTCGTATACTCTTTACACAGATCATATATAAACCGGGGTTCTGTGTCCTGCATATATCTAGGAAATGTAGAAGCCGTCACTAATATTTTTTTCATTTTATTTATTCTCCATTATATAAGCAATTAATTTTCTGATTCCTTCTTCAAGGGTGTCAAAGCGATGATGTGGACTGATCTCATTGTATCTGTCAATATTTAACACATTAAATGGGACATCCACTTTTCTTCCCGGAGAATATTCTACGTGAAGCTTTTTATCCAGGATGTCTTCCAGAGTCTGAATAACTTTTATTAAATCATAGCCTTGTCCGCAGCCTAGATTTACCACATCATATTTTTTATTGTCTGCAATGTTAAGAATGCCCTCTATTGCGTCATCAATATATATATAGTCCCTTACTACCTTGCCATTCCCATAAATTTTGATTAAGTCATCAGCAACTGCTTTATATGTAAAAGTAGTAACTGCGCCCTGAATGCCATTAGGATTTTGTCCGGGGCCATAGGGATTTGCCAGACGGACCACCTTGTAGTGAAGGCCATAAAGATGATGATATAAATACAAATACTTTTCAATCATCAGTTTCTGAATTCCATACGAACAGATAGGATCTGTTTCATCTTCCTCTCTAAAGGGCACCATACGCGTTTTTCCATAAACCGTGCCGCCAGAAGAAACAAAAATAATATCCTTAACATGGTTTCTGACACAGCTTTCCAGTAATTGAATGGTAGGATTTATATTCTGCCGGATCTCATCAACAATAGGAATGTTCGACGAAGGGATCGTCGTTGAAATCAAATGATAAACTCTATCCACGCCCTCCAGGATCTCGTCAAACTTCGTAGTTTCGGAAAACTCTCCGCAAAAGCAGCGATTTTTATATAATGCCCGTGTATCCTCGTCAATAAATCTATCAAAGAGAGTTACGCTTTCTTTCCTTTGCTCCAGCTTTTTCCTCAAATTTCTTCCTATAAATCCAGAGGATCCAAGTATCAAATTATTCATTCCAATTATATCTCCCTCACAAACGCTCTTTTTTACAAAACTATTAATTTCTGCACAAGTCTGTAATAAACTATAGCATTTTTCGACGCTGATGGCAACATAAATCATTATCACGTCCCCGTCAAAACCTTATTCAACACATCTGCCAGAGGCTCCATGGCATTCATTTCTTCCTCTACTGTATTGGTCTGAGCTCCGCACTCTACCAGAAGAGTCTTTGGGCGCAAATGGAGATTATACCGGTACCCCCTGAGGTAAATAGTCCTGGCAAAATCTGGATAATACTTTTCACAGGCCAGCATCATCTGGAGGGAAAAGGCCAGATTATCCTGGATATATGGATTTGGCAGATAGCTGATCTCTCCGTTTTGCTTTGTCCTGCTCAGGCCATTAAAAAACATGACCTTAGCCGTCTGTTTTCCGTCCACCTCCGTCACCAGACGCTGATTGTCCGCCACTCCATCCCTGTGGAGATCAATGATCACTTCTATGCTGGGATTCTCCTCCAGAACCTGACTGATACGTTCCTGAGCATAATTATAAGCCTGGTTTCTGTCCAGCTTTCCGTCTACAATATCGAAAGTATCTGTTACATGGAGTACGTTATAGCCATAGTTTTCTTTCAGGATTTTCGTCAGATAATCCCCCACTCCTACTATCGTAGTAGAGGCGTCTCCCGGAACTGAATCGATAAATTCTTCCTGAGAATGGGTATGGTAGATCAGGATCTGAGGCTGATCATTGCCTGTCTTCATTCTGAGATCCATCTGTAACAGTTCCGGAGCATTAAGCTGGTCGCTGGTAATACTAGTGGTGCTGTCCACCGTATAAAAATTACTGAGGACAAAATTAAAGTCCTGCAGCTGCTCCATAGAAATGTCCGTCACCGGCACCCGTTCCCGAGCAACCGCTGCGCTTTTTGACTCCTCTTCTCCGGTTTCTGGGATTTCCTCTTGCTCTTCCTCAGTTTCTTTATTCTGATCCTTTTGAGTGTCTCCGCCGGTGATCTCCAGACCTTCCTCATCTGGTCCCGCCTCCTGATTTTCTTCAGTAAGCCGCTGTTTCAGAAATTCCTGGTTTTCCTCCACAATCCTGGCACTGGTAGTTACATCCTCCTTCGCCTGCACATCTTGTTCATCCGTGTCCAGTCCCGGAAGCTGATCTTTGGTTTTTTCCAGGAGCCAGAAGGCAAAAGAGTCATTTTTCCGGTCCGATCTGGTCACGGCCGGAAGATAGGTTTCTACTGCCTGCTGCTGTATGTTATACATGATTTTTTCAACAACTTCCTTATCCAGAGAAAGTCCTTTTATCACAATATATCCGGCTAAAGCCAGCATACCTATCCATATTACAGCAGAAACGGCTTTTGCAGCATCTTTTTTCTTCACCCAATCACCTCATATCTATATATGAGACAATCCTTTTCATTTATGCCTTTCTCTGGGTAAAGGTCATATTCAGGCCTTCCGAAATCGTATACGCCAGACGTTTTATTGTTTCGTCTACATCTTTAGGCGTAACAAACATGCTGTGGAGAGACGGGGCGATCATTTCCTCCAGAAATTCTTTCTTTTCAGCCTCTTCCAGTGTATCAAGAAGATGAGCCATGGCGTCATGGACGATGGTTGCCCCGTCTACCACTGTGGGAACGCCGATCCCAATCACTTTAGTTCCCAAAGTTTCTCTGTTTAGGCCTGTTCTGTGATTACCTACACCGGAGCCTGGATTGATCCCTGTATCTGTGATCTGAATCGTCCGGTTCAGTCTCCGGATACTTCTGGCTGCAAGGGCGTCAATGGCTATGATCACATCCGGCCGGGTCTCTTCCATCACTCCTCTGATAATCTCCATAGTTTCCATTCCTGTCTGGGCCATAACTCCCGGTGCCAGTCCGCTTACACTGTGGGCATGTTCCTCTCCCATTCCCTGGATCCCGTATTCATTAATGATGTGTCTGGTAATGCGGAGATTCGCCACTACCTCAGGTCCTAAAGCATCTGGTGTGACTTCCCTGTTTCCCAGGCCTACTACCAACACGCTGAGATCCTTCTTATCCGGAAGGAGGGCTTTTACATGTCTGGAGATCTCTTTGGATATCTCTCTGTGGTAATCCTCATCCGGTACAGACATATTAGGGGCTTCCAGCGTAATATAAACTCCCTGAGATCTCCCCATAGCTCTGGCTCCGTTTTCTGTTTTGATCTTTACCACAGTCGTCCGGATATCCTTTTTCTCATCATAATCCTCCTGGATCTCCACTCCTCTGATCTCCACATTGTCCTCTTCAAATTTTTCCTTTGTCTCCAATGCCAGGTCTGTATGAATTCTTCCCATTGCCATGACAAACATCCTTTCTATGCCTGTTTTTCCATATTTTTTGCAATTTCAAAGATTTTATGTATTGACATTTCTCTCCAAATACACTAGAATGAAAAAGCATGTGATATCGGAGTATTCCGTGTCTTCTCCGATAAAAATATAGGTATATAATAAATAAATTGAATGATCACATTTGGAGGTGTACACTTTGGCTAACATTAAATCTGCAAAGAAAAGAATCTTAGTAAACAGAACAAAAGCTGAGAGAAATAAATCCATCAGATCAGCAGTAAAAACTTCTATCAAAAAAGTAGAGGCTGCTGTTGCTGCAAAGGATAAAGAAGCTGCTTCTGCTGCATTAAAGAACGCAATTTCAACAATTGACAAGGCTGCTACAAAAGGCGTTTATCACAAAAATAATGCTGCAAGAAAAGTTTCCCGCTTAGCAAAAGCCGTAAACACACTTAACTAATTTTTTATAGACTATAAAAAAAAGAGCCTTCTGGCTGTCCGTCATCGGCCAGAAGGCTCTTTTTTCAGCTACTGAATTTAATCAGAAGCAGTTCCACACTGAGGGTATCTGTGATCCGTCCGGTCTTTACCTTTTCTTCCGTATCTACGCACTCCTGAACGATCGCTTCCAGTTCTTCTTCCCGGTACCGCCTTCCATAGGAACTGTAATTCCGTACCACAAAAGGCTGCAGTCCTGTTCTTTTGGCGATCCTGCTCTGATCATATCCTTCCTTCTCCAGTTCCTTCACCTGCCATATCAGATTAAACTGTCTTGCCAGAAGAAATAAAATACGCATGGGAGGCTCTTTCAGTGCGAGAAGGTCATAGTACAGATTCAAAGCCTTTTTCTGCTTTTTTTCAGTAACAGCCCGGAGCATATCAAAAATATGATTGGAAATCTGGCTGGTGCAGACTGACCGGATATCTTCTCCGGAGATTACTTCTCTTCCCATGGTATAGCTCAAAAGCTTTTCCAGCTCATTCTCTATATTTCCCATATCCGTTCCTGTCATCTCCAGAAACAGTTCCATATCCCTCTGGGTGATCTTTTTTCCTTCTCTTTTCAGAATTCCCAGTATCCATCGCATAAGAGTTCTGGAATCCTGCTGGCCGAATTCCACAATACTTCCATATTTTTTTACAGCCTTGTACATACGGCTGCGCTTATCTACCTGATCTTCCAGAAAAACCATACATAGATAATCCGGCAGTTCCGCCATATATTCAGGGAGATCCTGGCATTGGTTTTTAAAGAATCCTGTATCCTCCAGAAAAATCACTCTTTTGTCTGCAAAAAAGGGCATAGTTTCTGCCAACTCGATCACTTCTCTGGGTTCTGTCTTTTTTCCCTGAAAAAGTGAAAAATTCATAGTGTCCCCTTCCGGAACCAGAGCTTTCTCCAGCTTATTTCTATACTGCTGCAAAAGATATTTTTCTTCTCCCCAGAGGAGATACACCTTTTTAAAATTCTGATTTTTAATATCTTCCTGTAAATTTTTCATCATGCGCTCCCTTTCAGGTTTTTCCTGTCCTATTCTATCATGGATTTTCCAAGCTGAAAAGAGACCTGGATTTTTTCTTTCTTCAACACCACAGAAACAGCCCCTGTATTTTTTGTCTGAAAGATCCTGATTTTTCTGCTTTCCAGCCTTCTCAGTAATACTTCATGAGGATGTCCATATAAATTATCTTCGCCGCAGGAAATAACAGCAGCTTCAGGCCGGATCACATTCAGAAGTTCTTCTGAAGTTGAGTTTTTTGATCCATGGTGAGCCACTTTTAGGATATCGCAGGTAATCCCCCTTTCTCTGCATGCAGACAAAAGCTGCCGCTCACCCATTCCCTCAATATCACCTGTAAACAGAAAAGAGAATCCTTCTGCTTCTGCCAGAAGAACCTGGGATCCCTCATTGCTCTCCATATTTTCTTTTTCCGGAGAAAGACAGGTGATTTTTAAATTTCCGTTCTTTACAACACTGCCCTTTTTAATATAAAAAATCCGGCACTCTGTCTCCTTCCCGGCCCTTTCCAGCTTTTCTCTCTGTTCCTCTGTCTCTTTACACTCTGAGAGAAAGAGCCTGTCTATCTTCAGTCCTGTTCTCCTGTCTCTGCTCATTTCCAACAGTTCCATAATCCCATTAACATGGTCTTCATCCATATGAGATACAAAGATCCCATCGATCCGCCTAATCCCCTGTTCCCTTAAAAAGGGGAGGATTCTGTATTGTCCGGCTTTAGAAATCGAGCTGCTCCCTCCGTCTATCAAGTAGCATCTGCCAGGTTCCTGCTGTATACATGCACAGTCTCCCTGTCCTACATCTAAAAAAGTGACCTTCAGACTTCCTTCCAAGGGACGGGAAAATAAAAGAAAGAGGCCCAGTCCCACTGCAGCCAATGATCCGGCTGGAAACCACTTTTTGATATATTCTTTTTTCAAAAGAATTTTTTTCTTTCCAGGATCCTGCTTTTGAATCTTACCTTTTATCCATAAGAGCAAGGCAAGGATCCCATAGTATTCCCCGCACTGCCACAATTGGGGTCTTCCTGTTATCCACAGAAAAACCGGCAGTTCTTGAAGAAATTTTCCTCCCCGAATATAACACTCTAAAAGAACACTTCCCGGTATGGCCCCTATCTGACCCGGAAGCACTGCCGGAAATAGTCCCAGAACACCCCCTGCCAATCCGGAAATCAGCAGAATTCCCACCGTAGGCAATATAAGAAGGTTTACTAAAAAGCCCCAGACAGAAAGTTCACAGAAAAAATACATCGTAATGGGAAGCAGAATACTCCATACAGAAATGCTGGAGCAGACTCCCTGTTCTAATCCTGATACGATTCTTCCTGTCAGTTTCCTGCTGTTTCTTTTCCTTTTCGGCGGAAAAAGAACAGGATGGACCGCCGCCAGCCCCAGTACTGCCCCGAAGGAAAGGAGAAAACTGCTGTCGTACAAATACAGAGGAGATTCTGCCAGGATCAGAATTGCCGATAAAGAAAGAGCCGAAAGAAAGTCATAAGTACGCTTTTCCAAAAGAGCTCCGGCAGAAACCCCAAACATGATTACTGCCCGCACAGCTGCTGCCTGGTTTCCAGTCAGCCCTCCATAAAACACCATGGCAGCAGATGCAAAGATCCCCGAAAATTTTATGGGAAGACGGCATTTTATCAATACTTTATAAAATCCCCATCCCAAAATAGAAAGATGAGTTCCAGATATAGCAAGAATATGTGAGATCCCCATGATCTGAAACAACAGTTTATTTTCCTGGCCCAAATTCCCCTTTTCTCCCAGCATCATAGCTTCCATGATCCCGCCTTTTTCATTGCCAAAGGCTTTTTGGATCCCCCGGACAAGTCTTTCTTTGATCCTCCCCTGAACTGCCAGGACCGGGTCTGTTTCTTTCTGAAGGACCTGAAATTCTTCTCCATCCATATACCATTTTACCTTTCTGGCATAATGGTAAATTTTTTCGTCAAACTGTCCCGGATTTGCGGCTTTCGGAATTTCTTCCACTTTTCCCCAGACGACAGCCATATCTCCCTGTTCTGCGGAGTCAGTCAGTATTTCATTTTCAATTGTGAGCTTAATGTTATCTATGGGATATTCTTTTTTCAGAATGATCAGATTTGCTTTTTTCAGATACAGATTTGTAATTGTCTCGTAGATATCTTTTTGATAGACGATACCTGTAACCAGGACATTCTCATCTTTGACTCCCCCCGGAAGCTCAGGAGATTCGCAGGAAAAGAAAGGAATTCCTGCCTTCCCCAGCAACCATATTGCTGCCGCCCAGATGACGGCGGCAGCGCAAAGGGGTCTCTTAACTCTCATCCTCGGTCTCCAGATAACTGTAATCCGCCTGGTAGACCTGATCCAGCTCCATACTTTCTCTGAAAGTCACTTTGGTATCTCCCTCTACAGAAATCTGAACCCCATGGATCTTGCAGGCATCCGTTAAGGAGTCTACGATAGAATAGATAGGAAGTTCCTGCTGGACGCTCATAGTCTCAGTCAGAAAGCTTTTGTCCAGATTCACGTAACAGATCCCTTCCACAATAGAAACTCCCAGAATCCTGGTATTAGAGGACAGGGTAGGCAGCATACCATCGGATTTTGGTCCTTCCAAAAGCTTTTCGATAATGACTCTTTCCAAAGGGACATTACTGCTGTAATGGATCCTTCTGGTCTCTTTTACCAGATGGTCACCGTTTTCATTTGCAAAATACAGGTTCAGATCTGCAAACATATAGGAATTGATATTTTTCCCTTCATTTTCCACAAAGCTGCTTCTTTCCATTGTACCCAGCTCTTTGCCGTCGGAATCGGTCATGGGATCTCCGTTTTCCTGAAACTCCACATACGAAACTCCCGGAATCTGAGTAAAAGCCAGGACCATTCCCGTCCTTACTAAAATCTCCCTGGCATTATTCATCTTTTTGTACTCTTCATCAAAATTCAGTGTTACTGTCTGCCCTTCAAAGGAATAATTTTTCATCAGCACCCCGTCAGGGAGCAGCCTGAGATATTCCTCTGAGTCAGAAGGTTCCGAAAGTTTCTGATAGATTTCCTGGATCATAGTCTCCGTATCTTCCGCCGAGGGTTCATAAGGTACCGTTTCCAGTTTTGTCTTTGACAGTGCCAGGTAATACATGGAGTATTTTGTCACCTCTTCCTCCTGTTGACTTTGGCACCCTGCCAGAGCCGATAAAGATAGAGTGACCACTAATAAAAACGCCAGCATTTTTCTGAATTTCTTCACGTCAATACCCCCTATGCAATATAATTCAAAGGGATTCTTACGGAAAATGTAGTTCCCTGATGTTCTTCGCTTTTTACTTTTATGGCTCCTCTGTGCATGACAATAGCATTTCTGGTGATTGCCAGTCCCAGGCCGGTTCCTCCAATCTCCCGGGAATGAGATTTGTCTACCCGGTAGAACCTCTCAAAAATCTTATCAATAGATTCTTTTGGAATACCGATTCCCGAGTCAGATACCGTTACGTAAAAGTACTTATGGTCTGCGTTCAGGGTCACATGTACCCATCCATCTTCCACATTATACTTAATACCATTTTCCACCAAATTTGAAAAGGCCAGGCTCAGCTTTACCTCATCGATCTCCGCCACCACCGGTCGGAAACTCTCCAGGACCAGTTCCACCCGCTTTTTATCCGCAATGGGTTTCAGCCGTTTAAGTATATTCTCCAGCAGCTCGTTGATACTCACTTTCTGAATATTCAGATCTGAAGCTTTTTTATCCATCTTTACCAGTGCCAGAAGGTCTGTAATGATCTTATTTTCCCGGTCGATCTCCACCGTAATATCCTGCATAAACTCTTTATACAACTCCGCCGGAACATCATCCTGACCTGCCAGAGAATCCGCCAGGACCTTGATGGAAGTCATGGGTGTTTTCAGTTCATGAGACACATTGGCCACGAACTCCTGTCTGGAATCGTCCAGGATTTTCATACGTTTCAGCAGTTTGTTAAATACATTGGTGATCATCTCTGTTTCCGTATAATCGGTAACAGAAATTTCTTCGTCCAGATACCCATCTGTCAGTTCCTCAATAGCTTTGCTCACTCTGGAGAATGGTTTTACCAGAATCTTGGATATGATAAAACTTAGGAAAATTACCAAAATACTGATGATCAGCATAAGAAGATTTCCCCTGTGAGCCAGGATCTCTATAGTATCATGGATCTCGGAAGTAGAAGCACTGATCAGCATCACGCCGTCAATCTGCTCAGATTCCTGGTTCGTCAGAGGGATAGTCTGTTCTATATAAGTATTCTCTCTATCATAGTAGCTGGTATTCACTCCTTCAAAGCACTGGATCACTTCTTCGGAAAAAGCATATTTTCCTTCATCGATATCATAGGTATCTTCTATGATCCTTCCGTTTCTGTTTATGATCAGGACTCTGGCGCTGAAGACAGATGAGATCATAGCCAGTTCACTGTCTATGACCTCTGTTTTCTGTTGGAGATACCCTTCCTTCATCAGCTGGTTTCCCAGAATGTCACACTGATTTCTTACATTGATCTGTCTCAGTTCCACAGCCCGTTCCTCATAGGAACTGATAAGCATTCCCTCCACAATAAAGCCGGGAATAATACCGATTATAATCATAATGATCATGATCCGGAATCTGAGGCTTTTAAAAAATGACAGTTTCGATTTTATCTGCATTGGCTCTGTTCCTACTTTCTATCCAGGAGTCACTTCCAAAAATCTCCGGAAGTCCCTTTCTTAACAGGAAAAAACGAGCGGAAACACTCCTGGCGGGTTTTCGCTCGTTGATGGATTTCTATCCCTGAAAGTAATATCCGATTCCCCACTTGGTATGAACATATTTGGGATCGCTGGGCACTGTCTCGATCTTCTCTCTCAGACGGCGGATATGTACATCTACTGTCCGGACATCTCCCGGGTATTCATATCCCCACACCAGGTTCAGCAGATTCTCTCTGCTGTATACCTTGTTGGGATTTTTTGCCAGAAGCTCAAGAAGATCAAATTCCTTGGCAGTAAGATTTATCTCCTTATCTGCAATAAAAACCCTTCTCCCCTCCAGATCCAGTTTCAGATCACCGCTTACCAAAACTTTTTCCGTATTTTCTTTCTTTTCATCTTTGCTGGCCCGGCGCATAATTGCCTTGATCCTAGCCTTTACTTCCAGAATATTGAAAGGCTTGGTAATATAATCGTCTGCTCCATATTCCAGGCCCAAAATTTTATCCATATCTTCACCCTTGGCTGTAAGCATGATAATAGGAACGCTGGAGAATTCTCTGATCTGCTGGCATACCTCAAGACCTGTCATCTTGGGGAGCATGATATCCAGAAGTATCATATCATATTCCTTTGTCCTGGCCTTCTCCAAAGCTTCCTCCCCGTCATAGGCACAGTCCACTTCCATGTCATCCTGCTCAAGGCTGAAACGGATACCCTTTACGATTAATTTTTCATCGTCAACTACCAACACTCTTCTGCTCATCTGCTATCTCCTATTCTACTGTTATATAAGCTTCTATTTTTTCAAAGGTCTTTCCTTTTATTCCGGAGACCTGCTGAATATCTTCTATACTCCCAAAGCCTCCGGCCTCTTCTCTGTAATCAATGATTGCCTGGGCCCGGACTTCCCCGATACCAGGTATCTCCTGAAGTTCCTCCAAAGAGGCCTGATTAATGTTAATTTTTTCCTGTTCCCCAGTCCCTGAATCTGCGGTTTCCTGTTTTTTCCAGGAAGAAAAAACTCCCTGTTCTTTCAATGCCTGAATCTCTTCTCTGGTATAAACCAGAATCTTTTCTCCGTCAGATACCGGTTCTGCCTGATTCAGCCACTGAACATCTGCTTCTTCCGTAAATCCTCCAGCAGCCTCTATGGCCTGAAAAACTCTGGAATCTGCAGCCAGTTCATAAACTCCGGGGTTTTTCACAGCTCCGCTTACATCCACCCAGACATTGGGAAGGACCTTTTCACCGGGTTCTATATCAGCGGTCTTTTCTCCCTCTTTTTCCGGAGAGTCTTCCGATCCTTCCTGTTCCTCAGCCTCCTCATGATCTATCTCCTGAGAAAGAGCCTCATCCCGGCCGATCAGAATCTCCTCCTTTTCTCCCTGGCAAGCACTCAAAACTATAATTGCACCCAGAAAGATCATTGGTAAAAACTTACTCTTTATGTTCATTCTGCATACCTCCCATGTTTCAGTCAGACAGAAACAGTCCAGTATGTAGAACTGTATTTATTGTAACGAATTTATAGTCGCTTTACAATATCTATTTTTCAAGTTCTTATAAAATCCCCTGGAATTTTCCTCGATGTTCTCACATGATCTGTCTGCTGCAATCTTAATCTGGAAACAATGGCTGAAACGCCGGAAACAATTTCTTGAAATGTAAATTTAGTATAGCATTTTCTTTAAAAAACGGCAATCCAAAAAACAGCTCCCTTTCAGAGCTGTTTTTTGTACATTATTCCCATTTAAAAATTACGATTCCCACAATAGCAATCCCCATACCGATCAGTTTTCTCCATTCAAAGGGAGACTTCTCCACTCCAAACAGCCCCAGAAGTTCAATGATATAAGCCACTGCAAGCTGAGATACCACAATAAGCATAGCTGACCTGGCAGGTCCAAGGGCAGACATACTCTGAATCACCGTCACTGTAATAAAAGCGCCTATGACACCTCCCAGTAGCAGATACCTGTGGTTTACCATAGTCAGTTCCCCAATTCTCTCTCTGCCGGTAAAAAGCCAGGCGCCGATACACACCAGAAGCGCTGAAAACTGCACCCAGCCGGTAGACACCCACAAGCTGGTCTGTTTCGTCACCTCAGTGTTAAACACCCCCTGAATACTCATCAGGGCACCGGATAAAAGGGCGATCAAAATTCCCCACACAGCCTATTCCTCCTATGTTCCAAAATACCTTTACAGAAGCTGTTGCATTAAGCATATATCAGGAATATTAATGCAGCTCCTTTCTCTGATATATTTTCCCCATAAAAAGGATTTTCATTCCGGCATCAGAAAACTTCAGTCCATATCTCAAGCTAAAAACTAAAAGGATTTTTCCAGCTTCTCCGTCATTTCATCAATATCTGCTTTCGTAATGATCAGAGGTGGAACAAAACGCAATACATCTGATCCTGCGGAAAGGACAAAAAGACCGTTTTCAATAGCTCTATTTATGATCTCACCCACAGGTCTGCCGCTGACAACCAGACCCTGCATCAGACCTTTTCCCCTTCTTTCTATAAGAAAATCATATTTTTCCACCAGTTTGTCCAGTTTTTTCTCCAGGTAAGGGGCTGTTTCCTGAACATGTTCCAGGATTTCTTCTTCTTCAAAAAGGTCAAAGACTTTGCTCACTGCACAGCAGGCCAGTGGATTTCCTCCGTATGTGGTTCCATGGTCTCCCGGTGCCAGGGAATTTTTGGCTGTTTTTTCGTTTAATACAAAAGCCCCCACCGGCACACCGCAGCCTAAAGCCTTGGCACAGGTCATGATGTCCGGCATAACGTCATAAGACTGGAAGGCGAACATGCTTCCGGTCCTTCCCATACCGCATTGGATCTCATCCAGGATCAACAGGATATCCTTTTCATCACAGAGTTTCCTAAGACCTTGAAGAAATTCCCGGCTGGCAGGATAAATCCCTCCCTCTCCCTGAACAGGCTCCAGGATAATGGCGCAGGTCTTCTCGGTGATCTGTTCCTTCACACTATCAAGGTTATTGAAATCTGCGAACCGGATTCCCCCGATCAAAGGTTTAAAAGGTTCCTGGTAATGGGCATTTCCCGTTACAGACAAAGCCCCCAGGCTTCTTCCATGGAAGGAATGGTGCATAGCAATGATCTCATGATCTGTACTCTTGTCCTTCAGCCAGGCATATTTTCTGGCCGCCTTGATGGCTCCTTCAATGGCCTCAGTACCGCTGTTGGTAAAAAAAACTTTGCTGAGCCCTGATGCCTTGAGAAGCTTTTCTGCCGCTTCCACCATAGGAACATTATAAAACAAATTGGAGGTATGTATCGCCTTATCGATCTGATCCTTCAGGGCCTGATTGTATGCTTTATTTCCGTAGCCCAGAGCAAAAACCGCAATGCCGGCACCGAAATCCAGATATTCTTTGCCTTCCAGATCATAGAGGCGCACACCTTTTCCCCGGTCTAGAACTACCGGAAAACGGTTATAAGTGTGAAGCACTGCATTTTCAGCTCTGTCCATATATTCTTTACTGCACGTCATAATACTGTATTCCATCCTTTCTTAAGATTGCGGTTCCGATACCCTTATCTGTAAAGATTTCCAGAAGCAGGCAATGTTTGATCCTGCCGTCCAGGATATGGACTCTGGAAACTCCACCCTCAATAGCATCCACACAATTCTGGAGCTTGGGAATCATGCCGCCGCCTACATTTCCGCTGTCGATAAGATCTCTGGCTTCTTTTACAAAAAGCTTGGAGATCAGTGTGGAGGGATCCTGGGGATCTCTGTATACACCTTCTATATCGGTAAGAAACGCCAGTTTTTCCGCATGCATCTGTTTTGCGATAGCGCAGGCAGCGTCATCTGCATTAATATTATAAGTCTGGTAATTTTCATCCATTCCCACCGGACAGACAATAGGCAGAAAATCTTTTTCCAGAAGATCTGAAAGAATCTTTGGATTTACTTCGGTGATATTTCCCACAAATCCGATATCCTGTCCATTGGAATATTTTTTCTCCACTTTCAGAAGATTGCCGTCTTTTCCGCTGACGCCTACAGCCTTTACCCCCAAAGATTCCACCAGGGCAACCAGCTCTTTGTTCACCTTGTTCAAAACCATCTCAGCCAGCTCCATGGTCTCCCCGTCTGTCACACGCAGCCCGTTGATGAACTGAGGTTCTTTTCCCACTTTGCTGACCCAGCGGCTGATCTCCTTGCCTCCTCCGTGAACAATGATCGGCTTAAATCCTACCAGCTTCAGAAGTACTACATCTTGAATCACAGTTTTCTTCAACTGTTCATCCACCATGGCGCTTCCGCCGTACTTTACCACAATAATCTTTCTGTTGAATCTCTGTATATATGGAAGAGCTTCGATCAGTACCTCCGCCTTGTCCAGATATTTCTGCTTAACCATTTGTTTTTCCCCCTTACGAGCGGTAATCCGCATTTATTTTCACATAATCATAGGTAAGATCACAACCCCAGGCAGTAGCTGTGGCCTCTCCCATTTTTATATCTGCAATTACAGTGACCTTATCCTGGGAAAGGATTTTTGTGGCCTCTTCCTCGCTGTAACCGGTTCCCACGCCGTCCTTCATGATCTGTATCTTTCCTGCTTTGCTCTCAAAAAACAGATCCACTTTCTCCGGGTCAAACTGTGCCCCTGAATATCCCATTGCACACAAGATCCTGCCCCAGTTGGCGTCGTGGCCGAAAATAGCAGCCTTCGTCAGATTTGAGGTAATCACAGACTTGGAAAGTGTTACCGCCTGTTCTTTATCCAGGGCTCCTACCACTTTCACTTCAAAAAGAGCAGTGGCTCCCTCTCCGTCTCCGGCGATTTTCTGAGCCAAAGTCTTATTTATATAGTCTAACGCCTCTTTGAAAAGCTCATAATCCTGATTTTTTTCTGTAATCACAGGATTATCCGCCATTCCGTTAGCCAGGAGAAGTACGGTATCGTTGGTAGAGGTGTCTCCGTCTACAGAGACCATATTATAGGAATCCTGTACACTTGCCTTTAATGCCTCTTTTAACAGCGCCTTATCTATCTGTACATCTGTGGCAACAAAAGATAGCATGGTACACATATTTGGATGGATCATTCCGGAACCTTTGCACATGCCTCCGATCCTTACTTTTTTCCCGGAGATTTCAATTTCTACGGCTGCTTCTTTCTTCACCGTGTCTGTGGTCATAATCGCCTCCGCCGCCAAAGCCGCCGCTTCCCTTGTTCCCAGAAGCAGAGGTACCAGATTTTTAACCCCTTCCTCTAAAACAGGCATAGGAAGCTGCTGGCCGATCACTCCCGTAGAGGCCACCAGCACACTTTCAGCCGGAATATTCAGAGCCTTTCCTGCAGCTTTGGCCGTGGCCTGGCAGTACCCATATCCTTCCTGTCCTGTGCAGGCGTTGGCAATTCCGCTGTTGCATACCACAGCCTGAGCAAAGGCCGAATCTGCAACCACTTTCTGATCCCATTTTACCGGAGCCGCCTTTACCACATTGGTTGTAAAAGTTCCGGCGCATACACAGGGCTTCTCACTATAGATCATTGCCATATCCTTTTTGCCGCCTTTTTTTATTCCTGCTGCGATTCCTGCCGACTGAAATCCCTCAGCTGCAGTTACGCCTCCGTCTATCACCTTTATTTTATCATTCATTCTCTTTACTTCTCCTTTTCCTATCAGGGGAACAGAGGCACCAGCCTGAGTCCCTCATCCTCTTCCTCTCCAAACATCAAATTCATGTTCTGCACTGCCTGTCCTGCAGCACCTTTTACCAGATTGTCAATGGCGCCCATCATAATGATCCGGTTTGTCCTTGAATCTATCTTAAAATTAATATCTACAAAATTGCTGCCTTCCACCCATTTTGTCTGAGGATACATGTCCTTATCCAGTACACGGACAAATTTTTCTTTTCTATAATACTGATCGTAAATTTCTTTCACTTCTTCATAGGTCACAGGTCTGGTAAGCGAAGCATAAGCAGTAGCCAGAATGCCCCGGTTCATAGGTACCAGATGGGGTGTGAAACTTAAAGTCAGCTTTCTCCCCGCAGCATATCCCAGTTGCTCTTCGATCTCAGGAGTATGCCGGTGATTTCCCACACTGTAAGCCTTCATATTTTCATTTACTTCACAGAAAAGATTGTCTACCTTCGCTCCCCGTCCTGCTCCTGAAGTACCGGACTTGGCATCAATGATCAGCGTATCTGGATCTATGATCCCCTCTTTTACCAGAGGGTAACAGGTCAGAATACTGCAGGTGGTGTAACATCCTGGATTTGCCACCAGTCTTGCCTTCTTTACTGCTTCCCGGTTGATCTCGCACAGCCCGTACACTGCCTCAGGTATAAATTCCGGGGCTTTGTGAGGGATTTTATACCACTCTTCATAAATTTTTACATCTTTTATACGAAAGTCTGCACTGAGATCTATTACTTTTACTTTCGAAAGTATCTCTTCATTGATCATAGAAGCGCACAGCCCCTGAGGGGTTGCAGTAAAGATCACATCTACCTGATCTGCCAGCTGAGCCATATTATCATCCAGACATACATCATCCACAAGCTCAAACATATTCTGATAGACTTCGTAATATTTTTTATCAATATAGCTTCTGGAGCCGTACCATTTAATCTCTGTATTTTTATGTCCCAAAAGGATCCGCACCAGCTCTCCTCCGGCATAACCGGTAGCTCCAATGATTCCCGCTTTTATCATGTCCTTAACCTCTTTTCTCTCTCATCTGCTGCCGGCAGTTCTTTCCCGGCAGTGGTCTGTGTTCATCATACTCCTGTTCTTCTGCCCATGCAAGAAAAAATTATGCATATTTTCTTTAAATATTGAATAATTATACATCTAGTTTTATATATATGCAAGAGAAATTTTTCTGTTTTTCAATCTGCTTTTCCGGATTTACAAAGAACAACCTTATCCTGATTCCGCTCTTTTTCTGCAACTTCCACTATATATTTACTATAAATAGGCACTGGGATGTGCCCGAAAATCATACCTGGCTGGTTTCCAGGGAAAATAAGGATATTCCATACGTCTTAACCATTACACCCCATTTTAATTTTTTTAATTTTTCTATTGCATAATTATAATAATTGTTGTATAGTACCAATAGTAACGAAGCAATAAAGTAGAATTTTTACATATTCAGGAGGATCATCTTATGAAAGAAAAAGTTGTTTTAGCATATTCCGGCGGTTTGGATACTACCGCTTTAATTCCCTGGTTAAAAGAAAATTTTGACTATGATGTAATCTGCTGCTGTGTAAACTGCGGTCAGGGTGCAGAGCTGGACGGCCTGGATGAAAGAGCAAAAATGTCCGGAGCTTCCAAATTATATATTGAAGATATCGTAGATGAATTCTGCGACGACTATATTATGCCCTGTGTTCAGGCAGGTGCCGTATATGAGCATAAATACCTTCTTGGTACCTCTATGGCCCGTCCGGGAATCGCAAAGAAATTAGTAGAGATTGCCAGAAAAGAAGGAGCTGTTGCTATTTGCCACGGCGCCACAGGAAAAGGAAACGACCAGATCCGTTTTGAGCTGGGTATCAAAGCCCTGGCACCGGATATTAAAATTATTGCTCCATGGCGTATGACCGATGTATGGACTATGCAGTCCAGAGAAGACGAGATTGCTTACTGTAAGGCCCATGGCATTGATCTTCCTTTTGACGCCAGCCATAGCTACAGCCGCGACCGGAATCTGTGGCACATCAGCCATGAAGGACTGGAACTGGAAGATCCATCTCAGGAACCTAATTACGACGATCTTCTGGTGCTGAGTGTAACGCCTCAGAAAGCCCCAGATAAAGTAACGGAGATCACTATGACATTTGAAGCCGGTGTTCCAAAAACTTTAAATGGAAAAGCAATGAAAGTTTCCGAAATCATCACCGAGCTGAACAGATTAGGCGGTGAAAATGGCATCGGCATTATAGATATTGTAGAAAATCGTGTAGTGGGAATGAAATCCAGAGGTGTTTATGAAACTCCCGGAGGGACCATCCTGATGGAAGCTCACGATCAGCTGGAAGAACTGATTTTAGACAGAGATACAATGGAGACAAAGAAAAAACTGGGCAGCCAGCTGGCTCAGGTAGTTTACGAAGGAAAGTGGTTCACTCCATTAAGAGAAGCTATCCAGGCCTTTGTGGAATCCACTCAGAAATATGTAACTGGTGAAGTAAAATTGAAACTGTACAAAGGCAATATCATCAAGGCAGGAACTACTTCTCCATATAGCCTGTATAATGAATCCCTGGCTTCTTTCACTACCGGAGATCTGTACGATCATCACGATGCAGACGGTTTCATTACCCTGTTTGGTCTTCCGCTGAAGGTCCGGGCTATGAAAATGATGGAAGTCAAAAACAACCAGAAATAAGTCTTAGTTTTGATAAAGGAAAAAACGATGAGATTCGCACCCCTCATCGTTTTTTTCTTTTTATGATTTTGCTTCTTCTACTTGCCCGTAAATATTTGCCGGAACTCTGGCCTTTACATAAATTCCTTCCGGGGTATATTCTTCTTCCAGAAGCTGTCCGTACTTTCTGATCAGCTGAATCTTTCCGGCTTCCTGATAGCTGTAATTTCTTTCCAGATAAATCTGGTTTTCTATAAGTATCTTTTCCATAACTTTTTTGAAATCTTCCAGTCCCTGGCCAGTCCGTGCGGAAATCTTGAGGACATAATCCGCCTGAAAATCCCGGAAAATATCTTCCTGGGAAATCTTATCCTGTTTATTAAACAGTGTCACCACTTTCTTATCCTTTACTCCCAGCTCTTTCAGTGTCTCATATACCACATACATCTGCTGATCCATCTGTGGATTGGAAGCGTCTACCACATGGACAATCACATCTGCGTACTTCGCTTCCTCCAGAGTACTCTTAAATGCCTCAATAAGATGATGAGGTAGTTTCCGGATAAACCCTACGGTATCTGTAAGATATATCTTCTGTTTTCCCGGCAGTTCCAGGATCCTGGTAGTGGGATCCAGAGTGGCAAACAGCTTGTCCTCTTCCAGCACACCTGCATGAGTCAACGTGTTCAACAGTGTGGATTTTCCTGCATTGGTATATCCTACAATGGCTCCTGTGAGAAGATTGTCTTTTTTCCTTCCTTCTCTCAACAGCTCTCTGTGACGCTTTACCTGTTCCAGTTCCCGTTTCAACTGGGATATCCTGGTCTTGATCAGTCGCCGGTCCATTTCCAGCTTTTTCTCACCTGGCCCTCTGGTTCCAATCCCACCTCCCAGTCTGGAAAGAGAAGTTCCAAGGCCTGTAAGTCTGGCGGCCCGGTAGCGCAGCTGGGCCAGTTCCACCTGTATCTTTCCTTCGCTGGTCTTTGCTCTGGCGGCAAAAATATCCAGGATCACCACGGTCCGGTCCATGACCTTGCACTCTAATTCCCGTTCCAGATTATTTATCTGGGAAGGAGACAACTCATCATCACAGACAATTCCGGTGGCGTCTAATCCCCGGACTGCCATCTGAATTTCCTCCAGTTTTCCTGTGCCTACATAATAACCAGGATGAATCCCCTCGCGGCTCTGTACTACTCTTCCTACGGTCTGGGCTCCTGCAGTCTCTACCAGCTCTTCCAGTTCATCCAGAGACTCCTGGACATCCTCGTTTTCTCTGGTGGCTACTCCTACCAGGATCACCCGTTCTGTTTCTTCTTTTAATTCATATAACTCCATATAAACTCCTGATATATAGACAAAGCTGCCCGGTAAAGTCCTCTTTTTGTTAAGAGTTCCTTTCCAGGCAGCTCCTTTATCTTGTCTCCAAAAAGTAATTCTCTCTTATAGCATTTTCATCTGCCGGATACAATTTCAGGTATTCACTGACTTTCTCTCTGGCGGTGTCATAATCTGTCATTTTTTCATACACAATGATCTGGTTAAAGAGAAGAGCCTGCTGTTCTTCCTGGTCCCCCTGATCAAGACCTTCCTGGATATAGGACAGTGCAGTCTCATAGTCTTCCTCTGAAGCGGCGCAGTAGGCCAGACCATTATAGGCCTCTGCCGCCAGTTCTTTTTCTTTCAGGCATTGATCATAAGTCTCTCTGGCTTTATCAGTCTCTCCCATGGCCAGATAAACTCTTCCCAGATATATCCTGGCCATAGCGTATCCCTTATCGGCAGAAGTCTCCAGAGCTTTCCTGGCATTCTCATAGTCTTCCAGATAATAATAGATCCTTCCACTGTGGTAATAGTCCTCCCCATTACCCGGCTCTATCTTAAGTCCTTCCTCCAGATATTCGCTGCCATCTGCATTCAGACCGCAGTTTCGGTAGGCCATATAAACATCCAGATAATTCTCATAATCTTTTGATTCTGAAATAACTTTAGCGAAATCTCTGTCTGCCCGGTTATATTCCTTTAAATGCAGATATGCGCTGCCTCTCAGGAAATATCCGTCATTTTCTCTGCTGATCTTCAGCAGAGAATCACAGGTATCGATACATCCCTGATAATCTCCCTGATGATACTGGGCATCTGCCAGATACAGATACAGATCTTTCCGCAGGGCTCTGTCTGATTCTCCGGCCAATCCCAAGGCTGTTTCAAAGGCCTCCTGGGCCTTGTCATATATCCCCTGCTCAGTCCATGCAACACCAATGCCTCTCCAGGACTCTGTTACATGGTCATCTTCTTCCACTGCATCCTGAAAATTTTCTATGGCCTGGGTATAATTCTGCTGCTCTAAATTTTCTTTTCCTGTCTCATAAGAAGTGGGACTGCTACTGCAGCCTCCCAGCAGGCATAACAGGATACCTGTTATCCCAAGGATCTTTTTCTTCAATTGTACCTCTCCGTTTCTTTAGTCCAGGACCAGATGTTCCGCTTCCATAATATCCACTATCTGCTGTACATATTCTTCACAGATCTGATCTGTAGGCGCTTCCACCATAACCCGGATCAACGGCTCTGTCCCGCTTTCTCTTACCAGAATCCTGCCGTCGCCGCCGAGAGCGGCTTCCGCTTTTCCTATAGCTTCTTTCACTTTGGGATTTTCCCTGGCTTCTTTTTTATCATGTACTCTTACATTTTTCAGTACCTGCGGATAAATCTTCACTTCTCTTGTCAAAGTACTGAGAGGAACTTTCTTTTCAATAATAACCTCCATAAGTTTAAGAGAAGTCAGAATTCCGTCTCCGGTAGTGGCATGTTTTGAAAAAATAATATGGCCTGACTGCTCTCCTCCGATAGAGTGGCCGTTTGTCATCATATTTTCACATACATACTTATCGCCAACAGCTGTCTGCTCGTAAGCAATCCCTTCTCTCTCCAGAGCCTTGTAAAGTCCCAGATTGGACATAACCGTTGTAACCACCGTATTGTTATTCAGCTGCCCCTGTTCCTTCATGTATTTACCGCAGACATACATGATCAGATCTCCGTTCACTTCATTTCCCTGGTCATCTACAGCGATACATCTGTCGGCATCGCCGTCATAGGCAAAACCTACATCCAGCTGTTTTTCTTTTACAAATTTTTTCAGTTCTTCAATATGTGTGGAACCGCAGTTGGTATTGATATTGGTTCCATCAGGCTCATTGTGGATCACATAAGTCTTGGCCCCCAGTGCGTCAAACACACTTTTTGCAATGGCAGAAGCACTGCCATTGGCACAGTCCAATCCCACCCGTACATTTTTAAAGGCTCTTGTAGGAATAGAGATCAGATAGCCGATATAGCGGTTTCTTCCTGCGGAAAAGTCCACTGTACGGCCGATATTCTCACGCTTTGCCAGAGGAAGCTCCGGGATCTCCCCGTCAATATAAGCCTCAATCTGGGCCTCTACGGAAGCTTCCATCTTCTGTCCGTTTCCATTAATGATCTTAATGCCATTGTCATAGAAAGGATTGTGACTGGCGGAAATCATAATGCCGCAGTCAAAGTTTTCTGTCCGGACCACATAGGAAACACTGGGCGTAGTAGTAACATGAAGAAGAAAAACATCGGCCCCGGAAGCAGTGAGACCTGCCACCAAAGAATACTCAAACATGTAGCTGCTTCTTCTGGTATCTTTTCCGATAACGATCTGAGCCTTATGATCTTTTCCAAAATACCATCCCAGGAAACGTCCTACCTTAAAAGCATGCTCTACTGTCAGATTTACATTTGCTTCCCCGCGGAAGCCGTCTGTACCAAAATATTTTCCCATAACTGGCTCCTTTACTATATTTCAAATAGATTTCAAAGTTCTATAATTTTCAGTCATACGTCTGAATCTTTTTTATCGGATTCAGGCGAAAAGAGGATTTTTGTATACTCCTTTTTCTTCCAGGTCTTTAAAAGACTTCATTACCGTTTCCTTATCTTCCTGATAGGTAACACCAAACCAGGTATCATGAGTTTTCAGCACAGAAACCTCCGCCCTGTTCTCTTTGATCATCTGATCCACAACTCCCGGAAGAAGATATTCTTTTTTCAGATCCTGAGGCTCCACACCCTTCAAAAATTCTACAAAATTTTTTTCCAGTACATCCATAAATTCCGGCTGAAATCCCCACATATTCATAGAAACCAGCGTCTGCGCATCCAGATAAATCTTTTCTCCAGTCTCTTCGTCCACTGCTGCCGGTCCATTCTCCGTCTTTTGAATGTTGAAAGTCTCTGTAACGCCTAACAATTTCTGATCCGTGCTTAAGGTGCAGACTCCTCTGGTCACCCCGCCGTTTTCGCTTAAGGTATTCTCCAGAATAAAGCCTGCCATGCAGATATCCATCTTTTCTCCATCTTCTTTTTCTTCCACCAGATAGTCATGGATCTTTCCGAAAGCTTCTTTTCCATAATAATCATCTGCATTGATCACCAGGAAGGGCTCCTGAACCGCCTTTTTGGCCGCCAAGACGGCTTGACCGGTCCCCCATGGCTTTGTCCTGTCTTCCGGGCAGGTAAAGCCTTCTGGAAGGTCTTTCAATTCCTGATATACATAGGCTACTTCTGTAATCTTTTCGATCTTGTCTCCGATAATCTCTTTAAATTCCTTCTCAATATCTTTACGAATAATGAAAACTACTTTATTGAATCCTGCCTCTAACGCATCGTGAATAGAATACTCCATTATAATCTCGCCGGCAGGTCCTACTTTAGCAAGCTGTTTGATACCTTTTCCGAAACGGCTGCCAAGTCCTGCCGCCATGATGACTAATGCTGTTTTCTTCATCTTTCTTTTCTCCTATTGTATTTTTCTCGGTGCTACTAATATACTATAAAACACAGGAAAATTCAACAAGGACTATCTATAGGAACTGGCAGAATGGGCAATCTTTATAGGCACAAATTCATTATAACTTTCTACATCATCATAATATCCATATACATCTAAAAGGTGCATAATATCCTGTATTTCCACCTCTGCCTTAGGTCCTATCCAGATTTCTTTTATGGCATTATGTTTCAGCTTTGAGAAATCCATTTCAATATAGGAAACCAGCCGTTTTTCCCTTACTGTATATCGTATTCCTGAAAATAAGATATTTTTTCCCACATGTCTTTTTCTTTTACTGAAGCTGTCATTAAAAATGATCCGCCATTCTGCTTCTTCTTCAAAGCTGGCATTTTTCAGCACAGGAAACTGAAGCCGGTAATTCTGGTTCAACTCTGCTGCTACCTGGGCCACAGGTTTGGTTTCCATAGCTTTTATACTTTCCCGGGCGATCCTTTCAATGAATTTTTCCTGCTCTTTTTCATCATAGATCACTTTCCAGAAAGAGATATGAGATGGAGCAGCTTCCTTTAAGTCTGCAAAGCTTTCTCTGGAAAACCCCACGGCAATGCCTGCACCGTTATCCGCATATCCTCTCCACTGGCTTAATTGATCTTTATTTTCTGAGAAACATGCAACATAGGATATCATATCCATACTCAGATCCGAATTTATATTATATCCGAAATTCCAGGCTTCCAAATCTTCTTTATCGTCTTCCAAAAACCCTCTTATCTTCTCATTTATCTTATCTCTGCAGTATACACATTCTAAGTAATCATTAGATTTGCGGATGTCTGAAAGCCATAAAGTGGAATTTTTAATAATACTCAGAAACGCCTCTAATCCACAGTAGTGATACAGAATCTGATCCATTATCTTTCCTCACCCTTTTTCCTTCCGGTAACACAGATCATCTGTCCCTCTCCATGATATATTTTTATCTCTTCAAAACCTGCTTTTTCCATTAAAACCTTCAGTTCAGACGGACGGTATATGCGCAAAAAGCCGTCAATTTTCGGCCAGTCACACTGATCCGGATTGCTTCCTTCATTGAGCACAGCAAACATTCCCGATGGTTTCAGCACTCTCAGGACCTCCGAGAAGGCTTTCTCAGGGTCCGGCCAGAAATATACTGTCTCCACTGCAGTTGCCAGATCATAAGAATTCTCCGAAAAAGGCAGATCGGCTGCGTCTCCCTGGCTGATATTGCATCGTTTTCCCAGGTATTCCCGGTTCAGCTCCTGAGACTGGGCCACGCTGACCTCTGAATAATCCACCCCATCGATAACACTGTCCTGAGACAATTCCAGCATTTCCCAGATGGTTGCTCCCCCGCCGCAGCCTACATCCAGGATCCGCATATCAGGACGCCAGGAAATCTGTGAAAGTCCAAAATTCCGCAGCGGGCCATGGCTCTTATTCATTCTTTTCAGCATCTTTTCTCCGATTTCTCCTTCCGGACGTGCCGGATTTTCTCTTATTTCTGTCATATTTGATTCCTGCCTTTCTCTCTTATCCTGTAAAATAATTTCCGACCGGAAATACTGTTCCTGAAAAAATATCTGCTCCTGTATCTGTGCTCTGGTAAAACACATATCCTCAGGAGCCGCCACCCATTTTTCTTCTACATCGTCCAGCCGGCGTACTACAGCTATAATCCTGCCTGTAAATTCTTTCACCGGCCGGTCCACACCCAATATATACACATCCTGTTCTTCCCCGTCAGGGGCTGGAATTCCTTCTATATAACCATAATTAACGGGATAATATAGATTCTGGTGTTTCGGATGAAAGCTCCCCATTGGACGGTCAACTGTAACTTTTACGATTTTTCCCAACATACTCGTTCCGTCAGTCATAAATCCTCTCCTGCTTTATTTATACCACTGCTATTCTAACATATTCTACTATATAATTTCCAGATAGACGTATTTGAACTATTCCGGATAATTCAGGCCACAAAATTGCCCTTAGTAAACAAAGGCCAACCAGGTCTTATATACTAAGGGCAATTTACTCTATAATTTATACATAAAAATGTTCGCATTCGCTTCTTTATGTTATTTTTCATAGAAACCTTCTGTACTATATTCTGTCCATTTCAAATACAGTTCACGATAATTTTGCTTTATAAATCCTTGTATGTATCCTGCAACCTTAAATTCATAATACTTCGGCATTACATCCCTCCATAAATTTCCTGTTCTTTTCCAAATACTCCTTTACAATCTGTATTTCTATATCATCCATACTTGACTCTAAAACTTCGCCATTTTTTGAAAATACAGTTGCTTTATCCGGATGTCTCAGATTCAGAACACGGGATTTCTCTCCACTCTGTGTAAAAGCATATCCATTGATAATCATATCGGCTTCATCTGCCACTTTCCTCACATCTGTCATCTGCCACCCTCACTTTCTTAATTGGAGCTAAAAAGCCTCTGCGTCAAAGTATAATTTTTCCAAAATTGGAACCAAATCAATGTATTCCTCTTCTTTATCATTATGTATATATTTTGCCATTACGACCAAGTAACCATGGTTCCATTCCTTAACTTTCGTATATCGCTCAAGAGAATATGGTGCTTTAAATCGAATCACATATCGGTCATACTGAAAAACTGTAAATTTTTTTTCGTTACTCAAAATAGCTTCATTGCCTGCTGCCATATATTCATCGCCTCTAAAGCAAGAATAACATGATTCTTTTAAACTATTCTATACTCTTAAAAAGATTGAATAATTTGTGCTCTACCTCCACCTATTCGAAGGACTCTTTACCCTATAGACGACTCCGAAGGACTTTCCTATAATTAATAACAGGAGCTGCCTTTTTACGTAAAGGCCGCTCCTGTTGCTTTTAATCTTTTAAAAATAGTTACTTAGAATTTTCCAGCCTTAGCAGCCTCCTCAATAGCAACTGCAACAGCTACTGTCATACCAACCATCGGGTTGTTTCCAGCGCCGATGAGACCCATCATCTCAACGTGTGCAGGTACAGAAGAAGAACCTGCGAACTGAGCGTCAGAGTGCATACGTCCCATAGTATCTGTCATACCGTAGGAAGCAGGACCTGCTGCCATGTTGTCTGGGTGCAGTGTACGTCCTGTACCGCCGCCGGAAGCAACGGAGAAGTATTTCTTTCCAGCTTCTACGCACTCTTTCTTGTAAGTACCTGCAACCGGATGCTGGAAACGTGTGGGGTTTGTGGAGTTACCTGTGATGGAAACGTCAACGCCTTCCTTCCACATGATAGCAACACCTTCACGAACATCGTTTGCACCGTAGCAGTTAACTTTTGCACGAGGTCCGTCAGAGTATGCCTTACGGAATACTTCTTTCAGTTCTCCTGTGTAGTAGTCATATTCTGTCTCTACATATGTAAATCCATTGATACGTGCAATGATCTGTGCAGCGTCTTTTCCAAGACCGTTTAAGATAACACGCAGTGGTTTCTGACGAACTTTATTTGCTTTCTCAGCAATACCGATAGCACCTTCAGCTGCTGCGAAAGATTCATGTCCTGCCAGGAAGCAGAAGCAGTCTGTGTCCTCTTCCAGAAGCATCTTTCCTAAGTTACCATGTCCCAGACCTACTTTACGCTGATCTGCTACAGATCCCGGGATACAGAAAGCCTGAAGTCCTTCACCGATTGCGGCTGCTGCATCTGCAGCTCTCTTGCAGCCTTTCTTGATGGCGATAGCTGCACCTGTAATGTAAGCCCAGCATGCGTTCTCGAAGCAGATCGGCTGAATGCCTTTTACCATGTCGTATACGTTTAATCCGGCGTCTTTTGTAATTTTCTCAGCTTCTTCGATGGAAGCGATACCA
This sequence comes from uncultured Bacillota bacterium, assembly GCA_949291945.1. GTDB lineage: Bacteria > Bacillota > Clostridia > Lachnospirales > Lachnospiraceae > Blautia. The sequence goes on along the minus strand of CASEXH010000028.1, from coordinate 16,039 downwards.
TAGCTATTTAAAACCTGATTGATCTTATCAATTCTTCTTTCATATGATTCAAATAAAGCCATTATGAAATCCTCCTATATTCCTTACCTTTTTGCTGCGTTTTGTCACATTATTCTTCTCTTGGGTCAATGATCTTAACAGCGTCAGCAACACGTCCGTACTGGCCCTGTGCTTTCTCCCAAGCTACATTTGGCTCGTCACCTTTCTTAACGAAATCTGTGAACTTGCCAAGGTTTACAAATTTATAACCAATGATCTGGTCTTCTTCGTCTAATGCGATTCCTGTAACGTAGCCTTCTGCCATTTCCAGGTAACGAGGACCTTTCTTTAATGTTCCGTACATTGTACCAACCTGAGATCTGAGGCCTTTTCCTAAGTCTTCCAGACCGGCACCGATGGGCAGTCCGTCTTCGGAGAATGCACTCTGTGTACGTCCGTAAACGATCTGCAGGAATAATTCTCTCATAGCTGTATTAATAGCATCGCAAACAAGGTCTGTATTTAAAGCTTCCAGAATAGTTCTGCCCGGCAGGATTTCTGCTGCCATAGCTGCTGAATGGGTCATACCTGAACATCCCAGTGTTTCCACTAATGCTTCCTGAATAACTCCGTCCTTTACATTCAGAGTCAGCTTACATGCACCCTGCTGAGGAGCACACCAGCCTACACCGTGTGTCAAACCGGAAATATCTTTGATTTCTTTTGCTTTTACCCATTTTGCTTCTTCTGGGATTGGAGCTGCTCCGTGGTTTACACCCTGAGCTACTGGACACATTTTTTCTACTTCATGTGAATAAATCATTTTAAAACTCCTTTCAAGTATAAATTACTTAAAGTGCGCCGCATACGACACCTTATTCAAAGACATTTTCTCACAAAGTGACAAAAAAATCCAGACCTATTTTTGTATTTCCATATTTTTTACAGCCCCCTGGCAATTTCTTTGAAATAATGGTAAAATAAATACAGCAAAAATATTTCTGTGCCAAATCATTATCAAACGGAAAAGGAGGTCCTTCTATAATGAAAACTTATGAAATGATCCATGAAATCAGCGATATGTGCCGGGGAAAAATGGATTCTGATATCTCAGAGATCCAGACAGATAATCTGGATGAATACATGAAATCCCACATCAGCAGAGCTGCTACCTGCGAAAAGACCGAATTAGAAAGCGGTGCCATTGTCTACGATGTTGTAACCAATGGTCTGAAAGAAAGATTCTCTTTCACAGAAATCTAATCATTTTTTGAAAACATGAAAGAGGCGGCTGGGAGCTGTTGCATTAAACATATGTGAGGAATATTTATACGTTTTATGCGAGTTTGTCGAGCATAGCTTTGAAACCTGAGGCTCAAAACGACGCAGACTGAGCAATAAAATGTATAAATATTTTCAACTTTGATTAATGCGACAGATCCAGCCGCCTCTTCGTATTTTAAAAGAGATATTGTAAAAGTTGAGTTATGCTGGTAAGTCCCAGGCTGTATAGGAAGATAGATCCCGGTTTGCCCAAAATGATGATAAGTGCAAACTTCTTCAGGCTCATTTTCGTCAGACCTGCAATATAGCACAGGAGATCATCCGGGGCTACCGGAAAGAAAATCGCTGCGGCAAACGCTTTGTCAAAAGCGTTTCCCTTATCCAGCCATCCGATATACTTTTTATAATTTTTCTCCCCTATCATATTCTGGACAAAGGACTTTCCGTATCTTTTAGAAAGAAGAAAAGCCAGTATAGAGCCCATGGAGATACCTACGTAATTATATACAAATCCCCATACGGGACCAAAGATCAGGACACCTCCCAGACAGCCGATAGCCCCCGGAAGGATAGGGATCACTACCTGAATACATTGGATCAGAACGAAAAATACCGGCGCCCACAGGCCGAATCTTCCCAGAAATTTTTCCAAAGCTTCCGCCGAAACAAAAATCCCTGTACGGATCCCGTACCAGATAAACAGAACCATTGCAATCAGCCCCACTACGGTACATAAATTTAAATATACTGCTGTTTTTTGCTTTTCCATAAAACCATACTCCTGTCTGCAGCCGTCTCTGTTTTTTCCGCTCTCTTTCTTTCCTGTTCTTCCTGAAAAACTCTTTCATAAAAACTTTTCCACATGTCTCCCACATGCTTCCGGCTGTAGAATTCATGTCCTATAAATGCCAGTCCTGCACTCTTCTGATAGAACACAGGATCTTCTTTCAGGTTTTCCAGGATTTTCGCAAATTCCTTCTGATCTTTTCCTTTAAGAACATAATCGAACAAAATCGGCTGATAAATATCCAGATTTCTAACCAGAATGGGAAGACTGCAGTTCATAGCCTCCAGAATCGTCATGGGGAACAGTTCTTCATAAGAAGGAAGGAACATCACATCTGCCATATTATAGATCTGATTCATCTCTTCCCTGTCTACCAGTCCCAGAAACTTGACATTTGAGGGAAGGTGTTCCATTCGTGCTTTGATTTCTTCATATCCTTCAGAGATCTTTCCAAACGAAAATCCCCCCGCCCATACAAATTCACATTGGGGCATTTTCTCTGCCACATCCAGGAAGTCAAAGACCCCTTTTCTTTTCTGAAGCTGTCCTGCGCAGAGCACGATAAAGGCCTCCGTCCGGATCCCGTATCTTTCCCTTGTTTTTCTCTTTTCTTCCTTTCCCAGAGGATAAAAGTTTTTCTCTGATACTACATTGGGAATATAAGTAATCTTTTCTCTTGGAATTCCATAGGCTTCCAGTTTGTCAATAAATACAGGATTTACTGTTACCAGATAATCCATTCTCTTATAAAAGGAAATCATATACTTATAAAAAATATTCTTGGCAAATCTTGGAAGGGAAATACTGTTTTCCACTGTTTCCGGCAAAAAATGTACATATCCTACTAATGCCCCCTGTTTTCTTCGCCTGAAGGTTGAAAGATAGTATTCCGGATTTATAGAATGATAATGGGTAATGTCGCTGGATCCTTTTGCATTTTCCAGTATCTCTGCCCTGTTCTCCATCACCTCTCTGGCAAGTTCCACCTGCTCATCATGGGCAGAAAGGACTCCCTGGCCTTTGACCATATCTGCTTTTGACAACATATTGATCCGCTTCATCTTATCAGGCTCCTCTCTTCATGATCCCTTTGGCCCAGGCATGTGCAAAAACTCTCCATCTGCCTCTGACGCCTTCTGTTCTTTTCTCTCCGTCTGTCTCCGGATACCGTTCCTGACGCTCTATGGTCTCTCTATAGATTCTTTCTGCAGCGGTACAGAAATTCCATGTGGAATACAGCTGGGAAATTTCCTGTCCTCTGTGACACATTTCCTGTCTCCGCTCTTCATCCTCCAGGATATAGTTTAAATGCATTTTAAAATACTCGTAATTTTCATATTGAAAGCCGTTGTAGCCGTCTGTGACAACCTGGTCCAGACACTCGTCTTTTCTGCACAGGGCAGGAAGTCCGCAGGCCAAAGCTTCAATATAAGTGATCCCCTGGGTCTCGCTGCTGGAGGCACATACAAAAACATCCCCCAGTTTATAATATCTGCCAACCTCCTCAGGAGCAATCATCCCGGTAAATATCACCTGATCGGTAATCTGCAGCTTCTTTGCCAGTGTTTCCAGATTTTCTCTGTCGGGTCCGTCGCCTGCAATAAGAAAAGTAAGATTTTTCCCTGCTCCTTCTTTAATAAGTTTTGAAAAATATTCCAGCAGTTCTTCCAGATTCTTCTCTTTTGCCAGTCTTCCCACGCTGACCAGGACCTTGTTTTCCAGAGGGATCCCCAGTTCTTTCTTCTTTCTGTCTATTTCCTCCCTGGAAATCCTCTCCTTAAACCTTCCAAGTTCGATTCCTGTAGGCATTACGGCAACCGGCTCCTCTACCCCGTATTTTTTCAGTATATTCTCCACCTTTTGGGTTGGAACGATAACCTGACTGGTTTTTCCCAGCACCATCCTGGAAAAGCATGCTACAGCTTTCTTCTCTAATTTTGCTCCGGCCTTATACTGGGAAAATCCTCCGGGCAGATAATGGATATAATCTTCATACACCGTATGATAAGTATGTATCAGCGGGCAATTACATTTTCTTGCAATTTTCGCCGCATAGGAAAATGTCATAAATTCGCACTGAGAATGAACTACTTCTGGTCTCCACCATATCAGTTCCTGAATCAGAGGTTCTGCGTGAGGAAGTACAGCCCTTGCATTGGGATAGATTTTCTCCAAGTTCAACGATTTGATATAATAAACTCCCTCCTCCTCATAAGATGCAAAGGTTCTTGACAGGGTCAGAACCCTTACTTCATGTCCTCTCATCTCTAATTCATTTTTCAGATTTATCACAGAAGTCACAACGCCGTTTACTACAGGCTTGTACCAATCGGTTGTCAATAATATCTTCATAAAGGTTCCCCCTTTTTCTTTTCCTTAATCTGATATTTATGATAATACACAGACTTAAAGAAAACAGGTTCCTAAACTTAAAGAATTTCTAAAGTTTTTAAAAGAAAGAGCCGGGATAGTGTAAGAAATCTGTTAAGAATTTCTTACACTATCCCGGCTCCTGTTTTTTTCGGCAATTATCAATCTAATTCAATTTCTGCCAGTTCTGCCGGCGGAAGCTGTCTGGAAGAATTGGCCTTATATTTTTTCAGCTCTGCTGCTGCTTTATTCAATGGCGCTATGGTTCCTGCGCCGGCCATACAGCCGCCGGGGCAGCCCATACCTTCGATCATACAACCTTTCAGCTTTCCGGCCTTGGCCTGCATAAGGATCTTCTTACACTCATCCAGACCTTCCGCATGTTCAATATGGACTTCCACCTCAGGATAATACTCATGGAGGCAGGATTCTATAGCACTGGAAACACCTCCTGCCACAGCATATCCCCGTCCTGCTGCTGTTGCATTATGGAAAGATGATTCCCCTTCGCATTGTGCAGGATCGATTCCTTTTGCCTCAAACATACCTGCCAGTTCCTCAAAGGTGATCACAAAGTCTACATCGCTTCGCACATCCGTTCTGGATGCTTCCAGCTTTTTAGATGCGCAGGGGCCAATGAAGACTACCTTTGCATCCGGATACTGCTTTTTAATGGTTCTTGCAGTAGCCACCATAGGAGTCAGCTCCTGGGAAATATTTCCTGCCATATCCGGGAAGAAATGTTTTGCCATCATGATCCAGGAAGGGCAGCAGGAGGTAAGAAGAAAAGGAAGTTCTCCTGTGCTGACCTTTTCCGCATAATGATGAGCTTCGGAAGCTGCGCCGATATCTGCTCCCAAAGCCACTTCATACACTTCTGCAAATCCCATTTCCTGAAGGGCAGCTTTCAGCTTTCTGGGGGTCACATCAGCTCCGAACTGTCCCACAAAGGCAGGGGCTACCTCCGCTATGATCTGTTTTCCCTCTTTCAGGGCATGGGCCAGCTGGAAGATCTGGGACTTGTCGGAAATTGCGCCAAAAGGACAGTTTACCATGCACATGCCGCAGGAAACACATTTTTCATTGTTGATCTTTGCTCTTCCTAGCTCATCGCTTTCAATGGCATTCACACCACAGGCTCTGGCACAGGGCCTTTCTTTCTTGGCAATAGCGTCATAGGGACATACGGATTTACACTTTCCACATTTAATACATTTTTCCTGGTCAATAATAGACTTTCCCTTAACAATACTGATGGCTCCTTTGGGACATACCTCTTTGCATGGGTGTGCCACACAGCCGCGACACATATTAGATACTTCGTACATCTTAGGCTCACAGGCATCACAGGCTGAAGGAATTACCTGCATAAGGGGCGGTTCATAGTATTTCTCATCAATATTGCTGGCTTCCAGACCTGCGGTAATATGCACCGCAGTATTCTCAGGACGCAGCGACATACCCATAGCCAGACGTACACGTTCACTGGCAACTGCCCTTTCCCTGTAGATACTCTCTCTGTAAGTAGCTCGTTCCTGAACAATATGATAAGGAATAGCCTCTATATCTGCTACCAGGGTTTCCGGTTCTGATTCAAATCCCACTCTGGCAATTTCCTTAAACACCTTTCTGCGGATCCTTTTTACATTTGTATCTAGACCTCTCATATGCTTAACTCTCCCTTTTTTCTATACTTGTCAATAGCTTCATGTCTGATATGATACCCAGATTTCCTGCAATTTGCAAGAAATTGATGGTATTTTATTTCATACAAAAGCCGCCTGTGCTATAATTTTCTATAATTCTATAAAAATATTACAGGACTTTCCAAAAATTTTACGGAAAGCTCCGGAAAGGATTTCTATGTTTTCTTATAAATCTGTTTACCGGGAAAAAAATCTTCTTCCCCCTGTATTTACCGGCAGTACCCTGAAATTATTTGCCCTTGTCTTTATGCTCATTGATCATATCGGAGCTGTAATCCTGGAACATGGGGTGATTTATTCCTATAACCGTCAGCTGCCTGCTGCCCTTTCTTATCCTGTCAGTCTGTTCTGTTCTCAGATCGATCAGGTACTCAGAGGGGTCGGGCGGCTGGCGTTTCCGATTTTCTGTTTTTTGCTGGTAGAAGGCTTTTTTCATACCTCCAACAGAAAAAAATATGCCTTTCGCCTTTTTCTCTTTGCCCTGATCTCGGAAATTCCCTTTGACCTTGCCTTTAACAGCAGTATCCTGGAATTTTCCTATCAAAATGTCATGTTCACCCTGCTTTTCGGCCTGCTCACCATATGGGGAATGGAAAGATCCCGTTTGAGCCATCCTCTTCTGTCCATCCTTCCCGCAGCCGCAGGAATCCTTGTTGGGTGGCTTTTTCAGGCGGACTATGACTGGAGAGGCATTGTATTAATTATCGTTCTGTATGTTTTCTACCAGTATCCTCTGGAAAAAACAATCGTAGGCTGTCTTTGTCTCCTATGGGAGCCACTGGCCTGCCTGGCTTTTATCCCCTTGAACATGTATAACCATCAAAAAGGACAGGGCATGAAATATCTTTTCTATCTCTTCTACCCTGTCCATCTGCTGATACTGTTTTGTATCCGGTATACAATTTTTCAGATTTAGATCTTATCTACCACTTCATTCTGATTTTTATAAATACTGTGGGAGGGAACTACCCCTCTCACAGAAGAAAGTGGGTAGATATTGGTGTGGCTTCCCACCACTGTTCCCGGGTTCAGCACAGAACCGCAGCCTACTTCCACTTCATCTCCCAGCATAGCCCCGAATTTCTTCAGCCCCGTTTCAATATGGGCTTCCTTTCCTTTGACAACTACCAGCTTTTTGTCGGATTTTACATTGGAGGTAATGGAGCCTGCCCCCATGTGAGACTTATAGCCCAAAATGGAATCACCTACATAATTATAGTGAGGCACCTGCACCTTATCAAAAAGGATCACATTTTTCAGTTCTGTGGAATTTCCCACAACAGCCCCTTCTCCCACCAGGGCATTGCCCCGGATAAAAGCGCAGTGGCGGACTTCCGCATCTTTTCCGATAATGGCCGGACCGTTAATATAGGCTGTGGGAGCTACTTTCGCAGACTTTGCGATCCACACATTTTCTCCCTTTTTTTCATATTCTTCTTCGCTTAAAGTATTACCCAGCTTTACAATAAACTCGCTGATACAAGGAAGCACTTCCCAGGGATAGGTTTTGCTCTCTAAAAGCTCCTTGGCCAGAGTCTTGCTTAAATCACTGTAAAGCTCGCTGATCTTTAACTGTTCCATCTTTCTACCTGCTTTCTTCCTTAACTTTTCTCTACTATTCTACTATGGAGAAAGGATTTTTCCAACCGTTTTTTCCGTTTTTCCTTCCGGATACCAACATAAGCGTTCTTTTAACTACCAGGATTGCTTCATTTTCATTTCTTTGACGAAGCTTTCCCTGTACCGGCAGTCCTGGTATTGGATTTCTTATAGTATGAGGCCGCTTTGTCAAAATACTGGCGCAGGGCAAACTGGTTCCTCAGTCCCATAACTCCCTGGGTCCGCTTCCGGATGAAATCTTCCAATTTCACCATATATTCATCGGAAGTAATACTCCCTTCTGCCACATAAGTCAGTCCTTTTTCCCAGCTGGCTGTAAGCTCAGGGTTTAAAAGGGAACGGATAGAGGCATTCACCACATCAAAGATCATTTCTCCAAGAAGGGTAGGAGTGATTACCTGGGTCTTCTTATTCAGCGCCAGATATTTGATGGTGATCAGCTTTTTCAGAATTTCGGCTCTGGTGGCGCTGGTTCCGATACCGCTTCCCTTGATCTGGGCTCTCAGTTCCTCATCCTCGATAAGCTGACCGGCATTTTCCATAGCCAGGATCATAGATCCTGAAGTATATCTTTTTGGAGGAGAAGTCTCCCCTTCTTTTATGTAAAATTCCTTGATAGGAAGAGTACTGCCTTTTTTCACTCCCTGGATCATCTCCAGAAAAGCTCCATCTTCTACCTGTTCTTCCTCCTGTCCCTTTCCCCCGCTCTCTTCCTTCCTATTCTTTCCAAAGGAATATCCTGTAACTTTCAGATATCCCTCAGAAACCAGAATCTTAAAAGAAGAAAACAGCCGTTCTTTTTCAATAGAGGATACCAGGCTGATCTTCTGATAGACCGCAGGAGGGTAAAAAATACTTAAAAACCGTCTTACGATCACTTCATAGACTTTCTGGGACTGGGCATTCAATCCCTTTAAGGTGCCTAGTCCCTGACCGGTAGGAATGATGGCATAGTGGTCTGTAATCTGTTTATCATTGGTATATCGTGTCTTCCCGATGTTTTTATAACTGCCCTGTTCCAAGATCTCCCCGGCAAATCCACCGGCATGTTCATAGTTTCTCAGGCCTCTGATATTCTTAGATATCTCCTTGGCAACGGCTGTAGACAGCACTCTGGCGTCGGTTCTTGGATAAGTGACCAGCTTCTTCTCATACAGTTCCTGAACGATCCTGAGGGTTTCATCGGGACTCAGCTTAAAAAGCCGGGAACATTCATTCTGCAGCTCCGCCAGGTTAAACAGAAGAGGGGGATTCTTATTTTCCTTTTTCTTCTCGATTTTTTCCGCCACGGCAGTGAGAGGAGGATTTGTACTCAGGATATCCAGAAGCTGCCGGGCGTCCTTCTCTTCCTTAAAGCCGTTTTCTTTATACAGCAGAGGAGACTGGAAATACCGGCTGCCTTCCACTCCTCTCCATTCGCCCTCAAAGCTGCGGCCTGCCAGTTCAAATTTCCCCAGAACCCGGTAGAAAGGTGTTTTCACAAATTCCCGGATCTCCCGCTCTCTGCGGACCACCATGCCCAGGACGCAGGTCATCACACGGCCTACCGATATAGCCTGATATTTTGTTCCCAGATAAGAGGACACTGCATTCCCGTATTTCAGAGAAAGAAGCCTGGAAAAATTAATGCCCATAAGGTAATCTTCTTTGGCCCGGAGATAAGCAGAGGCAGAAAGGTTATCATATTCATGGATATCCTTTGCCTCCCGGATACCTCTCAAAATCTCCTCTTCTGTTTGAGAATCGATCCACACCCGCCTCTGGTCTTTACCCTCTACATGGGCCATCATAGCCACCAGACGATAGATATATTCTCCCTCTCTTCCGGAGTCTGTACACACATAGATGGTCTCCACATCTTTCCGGTTCAGAAGACTGCTGACTATATCATACTGCTTTTTTACGGAAGGGATCACTTCGTACTTAAATTCCCCGGGCAAAAAAGGCAGAGTCTCCAGGCTCCACCTTTTCAGCTTCTCATCATATTTTTCCGGATAGCTCATGGTAATGAGATGCCCCACGCACCAGGTGATCACCGTATTCTCTGATTCCAGATAACCGTCATGTCTCTGGGTATTGACCTTCAGAGCCTTGGCAAATTCCTGGGCTACACTGGGCTTCTCTGCTATAAATAATGATTTTCCCATACAAGCTCCTTTTCTTTTATGTCTGCTCCCTACTCGTTCATATTGGCAAGTTTCGCTGTCTGATCTGCTGCGATGAGATTATCTATGATCTCCTGAAGATCGCCGTTTAAAACAGAATCCAGCTTATGAAGAGTCAGCTTGATCCTGTGGTCTGTCACACGTCCCTGGGGGAAATTATAAGTCCGGATCTTTTCAGACCGGTCTCCGGTTCCTACCTGGCTTCTTCTGGCCTCTGCTTCTTCATCATGGCGCTTCTGCAGCTCCATGTCATACAGACGGGAACGAAGGATCTTCAACGCTTTATCCTTATTTTTAAGCTGAGATTTTTCGTCCTGACAGGAAATTACAATTCCTGTAGGGATATGGGTAAGACGTACCGCTGAGTCAGTGGTATTTACACACTGTCCTCCGTTTCCGGAAGCACGGAACACATCAAACTTACAGTCATTCAGATCCAGATGGAAATCAATCTCTTCAGCTTCCGGCATGATGGCTACCGTAATAGTAGAGGTATGAATACGGCCGCCGCTTTCTGTTTCCGGCACCCTCTGGACACGATGGACGCCGCTTTCATATTTCAGTTTTGAATAGGCTCCCTGTCCGTAGATCATAAAGGTGACTTCCTTGAAGCCTCCAATACCGTTTTCATTTAACGTAAGGAGCTCTGTCTTCCAACGCTGGGATTCTGCATATTTTACATACATCCTGTAGATTTCTGCTGCAAACAGGGCAGCCTCATCTCCGCCGGCGCCTGCCCGGATCTCCACAATAACGTTTTTCTCATCATTAGGGTCTTTTGGAAGAAGAAGGATCTTCAGCTCATGTTCCAGTTCCTCGATCCGTTTTTTGGCTTCAGCCAGCTCTTCTTTTAACATTTCCCGCATCTCTTCATCAGACTCTTCTTCCAGCATGGCAAGGCTGTCCTCTACGGTCTGCTTACAGTCTTTATACTCCTTATAGGCTGCCGCAATAGGCTGAAGCTCGCTCTGCTCTTTCATTAATCTCTGGAACCTCGCTGTGTCATTGGCCACAGTAGGCTCATTCAGTTCATTTAATATTTCTTCAAGGCGTACTAAAATGTCATCTAATTTATCAAACATATCTTTCCTCCTGATTTTTTCTTCCTATTACTACTCTGTCCAGACCTGCCAGGTCTTTGACCACCTGCACCTGTCTGTATCCCTGTTCTTTCATGAGAGAAGATACTGCCTCTCCCTGGTCATAGCCGATCTCAAAGGCCAGCAGTCCCTGCGGCTTCAGATAATCTCCCGCCTGGGCAATGATCTTCCGGTAAAAATGAAGGCCGTCTTCATGGCCATCCAGGGCCATATAAGGCTCATAAAGCCGCACCTCCTCCATCAGCCCCTGGATCACATCTGTCCGGATATAGGGAGGATTGGAGACAACGGCATGATACTGTCCCTGGATCTTCTCAAAGAGATCGCTGTGGATCCACCTGGCTTTTATTCCCAGTTCTCTGCCGTTTCGCTCCGCTACTGCCAGAGCCTTTTCTGACAGGTCTGCCCCGGTTCCCCTGGCCTCCTTCCGGTTTGCCAGGATACTCAGCAGAATACAGCCGCTTCCCGTACACAGATCCAGGATCTCCGTTTCCTGATCTACTGGAAGTTTTTCAAGGACCTGTTCCACCAGGATCTCTGTGTCCGGCCTGGGCGCCAGCACATTTTCATCTACGTAAAATTTCATCCCGTAAAAGTAAGCCTCATGGGTAAGCTGTTGGAGAGGTATATGTTCCTCTCTTTTCCTGATCAGTGCAATATATTGTTTTTCCTCATCCTCTCCCGGCTGTTCCTCCTCGTGAAGGAAATACCAGGTTCTGGAAATCTGGCACACATATTCCATGAGGAGCCAGGCGTCCAGCTGGGAATTCTCTATCTCCTGTTCCTGCAGCCTGCTTTTTCCAAACTCCAGCAATTCTCTGTAAGTCCTCATCATCAGGGCTCCTCCGGGATCTCTGTATCCGGGAAGTTCTCCCTGAGATATTCTTTCCAGTCAAAAACAGCCTCCACAGCAGCAATCGCAACTTCCGTCATATCCGGCGTAGGTTCCTTGGTGGTCAGCTTCTGAAGAGCCAGTCCCGGCTTAGACAGAAAAGCCACTGCCGGATTGTCACTGTTTCCTGCCAGGCGGATAAATTCGTAGGAAATCCCTGCAATAGCCGGCACCAGAAGGATACGGATCAGTATCCGCAGCCACATAGTCTTTACCGGAACCACTGCAAAAAATCCAATAAAAAAGATAATACTTACGATAATCACAAAAAACAGAAAACTGGTTCCGCATCTCTTATGGAATCTGGAGCTTTTCATTACATTTTCTACGGTCAGAGGCAGCCCGTGTTCCACGGAGTTAATGCATTTATGCTCCGCTCCATGGTACATGAACACTCTCTGTATATCTTCCATCTTAGAGATAAGAACCATATAGAGCAAAAACAGCAGGATCCTCACAATAGCCTCTGCAATGGTCACCAGAGTCTCCGTAGCCCCTACACGGTGAAGCAGGCTGGCGATCAGGTATGGCAGCACCATAAACAGAGCTACGGAAAACACCACGGAAAAGCAAACGGTAAGAGTCATCAGAACCTTATCCTCTTTCTCCTTTTTAGCCTCTTCCCTCTCCTTTTCTTCACCTTGAAGCTCTTTCCGCTTCCGGTAATCCTCTTCCTCTTCAAAAAAAGTGGCGGAATACATAAGACATTTCGTTCCTACCACCAACGAATCTATAAAATTAAATACTCCTCTTATAATGGGAAGATTTAAGATTTTCTTATTCTTTATAATGCTCTTATAATCTTCCACTTTAATCTCAATCTCTTTGTCCGGCTTGCGCACAGCCACAGAATAAACATCTCCATGGCGCATCATAATGCCTTCCATTACCGCCTGTCCGCCGATATTCGATGATTTCATTCTTTCCTCCAAACGCAATAAGAGGCTGAAGTCCGAAAACCTCAACCTCTTCATACATCTTATTTATTAATGCCGTATTTTCTATTGAACTTATCAATACGTCCACGGGCCTGTGCAGCTTTCTGCTGTCCTGTATAGAAAGGATGACATTTGGAGCAAACTTCTACTCGCAGCTCAGACTTGGTAGAACCTGTCTTAAATGTATTTCCACAGTTGCATGTCACTGTACATTCCTGATAGTTTGGATGGATTCCTTCTTTCATGTTTTTCACCTCTTCTATAAGTTTATAATTTATATTGTTTTATGCGTTTATCAATTTCAAACAGCTTATAAATTGTAGCATAGATTCGCTATAAATGCAAGTCCTAATATAGAAAAGTTAAAGGATTCTCTGTTTCTTGATCATCTGGACAAATTCTTTGTTATCCCTGGTCCTTGCAAACATATTCAGGATGTTTTCTGTAGCCTCGTCGGACTTCATCCCATTTAAGGCCTTGCGCATGATTTCCACTGCCTCCAGCTCCTCCGGAGTCAGAAGCAGATCCTCTCTCCTGGTTCCTGATTTTGCAATATCGATAGCCGGGAATACTCTCTTTTCCTGAAGCTTTCTGTCCAGGATCAACTCCATATTACCGGTTCCCTTGAACTCCTCATAAACCACATCATCCATCTTGCTTCCTGTATCAACCAGGGCCGTAGCCAGGATGGTCAGGCTTCCCCCTTCCCGCATATTTCTGGCTGCTCCGAAAAATCTCTTTGGCATATACAGAGCTGCCGGATCCAGACCTCCGGAAAGTGTACGTCCGCTGGGAGAAACCGTAAGGTTGTAAGCTCTGGCCAGTCTTGTGATACTGTCGATAAAAATGGTCACATCCTGCTTATGTTCTACCAGACGTTTTGCTCTTTCAATGGTCATTTCAGAGACTCTCTTGTGGTGTTCGGGAAGCTCGTCAAAAGTGGAATAGATGATTTCCACATTCTTTCCTTTGATAGTCTCCTTCATATCTGTTACTTCCTCCGGACGCTCATCAATCAGCAGAATGATCAAATGCATTTCCGGATTATTGCGGAGGATAGATTTGGCCGCATCTTTTAAAAGTGTAGTCTTACCGGCCTTTGGCGGGGAAACAATCATTCCTCTCTGCCCTTTTCCAATGGGGCTGACCAGATCGGTGATCCTCATCGCCATGCTTCCGCCTGGCCGTTCCAGATACAGCCTTTCGTTAGGAAAGATAGGCGTCATATCCTCAAAATTCATTCTCTGCATCTCGTTTGCCTTGAATCCATTAATATAGGTCACATACAAAAGAGCAGAAAACTTCTCGTTCTGACTTTTTACTCTGGTATTCCCCTTCAGGATATCTCCGGTTTTCAAGTTGAATCTCCGTATCTGGGAAGGGGATACATAAACGTCATTGTCTCCCGGGAGATAGTTATCACTGCGGATAAATCCATATCCGTCCGGAAGCACTTCCAGAATTCCTGTTACACTCTGACCGCTGTCCAGTTCAGACTGCTCCATAGGCGCCCGTGCAGTTCTTCCTTCCTGGCCTTCTTCCTTTCTGTGTTCTTCCTTTTTATGTTCTTCTTTCTTATTTTCTTCTTTTTTATGCTCCTCTTTTTTTACTTCTGCTTTGGCCTCTTTCTTCTCTGCCAGCTTCTTATCCTTCTCATCTTCCTGGAGCATACGTTCCACTAATTCACTCTTTTTTAATGAAGAGAGCCCTTTCATTCCTCTAGCCCTTGCAATCTCTTTTAATGCCCCCAATGACAGGGATTCATACTTTTCTCTCATTCTAAAATCCTTTCTTAGTATCCATAAATTATCGTACTTTTTACTTACATCATCTGGAATTTATAGTCAGAACTGACATGACATTTTATAATTAGAACAATTAATCCTGTGTGGCTCTATCCACACTTTTGCATATTTTACCACATATTGCCTGTTTTGGCAAATAGAAAATCCTAACCATGGCCGTAAGAATTTCGACGTAATAAAGAGTAGATTGGAAGAATTAAAAAAGCAGATAATCCTATTACTAATTTTTATGAGTTAGATAAAGTAACAAATAAAAAAATCAGAAAAAAGGTTATCAAGATAATGCTCGTTTTTTTGCTTATATTAAATTTTTAAATATTAATGGTTATAAATATGGACTTGTCGGTGGTAAAACAAATTACACCTCTCCAGATTTAGATTTCAGTAAGGACTACGGAAATTCGCTGACATCTTTTGCAAGAAAGTTTTTAAGTGATAAAAATTTAAATTGGGATGATACCATTATCATTATTGAACACATTCCAGCAAATAATAAAGAAAGTGATAATGAGATGGCATTATTTATAAAATGTTTTTTACAACGAGAATTTAATTTGTTTGATTGTTAATCATTGAAAAAGCTTCCATGCTTTATATTGCGGGAGTAAAGCCTATCGACATTCAGCCTTTACTTGAACATTCTACCTCAAAAAACAAAAAATGCTCCAAACCCTTTGTTTATAAGGATTCGAAGCACCTGATGAACTGCCGCAGACCGGAATCGAACCGGTACGGGAGTATAAGTCCCGCAGGATTTTAAGTCCTGTGCGTCTGCCAGTTCCGCCACTGCGGCATTCTTAAAATGTTTTTGGACATTTTAAACGACCCAGAAGAGACTCGAACTCTCGACCTCCGCCGTGACAGGGCGGCGCTCTAACCAACTGAGCCACTGGGCCATAATTTTTAAATATATTATATTGTGTTAATGTAAAACATTAACGAGTGGACCTTCGGGGACTCGAACCCAGGACCGACCGGTTATGAGCCGGTTGCTCTAACCAACTGAGCTAAAGGTCCATGAAGCCGATGATCGGACTCGAACCGATAACCTGCTGATTACAAATCAGCTGCTCTGCCAATTGAGCCACATCGGCACAATATTAAATCAGCTTTACAGCTTAGTGACTCCTACGGGAATCGAACCCGTGTTACCGCCGTGAAAGGGCGATGTCTTAACCGCTTGACCAAGGAGCCATATTTTAAAAAACTCCCCCTGTTGGACTCGAACCAACGACACTGCGGTTAACAGCCGCATGCTCTACCGACTGAGCTAAGGAGGAATATAAGGTATATACTGTACCTTCAAAACCACACATGTAAAACTGTTTATCCAACTTTGCCGCTTTACTTAGGTATTGGCCCCGTCCGCTTAGCAATCGGCCACTCATAGACC
>CASEXH010000027.1 GCA_949291945.1 uncultured Bacillota bacterium | reverse complement strand
GCTGGAACTTTCATTGTAATCTGCGATCATCTGATAGGTCCAGTTGCTGTAACTCTTCGGCAGTGTGATTGTCCCGGCCTTCATGTAGTCACCTGAAACTGTAATATCAGGATATTCTGTACCTGTAACCAAGTCAGTAACCTTTCCGTCCTTTACAACCAAGTCCATAACCAGATCTGCCTCGTACTTATATGTGATCTTTTCGCTGCTGTATCCGCTGGATTTTGTACCATTGTAAGCTTTGACATAATAGGTGTAAGCGTTCCCAGTTTTAACAGTAGTGTCAGTGTAGAATGTAGTATTTCCACTGCTTATTGTCTTGATATTCGAATAGGAACCAGTACCTGTCTTACGGTAAATTTGGTAGCTTGTGGCACCAGTTATCTTATTCCACGATATATTCACTCCATCAGCTGTGCTTGACAAGCTGATTTCAGGCGCAGATACAACCAAAATAGCTTTCGATGCGTAACCACTCTGATAGCTGCCGTTAGTCGATCTTACGTAATAATTGTATTTCGTGCCTGATTTTGCTTCTGCATCATAATATACAAGCGTTGATGCATCAGTGATCGTTTTTATGCAAGTATAGCTGCCTCCGGACGGCTTTCGATAGATTTTATAGCCCGTTGCACCGCTTATCTTCGACCACGACACCTTGAGTCCCTGATACGAATTTGAGGCACTTACAGTAGGTGTATCAAGACGTACGATAACTTTCGAAGCATATCCGCTCTGATATGAACCATTCGTAGAACGCACATAGTAATTATATTTCGTTCCGGATTCTGCAGTCGGGTCAACATATTTCAATGTGTCGCCGCTGCTGATCGTTTTAATACAGGAATAGGATCCGCCGGATTCTTTCCTGAAAACCTTATAGCCAGCTGCCCCATCGATCTTATTCCACTGGATTGAAACCCCGTCTGATGCATTAAATACGGTCACTGCCGGGTTTTCCAGGCGTACAATGACAGATGAATCATACCCGCTCTGGTCACTGCCGTTTGTGGAACGGACATAATAATTGTATTTTGTTCCTGACTCGGCAGTGGTATCCACATAGCTTAATGTTGACCCGCTGCTGATCGTTTTAATGCAGGAATAAGAAGTGGTCCCTGATACCTTCCTGTAGACTTTATAGCCTGTAGCCCCTGATACTTTGTCCCATGAGACTTTAACGCCTGTTGCCGTATTCAGGAGGCTCGGCTTTACATTTTCAAGCCTGACGATCGTATCCGCAGCATAAGAGCTGGTGCTGCTGCTGTTTTTCGCTACTACATAATAGGAATAGGTCGTTCCGCCTTTGGCAGTGCTGTCCGTAAAAGAAGTAGTTGAACCGCTTGAGATTTTTGTGAGCAGGGAGTAAGATCCCGTGCCGTCTTTCCTGTAAATCTCATAGCCGGACGCACCGGACACTTTGTTCCATGACACCTTAACGCCTCCGCTGGTGTTTGATAAGGTTGTTGTACATTTTGCCAGTGATGTTGTAGCTGCATAGATTATGACTGGCTTAACCGGCCCGACAAGCAGAGTGCTGGGCACGCTCAGCGATAGACCAAGCATAAGCGCAGATATCATGAGCAATATCTTTTTCTTTTTCAAAAAATCACCCCTTTGTGTTAAATGATTATATTTGATGTTCGGTAATACTGAAGCACAGAAATGATCATGATAATAGCAGGATTTACCGATTACGCTTCGCCCTGCGCACAGAAGATTAACTTCACCCCCTGACCTGTATAGTAGATAGCATAAGAAATGCTCATAAAAAAATATGGGAAATTTTCCCATAGGAAAAGCCGCAATTACCAAAATTTGGTAACTACGGCCCATGGAACCAATTACTATTTTACCGGGAACGCCTTAAGAGCATCATCGATGCCAGCCAACGCTTTTTTGTTGCTTTTTCCTATGATGTTGATATATTCGTCGATGGTATAAGCCCCATTACTCAGCTTATCTATTTGGACAAGCTCAAGGTACCTCCTAAGTGCAACCCGGATATCTCCATAATATCCATATGTACGAACAGCTTCTTTCTCTTCGCCGGAGCGTTTCTGACCGATGTACTGCTGACGCAAGGTATAGTTCAGCTGGTCGATTTCTATATAATACCCATGATTAAGTTTTACAATACTCATGCGCACTCCTATTCTGCGCTTACCGCACGCACATCGATGCCATTTACAGAAACAGTTCCGTTCAGTTCGATCACAAGGCACGGCCGGCCGTCAATAACCTCAGTTCTCATAATGTCCAGACGGTCAGGCTTTATTTTGATCTCAGCATCCGGTGTGGATACGCTGAATTTCCTGTTCTCCGTAATATTGCCGGCGAGGAACTCAGTTCTTTCCCCAGCATTTTCCTTGTAGGCGAGTTCATAGTCATCCATTTTTTCTGCTGGTACGCCGCTGGCCTCAAATACTTTTTTTACGTCATTCTTATCCAGTTTCAGCGGTTCCGGATCTTCCGCATGCTCTTCCATGATGTCATTGAGGTTTTCGTAAATGTTTCTTACTGTTTCAAAGTCGCATTTTTCAGCAAGTGTATCAGTAACTACAGCGCTGAAAGCTTCCTTCTGGAGGTCGGCAGACATAGGGATCTGTGCGCCAAGGACCTGCTCGATTAGCTCCGGCTGAAGTTCAGATGATTTTTTTGTATAGTACAGCACTTTATGAATGTCTGTACTGCGGTCAGAGAATGCCGGGAAAAGGAATGCCTTTGCAGGTTTATCAACTACCCACTCCCTTATCCTGTCCTGCATCCGGTTATCTTCTGCGTCATAACTGAGCCCCGGCTTTGATAATGATACCGGGCAGATCACACCCATGATGTGCTGGTAGACCTCTTCTGAGGCATCTTCCATTTCCTGTCCATCTGAACCACGGCCTGGGATGTCATACATACCATGGATCAAGATGATATAATAGTTCTCATTATAATTGTAGTTCTCGATGATTTTGTCATAGAACTCTTCCAGCAGGTTATCATCTTCCAGCTTACTTGCACGGAGATCCATAAGGAATGAATGCGGGCTGCCTGCTGCTTCTGCATCCTGTGTGTAGTCAAGAGGGATCAGATTTTTACCAAAACCGCCGGACAGTGCCTTTTTAAAGATGTCGAAATACTTGAACGCCTCTTCTTCGGGCAGCGCCAGAAATGCGTCTTTTGTCTGCATCACTTTGTTTTTTTCGTGATCGACGTACGAAAACTGTTTTCTGATTTCGAGGATTTCCTTTCTGTTCATTATCCTTCTCCTTTCTTTGCCTAATTTTGAATCTATTTTATCCGAAATCTCCTGAACATTTTTTTTGCAAAAATATGGTGGATTCTCAAGGGCCGCCGTATTTTTACCTGCGACGGACCTTTTTCTTAGCAACACATGAGCATACAACATACATAATCTATCTGTTTGGTTTGCCATAAATATGGGTCTTTTCCCTTAGATTTTTCGCATAAGAAAAACCTGCCCCGTATTGGTCAGAGACAGGTAATATAAAATATGCCCATTTTTCCGGAGAGAAACAGGCATATTTTTTTCCTTACGCCGGGAAAGCCCCGGGAGATAAGGATCGTTTGAAATTTGGTTCAGCTCTTAATAATGAAGAGAATTGCAGCTAATGGTTTTCGCAGCAGACCAAGCACCGTAGGTTCCGTTAGAGCCAACGGCACGTACCGTCACCTTTCCGCTCCGAACGCAGTCCGTCATGAAGCTGTCGGAATCTTCATATACGATCAGGGAAGTGCTGCTCGTCGTATAAACTTTGGAAGATCCGTCCGTTTTTGTCACTTTCACCTCATAGGACTTCGCTCCGTCTACTGCATTCCAGCGGACTTGCAGCCTTGCTCTATCCCAGATGGCTCTGTAATGACGGTATGTCGCTTCTGTAACCGAAGTTTTGCCAAGCTTGGTAGTTGTCCCTGTCTGGCCGTTCTGCCAGCCGGATACGATCTGGCTGATCTCATCCTTTACGGAGTCCGGAAGATCCTCACTGGTGATCGTCGGGATCTTCGGCACCCAGGAAGTATAATGCGGAGTCACGGCGAAGGAAGTTGTTACGTTCCCCGCGATAAGGGCTCCAGTGAGACATACAGTTCCAATAGCCTTTCTAAACTTTTTCATAATCAAATAGCTCCTTTCAAATGCAGGCTAAATAAACATCTTGTAACAGAATTAATATGGTATTTTCGTTCTCTGGAGCGATCAGGCTTTTCACTTCTGCATGCATTCGATCAGGGAGCAGATCGCTATTTTCTCCGGCTTTTTCAAGCGGACGATCTGATGGTACAGTTTCTTATCTTTAGTCGGATTTTCAATCTCTTTGCTGAAGAACTCTTCCGGCGTCACATTTAGATATTCGCAGATGCAAAAGTAGATTCGCATGGAAGGAAAAGCCTTTCTATTTTCGATCCGGTTGATATAGCTTTCATTCTGTCCGATCGCCAGGCTCATCTCCCGGGCGGATACATTTAAGTCCTCGCGTAATTTATGTAACAGGTTATTCTTGCAAGTTATGCACTTGTCTGTCCTGTAGTTGCGGCAGCTTCCTTTGTACTTACAAGTCACTTTTGTTCTCCTTCCTTTGATCCCATGCGCATAGATTCGTTTGTCCTGTCTACCATGCTGCGGTCACTGCACAATATGTCCAACGCCAGACGCATGCCCATTTAATCCCGATTTCCATATAGAGCTCAGAAATTTCTGCTGCAAGCTCATTGCCGTAATCCTCTGTGTTTTCCGGATGCGCTTCGCACTGTTTTGCGAACTTATTTAGCGCATCATCGTTCCTTTCTTCATAGCTTTTGCCGCTTGCGGGGCAAGGGTCTTTGCCATACAGGAAATGCTTTGCTACTGACTGAATGTTGACCTTTTCCGATATCATGCTGATGTTATTCATACGCTTCCCTCCTTAGCTTCGATAAGAAAAGGATACAGCATTTCTTGGGCTGAATTTTTTTGCAGAAATTACTTAGTTTAGTGCGCTCATTCGAGATAACAGTCACAGGATCCGGAGCATACCTCTTTCCCCAGCGGGCATGCATCGATCTCAAGCGGATTCCTGAGTTCTTCATCAGCTACGCACTTTGCATAATCTGGAAGTACTGTTACTTCCACCTCATCTTGTAATACTTTCATTTTGTTTTTCTCCTCATAAAGCAGATCCATGTGTATCGGATAAAACTTCTATTCTTCTTTTTTCTGAGCCCTGGTCAGTTCTTCCCGGATTGCATCAGCTCCACGGATCACATTAACCCGGATAAGTTTTTTCGGGTTTTTTCCGCCTTTCCCCAACACCATTCCGATACATGATTTAAGCGCCACAACGCTTTCTGCAAGATCCCGCTGGTCAGTAAAAGAGGTTTCATAGGCAATGCTGCCATCCTCATAAGTCTTTTTAATTATCGCGTGATACCTGCCAATCTGGTATTTTCCTACTTTCATTGCAAAATTTCCTCCTTTATCTGGTTATGGCCCAGTGTGAAGATCTCATACTCATGCTGAAATGTACCGCCATCCGGAGTTAGATCAATACATTTTACCCATCGCTCTGCTTCCAACTTTCTGCCGTTAATCTCCAGTTTTCTATGATGGAGATACTTTTTACCGATTTCTAAGTTCCTTTCATCCATCTCTCTCCCTCCTTTTTTACTTGCATCCCTTCATAAAACAGGCCCAGAAAGTCTTGCTGTTTTTCCCTGAATGATGTCCAAACAAAGGCTTCTGGCCTATTGCTTTCCAGACTTCATTGGCCGGAAGATTGTATTCAGACCATTTGAAGATTAAAACACCATCTTCCTTAAGGACACGCATACATTCCTTAAATCCATCGTGCAGCATATTCGGCCAGTTTGCTTCGAGTTTGCCATATTTTTTTACCAGCCAGGAATTATCTCCGCCGTGGGTAAGATGCGGGGGATCGAAAACAACCAAAGAGTATGTTTCATCCGCAAACGGCAGATCCGTGAAATCACACTGAAGATCAGGATCAACAACACATGTATAACAAGAGCTGCCACCTGTAGTCTTCCATATATCGGTAAGTGTTTCCTTCCGGTTGTCGCAGAAAGTGGCAGCAGGATTATGTTTGTTGAACCAGATACTTCTCGACCCACAGGTTACATCTAAGATTTTTCTTTTGGTTATTTCCTTATTATCCAATTCCCTGCCCTCCCTTATGGTTTAATTTTACACTTATATTTAATATGCTGATTTTTGCAGAGATCATTAAAAGGCGCTTCGTAAGAAGCGCCCATCATCTGCAACATTATAACTATTCTGTTTTCAATTCACGCGCTGAAGCGATTAGATTTGAACCTTGATAATTTTTTCAATTCACGTACCAACTGTAGGTACGATATATAGACTGCGGTCAGCCTAGCTTATCTCTTGACTTTATTTTTTCAACTCGCATGCTGATGCATGATTCCTGTTTAATATACCGTCATTATTTCTGAAGGATTTCAACTCTCGTACTCGTGGATGCGAATTATACAGACAAGTTGTTTTGCCCCACACTATTTCAACTCACGCTCTGAAGCGAATTATACAGCCAACTTCTTTTGACTGATACTTTTTCAACTCACATATCCTCACTTTGCTTTTCAATTAATATGCCAGTTTGGACATAATTATATTCCGCAATTTGCACATGCGGCTGATATATTTCAATTCACATGCCCGTTTGGGCATGAAGATTCTAAACGGGTCCTGCCAGAAGAACATAATTTCAACTCACGCACCCATTTGGGTGCGACCTCAGCATCATCGGAATGGCGAAAAACAGACTCAATTTCAACTCACGCACACTTTTGTGTGAGATTAATGGAAAAATAGAAAGGGGTGAGGGCATGAAATTTTCAATTCACGTGCCCACTTTGGCACGATATGCACTATATTATTAACAATATGTATTTCAATTCACGCGCATATCATTGCGTGACAGCAAATTTGATTAATAAAAAATTGCTTTAATCAAAGATTTTGTGATTTAGCATCAAATATCAATATTTTCTTTGCTGTATATGCAACTGAATTTATTAATTCCTCAGGTCATTATGGTACGAATGCCTAAGCATATTTATGCCCACTCCACATCCGCACCATAGTTTAGATCAGATTATTTCCGGATCAGCGCAGCCTTCAAGCGACCATGAGATATCGTAATCATCAAATTTCTTCGGACGATCAACTTCGTTAAATGAAAACGCTTTCTGGATCTTCCCGCTTGATACTGCCGGCACTTTTTCATTGCGCTGCCACCAATACATCCTGCAGACATCCATGCTTCCTTCCGGTCGAGCAGAAGAAGCGTCATTTTCGAAAAGAGTCATGAGAGCTTCTTTTAAAAGCTCCGCATCTTCCTGGGAGAACCCTGTCTTTTCTGCCAGCTGTACATTTACGCTCCCCATGATCTTGTATACGGCAAATTCTACCCTGTGGCGGACTCCCATTGTGTCAGAAGCCTTACCGCCCTTCACCGGCTCGCTGTTTACACTTTTCGTGATCTGAGTAGAAATAATATCTACCGGCGATAAGCTGACTGCAGTATGGATGCTTACCGGTCCCCGGATGCCCACCGATACGGAGTCACCTTTGAACGCAAATACCTGCCCGAATGCCCTGACGTCGTACCACTCTTTACAGGCGATCTGAGCGAATGCATTTTTGTCTGCGTTTTTCTTTTTATCCATTTCATCTTTGAGCTCTACGCAATTGTCTGCTCTTTCTCTTAAGCTTGTGCATCCATCATCGGAACGGTCATCAGACTGGACAAAGATTTTCCCGCCAAGATCCTGAATCCTGTTACGGATCTTTCTTTTGATGCATTCTGGTGAGATTTCCCCGTAACCGTCCAGATTTGTGCGGGGCCTGTTGCCATTGAGGGGGTCGCCATTCGGGTTTGCATTTGTTACGCTTACGAAAAGTGTGAAATCGATTTTTCCTTTTAAATTACTCATTTTTATTCCTCCGTATTCTCATTGCTTTTGTATGAATTTCTAAGATCAAAAGACTGGCTGTGGAACCCGAGAAGGTACAGGCCTTCCAGCCTTTTGTTGTTCTGGAAACTTGTCTCGTCGAACAGCTGATATACTTCTTCAAGCTGATTTTCCATGAATCTTTTTTCAGGGTATCCTAATTTGTTCAGATATGGCTGGATATTCCTTTCAATGATCTGCCAAGTGCCATACGGCCGCTGATAAAATGCATTCATATATTTTTTAGCATTTGTGACCCTCTTGTAGTCGTTTTCTTTATCATACGTCATATACTCAATGCGGTCAGCGATAGCAAGCAGACGCCCGTAAAGGTAACTTCTGTCTTTGCATTCTTTATTCAATGCCACGTCCCAGACCTCCTTTTTCCTTTCTTTTCTGCTTCTTTTCACAAGGGAACAGGCTGTGCAGAGAACACGCTCCCAGTTATACCACTCATAGCACTGCGGCATTGATGCACGCTCTACCGAATTTAACACAATGTCTGCCGGAATTTTCGTTCCATTCCATATACAGGGCATCAAGCGTTTCATATAGAACGGATATAATTTTTCATCCCTTATTCTCAGCTTTTTGCCATCTTCAGTCCCATAAACCGCTTCAACGATCTTTTTGATGCCCGGGACACCAATGTAATAATTACGCTTACCGTCATCATCAAATTTTGGATGCATCCAGGCACATTCTTCATGCCATTTTTTAATGCTGTCTAAGTAACGGACGGTCTGCATAGTTTTGTATTCTGTAAATGACAGCCTCCCGGGTGTCGCTGCATCAAATGCCATAAGATGGACTTTTGAATCAACTGGCAATTCATTTTCATACCCATACAGAGAGCTGTAAAAGCGTTTTGCCAGCTTTTCGTTCGTATCATCGTCTGTTTCTTCTGGAGATTCATTCCCTATGATGTCTTCTGTGCCATCATCCCATGATGGGATATCTTTATTTGAGCTTTCCCAGACGACAAGCGTCATTGAATCGAATGCTTTTCCCTGCTTCCTTATAATCCAATTCAGTACACTGTGTATTTTCAGGGAAGATTCTTCGCCAATCGTAACTGCCTCCGATTTATCTGTGAATCGTCCTCTATATGTGAAATTGATCTTATCAGCTCCAGAGAACAGCTTAGCGCTGTCACCGTCATTACGGATCTTTTTAGGATGAGATACGCATTCACGCTGCATCTTGCCAGTCAGATAATCCAGCACTTCCGGACGTTCCATGCTTCTATAATATTGTATCCATGACTCGTGCAGTGACCGGTCTTCCCAGCAGCGTTCAGGCTCTT
Organism: uncultured Bacillota bacterium; assembly: GCA_949291945.1. Lineage (GTDB taxonomy): Bacteria > Bacillota > Clostridia > Lachnospirales > Lachnospiraceae > Blautia. The sequence goes on along the minus strand of CASEXH010000027.1, from coordinate 48,241 downwards.
CGGAATCATCCTCAGCTATTAAAAACCGGATAAAAGGCTTCGGATTTTTGTCTGCAATAAATCCTTTATCATCTAATGTGATGGCCTTAGCTTCGGTCAGGTCATTTAAAAGTGCTCCGCTTTCCAAGTAATGATATACCGCATGAATCGTCTTATGCGTGTAAGTAGAAATCATCCACTCCCACAGCCGTTGCATATATACCCTATGATAGTCATTTATATTTTTCTTTGGCTCACGGACTATTTTGCCGTATCCTTCCGCCAGATAAAGCAATGTATCAAAAAGCGGATGCGGTGCCACATTGGCTGTACGGCTGTTTGATTCTTCCGTTACAGGAATGACTGTGAACTTGTTTTCTTTTTCGATTAGTGCAGCAGTTACGAATTTACCTTTACTGGTGATCGTAACTTCAATATCTGCCATTGCAGACGAATGATAGAGCGGAAAGAGTGTGTACTGCTTACCATTTCTATCTGAAAAAATTTTACCGGCCGCATCGCTGTTGCTGTCATATAGCGAGATCAGATCATTTACCCAGCTCATTGACTCTCCTTTCCTCTGCACCAAATTCAGATAACCCGCTGAAGTTGCCATTCCCGAAAATCGTCCGCCTCATGTCTTTTATCACTCTTTTACTGGGACAGTCTTCCGGGCGGTCAAATTCTATGATACCCCCAGACTTTATTACAGGCCTCCAGAAATTGACTGTCATCTTTCCTTTCTCTTCTGGCAAAACAGCTTCATCTGCATAAGTGATGCCGTGATACATGAAGCCATATGCTATTTCACCTAGCATTGAATCGTAGGTACTTGCCCCCTCTCCAAATACGCAGGGTTCAACAAATCCCTGGCACTCCCTTGCGCCGAGGAAGACATCTCTCCTTCCGCCGCGTTTTACCATCCTCTTTGCTATGTTGTAATGCTTGCCCTCATTCCTGTCGTTTGCAAGTTCCGGATGGTTGTAATTTATCTCAAAGTGCGCTCTGACCTGATACTTTACATTTTTTAAGTACGTGTAATAGGAAAGGTCAGCCCCGCCGCCATAACCTAGCGTTCGAATCCCTTTTGTTTCTGTTTGAATAGGATTCATGATGCGTACAGCATCGATGATCCATTTTATAGTGGGCTTCCAATAGATTGATTCTGTGATCCCTTTTAATGCTTCATATGTTGGAATATGGTAACTAGTCTTTTCTCCGCCCACACGGAGCGCCGGCTCCGAAAACAAAGCGTAGGGGCCAGATACTTCATATTCGATAATATTTTTCACTTTTTTCATCTCCTCTCTTTGACGATTTCTATTGTAACCTGTATTTATTGTTTGGTTTTTTTGCAGAAATATAATGAACCAGAATAAGACCGCCGTATTTCTACGGCGGCCTCAATCTACTAGAAAACAATAAAAGTCACGATGATTGCATAAAAGATTGCATTTACAAGCATGATCCATTTGTCATCCTCCTTTTTTGATTTCGTGAATAATATGTATTATTTTTACAAATGGAATGATAAATATAGATATTCTTTCTTTTACTGCAAAGAGGCAAAAATGTTCTAATCCCTAATTGCATAAATGTATTCTGAATATCCTGATTTAGGAAGTACTACGCAAGTGTGATTGCCATTGTCGTAGAGGAGCCTACGGCAACTGCATTCATCATCAGGCGGAGTAACTTTTAAAACCTTAACGGCTCTAAATAATTCACCTTTTTTGTTTTTTTCTTTCACTGCTATTGTTGATTCTTCCATAGTTTCCAAATCGCTAAATGAAAGATTTTGCCCGAGGTCTTGAGGGTCCAGTATATTTCCAATAGAAATATGACCCTTGAGATAATCAAAAATAGTCATTTGTCGCATTTTATCTCCTCCCATAAATTGAACTAAAAGAATCGAGAACTGAGTTCCTTTCATACGGCATCAGTTATCGGCTCGGAGTACGTAAATTTCGGTTTTTTCATAGGCTCAAAAGATTCCAAAAATTCTTTTTCCTTATAAGTATTTTCAATTTTGAGAACGTCATCTTTTGTAACATCTCTTATATCTTTGATATGCCATTCACCAACGCAGCCGATATCTACTAAAGTGTCAACATCGTTTGCCAGACGATACCCGATAACGGTTCCGCCGTCATAAGGACGTGTGCCGGCAAAGATTTCATCTGTATCCAAAAATTTCTCATTATAACTGAGCTTTGATTTGATCCACTTAGAGGTAGCTGTATCCCTTAAATATTTGCTATTCAGTAACTCCATCAAATTTTTAATTTCCATGATTTTCCCTCCATATCTCATACATCTGTCGTCAATATTAGTTTAAAGTAATATGATAAAGGTCTTTTTTCGCAAAAAAATACTGCCGCATATAAGCGACAGTAAAATCTCATAATGGATATTCCTGAATAAGCGGTTTTTTCCAAATATCTTTTAGGCTTTCTTTCATGAACACTGGTTTATTGTTTCCTTTACACTCATAAACTATCTCTTCTATCCACTCCCGCTTCGGGACAACCTTATTCTTCCGGTTTCCGGTCTCCGCACCGATTATAAACCAGTCAACCTGCCGGAAAAGAATGTTGTGCTGCTCTACGCAGAAATCTTCGAGAAGCGGTTCTATACTTACGAATGTATTGCGAAAAGCTGGCAAAAAATTGAAATTATGTACTTCTGATTCTTTCGTGATGCTGATACCGTACCACATATTATTATTGGACGGCAGCAGTTCTCCAAGCTCGGCATATCGTTTTGCATTCTTTGTCAAGAAAAAATAGTTATGTTGCGGCGCTGCTTTGCAGGCTGAGAATACCTCCGTTATCCATTCATCCGGCACCCAGTCTCCAAAGAGATCTGCCATAGAACATACAAAAATATTTCTGCTTTTTTTCTTCTGGTACTCCCTCAATCGGTATTTGTGGAATGTAGGTGCGAATCCGTATGGATATGGAACTTTTTTACCGTCAATTGTGTCTACTGGATATCGCAATACATGATTTCCGTATCCGCTTCCTTTTGAATCTATTATCCATATTCTTTGCAATTCTGGCGGTGCATCAAGCGTAGCCCCTTCATACGAAAATCTTTTCGCAATACTTCTTGCGTAGCAGTATTCACATCGGTGCAGGCATCCTGTTACCGGATTCCAAGTACTTTCGCACCAATCGATCTTAGTTTTTTCCATCTTCAGCCTCCGCATCTCTTGACCTAAATATATCTCTGCATTTACAAATAAAAAATGCTAGACTTGTTATTATCATCACTGAACTGGCAATAATCGAGCCAGATAGTTCCCATGCTGCAATGCATACGGTTACTTTACTAAAGAAGAGCGATATGAGATAAGAGGCATTCCTTGAAGTATTATCTATAAAATTCTGATCTATATCAGATCCGTATTTGTAGATAGCAAAGAATAATACTGCGATCAAAGCGGATAATAGCATAAGGTGTTGAGCTAAGGTGAAACTATCATATGCAATCATAATCGTTTTCTCCTACAATCGTAGATTCATTTAGTTTTTGTAAAAGATTTTCTGCATATGTTGTCAATTCAGATCGTTTCTTTTTTAGAAAAGCGACACATTTTCCCTTGTCTAAAGAATAATACGCAGCACCACTCTGGAAAGTAAGTTCCTTGTCGAGAGGAGCGCTACCGCATTCACCAAATAATTTGGTACTGTATGAAGCATTGACAAAACATTTATATTTTGTTTCAATAACGCCATTGCCATATATACGTGCTATTTCGATTTCTTCCACCACAAATTCGAATGGACAATTAGGATCAAACTTTGCCCACGCAACGAATAGTTTTTTACTCATTTTTCTTGCCAGTCTCCTGTTCGTCCTTATCTCGGCTGCTATCGTATAATTTGGATTCGTCTGCCTTTCCGCCTACAAAAAAGAGGCACATTAAGGCAACACCAAGGGTGCCTCCAACCATTGCGCCTGCAATAAATTGCCACATGAATAATTCCTCCTTCTCTTGAATCTTCTAATGCTAATATGGATGATTTACTGCATTATAGCGAATGACATTTTTCTCAAATGCTCCAGTCTGTTCTCCAGTAATGCTATTTCCTCTTTTCTCATAGCTTCAGCCTTATTAATGGCTTCATCAAACGAGTAGGAAAAATCTTCATCATTGAGCAGAAATTTTCGTTCATCTGACTGAACAACATAAGTTTTACGCTTTTCATGAGTATGATCGTCCTCTAAGTTCCATACGTCAATGATTTTACCATTAAGGACCCCACCTTCAGATAAAGCATATTTTGTAATATATACTTCCATTGCTTCTCTCCTTCTGTAAAAAACTGCTCAGCAAGGGATCGGATTGCATTTAGCGTTATAGTGTAATCACTATAACCTCTTTGTCGTGAGTCCAGTCTCGTACTGGGCAGTCTTTGTACTTTTCGATCAAGTGCTTCCAGCAGCCTGTACATATATGGGGACGATTATCTTTTATAAGTATAACCTTCCCCTTTTTCCAACACAAAGCCTTTATAATTACTTTTGAAAAACCTAAGGGTTTGAACAAACTTTTCGCTCATTTTTCTCCTTTCTGCTGCCGCCTTGTAAGGAAAAGACGGCAGCTACACCCATTTGTCTGTTACGTATTGTGACATACTGTATACCATCGCCACTAAGGGCGGAGGTGCCTGTAATTAATATGTCTCATTTTGATACGAATCAAGACTTTTTTCCAACTCTTCTGCCTCTTTCGTCATGTATGCGATCAGTGTTTTACGCTGGGAAACCAGATCTGGATTATCGCATTCAGCAGCGGCATCCAATTTCACGAGCTCTCAGATCTTCTCCTGAATCAGTGAGATTTCCTCATGCAGCTTATTTGCAAGCTCGATTGACTGAACATAAGCTTCATTGACCATGTTCTCTTTTTCCCATATATCTTTGCGTTTGATACTTCCCATGTCTTTCCTCTCCTTTTCTTTGATGATTTTATTTTACTTAAATTTTTATAACCGCTGTTTTCGCAGAGAATATCTCAAACTTTTAATTACTTGTCTTCCCATATTGTTTTCGTAATCAAAAAAAGGAGGAAGCTATTATGCCAAACATCACAACAAACACAATAAAAATGGAAGGGATCTGTCATCTGCCTTTATTCGACGATAAAGGGAATTTTGATTTCAACAAGATCATTCCTATGCCGCCAAGCCTTGATATTGAGTGCGGCAGTATCACTGATCAGGCGATAGTATGCTATTTAACAGAGAAAGGGACGATACCTGTAGATGATCTGGATTATAAGAAGGTTGAGCTACTTGTGAAGTCTTTAAAATCCTATTTTAAAAATAGCCTTGATATGGCGAAAGAGATTTTTATTGAAATCAATAAGATTTCATCAGCAGGGCAAAAGAACTATCTCTATGAAAAAGGTAAGATTTATGTAGACAATTATTTAAGGTATGGTGCCACCACATGGTATGATTGGTGCTGCCAAAATTGGGGTACAAAATGGAACGCTGGCAACACTGATTTTTCTGGTAATGATATGGTTACATTTCAAACAGCGTGGAGCACACCGGAGCCGGTTATAAAAAAGCTCTCGGAGATGTATCCTGACATAAGGATTGAAGTGACCGCATATGATGAAGATCCCAGTTGCCCACCAGAGCATTATTCATATATAGCAGGCAATAAGATTTCTTAAATGGCATGAAAAGAGAGTCGGTTTTGTCAGCCGGCTCTTCTTTCTTTGGATTTATAATTCTAACTATGTGCGTATTTCAAACATAACACAATCGAATGGTCTTAATTCGAATTTTCTTTGCTTTTTTTATATACAATAAAATTTGTCACTATTGCACATAATGTAAAAATACTGAACCCAAGATTAATGTATATACCATAATTATTAAGTATTGTGGCAACGTTCCCGTCTACCTTTATAATTTCATAGGATAATAACAAATAGATCGTATCCAACACTATAGATACTACTATTGCAATAGTAACTATTAGATGAGTAGCTCTATACAGCTTTCGGTATTTGCTATTGTTCGTGCTTTCAGACACATTTTTATTGCATTTCACACGCCAAAGGGAAAGCAGATCATCGTACCCACCAGTAGCAAGCATCCATATGAAGGACACGATTAGGCCTATTATTAAAATCGCAGCTACTCCTTTGATGAGATAGTCTGAAAACATATTGTTCATTTCTTGAAAATCCATCTATTTTTCTCCTTTACTTGTTTACGATGTTACTAATTACCAACTGTTCGAGTGCGACTAAGGTCGTTTCGGAATCTATGTTTTCATTTTCTTGCCGCTTAAAATACAAAGAACTTTTTATTCTTTCCAGTAATACTTTTATCCGTTCTTGTTGCTTTTTGCTGAGCTGACGCTGTAATAGTTTTTCTATTTCAGTACGGCATATATTCCACTGATTTAAAGAGAGCCCATTTATCTGAAAACCAGATTCAATTTTCATTTGTTTATCGGTAATTGTCTGCTTTATTTCAGGATATTTATTGTCGCTACACTTTATCCTGGAAGGTAATTGTTTTGTGAGTTTTTGTGGATGCAAATCAGCTTCATTGATTATGCTTTGCAAATAATCCTGAACTATAGTATCTTTAATCTTTATTCTTTTAAGGCATTCTGATTTTAATGCCTTTAATTAAATTTTTCAAAAATCCCCATAGACTACCATATATTGTTATTGCGAAAAAAGTAGCTGAAATAGCTATTATCACCACAATGCATTCAAATATAATTATGGACATTTAGACTACCCTTTCTTTTTTAGTACATAAACATATATCCACTTCGGCCAGCCATCACGAGTAAACTGTAGACCATGAGCATATCTCCATACGTGTCCTTCTTTGTAAAGTTCGCTGAGATACCTGCCCAATTCTGGAATATACGGTACAAATAAACCTTTGTCTTCTACCAGATCAGGATGGCAGCAGTCAATATAGGCAAGAATAAATTCTTCGTTGCAGACGTCTGCCGGCACATTCGGATGATTTTTCATATAATCGAGGATCCATCTCTTCTTGTCTTTCTTTTTCATGTCTCATTTGCACCTTATATCTTCTATATTCTCCAGCTTAGGCATCCAGTCAATTTCAATATGTTTTATTTTCCCTTTAGGAACACAGTCTGATAGTGCTGATTCTTGTGCTAAAGCCATATCAATTATGTAGAACTCAGTTCCATTTTGCATGATATCAATGGACCACTGCCCTGGGAGATTAATATGAGGGATCAGCTTACGTATTTCAGAAATTACCTCTTCCTTGTTTTTCTCATATCTGGCGATCAGCGTATCCTCATGTGTAAGGAATATTGTGTAATCGTGGATATTATGAGGGCTGTCCGCATCTTTTTCATTACCCAACCGCTGCTTCATAACATCAGAACGCCAGTATGGCGTCAAGCCAAGGATTTCATCAGTATCAAAGTCTACGAATGCACGGTACTCCGTATGTAATGGCATTCCTTTATAGATGCAAGGGTTATTCTCTTTATCCTTGATGTATTCACGAACCACCCATTCGTTTGTTGTTGACATTCCATAAATGCATGGCTGGCTTAACGGTCCTGCTGCCATACATGCCTGATTCTGAATAAAAAGAAGATATTCACCGAGTTCACGTACCTCTTTAGCTCCAGCTATATGCGCATTTCGAAAATTAAACTTCGAAGAATATGTACCTGTTTTTACAAAATACTCATTATCTTCCTTAAGGTCAAATGCTTTATAGCAGAATTCATCTACAATACGCAGAGTAGTCGGATTCAATGATCCGTAATCGATGCGGGTCAGCTGAAGCATCGTAAGGGGCACCTTTATGATTTTGGTATTTGGAAGTTTAAACAAACTGCCGGCTTTAACAGCACTGACCAACTCAGGAAACCAGTATCCCATTGTATTAGGGTTCATGCCAAGGATCTCATAGGTAACAGGATCAAGATCAAGGATGTCAAGCCCCTGCCGGAACATATGGTATGCATTCTTTCTTTTGGCTGGATCCTTAGCCCTTTTGTATGTATAATACTGCTGCAGCAGTTCCATATATGTCAGATCTGGCACATCTATTTTAGCAAGTAATCCGGTTAGCTGTGGACGGATTGATTCAGGCAGCTTGTAAAGGTCAGAGTTAGTGACAGGATTTCTCGTTGCTTCACATAATGTTTCTTCTATCTGCGCTATGCTGCCGTCATATGAGTATATGATTGCCTGCGCTAACAATTCTTTTACAATCCGGTTAACCAGCTCATCCACTTTCTGAGATAATTCTGTAACACTGCGTCCCTCTTGCTTTTTAGCGGCATCTTTTGTGCTTTTAGCATCCATATCGAAAAGGTTTCCTGTGTCCGGCATCTTCTGTATAACCTGAGTGTGATAGGCATGCTCAAAAGCTTCAAGTGCTCCAGGGGTTGCATTCAGCAGCTTCGCTATTTGTTTTTTGGATATATCTTTTTCCCTGTTTTTTGATATAACTCCTTTTATAAGCTCAAGATCAAACATTTTTACTCTCCTTCAAAACATTTTTTGTGGGTACTGGCTTTTACGAAAATCAGCTTTTTTCTGATAATATTTCTTTGACTCTTCTAAGCTGATCCAGTGTATAACCGGCACACTCATAAAAATTAAGATTCACCAGCCATTTTTTTAGTTCATTTTTTTCAAGATGGTTTTCTACATCTTCCATTGTCGGGAAAAGATAGCCATTTCCAGCAGTCTCTATATTCTCAACTACACCGTTTTCTACGGCTGGAGCTGCCAGATATCTGCATCCAAAATCATCTGTTACATAAATCCTGCCAACCCTTACTATTTTTCTTTCTGTTACATTATAACGTCCGTCCCTTGCGGAAAACTCAAGGCGATAAACTTGCTGACCTACTGAAAAATCTTTGATATTCATTTTTTCTCCTTTTCAAATCCTGAAGCTGTTATTTCTTCTTTGAGATTTAAGAATTGATCCTATCAATTTTTAATACATAATACTCAACACCGGCTATTGCGCCCCATTTTTCTTTGCCCTCTCCTACTTTAAGATGGCAAACGGCGCTAAAAGTCGGGGAACTTGAAGAATAACCGTTTCGGAATAAGAGTTCAAATTGTTTCTCATCCAGAGATTTTAATAATAACCTTTTGGCTTCTTCAGTTTGTACTAATCCATTCCGGCCGAGTGCATTAATGAATCTCGAAGTATAATATGGTTTTATTTCTCGATATTCTTCTTTTTTCTCTCCAGACAGGATCATATCAAACCATTTCTTTTTGATTGGAAGTATTAGCATCTTTCTGCTCCTTAAGCAAAAGCAAGCTGCTTTTGGTCAAATTTTGCTTTAACTGTAGTTACGGCTGCCGGGCGCACAAGCATGTTTTCAACACGTTTAGGGTCAGCCATATAGTATTCGCTGACTTCTGGCGGGACTGGACTGAAATACTCTTCCGGCAATGGGCAATTGTATTTTACGCATATTTCTATGATATTTCTTTTGCTCCAGATAATATGACGTCTTACAAGGTTCATATTTGTTCCATCCGTCCATGACGGATCCCAGCAACCGTTTTCATTTATGTCAATCCATCTCTGTGTATCAGAGCTGATCCTGCTGCACAACGTTTTAATCTGTTTATCTGGTGATATTACCTTTTTGCTCATATTTATTATCCTCCCTACTATCTTTATCGGTAATCTAATTATATCGTATTCACAAATTAGCGTATTTCGCAGAAATTAATGGCAGCAGGTTAATAAAATAAGCCTACCGGCTTTCCGACAGGCTTGTAAAGCAATCATGAGTATGTGCATATATATACATATATATTATATGTGATTGATTGATGTAGTTGATTTTTGAAATATTTGCTTTTATCTCTTACTCTTACAATTGAAGAAGTGAATGTTTACAGAATTTTATAATTTCATCCGACCATTTTGTTATGATAAAATGGCTTAGATTATTCATTAAAGGAGGTTATTATGATATACCAAAAGGAAACCAAGAAGGAAATCGAAAGAGTTATTGCTACATTCCATGATCACATTAAGCAAAGTCAGGATTATGATCTATTATGGTCAAATAAAGTTGGGTATGTATTACTGAGTCTTTCCGGCCAGCCACATACTGTTGAAAGCGCAGAGGCGATACAGACTGCAGAGCAATTATGCGATCAAATGCTGCATGATGTGGCAATGGACGCGCTAATTCAATCAGGAAGTGAACATACAATAGATTTAGCTAACGCAAATGAGATTAAAAGAATCAAAAAAGCGTGGGATCCATATATTAAAACGTTACCTGATTACGCATATCTTTGTGATATACAGCTATCTAAGCATTAACATATATGTATTTATGAGTATACATATATATATGCATATAGCAAGACATAGAACATGTATATCTTGATGTGTGACGTCGTGAGTACATGCGTCCTCATGCATATGCGCATATTTTGGCGCTTAATTATGAATATATACATAATCATGCACATACTTATATTTCAAATTTATAGGCATAAGCGGAGAGATAATCATATTTATGTGTGGATTTATTTGTAGCTGTTTAATTATGTTTATACGTTGAATTATTATTATGCGTATACGTATATACATGCACATATTACAAGTGTCTATTTTTATATGTATTTATAGTTGTACGCATGCAGAATTCCATAATCATTTACATAAACACACTTAAATGTACAATCAGACTTGTATGTATATTTATGAACATATTCATACACATACATTAGCATAAAATATACAAAAGCACCTAAGAACCATTCTTAGGTGCCATAAAAGAGGAAAAAATGAAAATAATGATTTAATTGCATCATGCCTGTAGCGATAGGCATGATGCCGGCGTAATGATTGTGGGTGCTGTCTCATACAAAGCACCGCATTCTGCGTGCAGGAATCGAACCTGCCATTTCTGACCTCGTATCTAGTACGGATGAGCGTTTATCTCTTGAAACCTACGCAGAAACCAAAAGAGTGATAATGAAAAATATTTTCCCGTAATTGCATTTCACGGGAGGGGACATACAGGGAATTGAACCCTGTTATATACAAGTAGCAGGAGTGGGGAATACAGCTACTTGCAGCATATGTCCCTCGGCTAATCAATATCGTCTATTCAGACACTCTGTACAGCCACGTACCGAGTTTCAATATTGATTTGGCATACAGATATAGTAATCCTTCTCGTGATATATGCCAGATCGGTCACATTTTCGATGTGATAACGGATTTTAATGTCTTATCTGACATTTGCATCTAAAGGAACATATTGTGGAACTGAGTTGAATAAAACCGCTTACGGGACGGCCAGCGAGCAACATTGCATTTCTCTCGGGTTGCATACATATTTCTATGATCATTTTGTAATTTTGCGCCATATAGGCACTTTTAAAATCAATTTACTTCTTCATCGGACCGTACCCCCTTGTCTTACTTCAACGTGGCCGTCTTAAGCCAGTAGCAGATCAGTATGACCTGCAGATGAATGTAGCCTTAACTAATTTTAATTAACAGACTTACATTCGAGCACTCGTGTCCGGGCATGCTCCGGTTCTCAGGATGAGGTGCGGTCTTCACTTTCCAGGTCATGGCCCCTGTACTTATTTCCCGATACGAGCATATTTAGATATTATGCGCTATACCCAGTATGATCTGGAATAGCAATGGACCTTCAGGGACTTGAACCCCGGGCCGACCGGTTATGAGCCGGTTGCTCTAACCAACTGAGCTAAAGGTCCATGCGGCTGCGGATGAATCAAAAAAAGGAAGTTAAAACTTTTATTTCATTCATATGCTATCTGATATCTTCGCAGAGTTATTAATCCGCAGCCTAACTCTGCAATACTCCCACTGGGATTCGAACCCAGAAAGAACAGATTTTGAATCTGCCGCGTATGCCATTCCGCCATGGAAGTTAATGATGATGTGATTCTTAGCTAATTGTTTACATTTGTATGTATCACACTATTCAGATAATTTGAGGACGTATAAAATACTTCTGCAGGAACCGAACCTGCGTTACTACCGTTGAAGGGCAGTGGCATGCCACTATACTAAGAAGCAATCAATGTCTCTAAAGACAAAACCCACCCGGGGAATTTGAATCCCCTTTAATCACAGCCACAGCCGTAGGTGGAGGAGGTCTCTGATACAGCAGAAGACCGAACTGGGCTGGGGGGATTCGAACCCACGAGTTCGGGAGTCAAAGTCCCGTGCCTTACCTCTTGGCGACAGCCCAACAGAAGCATCTATCAAATTTTGAAATTATGGTATCGCAATAAAAATATGAATTATTTTTGCAAAGATAACATAATTATTTCTAGGGATTGCTGGAACTTCCTGGCATTCCGTTTTTTGCCATTATAAACCAGCTTGTGTTCAGTTACATACATTCAGGCTTGTAGCAGCCGCAAAGCACAATTAAAGTTTTTATAATTGAAAGGAATGAAATAATGGGAATTTACTCAGCGTGTCGTGCGATATATATTCGTAAAACACGCAGTGCCGATGACAGGAGTCGAACCTGCATGTCTTTCAACACTAGATCCTAAGTCTAGCGTGTCTTCCAATTCCACCACATCGGCTTACTACGGATTGTGGGTATCGAACCAAATCTATTGATTAAAAGTCAATCGCACTTCCAATTGTGCTATACCCGCAAAGTCCGGTTAACCTATACACCGGCAGGTTGATCAGGCCTGTGCGCCCGTTCGCAATTTTACCGGGTTATACTGGGCGCAGCCCTATTGATAGGTTTTCAGCGAATCTGGAGGTTTAACAGCGTATTGCGAAACAGACTACCATCCAGACGGACTGCTGTATTATGAAATGCTTAACGGACATCTCTTGAGCGGGGGGTGTATAGCGCCAACTCGATAGCAAAGCCAATCCTATCAGTCCCGCACCGATTTCTTGATGTTATTATGTTAGCACATAAAAAATATGATATATTTTCGCAGAGATTATGCTTTTGTATCAGTTTCTGCAACTTCAGCCATTGATTTCACTAATCCAGCGATACTCTGGATCTCAGACGGTATTATGATTTTCGTTGCCTTGCCGTCGGACGCTTTAGCAAATGCCTCCAAACTCTTGAGCTGGAGTACGGCATTGTCTGGGGCAGCTTCCTTGAGGAATCTAAGTCCATCAGCATTAGCCTGCTGTACTTGTTTGATCGCTTCAGCCTGTCCTTCAGCTTCCTTGATCATAGCTTCGCGGCGCGCTTCGGCACGAAGTATTGCCGCCTGCTTTTCAGCCTCTGCTTCCAAGATAGCGGATTCTTTCTTGCCTTCAGCGACAAGGACCGTAGATTTCTTTTCACCTTCGGCACGCAGGATAGCCTCGCGGCGTTCACGTTCAGCTTTCATCTGTTTCTCCATTGCTTCCTGTATTGCCTGCGGCGGGGTAATGTTCTTTAATTCAACGCGAGTTACTTTTATTCCCCAAGGATCAGTGGCTGAATCCAGGGACGCACGCATTTTCGTATTTATTGTTTCTCTCGAAGTGAGTGTTTCATCCAATTCCAAGTCACCAATGATATTTCTCAGGGTAGTAGCAGTAAGGTTTTCAATAGCCATGATTGGCTTTTCTACGCCATAAGCGTATAATTTAGGGTCTGTGATCTGGAAGAATACAACCGTATCGATCAGCATTGTTACATTGTCTTGCGTAATTACAGGTTGTGGAGCAAAATCAACGACCTGTTCTTTGAGTGGGACTTTCTTCGCAACACGGTCTAAGAAGGGCATTTTGAAATGCAGACCAACCTGCCAGGTAGCTTGGTAAGCACCTAAACGCTCGACTACAAATGCATTAGCCTGCGGGACAATCTTCACACAGGAAACCAGAATTAACACAATTAAAATAGCTATTATAAAAAATATTGCGAAATACATTTTTTCTCCTTTTACTTCTTTTCTTGAACGTCTTCTACAATCAGTTTTACGCCTTGGATATCTTTAATCCTAACCACAGTCCCTTCAGGCGCACATCCGGAATCCCCGCTGTATCTGGCCGACCATTCCATACCATCTACGATCACTCGCCCTCTGGACTGTAAATTGTTGATTGGTTCAGTAATGATTGCCTGTTTACCAATTAAAGACTGGGCATTTGTTTTCATTCTGTCTTTATTAAAATAACGTCTTGCCCAAGGGGCCAATAAGTACAGAAGGGCAACAGATACAACAAGGAATATTACTGTCTGTATTACAAATGGTGCCCCGAAAAATTGAGCAATCATTGCAGCTAAGGCGCCTACGGCGAACCATATAGAAATAAGACCTAGCGTCAGCAGCTCTAGAAGCACCATTACTACAAATAATACAGCCCAAAATATAAGTTCAATCAATTCAAACCACCTCCTCCTTTAAATGCCTAATTTAAAAATGGAATATTTGTTATAAATTGTCTTTTCATATTTATTTCGAATCAAATAATTGGAGGAACTCAGTTCCTCCAGCAAAAAAAAGGAGGAAGCAAAATGAAGGAAATCAAGATATACGCAGAGGAAGTTGCGGCAAAGGTAAAGGATTATTTACCTGAAGGGTACAAAAATGCTGAGGTGAATGTTATCGAAGTACGCAAAGGTAGAACCATTTGCAACCAAGTATCTGTTATACGTCCTGAAGAAATAGCAGGCATCAATGTAACTGTAAATGAATTTTTCCCGTATTTTTCAGCTGAAGAAGCAGCGGGAAAAGTGGCTGAAATAATCTATGATCACAAAGAGCAGATATCTGGCTTGCAGTGCTTGAAGGATAATCTGTCAAATTACAGTTTTCTAAAGTCTAGGATTTATATCCGGCTCTATAGTTCAGAAATGAACGTAGAGTATCCCTATAAGATGATAACCGATGACCTCGCTGCCGTATGTTATGTTGAACTGGACTCTTATCCGGAAACAGAAGAAATCATGACAGTGAACGTTACGCACACCATGCTTAATGCATGGGGCATTAGCTTTGAAACTGTTCTGGAAGATGCGCGGGAAAACATGGAAGCTGTGTATGATTATCGCTCCATAGAAGACATGATGAAGGAGATCATGAATAATATGATAGCTGCAGAAATGATTCCTGAAGAAGCTGCAGAGTTAACCCTTGAAGCCGGAAAGGACTCACCCATGAGCGTATTAACCAACAGAGGAAAGCACTTTGGAGCCGGCATGCTTGCTGTACCGGAAGTGCTTAAAAAGGCATTCGGTACAACGCCACAGCTAATTTTACCATCATCAGTCCATGAGGCGATAACAATGCCTTATGGTATTTTCCCTGTTGAAGAGGCGAAGGAAATAGTACAGGTTGTGAACGTTGAACAGGTGGCGCCTGAAGATCAGCTTTCAGATTCCGTTTATATATATTTGAACGGTGAACTGAAAAAATTGTGATTTTCTGTAATAAACGAAAGGACTGCAGAAGCAGCCCTTTCGTTTTGGTTAAATTAAGATTTTTTTATAGAATCGAGATCAACTTTTTTTGAGTGTTCGCATTTGTATAAGGGCTTACCACATATAGGGCACTTTTCTTTTTTGCAGCCATAGTGATGCCATCTGCCTTTGCTGACACCGCAATCTTCACAGACTTGATTTTCTTTATCATGATAATAGTCTTTGGGATCACCCATTTTTATCCTTTGATATATTTTACCATTTATCGGCAAAGTTCTTTTTCTACAGCTGACTGTATGCCAAATTGTGGATCCACAAACGGGACATTTTATATCTGTTTGGGATTTGTGATTAAAATCACATTTTAAACCATTAACAAATTCAATGCTGAATATTCTGGCATTTTCATATTCTATTGTTTTTATTATAGCTGAAACAAAATCTTTTATAATTTGATGATCAACATTATGATAGATATCTACGAAATTTATATCATAGCTATCATCTGAGATACCTATTTTTAAGAATAAAGCTGAAAACTGCTTTTTATCAATCGAAGGAGCAGTTGAAATGTCACCCTGTTCTTTTGCAGCATTTTTTAGTTCAGCTTTAATTGATTTCTTTTTATTTTCCAATTCCTGTTTTTTCTCCAAGAAATTTTCTTTAGAAAACGACCCTTCGTTAAATAGATACAGATCAGTAAGTCTTTGAATCGCCAGATCGCATTTCTGCAATTCATTTTGTTTCATTTTGATACTTTCCACATTAATCTGATCAACTCCTGAATCAGTTGAAGCAAGAGGGTAGTACTCCTTATCTCTGATATTTGAACTTTTCATTAAAACATTAAAGATTTGTTTTAATGTTTCATTTTTTAGAGATATGCCGTGGAACTCAGTTCCTTGTAATAAACAATTTGATAAATCCTTAAGCGGATCTGCAGCTTTACTAATACCCCGGAACTGTTTATAGGCTTTATAATAATTCATAACAAATGAAAATACGAATCTGCCTATAATGTAATCTGAAATATAGGAAGAATTAGGACAGCCAGCATCGAGATCAGTCCTGCGCAACGTGCATGCGTATACCGATGGAAATATGCCATTTTTTCTTCTCTTATCTTTAGAGCAACTTGTTCCGCTACCGCAAGCGTGACATTTCATTATGCCTTGAAATATATGGACATATTTAATATTCTTTTTGGGCTTGGCCTGCTTATTCCTTGAAATAATTTTGTTACAGCGCTCAAATTG
The DNA here is from genome assembly GCA_949291945.1 of uncultured Bacillota bacterium. Taxonomy (GTDB): domain Bacteria; phylum Bacillota; class Clostridia; order Lachnospirales; family Lachnospiraceae; genus Blautia. The sequence goes on along the minus strand of CASEXH010000027.1, from coordinate 31,583 downwards.
ATCCAAATCAATAACAGCAGGATGATTGTTGGGTCTTATTACCCATTCATCTTCAGGCTTATATGGTCCTCTTCCAGATTCTCTTTTATTATAGGAGTATTCACCAATGTTAAATCTGTTTTTAATGATATCGCCTACCACCTTGCTAGTCCATTTTCCGCCACGCTTAGACGGTATGCTATGTGAATTAAGATATCTCGCAACCACCAATGTCGATCTTTTAATTTCATACATATCATAAATCAGGTGCAGTGTTGGTAGTTCATTTTCATCTGGCACCGGGTATTTTATATCATAATCAAATTTGAATCCGAAAGGGGTCTGTGCACCGTTCCATAAGCCACGGCCATCATTGACTTCTTCTCTATCATTTTCTGCACGTCCGATCATAACTGATAGAACACGTTCGGAGTCAATTTCACGCTCCATCTGTGCAAATATAATCATAATCGCCAGCATAGCTTTTCCCATAGCAGTGTTAGTGTCAAAGTTTTCATTTAGCGAAATAAATGTTACATACAAGCTTTCAAGCTCTTCATACATACCCATGAAATCAAGCAGATTTCTTGAGATACGGTCCAGCTTATAGACGATCAGATGAGAAAATTCACCATTTCTAAATCTTTGTATCATTTCTTGATAAGCAGGTCTTTTTTCCGTTTTTGCAGTAAATCCCGCATCTTCGAATATGACATAATCTAGTCCGTGCATTTCGCAATAAGATTGGCACATTTTTCTTTGTAATGGCAACGAATCTTTATCTACTTGGTATGCTGTTGACACTCGAATGTAGATAGCCGCTTTTTCCTTTTTCCATAATTTAACCTTTTTAAATGTCATTATTTTTCCCTCCATTAGAAAAATGGTGGCAAAACAATTCATTTATCGTTTAAAATTGAGGTTTTCTATCATTTTTCTTATAGCAATATAAGGAAGAGAGGTGAACTAATGAAACCTGAAACAACATACCGTAATGTTGACCGTCTTAAAGGCTATATAGAAAAAATAAACAAAAAGGACCGTGCTAAATTTGCCAATATTGATATAACACCATTTGTAATACCACTTCAAATAGAAGAGGGGCAGCCAAAACGGGATACAAAATAAAAGCAAAGCCGCTGTTTATAATTAACAGTGGCTTTGCTTTTATAGACTTTCGTTTGCAATATCTCGTTTTAGTCATACTTCGGACAGCCGAAGGTTACTGTACAGGCTGTCAGGGGACGCCCTAGTACCTGCTCTTTTTCCTGAACAAGCTGCCGTGCTTTCTTCATAAACCAATACTGTCTTTCCGGCTCCTTTACAGGAGGCTCCTGGGTCAGATCCATACGCTCTATGAGTTTATCTATTTCTGTATTAAATACCATCTCATGATTATCCATTCTATTTCAAAGTCCTTTCCGGGCATTATCTAATTAGTATATATTAACAATTTAACTTTTTCAACTAAATTTGTCAAATAGAAAAGACAGCTTCATCTTTAAAATTACAATATCGAGCAGATAATTCTATATTAAAGAAAAGTGGTGCTGGAGCAAAGCTCCAGCACCTGGTCTGTCTGCAATCTGGAGTGCCTTTCGGCACTGTTCCTTTTAAAAACAACAGTGAGAATCCCTTCTTTTGTCTCATTCTTAGAGAATAATCCTCTTCTCTGTAATCACCTTATCCGGGAAAATATCTGTGGGTTCCGCCGGCACTTCCTCCACGATCTGAAATTCAAAAGCAATAGCTGCCGTCTTGTGTTTTCTGTGTCCGGCCAGATACCGGTCATAAAATCCCTGTCCATATCCGGCCCGGTGGCGTTTTTCATCAAAGGCTACCCCAGGAACGATTAAAAAGGCATCTTCCTCAGCTGCCTCGAGACAGTTCTCCGGTTCCGGAATCTGGAAATATCCCGGCTTCAGCTGAGAGAAATCCTCCAGATAATAATATTTCATCTCATGGGGGCCGGTTACCTTTGGCACAGCCACCCGTTTCCCTTTTTCCCAGGCTTTTTTGATGATCTCCCTGGTGGATGCTTCTTTATTATAATCCACATAAGCATATATGCAGGAAGCTTTCTGAAACTCCGCAAGGCCGATCACCTTTTCATAAATGGAAAGACTGAGCCTGTCCGCCTCTTCCTGCGTCATTTCCTTTCGCTTTGCAAAAACGTATTTTCTAATTTCCTTTTTTGAGGCCATATTTTTCTCCTAAATTCGTAATCGTGCCGTCCTTTTCCTGAATATCAATATTATCCAGCTGAGCCCGGAGGTTCATGCGGATCACCGCAATATATTCTGTTCTGAGTTTTTTCTGTTCTGCTTTTTCTTCCGGGGTAAGTCCCACAGTTTTTGCCTTTCTGGCCAGTTCGTTTATCCGGTCAATGGTTTTTTGATCCATATCTCTAAATACTCCTTTATTTATAAATTCTTAAACATCTTATGAAGAGCCTCTCTGTCTTTTCTGTCTGCCAGAAACAGAGTTCCGTAATTTCTTCCTTCCATGATCTTATGTATCACATGAAAATCTGCTCCATTGGCAATAACCATATCCGCTCCCGCACCGGTAGCGATCCTGGCTGCGGAAAGCTTGGTAGCCATGCCTCCGGTACCCACACTGCTGCCGGAGCTTTCTTTTCCCATTTTCATAAAATGATCATCAATCTTCTCCACCACATCAACAAACTCTGCTTCCGGATTCAGATGGGGATCATCAGTAAAGAGACCGTCAATATCTGACAGAAGGATCAGCATATCTGCATCGGTTAGAGCCGCTACCAGAGCAGAAAGGGTATCGTTGTCTCCAAAGGTGTTAACAAATTCGATCTCATCTGTAGACACGGTATCATTTTCATTGACAATGGGAATAGCTCCCATATGGAGAAGACTCTGAAGAGTATTTCTGGCGTTATCTCTGGTTTTGGGATTGATCATGGTATACTTTGTCAGCAGTACCTGAGCCGCCGTCTGATTATACTCTGCAAATAGCTTCTGATAGATCATCATCAACCTGGCCTGGCCGATGGCTGCACAGGCCTGTTTCTGGGCCAGAGCCGAGGGACGTTCATGGATTCCCATAACTGCCCTGCCTACAGCAATGGCTCCGGAAGATACCACGATGACGTCCTTCCCCTGATTGTGAAGGTCTGCCAGTTCCCGGACCAAAATTTCCATTTTGATAAGGTCAAGACGTCCTGTCTCCTTATGAGTCAGAGAGGAAGAGCCTATCTTGATCACAACTCTTTTCTTATCCTTCAGTTTTTCACGAATATTCATCTGTCCGCACCTCATGAAATGTTGTTCTTCCTAACGGTTCCACCCTGTACAGGGCTGAACTGATACGGTAAATCATACACTATTTTTCCCTGTTCGTCTATACTTTCAGTATCTTGTTTTTTCGTCGATTAATCACAAAGGGATAAATTGTGAAAAAACTGCGAACTTTTCCTCGGCATTCTTGTATTTTATTATAGTGCAAGCGCCATTAAAGCCCCCTATGTCACTTGGCTGGTGCAGACCTATCCGGAAATGTTAATGGATTATTATTCTGTAATCGAAAATACCATTTCCTGGTCCAGCAACAGCGATTATTTTACTTTAATCAATAATTTCGGAAAATCCGGTTTTAACAGCTGGACAGCCCAGCTTGGAAGTTCCGATATAACATTAACCGACAGTTCTTTCGGAGACATTACCTGCCGCAGCTTCACAAGGATATGGATCGAGATTTACGAATATTTTATGTCTGGAGATGAAACTGCCGAACAGCTTTCTTCCTTTTTTATCGGCACAGAAAACTCTTGCATTTATGAAACCCTGGGAGCCGAGTATACGGTTTATTCCAAAGCAGGCTGGTATTCTGAAGGGGAAGGTTCCTATTATACGGTGCAAAATGATGCAGGGATTGTTATGAAAGAAGACAGTCCTTATATTCTTACGATTTTAAGTGACGCTTACGGAGAACTTGAGCTTTTAGGCGATCTGGTCTCTGCAGCGGACCAGGCCCATACAGCACTGTCAGACCAGGAGACAGAGTAATCATCTGTTCATATACAGTAGGCTTGGAATTTCTCACATCTTCAGCTTGAGTAGTTCTCTAAAAAACTGTAAAGTTCCTGGTCTCCTGACAGCGTCTTTCCCAGAAGAACTTCCGCCTGAAGCTCCTGGGGCAGGGTTTCCAGGGGGATATTGGTATGCTCAAAAATCTCCCCGCTTTCTTTGTCATATACCGTAATACAGCCGTTTTCCACCTTCAGCAGAAATTCCTGGTCAGACCCATTGCTTTCTTCTTCCTCCTGACGCAAAACAATCTGTTCCGGTCCATAGGCAGTGATCCGATAACGGTTTCGTAAAAGGCTGCCTTCCTCATAAGTCTCAAAAACCAGTTCCTGATCTTTAGAAGAAACAAGGGTGGATACCTGCTGTCTTTCCTGGGCGCTGTTCTCCTGAAGTTTAGACATCTCCTGCCTCAGATCCGCCACCTGATAGCTCAGAAAAAAACCTGCCCCCAGAAAAAGAAAGGCAAGAAATAAGCCGATACCATAAACCATTCTTCTCATACAGAATCCTCCTTATCCGGTTTCTAAATGTTTCTGTTTATAGTATCGACTGATTTTTCTTCTTTATACACTTATCTTGTGATTCCTAAAGTCTCCAGGATCTCTCTCTGTCTGTCTTCCATAAGGGCGGCTTCTCCTTCTTCCATATGGTCATATCCCATAAGATGAAGGAGACTGTGGGTAATGAGAAAAGCATATTCTCTTAACTGGGAATGTCCATAAGCCTCTGCCTGTTCTTTCAGTTTCGGCACAGAGATCATAATATCCCCCAGGATCAACTCTCCTGTATCCGGATTAAAACAGGACTCGTCCTCCTCGGCATGAGAGAAATCCCCTGGCCGGTCATACTCCAGCATAGGAAAAGAAAGCACATCCGTCTCCCGGTCTATATCCCGGAACTCCCGATTGGTCCTGCGGATCTCTTCATTGTCTGTAAGCACCAGATTCACTTCTGCCTCATAGGGACAGTCTTCATGATCCAGGGTCCCTTCCATGACTTTTTTTCCAGTTTCCTCCAGGTCAAAATCAAACTCTTTCTGATAGTCTGCATCCATATCCAGATTCAGCGTCATATCTTATCTCCTTCTGTCTTTTCTTACATATTTCTCTTTCTTCTCAGGTTTCTGTTTCTTCTCGTAATCATCATAGGCCTGTACGATTTTCTGTACCAGAGGATGTCTCACTACGTCTTTGCTGGTAAGCTGGCAGAAAGCAATGTCCTCCACTTTTCTCAGTACCTGGATCGCCACATCCAGTCCTGATTTTGCGTCTCTGGGAAGGTCCTTCTGAGACTGGTCCCCAGTGATCACCACCTTAGAGCCGAAGCCGATCCTGGTAAGAAACATTTTCATCTGAGCCGGGGTGGTATTCTGAGCTTCATCCAAAATAATAAAAGCATTATCCAGGGTCCGGCCTCTCATATAAGCCAGAGGTGCTACCTCTATAAGACCCTTTTCCATGTTCTTTGAAAAACTGTCCGCTCCCATAATCTCATAAAGTGCGTCATAAAGGGGACGGAGATAAGGATCCACCTTACTTTGCAGGTCTCCCGGAAGAAATCCCAGCTTCTCTCCGGCTTCAATAGCCGGACGGGTGAGGATGATCCGTCCTACTTCGTCATTTTTAAAAGCAGTGATGGCCATTGCCATTGCCAGATAAGTCTTCCCTGTACCTGCCGGACCCAGGCCAAAGGTGATCATTTTCTTCCGTATCTCGTCTACATAAGCTTTCTGTCCAAGTGTCTTTGGTTTAATAGGCCTTCCATTCAAAGTATGGCAGATATAATCCTTGTCAATTTCCGTAATGGCGGAAGTCCGTTCCTCTGCTGCCAGGGACAAGGCATAATTTATATTCTGTTCTGTAATGGTATTTCCTCTCCTGGATAGTTCCAAAAGCTGGGTAAATATCTTTACCGCCTGCTGGCAGGCCTGCCCAGGGCCCAGGATTTTCAGCTGCCCGTCCCGGGAGATTACGGTCACTCCCAGAGTTCGCTCCATTTTTTTTACATATTCATCAAACTGCCCGAAAACATTTCTTTCATGTTCTGCGGGCAGTTCCATTCTCTCCTCGCAAATATTACTCATTTTCCTGCATGTTCCTTTCCGTAGGCTGTTCTAAAATTTCTGTCAGGGTTTTCTGTTCATTTTTTTCAATCACCGTCAGGGTTCCTCTGGCGGTGCAGGTTTTGCCCTGTATTTCTATTTTAACATGATTCCCCGATATTTGAACCCCCTTTTCCTCTAAACTTTCCAATAGCCGGTTCAGATTCTCCTCTGCCTTCTGCCTGGCTTCTGGTTCAGAATAGGTAAAAGTTCTTTTTTCGTAAGCATAGTCTGTGACACTGCCGTAATACACGGGCAGTTTAAAATTCTCAGTTACTTTTATCTGATGGAGACTGGTCACCCGGTCATAGTCCTCCCAGGGGCTTTTTCCCTTCATGCGAAGGTAATAGTCTCCCAGCTGCAGAAGCAGGCCTTTCTTTTTCTCTCCTGTATACACCGGTTTCTCATAATCCATGGAAAATTCCTGATAATATTCCAGATCATGCTGGATATAAATATCCCCGTCTGCCTGGGTATATTCATACCTGATGATCTCTCCGCTGTCATTCTTGATATCCAGCCGTCCGCTGACAAGGACCTCCCCTGCGGCACAGGTGTCTCCCTGTCTTTTCAAAGGTGTGCCCTGACGGGTAACCATAGACACGATGGTTCCTGAAGTCTGGGCTGTCAGATCCACAGGCACAGTATTTTCAGCCTCTTTTGATTTCTCCAAAGCGCCGTTTTCCTTTATTTCCAGGATCAGCCTGCTTCCTGAGATCTTTGCTGACACCCAGGTAATATCGGGAAATTTCTCCCGCATTTGGGCAGCTATGTAAGAACAGTCCAGATCTTTTTTCAAGACACCATGGCGGACATTCAGTTCTTCCAGATAGTTCAGGATGGTCTGGGTGCTGTTGTAAACATTCCCTTCCACATGGATATTCCAGATGTGTCTGGAAAGAAGGAAAAGAAGGCCAAGTCCCAGAAAAAAGCCCAGAAAAAAAGCCTTTCTCTTTTTATTTCTGTAAAAAAAGAAGGGCAGTCCATACTTTCCGATGATCTTTATTTGCACCCGGGACTTCCGGCAGATTCCTTTCAGGCGCCGGAAGCCTTCTACGGTAGTATTCATTTCATAAGCTTTGTCTATGCTGATCAGATTCCACACCGGTATCCTGTGATAGGCACAGAGATTCAGAAAACGTTCCGGACTTTCTCCCCAAAACCGAAGGCGGACATATCCTTTCCGGTAAAATTCCCATTTTCCCAAATTCCAGCCTCCTTTACAAAAATATGATCCTGCAGATATTTCCTGTGATCTTCATTTCCACATCTGTATAATACACAATCATCAGTTTTGTTCCTTCGATCTGAATCTTATTTTCTTTGGAGAGGAGGAGGATACAAGTATCCTGATATCTTCGTATACATTTATAATTCTCAATAAATACCTCTCTGGAACCGGTAAGAGTCAGCACAGATTCCCGATAGGACAGATCTTTAGGAATATCCAGAGAATCCCCGATCCGGCCTGTAAAATCTCCCAATTTTCTTTTCACTCTGTCTGTCTCCCGCTTATGGTCCTTATCACAGCATATGACATATTCTATAGAAAAATTACTTCAGAAAGATCAGACTGAACCAGAGGATTTCCGTAGGACTTAAGATAAAATCCATAGAAAATTTTTCTGCCAGTTCGCTGACAATGATCCCATGGCTTTCCAGACAGGGATGCATTCTTTCCGGAAACCGGCAGGGGGCATCCGGATAAGCACAGTGTTCGCATATATCGCAGGATTCTGTGGACAAGGCCATGCAGTCTGTTCCCTGGCTCCGGACAAATTTTTCAATGGAAGCAGTAACCTCCTCATGCTCTCCCCGGGTAGCCAGAGTCTCTTTCATATTTACCACATCGGATACGGAAGCAATGGTGGAAAAAAGGAAGCATTCCTCATAGGACAGACATTTTTCCTGACATTCCTCCACGGTCCCCACTCCCGGAGGACAGGCCCAGGTAGTATCATAGCGCTCACATTCGTTCTGACAGATCCATCTTACCCGGTGGGAAAATTCAATATCTTTTGGAGAAAAAAAGGCATACTGATACACCGGATACTGACAGATAAATTCTTCAAGCTGCTCATGACTGATCATTTGTCATTTCCTCCTCTCCGCTTTTCTTAGGTTTCCGTTCCTTCCCCCTAAAAGCGTTTGTCTCCAGGCAATATACGTTCACCGCCTGAAGCATGTCCGGGGAAAAGGAAAGTTCTGCCTCCGGGGCCATATGCTCCATGATCCTGGTAAGACCATGTTTTTTCTCTTCCATATCTTCCAGAAGCCGGATCTTTCCTGTCCCTGTAATACTCTGATAAGCATAAGAATAACTGCAGGTGTAAGTTCCCCGGATCACGCCCTGCTCCAGATCCAGTTCAAACCCCACGTCTTCCCTGGCGGCAAAGGCCTGGACTTTTCTCCCTTCTTTTGCCGAATGGATATAAAATCTCAGAGGTTCTCCTTCTTCCCACGAATATCCGTAATTTACCGGGACAATATAGATCCCCTCCTGGTCCATGGTGCCGATCCGCAGCACTTTTGCCTGCTCCAGGATTTCCATAAGCCGTTTTTTCTCCTGTATCTCTCTTTTTGCAAGCCGCATTTTTCTCACAAGATTTACTCCCTTTCTATGTGTATTTTACTTCCGCCTTCTCCTGCCCTTGAGGGCTCTACGATAAGCCTTACCGGAATCCGGGCTTTGATCTCTTCCACATGGCTGATCACCCCTACGCTCCGCTTCCGGTCCCGGATCTTCTCCAGGGCTTCCATAACGATCTCCAGATACTTCTCATCCAGGGTTCCAAAGCCTTCATCCAGGAAAAACAGTTCCATAGGAGCTGCTCCTTTCATCTGGATCTGGGAAGAAAGGGCCAGAGCCAGGGCCAGAGAAGCCATAAAAGTCTCCCCACCTGATAAAGTGGAAGCCGGACGGGTGGCGCCGCCGTTTTTATAATCCCGGATAATAAACATGCCGCTTTGGTCTGTCTCCAGTCCCAGACTGTTTCCGGTCATTTCTTTCAACTTCTCATCTGCCTCCCTTGATACATACTCCATGTAATACCGGGCTACGTATTCTACAAATTTCTTTCCCCGGAAAAGTCCTTCCAGCTCCTGTAAAAGATCCAGCTTGTGACGGATCTGTCCCATCTTTTCTTCCAGAGCCTCTTTTTCTTTCCAGGCTTTCTCAGTCTGCTCTCTTTCCTTCCGCAGACCTCCCAGGATCCGGTTGGTCTCGACCTGACGGTTTTCCAGATCCTGTACTCCCTTTTTTCGCTCCTCCATCTGGGCCTCGGATATCTTTTCTCCCTTTAACCGGGCCTTTACAGAATCCATCTGGGATTTCACAGACAGAACCTTATTCTGAAAAGCTTCCAGTTTTTCCCGGAGAGTTTCCAGCTCCTCCCTTTCCATCCGCCGGGCCTGGATCCAGGAAATACTCTCTACTTCCTCCTCTGCCATACTCTCCTTCAGAGCTGCTTCCCGTTTCCGGACTTCTTTTTCTCCTTCTGTTGCCAGAGCCTGGCCTGAGGCCAGTTCCTGTCCGATACGTTTTTCTCTTTCCTGAAAAAGCTGCCATTGCTCCTCCTGCTCTTTTATATAGGTTTCCAGCGTTTGTTTTTCTCTGAGAAGGCTTTCCTTTTTCTCTTCCAGCCCTTCTGCAGTTCCTGTCTTTTCCCGGATCTGCTCCTTCTTCTCCTGAAGCTCTTTTTCCATTCTCAAAAGTTCTGCTTCCAGCCTGGTCTTTTCGTTCTGTTCCTCCTGAATGATTCTGGATCCCTTTTCCCTGCTTTTTCTTCTGGCCTCAATGACAGTCTCTAATTTTTCCAGATATTCCTGACACCTTTCCCTGCGCTGATTTTTCTCCTGAAGTTCCTGATAAATGCCGGGGAAATCTTCTTTTGAAACTTTCCGGGACAGGCTTTCAAACCCTTTTTCCAGGTCCACTATTTCCTCCTGCAGCTTATCCAGTTCCTTCTGCTTTCTGGTCCCTTCTCCTCCAAGGCTCTCTATTCGGGCCTTTTTCCCTGCAATGGACTTTTCCAGCTCAAGGATCCTGTTCTGGATTTCTGTTTCTGTTTTCTTTTCAGTTTCTGTCTTTTCTGTCAGTTTCTCTCTTTCCTGCTCTCTGACAGAAAGGTTCTTTTTCTCCTCCTCCAGATCCATCTGAAGAAACTCCCGGTTCAGCCGGCCCTCCTCCTCTTTGCGGACTTTCTCCTGCTGCCGGTTATTCTCCAGAAGAGTCTTAAGCCGGGTAATGTTTCCGGAAATCTCCTGAAGCTTTCTTTCTGCCTGTTCTCTCTTTTCCTCAGGATTTTCCTGGTCTTCCATAGAACAGGAAAGGCTTTCATGGTGTATACTACCGCAGACCGGACATGGCTGTCCCTCCTTTAAATCTCTAGCCAGTATGTAAGCCAGATTCTTCCGGTAGGCTTCATCTGCCCGGGCCTTTTCCTCCATAGCCAGGTTCTTCACTTCCTGGGCTCTCTGAAGCTCCTGCATAAGTTTCTCTTCCTGGGCTGCCAGTTCCTTTTTCTGCTCTTCCAGGGCCTTTTTCCTGACCTGTTCTTCTTCTACACGGGAAAGCCTCTCTTTAAAGCTTTCCAGATGAGCAAGCCCTGCCAGGATCTCCTCGTCCTCTTTTCTTTTTTCCTGGACTTTTGAAAGCCGGGCCGCTGCCTGGGCCTTCTCCTCAGCCAGTTTCTGCTGATCTCCATTTTCTTTTTCCTGCCGGGCCAAAAGCTGTCCCAGTTCCTCTTTTTTTCTCTTCTCTTCCTCTTTTCTTCTTCCCAGTTCCAGCCAGAGCCGGTACCCCTCCTGGATCGTCTCCTGCTCCTGGACTGTTACTTTAACCTTATTCAGAGCAAAAGCAGCCTTTTCTCTTTCTTCTTCGTACAGCTTCAGATCGTTCTCCAGTTTTTCCAGCTTGGCCTGGTCTTCCTGTAATTGGCGGTTTCGGTCTTCCAGGGCTTTTTTCTTATTCCGTGATTCCGCTTCCAGGGTTTTCAGTCCTGCCAGAAGGGCGATTCCCTCTTCCAGCCGGATCCTTTGGATTTCCAAGGCAGGGAGATCTTTCTGTTTTTTCTCCTGGGCCGTTTTTACCTGTTCTTCCAGAACTGCTTTTTCCTGCTCCAGTTTTTTCTGTTCCCCCAAAAGCTGCTCCAGTTTTTCTCTCCGCTCTGTCAGGTTCTCCTGTCCCTGAAGGAAATCCTGCAGGACCTTCCAAAGCCGCTCTGCTTTCTGTGCCTGTCCGATCCGTTCTTCTGCCAGAAGCATTTCTCCCTGCTGTCCTTCCAGCAGCCGGGCTTCTTTTTCCAGACTGTCGTACTCTTTCTGGGCTTCAAACCGGACTTTCTCTTCTTCCAGTTTTTTTCTGGACTCCTGAAGCTTCAGGGCATCCTTCTGGAACTGTTCCTGGCAGGTCTTTTCTTTCTCCTTCAGCTCCCGGACTTTCTCCCGGGTGATTTCTCCATATCTGGAAAGGGCCCCAAGCTGCTCCTTCTCCTTTCCCTGCCACTGCTGGACTTTCCCCCGGATGATCTGGACCAGAGATTCCCCGTATTTTTCCAGATGGAACAATCTCTCCAACATTTTATTCCGTTCCATACCGTCCAGCTTGAGGAACTCGGAAAATTTTCCCTGAGGAAGGACTACGGTTCGGAAAAAATCTTCTTTTGACAGGCCGATAACTTCTCTGCATTTTTCATTTACAGATCCCACCTTATCCGCCAGCACTTCTTCTCTGTCTTCCAGGATTTCCAGAAAACGGGCGCCGTCGCTGCGGATGCTGCCTTCTTTTGAACGCTTAAATCCTCTGGTCACCCGGTAGGTATGGATTTCCTTTGTCTTTACAGAAAAAATATAGTCTACCAGCGCTTTGTCTGTACTCACATGAATAAAATTCGTGCTGTTTCTGGCTGTGGTTCCGTATAAAGCCAGGGTGATCCCGTCCAGGATACTGCTTTTCCCGCTTCCCGTCGGCCCGAAGATCCCGAAAAGCCCTTCCCCGGTCAGTTCCTGAAAGTCAATTTCCTGAGGCTCCAGAAAGCTGTTCAGTCCTTTAATCTTTATCCAGATCGGTCTCATATTCCCTCTCCTTTTCTATGATCTCCGTGAGAGTCTCCAAAAGTTCCGCTTCCGGTTCTACACCTTTTCTCTCCGCATAATATTCGGTAAAAAGCTCCTGAAAACTCTTTTCCAGAAAGTTTCCCTTCTCTTCCTCCCTGTCCCGGGAAGGAAAAAGAGGAACCACTTCCAGAATATCTTCTTTGTATTTCTTCAGTTCTTTGATCTGTTCTTCTCTTATAAAGCTGTCCGTATGGATATGGAGATAAACATAGCAGGGCCTGTCCTGATTTTCCATACACTTTTCCAAAGCTGCCTGGTAGTCCCCACATACCCATTTTTCAATAGGCTTTGGATTGTCAAAATACAGATCTTCTGTCTCCGGCTTCTGGCCCGGGTGCAAAGTCACCAGAAGACATTCCTTTGCCACCGTAGTTTCCTGGAGCCGGTAAGGGAGAGGAGATCCGCTGTATCGGATCCTGCCCTGACTCCCCACAGCCTTCTGTGGCCGATGCACATGGCCAAGCGCCACATAATCTGCCTCTTCCGGAAAAGTCTCCATAGGAAGGAGATAACTGTTCCCCAGGCTCAGGCTCTGCTCTGATCCGTCCTTGATACAGCCAAGAGTAAAAACATGAGCCATCAGGATATTTATAGTGTCTTTTGAAAACCACTGGGCTCTTTTGGCAAAAAGCTCCTGCATTTTCTGGGCATAGGTAACTGCTCTTTCCTGGTCTTCTTCCTGGTCCCGGTAGAGTACCTCGTTCAGGGTCCTTTCACTGGCATAGGGCACGCAGGCAACTACTGCCTGCTCTCCCCCTTTTTCAAAAGAAAAGACGCCCTCATCCAGGGACTCTATCTGAAACTTTCCATACTGTCCCGATTCAATCTTTGAGCGGGGCGTTCCATAGATCAGGATCCCATGTTCCCTTACCAAAGGGATCACCGCCTCCAGCCTTGATGGCTGATCATGATTCCCTGCAATCAGGACCACCAGTCTTTCCCCTTCATTGCTCAGATCCTTCAAAGTCTGGTAGAGAAGAGCTTCCGCTCCCGCAGAAGGATGGCCGTTGTCAAAAATATCTCCGGCCACACAGACCATATCCGCCTGCCGTTCGTCGGCCATAGCCACCAGCTGCTCCATAACGATTTTCTGTTCTTCCAGACGGCTCCTTCCTTCCAGAAGCTTTCCCAAATGCCAGTCCGCTGTATGTAAAATTTTCATAATTTCTGCCCTCGGCTTCCTATCACATAAGATTCTTTTCCTATTCTACCATTGGCGGCCATAGAAAAAAAGTCTGATTTTCTCTTGAAGTTCAAAATATTTCCTGCTATAATATGTTCCGCAAAAAGCTGACAATACGTATGTCTTACATAAACAATAGAAATAAGTCTTTCAGGCGTAGTCTATGTGTATAGACTGCGTTTTTGTTTGTCTAAAAAACAAAGGAGGACTTAAATTATGCCGAAAACAAAATTTCAGGAATTTATTTATGGAGTGCTGATGACCTTTTTCATGGTCATCGCCATGGAGCTTTATAATGCAGGGCTGAGAGACGGAGGGCTGACTTACAGTGCCCTGCCCAATGCCTTGTCAGAAATGCGTTTTATGTTTCCCATCTGCTTTGTCATGGGGTTTTTCTTCATTGACCGTCTGGCTCCTAAAATCGCTTTTAAAATGGCGGTTCCGGGAAAAGATAATCCCCTGCTGGTCACTACCGTAAGAGCCTGTGTAACCGTTGCCTTTATGTGTCCGATCATGAGCCTCTGGGCCACTTTTATCTTCAAACATCCCGGGATCCATTTCCTTCCTGTATGGCTCCAGACCGTTGCCTGCAACTTCCCTATGGCTCTTATCTGGCAGGTATTTTACTGCGGGCCCCTGGTACGCTTCCTGTTCCGTAAGATCTTTCTTTAGAGGATACCCGCACTGACCATTGCGTTTCTTTACCTATATTTTATAAAAAGTTTAAATCCTTTGGCCTGCTTAAGGGTTGAATTATTCTTACGATTTGTTATTCTATAAACAAAAAGCAAGGAGGTAATTTTGTGAAAAAATATGTTTTTTTAGGTATCATAACTTGTTTTTCTCTGCCATTTACTTCTGGCTGTTCATTTTTCAATCCTTCTTCCAATATAGAAGTTTCTGCGCCAAAGGATAGTACAGAAGAGTCAGCATCTAATGACACGATCTCGGACAGCTCAAAGTATGACGAGTCTGAGAACTCCGAATCACCGCAATCCCCAAATACGGACACTACTGAATCGGACAATGCAGCATCGGAAGGCGAAACTACGCCTTCATCTGACGTGGAAGATTCCTCATACGCTGATTCCTCCGTAAATGCTGATGAAGCAGAGACTACCCCGGATATCCAGACTACCGTAGGTTATGTCCTTTCCGTTGATGAAAATACAATGTATGCAGACTTAAAAAACACTGGCAGCAGACTTTATCCTGGAGAAGGAGAAGATCGTAAGGTAGCATTTGATATATCGAATGCAGAGCAAGTTCAAACCAATATCTCAGAGTTCAATCCTGCCACAGATAATCTTATCAGCCCGGGAATCCAAGTAACTATCGAATACTACGTTGAAAACGGGGTGAATATTGCAACAAAACTAACTTCAGATGGAGATGAAAAAGAGCCATATAGTCCCGTAGCAATAGGTAAAGTATACGCTGTTTCAGACACAGAACTCAGTATATCAGTTACAGAGGGAGATAATATCGGTGAAACTATTACTTTTAATTTATCTGTTTGTGATCCGATTTCAGACCCTATATCTGTTGACAGCCAAGTAGCTATCGCCTACTATACAAAGCAAGACATTAATTATGCTATATATGTTGGGTCCATGTCTTAAATTTATTACGGCCTCGCTCCTGTTTAGAAAATCTTCAGAATTCCTCCGGCAAATCTTTCTTGTTCCTTCTGGGATTAAATGCTATAATGAGGAGACGAAATTTTATACAGGAAAGTGAGCTGAAAAGATATGAGAATGGAATTATTTTCCATAGGACCATTTACCATATACAGTTATGGGCTGATGATCGCTGTGGGAATTCTGGTATGCATTGCTATGGGAATGTACCGTGCAAAGAAGCGTGGAATGAGTGATGACGCAGTTCTGACCATCGCCATTATCGGCGTGCTCTCCGGCTTTATCGGAGCAAAACTGCTTTATGTAATTGTAGAGTTTGATCAGTTTATAGAAGATCCTATGTCCGTTATGGGCGGCGAGGGCTTTGTGGTCTATGGAGGAATCATTGTAGGTGTTCTCTCCGCAGTTATTTACTGCCGGCAGAAAAAACTGGTATTCCTGGAGTACTTTGATCTACTTGCTCCCTCCATCGCCGTTGCTCAGGGATTCGGGCGGATCGGCTGCTTTCTGGCAGGCTGCTGTTATGGCAGGGAAACAGATTCCTTCCTGGGTGTGATCTTTCCGGAACACAGCATGGCTCCCTCAGGGGTAAAGCTGCTGCCCACTCAGCTTTTCTCTTCGGCAGGGGATTTTCTGATCATGGCCATTCTTCTCCTCTACAGCAGAAAGACACGGCCAAAAGGCAGAACCGGAGCTCTTTATCTGATCCTTTATGGTATCGGACGGTTCCTCATTGAGTTTTTGCGGGCAGATGACCGAGGAACAGTTGGAAGCCTGTCTACCTCTCAATTTATCTCCATTGGAATCGTGGCCGTAGGACTGATCCTGTTTTTTAGCAACAAGCTCTTCCACAGGGAAGAAAAAGCAATCACCACTCCCCCTGAAGAATAATATAAACCCTCCCACCGTGAAACACAGCAAAGGCTGTGGAACCTGGCGGGAGGGTTTTCACTAACATACAATCCACAATTTCACCCCGGCCTTTTGTCAGTCTATTAAGCTTTTCTTCGTTTCTTTATGGAATTTCCTTTCAGCTAGAAGGATAATAAAATAAAAGGCAGCAGCATTACCTATAACATTTTATTTTCTAAAAAAACATTGATCGTCCTATTCTGATTTCAGGTTCCTTTACTGGCATATACCCGCCATGATATACTATTCTGTTTAAAAATTCAATTCTCTCTGTCTAAAATCCATCTACTGCTATAACGTTGGTACCTTTTTATGACATAGTCCGCATACTCGCTCAATTTTTCTTTATCAAAGACTTCTTCTTCAGAGCCTTTATAAGCCTTTAAAGCCGTTTCTATCAGAGGTCTGTAGCCGACCGGCAGATGCCTGATTCCCCACGTTCCGCCCTGTTCTTTAGATAAAATCTCTCCCTGAGAAGCAGCCGCCAGCCCCCGTGCCAAGTTTAACACATAGTACACCGGATTCTTCTCTATCCTCTCCAGGGAATCCCGGATATCTCTCCAAATACTATCCAGGTAACAGGAATAAGGTACATCACCGAACACATCTTCTTTCAGCAGTCCATAAAGAGTAATCCCCGTTTTTTTGATCACCGTAAAATGTCCTGCCAGGTCAGGATCCCTGCCGTTCATTCTCCGACAGTACTCCTCCGGATTTTCTGTTGCTTCCTGTCTGTAAAATTCCGAATAATGCAGCACATAGGGAGTGGGATGAGCAAAATCTTTACAGTATTTTTCTTCAACAATACTCATCTCAATTCCCTTTGAGGGAACTAACTCCATTTCCAGAAGAAAATCTATGATTCGTATTTTTTCCACCAATGTCGGTTCTTGTTTTACAACTACAATAAAATCAATGTCACTACTTTCCCATTGAAAGCAGTGAAAGGCCAAAGAACCATGAAGATAGATTCCTGTGAGATTCTCCGAAAGGATATCTTTATATTGCTGCCGGATATTTTCTAGACATTTTTCAATCTTTATTTTCTCAGAAAAAATACTTCTCCCCCGCTTTCAGCTTTTCTTCGAACTGCCCATAAAAATCTTCGGTAAAGTCCCAGGGCGCCAGGAAGAAGTTCTTCAGGATATACATAGATACATTTTTTGCTTCCTCCGGATTCTGGAACTGTCCCAAGATTTTTTCCGCTTTCTTTAAAAAATTATGCCAGGACAAAACATAGGCCTCGTATTTTTTCAGTTCCGGAGTGTCCAGCCATTTGCTTACTTTTACTTTGGTCTTCGGCTGTTTCGGACATTCGTGAACCTGGAGAAAATAATGAAATCCCTCCTCCTCATAGATCCGTCCCAGAGGGAACATCCGGCAGAATCCAGGTCGATGGGGATGAATGCTGCACCTTCCTTCCGGATCAAGAAAACTGCACCGTTCTGCCTCGCCGGCCATTTTCAGATTGGGAAGTATGATCCCGTCCACCACGTTTAACTCCAGGGCATAGGTCAGAAGCTCCTGAAAACTCTGGCCCAGTCCCGCTTCCAGGCGGAATACATCATAAGGGTCCAGAACCACCGATTTCCCCATTTCTTTGCAGCAGTCACAGCATCCACGGCAATCGTCACAGCCGGCTTTTACCATATCTCTGGATGTGTACAGCTTTCCGTCGGAAACTTCCGCCAGATCGATCTCTCTCAACATATATGTATTCTCCTCTGTCTTAATATTCTGTCCTGATCTCCTCCCGGGAGATTCCGTAAGTCTTCATAAATTCTTCCAGATCTTTGTCGCTGCGGATGCAGCAGATATCCTGGAATTTTCCTGTTTCCTGATCTTTAAATCCGGCAGTCTTTTCTCCCGTACAGATACTGGAACGTATTACCGGAATCTGTCTGTTCCGGTCAAAGGACAGCCGCTTTTCTTTTTTCTTAAAGAACATATTCCTTTTCCTCTCTCGGATAGAATAAACCGGGCTTAACCCTCAAAAATTCATACCCTGTATTTCCAATAATACAGACCTTCTGTCTCCACCACTTTATCCAGCAGATCTTTCAGGGATTCGCTCTCATTGTATACTGCAATGCTGAGGACCCCTCCTGTAATGCTGATGATGGAATTTTCTTTTCCCAGAAGAATATCTACCTGCCCCTTTTTCTTCATAATGACTCTTTTTAAGATCTTCACCAGAAGATCGCATCGTTTCTCTTTCAGCCAGCCGTTTCTTTTCGGTTTTAAAGGGGGATACTCCTCTACATATACTTCAAAGGGATAATAACAGATAACCTTTAAAATAATGGCAATAGCTTTATCGCAGAATTCCTGAAGCTGTTTATCCTGAAGGAAATAACTTTCCACCTCTTCAAAAATACTGTTGCCATGTTCTGCCACATGGTAGGGAAGAAAATCGATCACCCGATAGTCCTCCGAAAACAGAGAGTTCAGTTTTTCACTTCTTTTTACTCTGCTCATACTCCTCTTCCTCCTCCATGCTTGCTAAGAACATCTCATAAAAATCGTCTTCCCCGTCCAGTTTCGGAGAATTCTCTCCTCCGCCATTGGTACTTCTCTTCATCTCCGCATAAAATTCTTCTCCTGCAGTGACCAGTTCCATCTCATAGATCTCATAGCCTAATTCCCGGCATTTCCTGCAAAAAGCTCCCAGTGGATTCTCTGCCTTTCTGGTCTCCAGAAGCTCCTTTCTAAGTTTTTCATCGCTCATAGCCTGTCTCTGCAGTTTATCTAATAATTCAATCGTATTCATATCCTCTGCTCCCTTCCAGCTATACAGACGTCATTTTCTGTCCGCAAAAATATTTGTTCTTCCACTTTGGTATCATTATATAACACCCCCGGCAAAATTCCTAGCAAAAATGCAGCGTCCAAAGAAGTCTTTTTGTTCTTCTTTGAACGCTGCATTTCATAATGGACTGAATCCTCATACCTTTATCCGGTCTGCGATCTCTTTACCGATTGCCAGTCTCTTATCCCGGGCGCCAATGATCACGCAGTCCTTGTGATTCTGGATCACCTGAACCTGACTGCCCTCCTGAATCTGGTAACGCTTCATAAATTCCAGCACCTCAGGTATTCCGAACATCCATTTAATGGTGTAGCTTTCACCACGCTTTGTCTGTGACAATGCCTGCATAAGAATACCTCCCTCCGTTGTCAGGGCTGTTATCTTTCCTATATTCTAAAATGTCCCTTCCCAGTTAGTCAACAGTAAATAACTTTTGAAAAGATACGTTCTCCTTACGGATAGGATTGCCCAAATTTATGATTTTATAAACATTCGTAAACATACAATTCATGAAGTGCCCGGGTGGCACAGATATACTCTGCCTGGATCAGCAGAGGCGTCTTCTTCTTTCTGGCCAGCACAAATACCTGATCGAATTCCAGGCCTTTTGCCAGATAAAAGGTGGTAACAGTCAATCCTTTTTTAAAAGAAGAACTGTTTCTGTCCACATAAAAGGCCGGTATTTCTTTTTCCCTCAGATTCTTATAAACCTCCAGGGCTTCTTCCTCGCTCATTGTCAGCAGAGCGGCTGTCTCATAGCCCTTGGAACCCAGGGCCAGATTTTTGAAAATTTCCTCCACAGCCTCCTCTTTTCCATCCAGCTTTTTCTCCTCCACTTCTTTCCCATGGCGCTGAAAGATCTCCATATCCCGAATACCTGCAGTCCTATTGGCATATTCGGCAATCTCCACTGTATTCCGGTAGCTTTTGTTCAGGATGATCTTCCGCATATCCTTTCCGAAAATTCCCGGCAGAAATTCCAGAACATCGTGGTTCCGTTCCTCCATGGTCTGGGCCCGGTCTCCCAATATGGTCATTCTGCAGTTAAACATCAGCCGGAGAATCAGATACTGAAGATAAGAATAATCCTGCATCTCATCTATGACCAGATGTTTGATATTTTTATGATCCCGGACCCTGCAGAGTCTGTACTTCAGATACAAAAGAGGATATACATCCTCGTAGGCCAGCACCCGCTTTTCCTGGGGTACATCAGGAAGCATGGGATAGCCGTTTTCTTTCAGGAATTTATTGTAGATCTTATATAAGTCCCTGGTCACATAAAGTTTCTGAAATTTTTTGACGATAGTATCCAGATCTTCCTCTGAAAGAGTACAGTCATGAAGAGTTTCATATTCGTCTATAAAATATTCCATAACTGCATCCATTCTGGACAAAAGAGGAATATCCTGGAATTTAAAGTAAAACAGATGGATCAGCTCATTTTCTGTAAGTTTTAAACCTCTGAACTCTACATCTTTAAATGCCATCAGCTCATCTTCCAGAAAAGCCAGAAATCCCTCCACCTGTGACACAAAAGTTTCCGACTGTTTTTCTTCCAGCCGTTTCTTCTGTTCCTCTGTAATCCCCTGTAATTCCATCTCAATCTCATCATATCGATCATAGCAGTCCCGCACAGTATCCCGCAGTTCCCGGTAGGCAAAAAGATCAAAACTCATTTCCTGGATATTTTCCTCTCCCAGTTCCGGAAGGATATGGGAAATATAGTCTGAAAACACACTGTTTGGAGACAGGATCAGAATATCCGAAGATTTCAGATTTTTCCGGTCGTGGTACAGCAGATATGCGATCCGATGAAGTGCGATAGAAGTTTTCCCGGATCCTGCTGCTCCCTGAATCACCATTATCCGGTCTTTCGTATTCCGGATAATGGCATTTTGCTCTTTCTGGATGGTCCGGACAATGTTTTTCAGCTGCACATCTCCATTGCCGCCCAGTTCTGCCTTCAGGATCTCGTCATCAATCTTCATATCACTTTGAAATTCGTAAATCATCCGGCCGCCCCGGATCTTATACTGCCATTTAGAGGTAATCTCCCCTTCCATAAGACCGAGAGGTGCCTCATAGGAAGCAGGTCCCTTGTCAAAATCATAAAACAAACCGCTTACCGGCGCCCGCCAGTCATAAATCAGGGGCATGTGTCCTGCTTTCTGAGAAAAATTTCCGATCCCTATATAAAACTTTTCTGACTCCTCCTCCCCCTCATAGCGAAAATCTACTCTTCCGAAAAAAGGAGAATCCAGCATTTTCTCCAGCCTGTGAAGATAAGCCTGCTGCTCCTGGTTTGCATTGACCTGATGGAGAAGCGCCTGCTGGTTATCAAAATCCTCATAGCCGTACTGGTCCATCTCTGTATAGTTTTCCCAGTAATACTCATGCATCCCCTCAATATCTTTCTGCCCCTGAAGAATGGATTCTCTCACTTCTCCAATCCTCTCCTTCAGCTGCCCGGTTACTTTATCTAAATATCTTTTTCCTTCGCTCATGTATTCACCTTCTGTTGCCGTCAAATCTATTACAAATGAAACCATACGCAGGGATCAGAATATGATTGCTATATCCGCCTCTGCGTATCTGTTTATTATATCTTATTTTTCTGTTTTTTCCAACCTTATGTTGTCCTAAAAAAAGCTGCCCACTTTGGAGCAGCTTTTCTTTCAGCTATATGATTATTTTAAGAAGGTTTTATAATCCTCGTAGTTTTTCGCCAGGAGATCCGGCGTATTCAGTCCGTAAGGACATTTTTTCATACACTGGCCGCAGTGTTTGCAGTCTTCAATCTTTTTCATTTTTTCCTGCCATTCCTGTGTAAGCCATGCCTGCTGAGGCGCCCGGCGGAGCATAAGGCTCATTCTGGCACAGCTGTTGATCTCAATTCCTGCCGGACAGGGCAGACAGTAGCCGCAGCCCCGGCAGAAATCTCCGGAAAGCTCTTCCTTGTCTTTATCGATCACAGCCTGAAGTTCCCCTGATAATTCCGGAGGACATACCTGATAAGAAAGGAATTCATCCAGTTCTGACTCTCTCTGGATTCCCCAGATAGGAGCCACATGGGCAAACTGAGGCTGATCCATGTAGGCATAAGCACAGGCAGAATTGTGGATCAATCCTCCTGAAAGAGCCTTCATGGCAATAAATCCCATATCTGCCTTCTTACACATCTCTACAATTTCCAGATCCGCCGGGGCTGCCAGATAAGAAAATGGGAACTGAAGAGTCTCATAAAGTCCTGATTCTACAGCTTCCTTTGCCACGGCGATCCTGTGGTTGGTGATACCGATGTGGCGGATCTTTCCCTGCTGTTTTGCTTCCAGAGCCGCCTCATAAAGATCCGTACCGTCTCCCGGCTTAGGACAAAATGCCGGATTATGGAACTGATAGATATCAATATAATCTGTCTGGAGCATTTTCAGACTTTCTTCCAGATCCTTCCAGAAGTCTTCTGCGTTCTGAGCTGCAGTTTTAGTGCTGATGATCAGTTTTTCCCGGATATAGGAAAAAGCTGCCCCCAATTTCTCTTCGCTGTCTGAATAAGCTCTGGCTGTGTCAAAATAATTGATTCCATTATAAAAGGCTTTCTGAAGGAGATAAACTGCTTCTGCCTTGGAAATCCTCTGGATGGGCAGAGCACCGAAGCCGTTCTTGCTTACTTCAATGCCTGTTTTTCCTAAAATGACTTTCTCCATGATGTCTTCCCTCCCCGGCATTTAGTCTTCATAATCCAGACATGCTCTCTCTGTTGTATAAGGGCGCACGTATGTATCAGCCACTTTTACGTGTTCCGGATGAGAACCGTATACTTTAATATCCTCTGCCTTTTCCATGGTAGTTACCAGAGCCATATCATGGGTAGAAGACGGAATCGGATCTGTAACAAAATCTACAGTTAGAAGTCCGGGAACTTTTCCCACCAGGCTTTTCAGGTTCTCTTCCATTGCTTTCTTTAATTCCGGTTTCTTACTTTCTTCAATTTCCGGTTTAAATTTCCACATAACAATATGATGTACCATTTTACTCTCTCCCATCTTTTTTGTTTTTTATATTTTATAATAGAAAAAAGGAAGCTGTCAATCATAAACCAAACAGCTTCCCTTTCTCTGTCCTATAAACGAAAGATCTATCTTTGCAGATTTGTATCGTGAGATTTCATGACTTTTAAAATATCTGCTTCATTTACTACATTAAAGTCGTGCTGGATCATCAGCTTCAATACGCTTGCGGTAATGGAAAAATCTATGGTCTTCTGAGGAGAAAAACCATGGGCCAGGCAGTGGAGGAGTCCTCCTGCAAAGGCGTCTCCTGCTCCTACGGCTTCCAGGCTATGGACAGTATGGACCGGGCTTTCATAGAATTTTCCGTCTTTCAGATAAATCCCCATCCAGTCTCCATCTTCTACTGTACGCATATTTCGAAGGACGCTGGCAACCGCCTTACAGCCCGGATACTGCCGGAGAATTTCCTCCATCCCCGCCTTGTAAGTCTGGATCTGATCGATCCCGTGGGCCATATCTCCATCAAAGGCATGGATTCCCAGAGAGGATTCAAAGTCCTCGTCATTGGCAATGCACAGGGTCACATAATTCATCAATTCTCTCATAACTTCCTGGGCTTTCCCGGTGTTCCACATTTTTCCACGATAATTCAGATCGCAGACCACTTCTATGGAATACTCTTTGCAGTATTTTAAAGCTTCCAGGACCGCCTTCTCAATTCCTTCACTTACTGCCGGGGTAACACCGGAGAAATAAAAGATATCCACATCTTTTAAAAGTTCCTCCCAGTGAAATTCCTCCGGGGCAGCCTGGGCAAAAGAACTATAGGCCCTGTCATATACCACATTTGTGGGCCGGATATTGGTTCCTTTTTCAAAATAATAGATTCCCAGCCGTTCTCCCCCTTTCAGGATCCCGGAAGTATCTACGCCAAAACGGCGGATCTCATTGTGGGCGGCCAATCCCACCGGGTTGTCCGGCAGCTTTGTCACAAAAGCCACCGGATCTTCCATCATGGCCAGAGATACGGCCACATTGGCCTCAGCCCCGCCATAGCTGGCTTCAAAGTCCTGTGCCTGAAGAATCCTCAGATTTTCCGGGGTCTTCAGCCGCAGCATGATCTCTCCAAAAGTCAGTATCTTCATCTCAACTGTCCTCCTGTTTATTTTTGAAACTCATGATCAGCATCTGCAGACGGTTTTCAATATTTGCAAAGCTTACATCCGGATCATAGTCCAGAGGCAGTATGCTGGCATCAGGATACATTTCTTTTAGTTTTTTGATGATTCCTCTTCCTACCACATGGTTTGGCAGACAGCCGAAAGGCTGAAGGATTACGAAAGCCCTGCAGCCATGTTTTGCATGGTGAATGATTTCTCCCGGGATCAGGACTCCTTCTCCGGCGTCAAAGGTATGATGGATAATGGGGTCGCTGTCTTTCACCAGATCCTGCATACGGCAGGCTGGTGTGTAAAGAGGACTCTTCCTGGCAATTTTGTCTGTCACATCATGGGCTGCATTAAAAGCCGCATTGGCAGTCCGCAGCCATACTTTCTGTGTAACAGGCTTATCCAGATGATATTCCCGAACCTGAGCATCCTGATAAAAGTAGGTCTTTCGGATAACGTCTGTCATCCTTGCCTCTATAATTTCAAAACCGTTCTTCTCCAGATAGGCTTCGATATCATGGTTAGCCCCGGGATGGAAATTGAGCAGATATTCTCCTACGATCAGCACGGTTGGCCTGGGATGAGAGCGGTCATATTCCACCTGATTCATAATATCTATAGCCTTTTCAAAGCCTTTTCTGGCTCCCATTACTCCATGTTTTTCCAGTCCCTCTACCACCTGATCCAAAGCCTTTTCAAAGGCCGCATCCGCACTTCCCGGAACTTTCTCGTAAGGTCTGGTCTTTCTCAGAAGCTCCTCCAGCACATCGATCATAGGCATAGCAAAGGCAATCCGCACTGAGGTCAGCAGATTCATTTTAAATCCGGGATGTAGATCATGAGAGTCTTTATCATCATTTGTCAGAATCGGCACATGAGAATATCCTGCATCATCCAGGGCCTTCCGTAACAGCGCACTGTAATGGGTGAGACGGCAGTCTCCCACATATTTAGCCATGGCGATTGCCACTTCTTTGTCGTCATACTTACCGCTTCTTAAAGCGGCAAGCGCCTCTCCGATAACAATCTGAGCCGGAAAGCAGATATCATTATGTACATATTGTTTTCCAAGGCGGATGGCCTCTTCCCTTCCCAGTTCCAAAGGCTCTGTACGGATTCCCTGTCCGGCAAATGCCGCTGCCATGACCCGGCTGAAAGCATGAGAGGTATTTGGCACCAGAGCTACCTTTTCTTTTCTGGAATCTTTCGTATATTTTACCGGATAAGGATCCGGCAGTTCATGAACCGTCAATTTCTTTCCGCTGCTTCTCTGCATAGCTACAGTCTCTGTAAAAGAACGGATACGGATCCGCAGAGGTCCCTGAATATCACTTTCATCCAGTTTCAGAATCAAAGGTGTTTTTCCTGAAATATCCTTCATCAGACGGATGATCTCATCGGAAAGATAGGCGTCATGTCCGCAGCCGAAACTTACGATCTGCACATACTCCAGATAGTCCTTCTCTGCTGCAAGGATAGCAGAAGAAAGCATTCTGGCATGATAATTATTTACTACATCCAACCGGCTTTTTTTCAGTTCTCCATGCCCGGTTCCCGGAAGAGAATCTGCAGTAAGCACCGGCATTCCCATTTTCGTAAACATATCCGGCAGGTCATGATTCACCAGTGCGTCATTCTGATAAGGTCTGGAGGCCAGGACCACTGCATAAGTCCCCTTCTCCTGTACCTGTCTGCATACCTCCGCTCCTGCTTTCTGAAGTTCCTGATGGAAAGAATCCTGGGCTTCATCTCCGGCTGCAATAGCTTTTCTGGTCAATTCCGGGGAGATCTGGAAGGTCTCCTCCATATATTTGGTCAGCTGCCGATCCCTGTCGTTATTGGTATACCAGTGGAACAAGGGGGCGTCAAATGGAATCTTCCAACGCTTCTGGGGATTATCCGAATTTCTTATTACAATGGGATAACCTTTTACCACTGCACACATGGACTGACTGGTATCCTCTGTATTCTCGGACTCTACCGTTGTAATGGATGGCATAAAGATCCTGTCCACTTTGCTTTTTGCCAGACTGCGGATATGCCCATGAACAAGTTTTGCCGGGAAGCATACCGTGTCCGAAGTAACGGCAGACAGTCCTTCCTCGTACATCTTTCTTGTACTTGCAGGAGAAACCTTGACTTTAAATCCCAAAGCCTTCCAGAAGGTTCTCCAAAATGGCATAGTCTCCCAGAAAGAGAGGACTCTCGGAATACCAATAGTAATGTCTCTGTGAACTTCGGGTTCCGGATAAGGATATTTTTTCATCAACAGCTCTTCACGAAGAATGTAGAGATTTGGCACTTCCTTCAGAGCCTGCCTTTTCTCCCGGATCTTAGCCTGTACTTCCTTATCCTTCGGATCTCCCAGCACTTCTCCCCGTTCACAGCGGTTGTTTGTGATCCAGGAGTTTCCGTTGGAAAAACGTATGATTGTTCTCTTACAATGGTTGGCGCAGAAAGGACAGGGGGCATTGGATTCCTGTGTATAGGAAAAGTCGTCCATGGCCTCAAGACCGATAAAGGTCTTCTGTTCCTTCTGACGAAACCTTTCTTTTGTGATCAGGGCAGCTCCAATAGCACCCATGATCCCCGGGTAAGGAGCCCGTACTACATTTTTTCCCAGATACTGCTCCATAGCTCTGAGCACTGCATCGTTCTGGAATGTTCCTCCCTGTACTACAATCTTATCTCCCAGACTATCCAGATTAGAGACACGGATCACCTTTGTAAATACGTTTTCTATGATGGACCGGCACAGCCCGGCCATAATGTCCCCCGGCAGTTTTCCGTTGCGCTGTTCCGTAATAATACTGCTGTTCATAAAAACCGTACACCGGCTGCCCAGCTGGGCAGGATTTTCTGAGTCAAAAGCTGTCCGGGCGATTTTTCCCACCGGAATATGGAGAGAAGAAGCAAAGTTCTCCAGGAAAGAACCGCACCCGGAGGAGCAGGCTTCGTTCAGCACAATATTGGTGATAATCCCATTGTCCAGCCAGATGGCTTTCATATCCTGTCCGCCGATGTCCAGGATAAAAGAAGCATCCTCCACATATTTCCTTGCAGCCCGGGCATGGGCTACTGTCTCTACCACATGGCACTCTGTCTCAAAGGCTTTCGCAAAAAGTATCTCGCCGTAGCCGGTAGTTCCCGCTGCGATAATGTCCAGTGTTACCCCTTTTTTCTTATATTTGTCTCTCATGGCAATCAGGGCGTTCTTGGCCACCAGAAGAGGATCTCCTTCATTTGGCGCATAAAAGGAATCCAGGATATTTTCTTCTTCGTCCATGAGTACAAACTTCGTAGTAGTGCTTCCCGAGTCAATACCAAGATAGGCATGAAGGGTCTCTCCCTCCTGAAGCTTGGGGGTTTTTATCTGAGGAAGCTGATGTCTGTCTTCAAATTCTCTGCGTTCTCTTGGGGAAACAAAAAAAGGCTTTCCTTTCTTTTCCACTGAAAGTTCCTTCTTATGCTTGATCTCTCCCAGGCGTTCTTCCAGTTCCCGGATCTTATAAATCTGCTTTTTGTCCTGAAACATAGTATTTAAAGATAGGGCCGCACCATAGGCAATGATGATCTCCGGTCTCTCCGGACGGATGATCTCATCCTTTGACAGGCCCAGTCTCTGGGCAAAAACCTTGATCAGCGTGGGATTAAAAGTCATAGGGCCGCCTTCAAAAGCCACTGGTTTTTCGATATCCAGTCCCTGGGCCAGCCCCCCTATGGTCTGCTTTGCGATGGCATGAAAAGCAGAAAGAGCCAAGTCAGACTTAGCGATTCCCTGATTCAGCAAAGGCTGGATATCTGTCTTTGCATAAACTCCGCATCTTCCGGAAATATCGTAGACGCAGGTACCTCTTTGAGCCAGGGCATTAAACTGTTCTATAGGCACCTTTACAATTGAAGCCACCTCATCAATAAAAGCGCCGGTGCCTCCGGCACAGCTTCCGTTCATTCGCATATCGGAGACCGTTAAACTTCCGTCTTCTTTATTTTGGCGAAAAAAGATAATCTTAGCGTCCTGGCCCCCCAGTTCGATAGCTGTCCTGACATTTGGGTATTTCTCGCATAATACTACAGAGTTGGCTACAACTTCCTGAATGAAAGGAACCTTCAGGGCCTCAGCCACAGGCTTTGCTCCCGATCCGGTCATAGCCACACGGACAGTTCCTTCTGGAAACTGCTCTCTCAACCGGCCAAAAGCTTCCTGAACGCTCTGTACCTGACTGGAATTATGTCTTTTGTAACTGGAATACAGTATTTCTTTACTATCCTTATCTACAGCAACAAGCT
Organism: uncultured Bacillota bacterium; assembly: GCA_949291945.1. GTDB lineage: Bacteria > Bacillota > Clostridia > Lachnospirales > Lachnospiraceae > Blautia. The sequence continues at coordinate 3,309 of CASEXH010000027.1, read as the reverse complement.
TCGTAGTAGTAGAGCCCACGTCAATCCCCACAAGAAGCTCCTGCCGCTCTATTACCTTTTCTGGAATCATTCCTAACACTTCCTATATCTTTTGTTACATATATTTATTCACAGATTATTAGTGTAACAGATTATCTCCAGAAATGTAAGAGACTTTATTTATTATTAATAAGATTTTTTTATGCCTTTATCCGGATAGCCGCCTGAGCCAGTTTCTCTTTGGTCTCTTCTTTCTGCTTTGCTGCTCTGTTCTGAATTCCTTTTAATGACTCTAATAGCTGCAGGATTTCTGTCTTTGTCTCGAAAACCTGTTTTTTTGATTCATTAATCCGGTTAAGCACTGTCCAGTCTGTAAAAATATTATCAAAGAAATAATCTGCAAACCGAAGGAAGCCCTGGATATTTACCTGAAATTCTGCTTTGTTTTCCATAGCCACATCGGCCAGTTCCGTCCGAAACCGGCGCAGTTTTTCCTGAAGGTCTTCTATCATTCCCTGAGCCCTATCCAAATGGCTGTGTTTCTGCAGATCCGAGAGCAAGCCGCCGCCGAAAACGTCAAAAGTTCCCCAGCTTTCTGCATTTCCCAACTCTTTCAGAACTCTTTCCGTTATATCCAATGCCTGATTTCCTGCCTCCATGGCCTCCTGGATCTCCTTGTTTTGCTTTTCTAAACGGGAGATCCTTTCTTCAAGCTCCAGTATCTCAATGGATGCAGCTCCTCCAGTGCTCTTTATACGATAAATTTTTTGTTCCAGCGTCTGCTGGTAGCGCTGCTGACAGCCGGACAGTCTTTTCAGTTCATTCTGACACCATGCCAGATCTTTCTGTGCATTTTCCAGTTCTTTTACGGCAGCGTCATATTTTACCGCCGCACTGTAAGCTTCTTCCTTCTCCTTTGACATTTTTTCATCCATCCTGCCAGAGATCCGATAGAAAAAAGCCGCCAGACTTTTTCCTTCCAGGCGATCTACATCTTCCTGCTCTTTTTCCATTATCTTCTTCAATTCTTCTGTCCGTTCTTCCAATTCCTGCTGCTGCATGATCAGATCCACCGCCTTGGCTCGTAGTCTCTTTTCCCTCATGGTCTGCTGCAAAAGCTCCTGGAGCTCTTCATCATAGTAGTTCATATATCCTCCCTCTTGTTCCCTTTTCTACAGCTGTTGGTAAAAATGCCGTCCGTATTTCCTTAATTCATCGGACATGATTGCTTTATTGTGTCCATTAAAGGTAGAAGGATTTGCATAAAAACCTCCGTTCTTCCCCAGCACATTTACCTTATCCCTTACAAAGGCTCTCAGTTTTTCTTCAGAGGCATTTTTGTCATTTGTCCAGGGTTCATCCATAGCTCCGTTTAGTACCAGCCGGTCTCCGAATTCCTTCTTTACAGCCACCACATCATTCACTGTCTGAGCAGGATTCCACATATCTGCTCCGGCTTCTACCATATAAGGAATATATCTTTCAATTCTTCCATCGGAATGCATGTTAAAATAGGCCCCTCCTTCGTGAGCCGCCTTCACGATCTTTTTCAGATTAGGAGCGATCAGCCGTTCAAAAATCCTGGGAGGGATAAATCCGTCTTTGTTATACCCCCAATCATCATGGTAGCAGATCATTTCCACCCGGAAATATCTGGTCAGATTCCGGATGATCTTAATCTTATGTTCCGTCAGAGCATCAAAAAATTCTGCCACTTCTTCCTCATCTTCTATGAGAGCCTCCAGAGCGTGTTCCATTCCCAGCAGAGAATGAAGTCTTTCAAAAAGTCCCACCTGAAGCCACCAGTCAGACATACGGTTGTCATCATAGTATTTCTCAATACCTTTGGCGCACTCTTCCCAGTCAAGAGCATCCAGATCCGGGAACTTTACTTTATTCTTCCAGCCTTCGATACTATCCAAAGGCTCATCTCCCGGCTTCACGATAGTCGCTCCGATCCCTGGTTCAAAAGTCCAGATACAGCCGAACCAGTCTGGTCCTGTCAGGTTATCATAAGATCTTTCGCAGATAATATCCGGCGTAATGGGATAAGTATCTCCTGCCATAGGAAGATATTTTGGAATTTTATGCTCCAAGAGCAGTTTCATGTTTTCTCTGGGAGAACAGGGAAGTTCTTCATCATAAGGCTTTGTTCCCAATGGTCCTGTTCTGAATTTTTCTCCGATCTCTTTTCCTGCCGTTGCAGACACCATATCTGCCAGCAATGGTATCATTCCATTATAAATCCGTTCTGCCATCACTGCGCACCCCTTTCTCTTTTTGATTTTTCACATTTTTCCTTATCCTCTCAATATCTTCTCCATGGCTTTCCCTTTTGCCAGTTCATCTACCAGTTTATCCAGATACCGGATCTTCTGCATAAGAGGATCTGGTATCTCTTCTACCCGCACGCCGCATATCACCCCTTTTATCAAGGCAGCATTGGGATTTATACCAGGTGCCTCCTCAAAGAAGGTTTGCAGATCCACTCCTTTTTCTATTTGATCCTTTATCTCTTCTTTGCTGTATCCAGTAAGCCAGGAAATCACTTCATCCACTTCCTCTTTTGTCCGGTTTTTCTTTTCCGCCTTCTGGATATATAAGGGATAAATTTTCGCAAAACTCATGGAAAAGACTTTTCGGTTGTCCATGGCAATCTCCTCCTTTACAATAGTGATTCTACCCTTATCCTTATTATACTACAAAGCAACAAGCCAAGCGAATATTTATATTATTTGACGACTGCCGAGATACCAGTATACCTTCCGGAGCGTAAAAACACCGCTGCTTTCTCTGCCAGTCTGAGACTGGTTAGAAAACAGCGGTATTTTTTATATTTCATGCCCAAATGGCCTGTCTATGTTTTACAGCATCTGATCCTTCTTCTCCAGAATTGCCTCTACTGCAGCGCAGGCAGGGCAATCGCAGTATTTTCTCCCGGCATCTTTAAGCTCTTTTCCGTGAGCCTCTACCTCTTTTGCCTTGTCCGGTCCGAAAACTTTTGCCCCTGCTTCTGATCCTGCAAAAGCGATCAAACCATCCACCGGCATAATATCCATTTCCAGTTCGGCGATCAGATTTTTTGTCTGCTCAGCTTCCTGATCTGTTCCTGCAGCCTTCAGCCAGTTTTCTCCGGCTGCTTTTGCCTGGGCGCAGCAGGAGGGAGCGCTTATCAAAGCTTTTACCTTTTCTGTCACATATTCTCTTACACTCTGTTCCATTCTACGGTCATCCTTCCTATAATGTCAAGCCTAAAAACATTGATTTTTCAGGCTTTTTCTAACTTGTTACCTCATATAAACAGAGCCAAAAGTGATGAACAGTCATAGT
>CASEXH010000026.1 GCA_949291945.1 uncultured Bacillota bacterium | reverse complement strand
GATAGAGTACGAAATATAAAGTGAAAAGCCGTATGCGTTAATAGCGCACGTACGGTTTTGTGTAGGGGTATGGGGAGTAATCCCCATATCTACTAGAGAATTATAAATAACCGGCATATTGGGCTTTACCGTATAATGAGCAGGTAGAATCAGATAATAGAAAGAAAAGACAAAAAGATAGTGAGGAATGGATATGGCAGTGAAAATGCAGCCTAGACAATTTATAAAAATAAGAGGAGCTAATGAGAATAATCTGAAAAATTTGGATGTGGATATTCCAAGAAACGAACTGGTGGTACTGACCGGGCTTAGCGGTTCCGGAAAAAGTTCTCTGGCTTTTGACACCATTTATGCAGAGGGGCAGAGAAGATATATGGAATCCCTCTCTTCTTACGCCCGGCAGTTTTTGGGACAGATGGAAAAACCGGATGTGGAAAGTATAGAGGGCTTGTCTCCTGCGATCTCCATTGATCAGAAATCTACAAACCGGAATCCCCGTTCTACCGTAGGAACTGTTACGGAAATCTATGATTACTTCCGCCTTCTCTATGCCAGGATCGGTATCCCCCACTGTCCGAAATGCGGACGGGAGATCAAGAAGCAGACTGTAGATCAAATGGTGGACCAGATTATGAAGCTTCCGGAGCGGACCAGGATACAACTCCTTGCACCGGTAGTAAGAGGACGTAAGGGAACCCATGCCAAGCTTCTGGAACAAGCCAGGAAAAGCGGCTATGTGAGAGTCCAGATAGATGGGAATCTTTATGAACTCAGCGAAGAAATCCAATTAGACAAGAATAAAAAGCATAATATAGAGATTGTGGTGGATCGTCTTATTGTAAAAGAAGGGATTGAAAAACGTCTGACAGATTCTATTGAAACCGTACTGAATCTGGCTGAGGGACGTCTTATGGTGGATACCATGGATGGAAATATCCAGAATTTCAGCCAGAGCTTTGCCTGCCCGGACTGTGGGATCAGTATTGATGAGATCGAGCCCAGGAGCTTTTCCTTCAATAATCCTTTTGGAGCCTGCCCTTCCTGCTTCGGACTGGGATACAAAATGGAATTTGATGTAGATCTGATGATTCCGGATAAAAGCCTGAGTATACGGCAGGGAGCCATTACTGTTTTGGGATGGCAGTCTTGTACCGATAAAGGAAGCTTTACAAGGGCTATTTTGGATGCTTTGACAGAAGAATATGGATTTGATCTGGACACGCCATTTGAACAATATCCTAAAAAGATTCAGGATATCCTGATCTACGGAACAAACGGACAGGAGGTCAAGGTTCACTATAAAGGCCAGAGAGGAGAAGGAGTCTATGATGTAGCCTTTGAAGGACTGATCAAAAATGTGGAGAGACGCTACCGGGAGACAGGTTCGGATACTATGAAACAGGAGTATGAGACTTTTATGAGGATTACCCCCTGTCCTGCCTGCAAAGGGCAGCGTCTGAAGCCGGAAGCCCTGGCTGTGACAGTAGGAGATATGAACATTTTTGAAGTGACCTCTCTATCTATTAGCGGTCTTCAGAAATTTTTGAACGAGCTGAAATTAACGCCTACCCAGGAAATGATCGGGGAGCAGGTTCTAAAAGAGATTCGGGCCAGAGTGGGATTTCTGGTCAATGTAGGATTGGAATACCTTACGCTTTCAAGAGCTACGGGGACGCTTTCCGGCGGAGAAGCCCAGAGGATCCGGCTGGCTACACAGATTGGCTCAGGACTGGTAGGCGTGGCCTATATCCTGGACGAGCCAAGTATTGGTCTTCATCAGAGAGACAATGATAAATTGCTTGCTACCTTGAAACATCTCCGGGATCTGGGAAATTCTCTGATCGTGGTGGAACATGATGAGGACACTATGAGAGCGGCAGACTGTATTGTGGATATCGGACCAGGCGCAGGAGAACATGGAGGAGAACTGGTGGCTATCGGAACGGCAGAAGAGATTATGAAGAATCCCAATTCTATCACCGGCCAGTATTTAAGTGGAAAGAAAATAATCCCCGTGCCTTCAGAGCGAAGAAAACCCACAGGCTTTCTGATTGTGAGAAAAGCAGCAGAGAATAACCTGAAAAATATAGATGTGAAGATCCCTCTGGGAGTTATGACCTGTGTCACCGGCGTATCCGGTTCCGGAAAGAGTTCTCTGGTTAATGAGATCTTATATAAAAGTCTGGCAAGAAAATTGAACCGGGCCAGAACAATTCCCGGAAAGCATAAATGTATCGAAGGGGTAGAACAGCTTGATAAGGTGATCAACATTGACCAGTCTCCTATTGGAAGGACTCCTCGATCCAATCCGGCTACCTATACAGGGGTTTTTGACCAGATACGTGATCTTTTTGCAGCTACAGCCGATGCAAAAGCCAGGGGATATAAGAAGGGCAGATTCAGCTTTAATGTTAAAGGGGGCAGATGTGAGGCATGCAGCGGTGACGGAATTTTAAAGATTGAGATGCATTTTCTGCCGGATGTTTATGTGCCTTGTGAAGTATGTCATGGAAAAAGGTATAACAGGGAAACTCTTGAGGTAAAATATAAGGGCAAAAGTATTTATGATGTGCTGAATATGACAGTGGAAGAAGCGCTGGAGTTTTTTGACCATGTGCCATCCATCAAAAGAAAAATCCAGACCTTGTATGATGTGGGACTTTCCTATATTAGGCTGGGACAGCCTTCCACAGAACTTTCAGGGGGAGAGGCTCAGCGTATCAAGTTGGCTACAGAACTGAGCAAAAGAGGTACGGGAAAGACCATCTATATTCTGGATGAGCCGACTACCGGGCTGCACTTTGCAGATGTACACAAACTCATCGAAATTCTTCGGAGATTGTCTGAAGGTGGGAATACGGTAGTAGTTATTGAGCACAATCTGGATGTGATCAAGACGGCAGACTATATTATTGACATCGGTCCGGAAGGAGGCGACAAAGGGGGAAGGGTGATCGCCAGAGGAACTCCTGAAGAGGTTGCGGCTAATCCGGCCTCTTATACAGGTCGTTATGTGTCAAAATATTTGAGATGATTGCCCCTTTTCAACAGGGGATAAGTTGGATATAATAATGTTGATTTATCAGACGGAAAAGGATTTCTGCTCTGATCATGAAGAGAAGTTTAGAAAGGGGCAGTGTTAATGGCAGCTTCAGATATCGGGATCGATTTAGGCACGGCCAGTATACTGGTATACGCAAGAGGAAAAGGAATTGTGCTCAAGGAGCCTTCTGTAGTCGCATATGATAAGGATAGTAACAAGATCAGAGCCGTAGGAGAAGAGGCTCGTCAGATGATAGGGAGAACGCCGGGAAATATTGTGGCAGTGCGGCCTCTGCGCCAGGGGGTGATCTCTGATTTTGAGGTTACAGAAAAGATGCTGAAATATTTCATCTCAAAGGCCATAGGAAAAAGGGCTTTCAGGAAACCCAGGATCAGTATCTGTGCCCCCAGCGGAATTACGGAAGTAGAGAAAAAGGCTGTGGAAGAGGCCACTTATCAGGCGGGAGCCAGGGAAGTCTCCATTATTGAAGAACCTATTGCGGCAGCTATAGGAGCAGGAATTGATATTACAAAGCCATTTGGAAATATGGTCGTGGATATCGGGGGAGGAACTACAGATGTGGCGGTGATTTCCCTGGGCGGAACGGTAGTATCTACGTCTATTAAAGTGGCGGGAGATAATTTTGATGAGGCCATCATGCGTTATGTGAGAAAAATGCATAATCTGATGATCGGAGAACGAACAGCCGAGGATATTAAGATCCAGATCGGAACGGTCTATTCTCTTCCGGAACCAAAGTCTATGGAAGTAAAAGGAAGAGACACCATTACCGGACTCCCGAAGAGCATTACCGTAACATCTGAAGAAATCCGGGAGGCCCTGAAAGATGCAGCTACCCAGATTATGGAAACTATACACAGTATCCTGGAGAAAACCCCTCCGGAGCTTGCTGCTGATGTGGCAGAAAGAGGAATTGTCCTTACCGGCGGAGGAGCTCTTCTTGGAGGATTGGAACAGCTTATCGAAGAAGAAACAGGAATCAATACAGTGGTAGCAGAGGAACCTGCCCTGGCTGTTGCTATAGGAACCGGTCAGTATATGGAACTTATGAGCAAAATGAATGAGAAGTAAAAGTATATAGTACGGAAGGTAAAAATTGTGGAAGAGACAATCGAGGGATATGTGGACCATATCATATTTCAGAATCGTGACAATGGATATACGGTAGCTTGTCTGGTTTCACAGGGGGAGGAGATCACTTGTGTGGGAAATTTCCGGTTTCTCAGTGAAGGAGAGACAATACGGGTCAAAGGGTCTTATACCAGACATCCTTCTTACGGTAAACAGTTTTCGGTGAATTCCTATGAGTCTGTGATCCCTCAGGATTCTCTGGCAATGGAGCGCTATTTGGGGTCAGGGGCCATTAAAGGCATAGGAGCAGCCCTTGCTGCCAGGATCGTCAGAAAATTCGGGGACGATACTCTTCGAATTATTGAAGAAGAGCCGGAAAGGCTGGCGGAGGTAAAGGGAATCAGTGAAAGAAAGGCCAGAGAGATTGCCGATCAGGTGGAAGAAAAAGCAGATATGCGGAAGGCCATGATGTTTCTGCAGCAGTATGGGATCACCCAGGCGCTGGGTATGAAGATCTACCGGCAGTATGGCCAGGAGATGTATGGCGTACTGAAAGAAAATCCTTATAAAATGGCAGAAGACATTCCCGGCGTAGGTTTTAAGATTGCCGATGAGATCGCCGCCAGGATTGGGATTCATACAGATTCTGATTACCGCATTCGAAGCGGTATTTTGTACATATTGCTTCAGGCCTCCGGGGAAGGACATGTGTACCTGCCCAAGGAGGTGTTGCTCAAAAGAGCCCGGGATCTGCTGGGTGTGGAACAGAAGTATATAGAAAAACATATAATGGACCTGTCTATTGAGCGAAAAATTGTGATACGGGAAATTAGAAGAGAGGGAGCACCGGTGCAGACAGCTATATACGCTGCCTCATACTATCAGGTAGAACTCCATGTGGCTCAAATGCTCCATACGTTAAATCTCCAGGATACGGTAAAAGAAGATATTCTGGAAGAAAAAATAGAACGGATCCAGAGAGGAACAGGAATAGAACTGGATGAGAAGCAGAAGGATGCTGTAAAGGAAGCTGTGAAAAATGGTCTTCTGATCATAACTGGCGGTCCCGGAACCGGCAAAACTACTACCATTAACGCAATCATCCGGTATTTTGAGATGGAAGACTTGGATATCTGTCTGGCAGCGCCTACAGGCAGAGCAGCCAAAAGAATGACAGAGACCAGTGGATATGAGGCAAAAACCATACATCGTCTGCTGGAACTAAGCGGAGGTCCTGAGCAGGCTCAGGAGAATGTTAGATTTGAGCGAAATGCCCAGAATCCTCTGGAGGCAGATGTGATCATTATTGATGAAATGTCTATGGTGGATATTTTTTTGATGCATGCACTCCTTTCTGCGGTTGTTTCCGGCACCCGCTTGATCCTGGTGGGGGATGTGAATCAGCTTCCCAGTGTAGGTCCGGGCAGTGTACTGAAAGATATTATTTCTTCCGGTCGTTTCCCTGTTGTAGAATTGGTAAAAATTTTCCGGCAGGCTTCTCAAAGCGATATTGTGGTCAATGCCCATAAGATTAATCAAGGCGTACCGGTGGCCCTTGACAATAAGAGCAGAGATTTCTTCTTTCTGAAAAGGTATGATGCCAACGTGATCATTAGTATTGTGATCACTCTGATCCAGAAAAAACTGCCGAAATATGTGGAAGCATCCCCCTATGAGATCCAGGTTCTTACGCCCATGCGAAAGGGGCTTTTAGGAGTGGATCGGTTAAACTTCATACTGCAGCAATATCTGAATCCTCCTGATCAGGAGAAAAAGGAAAAAGAGCATGGACAAGGTGTTTTTCGTGAGGGCGATAAGGTTATGCAGATCAAAAATAATTATCAGCTGGAATGGGAGGTCAGAGGAAATTACGGAATACCTGTGGAGAAAGGTGTGGGAGTGTTTAACGGAGATACCGGCATTATCCGTGAGATCAATTCCTTTGCAGAGATAATGACTGTGGAGTTCGATGAGAAAAGATTTGTGGAATATTCTTTTAAACAGCTGGATGAGTTGGAGCTGGCTTATGCGATCACGATCCATAAAGCTCAGGGAAGCGAATATCCCGCAGTAGTGATTCCTCTTCTCCAGGGTCCCAGAATGCTGATGAACCGGAATCTCCTCTACACTGCAGTAACCAGAGCCAGAAAATGTGTTACTCTGGTAGGAGATGAGAAGACTTTCTATGAGATGGAAAACAACCGTATGGAACAGGAACGCTATACGGCCTTAGATGTGAGAATTAAGGAGATTCAGTGACAAAAAAAGAAAAGATAAAGAACACATTTCTGAATATTCTGTATCCCAGGCGCTGCCCAGTATGCCACGATATACTTGTGCCGGGGACACAGAAAATCTGCAGCGGCTGCCGGGAATGGATGAAACCTGCAACAGGCCCCAGGTGCTTTAAGTGCTCAAAGCCTTTGAAAGATCCGGAACAGGAGTACTGCTCAGACTGCAGCCGCAGAACACATCTGTTTGATCAGGGAATCGGAATTTTTCCCTATAGTACACTTCTTCAGGAATCCCTTTTTAAATTAAAATATGGAAAAAGGCAGGAATACGGCGTATTTTATGGAGAATTAGCGGCAGTTTATGCAAAAGATCAGATTTGCCGCTGGAAAATAGACTGTATTATCCCTATTCCTCTTCATAGAAAACGACTGGAAAAAAGAGGATATAATCAGGCAGAGATCATAGCGGAAGCGTTGGGAAAGAGATTGAACCTGCCGGTAAAGAAAAAACAGCTGAAACGAAAAATAAATACAAAACCTCAGAAAGATCTGAATCCGGGAGAAAGGCAGAAAAATATTAAGGGAGCCTTTACAGCAGATGAAGGATTAAAGGGAGAAAATATCCTTCTTATAGATGATATTTACACCACAGGTGCTACCCTAGACGAGGCTGCCGGTACTCTGAAAAAAGCAGGAGCAGAGAGGGTATATTTTCTGGTGATTGCTATTGGCTCAGAGCTCTAAAAGTCTTGATTCACTTCCTAAGACTATGTTATAATGCAATATGTATGAGTATAGAAAGAAACAGAAAAGAGGAAATATTATGCTTGACGTCCAGAAAATAAAAAAGATGCATAAATTGGCTGTATACGAATCAGGAGAAGGAAAACAGCATCTGGCTATCAGCAATTATTATAGAAGTGATTATATTGGCCTGGCTTTGATTAAGAATTTTTTTCTTACTACCATTGGCTATGCCCTTCTTTTGATGGGGTGGGCCGGGTATAAAAGCGACTATTTAATGAATAACTTGCACCGGATGAATCTTCCCCTGTTGGTGGTGGCAGTTTTAGGCGGCTATATTATTCTGCTGGTAGTATATAGCGTGCTTACATATATATATTGTACGGTGAAATATGCTAAAGCTCATAAGGGAATACAGGAATATTACAAAGGCCTGGGGCAGATGAAGAAGATTTACGACAGAGAAGACAGAAGAAACGGAAGAATTACAGGGAGGAGAAACTGACCGTGACGACTTTATTGGAGATGAAACAAAAAATTAAAAACTTTTATGGAGAGCATGATACCTGGCTTCTTCCGCTGCTGAAGTTTCTGCTTGCTTTCCTTGTGTTCCAGAGTATTAATTCTACTTTAGGATTTTTAGAAGCTTTGGATAATATATTTATAGTGTTGATTTTATCTATTATATGTGCGGTGCTGCCTCTAAACGGGATGGCGGTATTAGGATGTATTATGATCGTGGCTCACTGCTATGGCGTGGGAGTGGAGGTGGCTGCATTTTCAGTCCTTCTGTTGCTCTTGTTGATGATTTTGTTCCTGCGGTTTACTTCCCGGGATAATCTGGCGCTGATCTTAACTCCGGCGGCTTTTGCCCTCCATATGCCGGCAGCAGTTCCGGTAGGAAGCGGCCTGCTGAGAGGTCCTTCATGTGCAGTGCCTGCCTGTTGTGGCGTGATTTTATATTACTTTATGGAGATTGTCAGCGACAGGAGTACAGTCCTTCAGGGAAAAGAGACGGAGTCTGTTCAAAAGCTCCAGATCCTTTTGGATGCTCTTATCAATAATCAGGAGATGTGGCTGAATATTCTGGCTTTTGTAGTAGTTCTCATGGTGGTTTATCTGATTTCCAGGACTTCCGCTGATTATTCTTGGAGAATCGGAGATGCAGCAGGAGCTGTTCTTTATATCCTGATTATGGTTCTGGGCGGTATGTTCTTAAATGTAAATATTAATATTGGCAGTGTGATCCTGTCAGGCGCTTTGGCTGCTGTAGTTGGCCTTTTGATCGAGTTTGCGGCACTGGGCATTGACTATTCCAGAAGCGAGACTACACAGTTTGAGGATGATGAATACGTATATTATGTGAAGGCTGTTCCAAAATCTTTCGTGGCACAGTCAGAAAAAAGGATTAAAAATATTTCCTCAGAACCGGCAGAAACACCGGGAGAAGGAGATGAGGAAGCTTCACCTGTGGAAAAAGTAGGGGAAGAAACCTTTGATTTTGAAAAACAACTGGAAGAGTCGTTAAAAGATTTATAGGGGATCATTTTTAAACTACAGTCTGCCGGAATTTTACGTAAAACAGGGATTATTTCGACAGGAAAGGGGGAGGAAAAGTTGTGGGCAGTATTTTAAAAAATCTTCATGATTATTTAGGACAATGGACATTGCCCAACAGCATACAATGGAATGATATTGTAGAGATCCTTCTGATAGCATTCTTCGTTTATCAGTTTATGCTTTGGATCCGAAATACAAGAGCATATTCTTTATTGAAGGGAATTCTTACAGTTTTAGTTTTTGTGGCCATTGCCTATATTTTTGAGATGAATACCATACTTTGGCTTGTTACCAATATGGGAGGATATGCAATCACTGCTATTCTGGTTATCTTTCAGCCTGAACTGCGTAAGGCGCTGGAAGAACTGGGACATAAGAAGATCGTCAGTAATCTGATCCCTTTTGATACCAGTAAAAAAGAAACTGAGGGACGTTTCAGCGACAGGACTGCAAATGAGATCGTCAGAGCCAGTTTCGAGATGGGAGCAGTGAAGACAGGAGCCCTGATCGTTATTGAAGAAGAAACGGTTCTGAATGAATATATCCGGACCGGTATTGCTTTGGACTCCCTGGTGAGCAGCCAGCTGCTCATAAATATTTTTGAACATAACACACCTCTTCATGATGGAGCAGTGATCATAAGAGGAGACCGGATCGTGGCAGCAACCTGTTATCTGCCTCTTTCGGACAATCTGGATCTGAATAAAAATTTGGGAACGAGACACAGAGCAGGAGTGGGGATCAGTGAGGTGAGTGATGCTTTGACTGTAATCGTTTCAGAAGAGACCGGAAGGGTTTCTGTGACAAAGAATGGAGAAATTCATGTAGGATTGAATAAGGAGGAATTGAGAAAGATACTGGAACAGGAACAGAATAAGGCAAAGCAGGAAAATGTAAAACACAGACTGTGGAAGGGATTGGTGAAGAATGAAAAAAAATCTAATGAATAAATTTACACTGAAAATCCTTTCTTTAGCAGTTGCAATCTTAGTCTGGCTATTAGTAGTAAATATTGAGGATCCTGTAAGATCGGAAACTTATTGGGATGTACCTGTTACCATTGTAAATGAGTCATATCTTACCAGTAATCTGCAGATTCCTCTTCTGGTGGAAGGAAGTGATACTGTAACTGTCAGGATCCGGGCTACCAGTAATACTTTAAGATCTATTAACAGGGACAGTATTGTGGCAGAAGCGGATATGACCCAGATTATATCTATGGATACGACCCCCTATATGGTTCCGGTACGGGTGATATGTCCGGGAGTTGCTGACGAGGACATAACAGTCACCCCAGCCAATATACCGATAGAAACAGATGAGCTTACCAGTCAGGCCATGACAATTTCTGCTTCTGTGGGAGGAACAACTCCCGAAGCGGGATACGAGGTGGGCAAACTTACGGTAAATCCTGAGAAAGTTACTATTTCAGGACCAAAAGATCTGATCAGCAAACTGGACCGTGTGGTTGCCGATGTAGATGTAACCGGAATGAGCCAAAGCGGAAATGTTTCCAGTTCCCTGCATATATATGACAAAAATGGTGATGAACTGACAGATACCCAGATGTCTTATCTGAATCTCCAGGATATTGAAGGCAATAAGGTGGAAGTTTCTGTAGAACTGTGGAGGGTTCGGTCAGATATTACCATTCAGGCCGGATATTCCGGAACACCTGAAGATGGATATCAGGTGTCTTCTGTTACTACGGTCCCCAATACGATTAGCATTGCGGGAACGGATGAAGCTTTGCAGGAACTGGCAGAAAATGGAAACACGATCTCCATCCCGTCTTCGGAAATCGATGTTTCCGGGGAAAATGCAGATTTTGAACAGACTATTGATATAGAAGAGCTGCTTCCGGAAGACACGATGCTGGCCCGGGACATCAGCAGTTCTGTGATCGTCTCCGTGGCAATCATACCATATGACAGCAAAGAATATGTAATACCTGCCACCAGTATCGACAGAAGCAAACAACCGGAAAATATGACGGCTGTGATCACAGATGACAGTGTGACGGTCCGTATAAAAGGATCGGAGGAAAATCTGGAAGCATTGAAAGAAAGCGATATAAAGCTGTCTATAGACACCTCAAAGTATACAACAGAAGGAGAATATAATGTTCCTGTCGATGTAACACTTCCTGAGGGCTATGAACTGGTAGAGAATGTCACGGTACGAGTTACTTTGACTCCATCGGCAGAGAGACAGGCAGAAGAATAGGAGAAAGATAGGAAGTGAGAGAATGGTCAGTCAAAAAGTGACTATTAAAAACCCCACTGGTCTGCATTTAAGACCGGCAGGTATACTTTGTAAAGAAGCCATGAAGTTTAAGTCCCTGATTACTTTCCAATTTGCAGACGGTTCTGCAAATGCAAAAAGTGTGCTAAGTGTTCTGGGGGCCTGCGTAAAATGCGGAGATGAAATTGAGTTGGTATGTGAGGGAGAAGACGAGGAACTTGCTCTGAACACCCTGATTACAGCTATTGAAAGCGGATTAGGAGAATAGGATACAGGCTGCCGTATTAAACAGTGGAAAAGAAGGATTGTTTAATGCGGCAGCTTTTCTCATGACATTGGAGGTAAAAAGTGTAATATGGTACATAATAAGATAAAAGCGGGACTGCGGGATGGCATACCAATTGCTGCCGGCTACTTTTCAGTAAGCTTTACCTTTGGCATGCTGGCAGTACAGGATGGCATATCCCCGTTTCATGCAGTTTTAATCTCTCTGCTGAATCTTACATCTGCAGGACAGTTTGCGGGAATTACTGTCATTGTTTCAGGAGCTTCTCTGCTGGAGATGGCATTAACACAACTTGTTATTAATATTCGATATGCGCTGATGTCAGTTTCTCTTTCTCAGAAGCTGGATCGTTCTGTGAAAACCTTTCAGCGTATGCTGATCGCCTATGGGAATACAGACGAGATATTTGCGGTGGCAAGCTCCAAGCCGGGCAGTGTGGGAAGCCGGTACATGTGTGGACTGATCTTTCTTCCGGTGGTTGGCTGGGTAGGAGGGACTCTGGCAGGGGCTGTGGCAAGCACTCTTCTTCCGGCAGCGGTGATCAGCGCTCTTGGCGTGGCACTTTACGGTATGTTTATAGCAATCGTGGTTCCGGTGGCAAAAGAAAGCCGGGCAGTTCTTATGGTAACGGTAATGGCTCTGGTATTAAGCGCTGCATTTTATTATCTTCCTGTACTCCGGGAGATTTCTTCTGGATTTACAATTATTATCTGCACTGTGGCTGCGGCAGGGATCGGAGCAGTTTTATTTCCGGTTAAGGAGGAAAAGGTATGATATATGCGTATATTTTTGTGATGGCAGGAGTGACCTATCTGATCCGCATGCTTCCCCTGACATTGATTCAGAACAAAATTACAAATGTGTATTTTCGCTCTTTTTTATATTATATTCCCTATGCCTGTCTTACAGCCATGACATTTCCGGCAATTCTCTATGCAACCCAGTCTCCTGTCTCAGGAATTGCAGGGCTCATGATCGCAGTGGTTTTGGCACTTAAGAAAAAAAGCCTGATCGTAGTGGCCGGGTTTGCCTGTGCAGGGGTGTTTTGTGTAGAACGACTGCTGGAAATGTTGTAAAATAAAAGAAATAGTGCTATGATAAAGAACAGCCATTTACAAAGATGAAAAGAAGGGAGATTTTTTGTGACTCAGTATATACAAAATTTTATAAAATTCAGGCCTCTTTTGAAGGAGCTGGTGACCAGAGACATAAAGACAAAATATCGTCGGTCTGTGCTGGGCGTGTTATGGACACTTTTAAATCCATTGCTTATGATGATCGTTCTTTCGATTGTGTTTTCAAATCTGTTTCGCTTTCGGATTGAAAACTATCCTTTATATATTTTAAGCGGACAGTTGATCTATAATTTCTTTTCAGAGGGTACTTCTCGTTCTATGTCGGCAGTGATCGATAATGCATCTCTGATAAAAAAAGTTTATATTCCTAAATATCTGTTTGCATTTTCCAGGATCCTGTCCAGTTTCATTAACTTAATGGCTTCATTCTGCGCCTTGATCATAGTAATGATTTTTACGGATGCTCGTTTATACTATACGGTAATACTGGCAATTATTCCTATTTTTTTACTGACAGTATTTGCAACGGGGATCGGTTTGATCCTTGCCGCTGTTGCTGTAAAATTCCGGGATATGATACACCTTTACGGGGTTTTGCTTGTGGCGCTGAATTATCTGGCCCCGATTATTTATCCAATGTCTATTCTGCCTGGAAAGATCAATTTCCTGGTAAGATTAAATCCTATCACACAGGTCCTGAATATATTCAGAGAAGTTGTCATATATGGACAGCTGCCAAGCGCAGGTTCAGTGCTCTATTCGCTGGTTATGGCGGTTATTGCATTGGTGGTCGGCTTATATGTGTTTTATAAGAACCAGGATAACTTTATATTAAATCTTTAGGAGTAGAAATATGGCAGATATTGTTATTGAAGTACATGATGTATCCATGAAGTTTAATCTGTCCAGAGAGAAAATCGACAGTTTAAAAGAATATATTATAAAAAGGATTAAGAACAAAATTTCCTATGACGAGTTTTGGGCCCTTCAGGATATTAACCTGACAGTAGAAAAGGGAGAGGCCGTGGCACTTATCGGACTTAACGGCTGTGGAAAGAGTACCCTGCTGAAGACAGTGGCAGGGGTTTTAAAACCCACAAAAGGGTATGTGAAAACCTGGGGAACAATAGCTCCGCTTATTGAGTTGGGCGCCGGATTTGATATTGATCTGACGGCAAAAGAAAATGTCTATTTAAACGGTGCCATTCTGGGATATTCTCATGAAGAGATGGAGAAGCACTATCAGGATATTGTGGATTTTTCGGAACTCCATGATTTTATGGATGTGCCGCTTAAGAACTTTTCTTCCGGTATGCTGGCACGTCTGGCTTTTGCTATTGCCACCATCGGTACGCCGGATATTCTGATTGTAGACGAAGTTTTATCTGTAGGAGATTTTAAATTCCAGCAAAAATGTGAACAGCGTATAAAACATATGATGACTAAAGATACCTCTATATTATTTGTATCTCACAGCATCGAGCAGGTAGAGAGTCTATGTACAAGAGCAGTATGGATCGAAAAAGGGCATATTCGGATGGATGGCCCTGTAAAAGAAGTCTGTGAACTGTACAGACAGATATGAGCAGGAGAGAAATAGTATGAAAAAAGTGATAAAACCAATAATCTATGTATGTGCTATTTTGGTTATTTCTTTAATTAGAACATTCCTCTGTTCCTGGGAAGTAGCGATCTATGATACAGGAGTGGAAGGAGACGGATACGGGAATTTCGGACAACTGAGCGGCAATTCCTATATTGAGCAGAGTTTTTCCTGTGAAATGAATGGCCTGGAGGGCGTACAGGTACAGCCGGTGACATTTAATCGGACAGAAAACGGAACTTTGATCTATCAGCTTATCGATAAAGAAACCCAGGAGACGGTAGCAGAAGGAACTGTGGATACGACAGGCTGGGAAGATGCAAAATTTACGGAAATCACATTTCAGCGGGTAGAAGAGAGCAAAGGCAGAGAATATGTTCTGAGGATACAGGCTGATAATACACCTGCTGATCAAGGGGTTTCTTTTTATACCACGCAAAAGCAGGAGGGCACATCACTGAGTCTCAACGGCGAAGACAGAGACGAATGTCTGGTACTCAAAACCGTATATAAAACATTTAATCTGCAGGAGTTTTTGGTTTTTGCGGGTATGATGGCCTACATTCTGCTTTTTATAAAGCTTTTGTATAAATTTATAAGATAGGAGATAAATGAATGAAAAAGATAAAATTTTGCGTGGATCAGGCTGTATACAAAAATATCCCAGGACACCGGTATATAAAAATCAATGGCTGGATACTTTCATCAGAAGAGGATACGATCCAGGTTTTTTCCGTGTTGAACGGAAAACAGATCCATCATAAAAGATTTGCAGTGGAGCGTCCGGATGTTCAGAAAAAATTTAAAAGGCAGCATGTCCGGCTTAAGAGCGGCTTTGATATTAAAATAGATTTAGGAGAGATCGTTCCTGAAGAATACCGGCTTTATGTTAAGAAAAACGGCGTTACGCAGAAATTATATAAGCTAGACAGCAGCGACTTTGCAGAGATTGAAGACAGGAAGAGCCTGACTTTAAATGTAGATGGGATTTATATAGATAAAGACCATATTGTTGTAAACGGCTGGAGCGTGTCTCAGACAAACAGAGATATACAATTTAAAGTTACGGACAGTCAGGGAGAAGAAGTAGAACTTTCTATGGAACTGAGAAAAAGAGAGGACTTATATAAACTTCGTCTGACTGACAAAAAACATATTTTATGCGGATTTAAAGCGTCCTTTCTTTATGACAGGGATAAGGAATATATCCTGGAGGTTACAGATACCGTAGATAAAAAGACCCTTCCTCTGGTTCCGGGAGAGTTATGGAAAGCCCGCAGATATGAAGCCAGAAAAGGATTTATTATTCAGGCAGCCAAGAAGTTTAAGCTTAAAAATATTTATAAAGTATATCGATATATTGCGGAAAACGGGGTAAAAGGCCTGAAGGACTACCTGATTGAGAGAATCAACAGCAATGTAAAGCCTTATGATGAATGGTTTAAGGAACATCAGCTTACGGATAAAGAAATTGAAGCGCAGAAGAAAAAAAGATTTGATTATCAGCCCAAGATCAGCATCGTGGTTCCTACTTATAATACGCCGTTGAATTTTTTGCAGGAGATGATCGAATCCGTTCAAAACCAGACCTATGCAAATTGGGAATTATGTATCGGTGACGGAAGCGAAGGTAATCAGGAACTGGAAGAAGCCCTTAGAGCTTACCAGAAAAAGGACAGCAGGATCAAATATAAAATTCTTCCAAAAAACCTTGGAATTTCAGGAAATACCAATGGGGCTTTAGAGCTTGCTACAGGAGATTATGTAGGGCTTCTGGACCATGATGATGCTTTGGCGGTAAATGCTTTATATGAAGTTGTCAATGCCCTGCAGGAGACGGATTATGATGTACTGTATACAGATGAAGATATGACTTCCTATGATATGAAGATTCATAAAGATCCGAAATTTAAACCGGATTTCAGCATAGATCTCCTGTGCTCGCATAACTATATTACACATTTCTTTGTTGTCAAAACGGAGATCATTAGAAGAATAGGAGGATTTCGGTCAGAGTTTGACGGCTCACAAGACTATGATCTTATTTTCAGATGTGTAGAGCAGGCAAAACAGATCAAGCATATTCCCAAGATCTTATATTATTGGAGAATGCATGAGAATTCTGTGGCAGGCAATCCGGCCAGCAAGATGTACGCTTATGAGGCTGGAAAAAGAGCAATAGAAGAACATTTCAGGAGAACAGGCGTGGCAGCTACAGTGGAACATACCGATCTTTGGGGAATGTATCATGTAATCTATGAGACTCCCGGCGATCCCCTTGTGTCTATTGTGATCCCCAATAAGGACCATATAGAGGATCTGGAAAAATGTATTTCTTCTGTGCAGGAAAGAAGCAGCTATAAAAATATAGAATTTATCATTGTAGAAAATAACAGTGAACAGGATAAGACGTTTGCTTATTATGAAGAATTAGAACAGAGATATGGTAACGTTAAAGTCGTATATTGGAAGAAAGAATTTAATTATTCGGCAATTAATAATTTTGGTGTTCAGTATGCAAAAGGAGACTATCTGTTATTCCTGAATAATGACACAGAGATCATTAACGAGACCGCCATCTCTGAAATGCTGGGATGCTGCATGAGAGAGGATGTAGGGGTAGTAGGGGCCAAGCTCTTATATGAGGATGATACCATTCAGCATGCAGGAGTGGTAATCGGCATAGGAGGATTTGCCGGACATGTGTTTGTAGGACTGGATAAAGATGATTACGGCTACATGGTACGGCCAAGGATCAACTGTAATTACAGTGCAGTGACAGCAGCGTGCATGATGACGCCAAAAGAAGATTTCCTCTCAGTAGGAGGCTTTACAGAAGAATTTGCAGTTGCCCTGAATGATGTAGACTACTGCCTGAAGATCAGGGAAAAAGGAAAATGGGTAGTTTACAATGCGTTTTCTCTATGGCATCATTATGAATCAAAATCCAGAGGATATGAAGATACTCCGGAGAAGATCCGCAGATTTGAAAATGAGATCAATAAATTCCGGAAAAAATGGAAAGAGATTTTAGACAATGGGGATCCGTTCTATAATTCCAATTTTTCTCTTGAAAAAGAGCCTTTTAATTTATAAAAGTTGATAAAAAAACCTTCTCTTTGGAAATATATCCGAGGAGAAGGTTTTTCTCATTCTGCGTTAACAGATCAGCAGAAATGCAGAAAGTCTACTTTCGCCGTTTCAGAACCGAGACAAGAATTAATGAAAATTCTGTCACACATAATACTCCAAATATTCCGGCCATGACAGGTAAAAGGAAATCAATTCCCCTGATCTGATAGAAAACTGCAGCAGAGGAATCGCTGTCATTTGCGGAATCAAACGTCACCGGAAGATCAATCTGAGAACGATATAATTCCGTTCCCTGATAAGAATAAGTCCGGGTCCGGACATTTTCGCTGTCGCTGTCTTTTACCGTAAGCACATTGCTTTCCACTCCTTTGGGCAGCACGATGTAGCCAGAAGGTTCTTCCCTGTCCATCCAGTATACCGGGGAGAGATGGAAATTATCGAAGCCATAATCAAAAAGATTTACAGTATCGATAAAACGGTCCTCTCCATCAGAACGAAGGACTACGCATACCAAGGTCATACCATCCCGGGAGGCTGCTGTGACAAGAGTGTTTTTTGCAGCTTCCGTATGACCGGTCTTGCCGGCAATGACACCATCGTAGTGATATTCGCCATTTTTGATCAGGGCATTGCTGTTCTCCAGATTTCTGGGAGAGGCTGTCATATTTGTGGCAGGGATGGTATAAGCTGCAGATCCTGAAATCCGGCAGAAGTCCTCGTTTTGAACAGCGGCTGCCAGGATCAGCGCCAGATCATGAGCAGTTGTGTAATGGTTGGGATCTGGCAGACCATTGGCATTTACAAAATGTGTATTTTGGCATCCAAGTTCCTGGGCCCGCTGGTTCATCATGGATACGAAATTTTCGACAGATCCGGCTACATAGACTGCCATCTGGGTACAGACTTCATTGGCAGAGGCCAGCATGATAGCATAGAGACATTGCTCTACGGTGAGCTGTTCTCCTATCTGGGCATTGATGGTAGAGTTCCCTGGCTCCAAATCTGGCGTGATCACATCGGTAAAGGTTACCACCTGACTGAGGTCCTCTACATTTTCCAGAATAAGCAGAGCGGTCATAACTTTTGTAGTACTTGCGGGATATCGGATCTCGTCCATGGATTTATCAAAAAGTATCTGCCCTGAAGAAACTTCCATCAGGACGCCGGTCTCTTCAGCGATTTCCGGAGCCTGGGGCCAGCTTTGCGGAAATTCAGCAGCCAGTACAGTGGAAAAGCTGCCGAATAACAGAAACAAAGCCAGAGAAATACAAAGAAGAGGCTTTGGTAACACAAATTTTTTCACAAAAGTTCCTCCTTTAAATATAAAACATGAGTAATTGTCCTATACGGACAATTCCCACTCATTATAACATAATTAAGGTTTTCTTTAAACAGAAAATGTGGTAGAATAAGCAAATGAGTGAAGACAGGAAAGGCAGGTGAAGGGTAATGCCTACTGGAAAACTGGAATGGAGAAGGATTCTGGGGAGGCTTTCGCCATATACGATTCAGAAAGGCTTTCGCTATTTAAAGCATTACGGGCCAAAGGAATTCTGGATCAGACTTCATGAACGATTTGAACCGGAAGAGGTGCCTTATGGCCCCTGGTATGAAGAATACAGGCCGGATATCGAAGAACTGGAAAAGCAGAAAAAGAAGAAATGGAAATATCAGCCCAAGATCAGTATTGCAGTGCCGGCATATAAGACACCGGAGAAATTTCTCCGCCAGATGATGGATTCGCTGCTGGATCAGACTTATGAAAACTGGGAACTGTGTATCGTAAATGCAAGCCCAAAGGATGCTTCCATGGAGTATACTCTTATGGAATATGCCCGGAGAGATCCCAGAATCCGATGGAAAAAGCTGGAGGAAAATAAAGGGATCGCAGAAAATACTAATGAGGCTCTGGCTATGACTGAGGGTGAGTATATCGGCCTTCTGGATCATGATGATCTGCTGGCACCTGATGCTTTGTATGAGGTGGCGAAGGTTTTAGAGAAAGAGCCGGATACAGAAGTGATTTATACAGACGAAGATAAAGTAAAAGGAGAGGATCTGGAACATTTCCAGCCTCATTTAAAACCTGATTTCAGTCCGGATCTTTTAAGATCTAATAATTATATTTGTCATTTTTTTGTTGTAAAAAAGAGTATTCTGGAAAAGACAGGCGGATTTCGTCGGGAGTACGATGGAGCTCAGGATTATGATTTTATTTTCCGCTGTACGGAGCAGGCCGGGAAGATCCGGCACATTCCGGAAATCCTCTATCACTGGCGCACCCATGAAGCCTCCACTGCGGATAATCCGGAGAGCAAGCTCTACGCTTTTGAAGCAGGAAAACGGGCTATTGAGGCAAACCTGAAAAGATCCGGTCTTGTGGGAACGGTAACTCAGACCAAGGACTACGGGTTTTACCGGGTAAAATATTCTGTTGTGGGAAATCCTCTGGTTTCCATTATAATTCCAAATAAAGACGCCAGAGAGGATCTGGAAAAATGTATTAATTCTATTCTGGGGCGGAGTACTTACAGCAATTATGAAATTCTGATTGTGGAAAACAACAGTACTTCTCAGGAGATATTTGACTATTATAAACAGCTTTCTGAGATGCCCAAGATCCGCCTGCTGAGATGGAAAAAGGAATTTAACTATTCTGCTATCAACAATTTTGCAGCAGATAAGGCAAAAGGAGAATACCTACTGTTTTTGAACAACGATACAGAGGTGATCACACCTGACTGGATAGAGGAAATGCTGGGATTCTGCCAGCGGAAAGATACAGGGATCGTAGGAGCAAAACTTTATTATGGTAATGACACTATACAGCATGCAGGAACGGTGATCGGTATCGGGGGCATTGCGGGACATATGTTTACAGATATGCCCAGAGAAAGATCCGGCTATATGCACAAAGCTTCGATCATACAGGATCTCAGTGCAGTGACTGCAGCCTGCATGATGACAAAAAAACAGATCTTTGATCAGGTGCAGGGCTTTGAGGAGGCGTTAAGTGTAGCCTTTAATGATGTGGATCTGTGCCTTCGTGTAAGACAGTTGGAGTATCTGGTAGTATACGATCCCTACGTGGAATTGTATCACTATGAATCAAAAAGCCGGGGAGCAGAGGACAGCAAGGAGAAAGTCCGCAGATTTCAGACGGAGATAGAGTTTATGCGCTGCAGATGGGAGAAATTTTTAAAAGCAGGGGATCCCTATTACAATAAAAATCTGTCTTTGACAAAGTGGAATTATTCCCTGCGGCCAAAAGACTGAAAGGCAGGAACATGTGTAAGGTTTCGGTGATTATTCCTAATTATAATGGAAAAAAATATTTAAAAGATTGTCTGGACGCAATGGAAGGACAGAGCTTTCGGGATTTTGAAGTCCTGTTGGTGGACAATGGATCGGAGGATGGAAGCCGGGAATATGTGGAGAAAGCCTACCCCTGGGTGCGGTTGATTCCCCTGAGAGAGAATACAGGCTTTTGCGGAGCTGTGAACCAGGGGATTAAAAGCAGCCACAGCCCGCTGGTGATCCTGCTGAACAATGATACCATCGCAGACAAAGAGTTTGTGGGAGAGCTGGTAAAGGGGATTGAAAGTAAGCCCGGGGCATTTTCCTGTCAGGCAAAACTTCTGGAAATGAGACATCAGGACAGAGTAGATGACGGGGGAAATTATTACTGTGCTTTAGGATGGGCCTTTGCAGACGGAAAAGGAAAGCCGGAAAAAAACTATAAAAGGGAGAAGAAAATTTTTGCTTCCTGTGCAGGAGCTGCAATCTATCGCAGAGAGCTGCTGAAAAAAACAGGACTTTTTGATGAGGAGCACTTTGCCTACCTGGAAGACCTGGATATCGGCTATCGGGGAAGACTGCTGGGATATGAGAACTGGTTCTGCCCAAAAGCCAGAGTGCTCCATGTAGGCAGTGGAACTACCGGTTCCAGGTACAATCTGTTTAAAGTCCGTTATTCTTCCAGAAATAATATATATCTGATCTATAAAAATATGCCTCTGCTCCAGATCCTCTGGAACCTTCCCCTGCTTATTCTGGGATTTGGGGTGAAGATGGTTTTCTTTACAATGAAAGGTTTTGGCAGAGAATATGCTGCCGGCCTGAAAAATGGGATTACAATTTCTGTAAAGAATAGAGAGAAAAAATTTCATGCTCCTTCTGTAAAGAGATATTTGGAGATACAGTTGGAGCTGTACAAAAATCTGGGGAAATTTATTATAAAGTAAGTACAAAGGATGGCAATTTACTATGAAGTGGACAAAAGGTAGAATCATGTCAAGCAAGGTTTTTCTTCTTGTGCTTTTGGACATACTGACAGTACAGATCGCTTCCTTTCTGGGATTGTTTATCCGATATGAGTTTAGTTTTAACAATATTCCGGTCTCAGATATGGAGCAGGTCCTTCATTATACAATCCCTAATACCATCATTACCTTGATTGTATTTGCAGTTGCAAAAATGTACAGAGGTGTGTGGCGTCATGCCAGTTCCAGTGAACTGGTGAATATTATCCTGGGAAATGCGGTGGCTTCTGCTATTCAGGTTACCTCCGCCTATATGCTGAAACTGACTCTGCCTAGATCTTCTTATCTGATTTATTATTTTGCTATGGTCATTGGCACCAGTTGTGTGCGGTTTTCTTATGTAATCATGAATATTTTTAATGAAAAGATGACAGATCTGGTTGGCGGGGACAAGAAAAAGATCAATGTCATGCTCATCGGAGCCGGGGCAGCAGGAAACTCTATCTTAAAGGAGACAGAGGAGAGCCGTTATCTGAACCTGAAAGTAAAATGTATTATTGACGATAATCCAGCCAAACAGGGGAAATATCTCCGGGGCATTCCCATTGTGGGAACCAGGGACGATATCCCGGCTAAGGTAGAGGAGTATAAAATCCAGGAGATTATAGTAGCTATTCCTTCTCTTGGGAATGTAAAGATGAAGGAGATCCTGGATATCTGCAAAGAGACCCGGTGCAAGACAAGGATTATACCGGGAATCTATCAGTTTATTAATGGAGATGTGAGTATATCCAAGCTTCGGGAGGTACAGATCGAGGACCTTCTGGGCAGGGAGCCCATCCAGGTGAATCTGGACGAGATCATGGGTTATGTCCAGAATAAAGTGGTCATGGTCACTGGAGGCGGGGGATCTATTGGAAGTGAGCTCTGCAGACAGATCGCAGCCCATAATCCAAAACAGTTAATCATTCTGGATATATATGAAAATAATGCCTACGATATCCAGCAGGAACTGAAGAGAAAATATCCGGATCTGAATCTGGATGTGCTCATAGGTTCTGTGCGGAACACTCACAGAATAAATAATATTTTTGAAAAATACCGGCCCAACATTGTCTATCACGCCGCAGCTCACAAGCATGTTCCTCTTATGGAGGACAGTCCTAACGAGGCGATTAAAAACAATGTATTCGGAACCTTTAAGACTGCCGAAGCTGCAGACCGGTACGGTGCGGAAAAGTTTGTGCTCATATCTACAGATAAAGCGGTAAATCCTACGAATATCATGGGAGCTTCCAAGCGTATGTGTGAGATGATCGTTCAGATGTTTGCAAGACACTCCCAGACCAATTTTGTAGCGGTGCGCTTTGGAAATGTATTGGGAAGCAATGGCAGCGTAATCCCTCTGTTTAAGAAACAGATTGCAGCAGGAGGGCCTGTGACAGTTACCCATCCGGATATTATCCGGTATTTTATGACTATTCCTGAAGCAGTGTCTCTTGTGCTCCAGGCAGGGGCCTATGCAAAAGGGGGAGAGATCTTTGTACTGGATATGGGTAAACCGGTAAAGATTCTGGATCTGGCAACCAATCTGATCAAACTCTCCGGCTATAAAGTGGGAGAGGATATAAAAATCGAATTTACAGGTCTCCGGCCTGGAGAAAAGCTTTATGAGGAACTGCTTATGAGCGAGGAAGGTCTTCAGGAAACGGACAATAAACTGATCCATATAGGAAAGCCTATCGAGTTTGATGAGGATGAATTCAGAAAACAGCTGGAGATACTGGAGAAACTGTCTAGAGAAGACAGTCTTGAGATTAAAGAAGCTGTGAGAAAAGTAGTGCCTACCTATGTGATCACTCCTAATAAATAAGAATATTGCGTTCTAAGTAGAAGTATGATATATTATTAAGAAAATATTACATGTATTACATGTTTGAGCAGAGGGTGATAGTACCTTGATTAAAGAAAATCAAAAGCATTTTAACCGCCTTCATGTGGTGCTGGATGCTTTTGTGATCATAATCGCCTACTTTATTGCATGGATAATTAAATTCCTATTTCTGGATGAAAGTGTAGGAGCTCTTCCTTTCAGGATTTATGCAGCGGCAATACTGCCTATTGTACCGACATATCTGCTGCTGTACTATCTGTTCAGCCTGTATACGCCTAAGCGGGTACAGGGAAGACGGCTGGAAATGTGGAACATTGTCAAGGCCAATACGGTAGGGATCGCATTGATCCTGGGCGCATTGTACCTGATCAAGATGATGCATTTTTCCAGAGAACTGCTGGCGATTTTTTACTTTGTGAATATTCTCCTGGAAACCGGTCTCCGGAATCTGATCCGGTATTTCCTCAGGAGTATGAGGAAAAAAGGCTATAATCTGAAACATATCCTTCTGGTAGGATACAGTCATGCGGCCGAAGAATATATTGACCGGATCATAGCTAATCCTCAATGGGGATACAAGATCCGGGGAATTCTGGACGATCATGTTGAGGCTGGGACAGAATATAAAGGTGTAAAAGTCCTGGGAAGGATCGCAAACCTTATGGTAATCCTGCCCCAGAACCGGCTGGACGAGATTGCCATTACTCTGGGACTGAATGAGTATTACCGTCTGGAGGAGATTGTGGCGCTTTGTGAAAAATCCGGAGTGCATACAAAGTTTATTCCTGATTATAATAGAGTTATACCTACTAAGCCATATACAGAAGATATCTTGGGACTTCCGGTGATTAATATACGGCATGTGCCTTTGACCAACACATATTATGCTTTTTTGAAGAGATTGATGGATATTGTGGGATCTATATGTGCTATTGTGATCTTTTCACCGGTCATGCTGTTTTCTGTGGTTATGATAAAGCTTACTTCGCCGGGACCCCTGATCTTCAAACAGGAACGGGTAGGGTTGCATAATCGCCCTTTTATGATGTATAAATTTCGTTCCATGGAAGTTCAGGCCCCTGAGAAGGAGAAAACCAGGTGGACAGTAAAGGATGATCCAAGAGTTACCGGTTTTGGAAAATTTATGCGAAAGACCAGTATTGATGAGCTTCCGCAGCTTTTTAATGTGCTGAAAGGGGAGATGAGTCTCGTAGGTCCCAGACCAGAAAGACCTTTCTTTGTGGAAAAATTTAAAGAAGAAATCCCCCGATACATGATCAAACATCAGGTGCGCCCGGGAATCACGGGCTGGGCCCAGGTTAATGGCTACAGAGGAAATACGTCAATCAGAAAAAGGATCGAATATGATCTCTATTATATTGAGAACTGGACATTGGGACTGGATATCAAGATTTTGATCCTGACGATTTTTAAAGGTTTCATAAACAAAAACGCTTATTAAAGATAAAGGGGAATAGAAATGTCTAAGATGAAAAAAAAGAAGAGACGTCTGGGGAGAAAGATCCTTTTTGGATTTGAGATTATTGTACTGGTCCTGCTGGTAGGAGTTCTTTTTCTATATACCCAGATCAATAAGAGAATGGATAAGTTGAATTTTGTACAGACGGAAAATGACCAGGAAGTACAGATCAATGAGACGGTAGCTGGAAGTGAAGTTCTAAGCGGCTATACCAATATTGCACTTTTTGGCGTAGATAAGCGGACAGAAGATGAAGGTTTGTACGGCAACAGCGACACTGCCATTATAGCCAGTATCAACAACGACACCAAAGAAGTACGGCTGGTATCTCTTTACAGGGATACCTATATGCGGGTAGACGAGGACGAGTATGGAAACGGTATTTATAATAAATGCAATTCTGCTTATCTTCGAGGCGGCCCGGTACAGGCCATCAATATGATGAACACCAATATGGACCTAGATATCCAGAACTATGTATCTGTGGATTTCAGTGCTATGGCCACTGTGGTAGATTGTCTGGGAGGGCTGGATATTCCCATGTCTTATGAAGAAATTGAACATATGAATAATCATTGTGTAGAAACTTCTGAACAGACAGGTATGGATTATACGCCTATTGAAAAACCAGACCCGGCTCCGGACGATCAGTCTGAGATTATAGGAACCTACCATCTGAACGGTGTACAGGTCACTGCCTACTGCCGTATCCGGCAGACTGCTTCCGGGGATCAGGGAAGAACAGAGAGACAGAGGCTGGTATTAAATATGCTGGCAGATAAGGCAAAATCTGCAAGCATTGGTACTCTCAGCGATATTGTGGACCAAGTCTTCCCTCTTATCCAGACGAATTTTTCCAAGTCAGAGCTGATAAAGCTGGGAAGGAGCATCCTGAACTATAATATGGGAGAAAATACAGGTTTCCCTGTAGATTACGTAATGGGAGCTGACTTGACAGAACCGGTTACCGGACTGGACTGTATCATTCCTACCACTTTGGAGACAAATGTGAAATATCTCCATGAATTTTTATTCTCAGATGAGGATTACCAGCCCTCCGAAACAGTAACTGTACGCAGTGATTTTGTTGTGGATCGTACCGGATTCGGGGAAAGCTATGTGGCAGATGAGAGAAGATATCTTTTGGACGACAATAGTTCCTCCAGTGACAGCAGTGACGGCTCAGAGAGCAGCGGAGGAGAAACGTCGGAAGATAGTTACGGCTATGGTACGGAAGAGGACAGCAGTTATGATATACAAGACGAAACATATTAGGCAGGACTTTCTGTTTTCTGCACGGAGGTCTGCATAATTCCCTTTAAAAAGAACAGGAAGTTGTCTGAGCATGCTTCCTGTTCTTTTTGTGCCATAAGCGAAGCTGCGAGCTGTGCAGTTATGGCAGTAATCGTGAGTCGGAGCCGAAACGATTGGATAAGCCAGTCGGGCGACTGCCGTACTTGCACAAGCAGGTCTCTTCCTTATCCGATCATTGTACCGGAACAGATGGAAAGTGAAGTTTTAAAGGAGAAAATCTATGAGCGTTACTGTGATAGTGCCCACATATAAACCGGGAGAAAAATTTTCCAGACTTATGGAAAGCTTGAAAAAACAAACAATTTTGCCGGATAAAGTCATCATCATGAATACAGAGGAAAAGTTTTGGGAGAACTCTATGATCAGCGGGATAAAAGGGGCAGAAGTGTTCCATATCTCCAAGGATGCATTCGATCATGGAAGGACCAGAGCTCAGGCAGCTAAGATAGCAGACAGTGAATTTTTGGTTTATTTTACCCAGGATGCAGTCCCGGCCGACAGATATACCCTGGAACATCTTCTGAAGCCTTTTAGAGATCCCCAGATCGGAGCAGTATATGGAAGACAGCTCCCGGATAAAGACTGCCGTCTCATTGAAAGCTATACCCGGTCCTTTAATTATCCTGGAGAATGCAGGAAAAAGACGAAAGAAGATCTGTCCGAATTGGGGATCAAGACTTATTTCTGCTCCAATGTATGTGCGGCATACCGGAAAAAAGCTTATGAAGAAATGGGAGGATTTTCTTTTCCTGCTATTTTTAATGAAGATATGGTCATGGCCGGAAATATGGTGAAAAAGGGCTATGCTGTTTTCTATGCAGCGGATGCCAGAGTGATCCATTCTCATAATTATACCTGGCTGCAGCAATTTCGGAGAAATTTTGATCTGGCAGTGTCCCAGGCAGATCATCCGGAAATCTTTAAAGGAGTTCCCTCAGAAGGAGAGGGGCTGCGGCTGGTAAAAAGTACGGCAGTATATCTGATGAAAAAAGGAAAGTTCTGGCTCATTCCTTCTCTTGTAACGAGCAGCGGTTTTAAATTTCTGGGATATCGGCTGGGGAAAAGCTATAAAAGGCTGCCAATGGCTTTGATCATGAAATGTACCATGAATCCCGGTTATTGGAAAAACAGAAATTGAATTTCACTTTTTCTTTGTTTTTTCATCACAATTTGAACACAATTGACTGATAGACTTAGTCATGTAAAAAGAAAAAGAGCTTAATTGAGGAAAGGATGCATAGAATATGAGTGATGAATTTAAGAATATAAATGATACAGGTAATGAACCGGAAAAGGGAGTGGAAAATCCTATGGGGAATTCCAGAGATAATGCTTATACAAAAGGAGAATCTTTTGTTATGAGAAATCCGGAGGAGACAGAGAAAAAGGCAGAAGAGTCCCGGCAGACCAGGCAGGAGCCTCAGGAAGCACCCAGTGAGGAGAATCCTTATTACGCCCATACTTATCGGAAGGCCTCTGAACCCAGGAGGGAAAGCACCGGCGGATTTACAGAAAAGTCTGCCGCTGATCCGGAGAAAGAAAAAACGGGAAGTGGAAAGAATAAGTATAGTTCTTACCAGTTTGCATCTCCTATCCCTCCGGAACGGAAAGAAAAGAAGAAAAAAGGAAATGGTTCCGGCACTGCAAGAAAACTTGGATTTGCAGCAGCCTGTGCAGCAGTGTTCGGGTTGGTAGCAGGTGTTGTGTTCCAGGGTGTAAATTATGTAGGCGGCCAGTTAATGCCGGACGAAACCACCCAAATCGCCCAGGCTCAGTTGACAAATACAGACAGCAGCAGTACTTCTTCTGACAGCGGAACGTCAGGCCAGGGAACTGTTTCTCAGGTGGCTGCCAATGTTATGCCATCTATCGTAGCCATTACAAGTATCAGCGTACAGGAGATTCCTAATTATTACGGATACTTTTTCGGATACGGCGGCGAAAGCCAGACCCAGGAACAGGAAAGCAGCGGATCCGGTATTATTGTAGGACAGAATGACACAGAACTTCTCATCGCAACCAACAATCATGTGGTAGAGGGTGCTACCAGCCTGAGCGTATGCTTTACCAATCAGGATGGTACGGCAGCCGGATCTTCAAGTGACGTAACAAATACCAGTTCCCAGTCAGGCGATACAAGCGCCGATCTGGAAGGCGGTACTGCAGTAGCTGCACAGATAAAAGGTACAGATGTAGACAACGATCTTGCGGTGGTTTCCGTAAACATTTCCGATATACCGGAAGATGTCCGCAATGAGATTACAGTGGCGAACTTGGGAAGCTCGGATGATCTGATAGTTGGCGAGCAGGTAGTTGCTATCGGAAATGCTCTGGGATATGGCCAGTCGGTAACTTCCGGATATGTAAGTGCTCTGAATAAACAGGTAAATTCAGAGGATGTGAATGGCACATTTATCCAGACAGACGCAGCCATCAATCCGGGAAACAGCGGCGGAGCTCTTCTGAATATGAATGGAGAAGTTGTAGGAATTAATTCTTCCAAGATTGCTTCCAGTTCTGTAGAAGGTATGGGATTTGCTATTCCGATCAGCCGTGCGGAACCCATCCTTGAAGAACTGATGAGTAAAGAGACCAGAGAGAAAGTAGAAGACGAAAGCCAGGCGGCTTATCTGGGAATTACATGCCTGGATGTTTCCAGCAATACAGAAGAAATGTACAACATGCCGGTAGGCGTTTTCGTTCGTGACGTAGAAGAAGGCGGTCCTGCAGACCAGGCAGGTATCCAGAGTGGAGATATTATCCAGCAGTTTGACGGTACTACGGTACAGACCTACGATAATCTTACCAACCAGCTGTCTTATTATAGGGCTGGTGAGCAGGTAGAGGTTGTTGTGGCCAGGGCTGAAGGCGGCCAGTATCAGGAACAGACCTTGACGGTTACCCTGGGAGCAAGAAGCGATGCCCAGAGTTCTACCCAGAGCGGGCAATAACAAATAACGAAACGAATAAGGACAGCTAAACGAAAAAGAGCAGGCAGCGGCCGGAACATATCAGAGTTTCGGGACACTGCCTGTTCCTATTTATAAAAAGTTTACTTGTTAGGCCGATAGATTTATGATAAGATACTGGAGTCAAATAGTTTAAATCTCAGGATAGATTTGATAGAGGAAAGAGAGAGAACAGATATGTCAGATGATAAAGAATATTTAGAAACCACTTCTTCTGATAAGAAAAATAAGGATTCTTATGAAAAAATTTGTTTTATGTGCAGACGGCCGGAGAGCAAAGCCGGAAAGATGATCGATCTTCCCAATAATATCCATATCTGCACAGACTGTATGCAGCGAAGCTTTGATACCATGAATAACAGCAATATCAATTATGATGAGCTGATGAAAAATATACCAAACATGCCCAATATCAGCATGATCGACTTGAGTTCCCTTCAGAATCAGATCCCCAACAGACAAAAAGTGAAAAAGAGACAGGAGAAGCCCAAGGAAAAAGTAGCGCCAAAGGTATTTGATATCAAAAGTATTCCTGCTCCGCATAAGATTAAAGCCAGTCTGGATGAGTATGTGATCGGACAGGAACATGCAAAGAAAGTAATGTCTGTGGCTGTCTATAACCATTATAAAAGAGTTTTTGCAGAAAATACCGATGACGTGGAGATCGAGAAATCCAACATGCTCATGATCGGTCCTACCGGAAGCGGCAAGACTTATATGGTAAAGACCCTTGCAAGGCTTCTGGATGTGCCTCTGGCAATTACCGATGCCACATCTCTGACGGAAGCGGGATATATTGGAGACGATATTGAAAGTGTAGTCAGCAAACTGCTGGCTGCTGCAGACAATGATGTGGAGAAAGCAGAGCATGGAATTATCTTTATAGATGAAATAGACAAGATCGCCAAAAAGAAAAATACCAACCAGAGAGATGTGAGCGGGGAGGCGGTCCAGCAGGGAATGCTGAAGCTTCTGGAAGGCAGTGAGATCGAGGTTCCGGTAGGGGCCAACAGCAAGAATGCCATGGTTCCTCTTACCACAGTAGATACCAGAAATATTCTGTTTATCTGCGGCGGAGCATTCCCGGATCTGGAGGAGATTGTGAAGGAGCGTCTGAATAAGACAGCTTCTATCGGATTCCAGGCAGATCTGAAAGATAAATATGATCATGACGACAGTCTTCTGGAAAAAGTAACGGTAGATGATCTGAGAAAGTTTGGCATGATCCCGGAGTTTCTGGGACGTCTGCCTGTGATTTTTGCCTTAAAAGGCCTGACAAGAGATATGCTGGTAGAAATTCTCAAGGAGCCGAAAAATGCCATTTTAAAGCAGTATCAGAAGCTTTTAGCCATGGATGAAGTAAAACTGGAGTTTGAACAGGGAGCCCTGGAGGCCATTGCGGATATGGCCATGGAGAAACACACCGGTGCCAGAGCACTGCGGGCCATCCTGGAGGAATATATGTTGGATATCATGTATGAGATACCGAAAGACGACAGCATCGGAGAAGTGATTATTACCAAAGAGTACATCCAGCACACAGGAGGTCCTAAGATTCTGCTGAGAGGACAGGAACTGCCTCAGCTGGAGATGCAGGAAAGAAATTAAATCTGTACCGGCCTATCGGGTACATCCCGGTCCTTGTACAGTGAGGACAGGCAAAAAGGCAATATAAAGTATAAAAAAGTAGCTGCCGCATTAACATATATCAGGAATATTTATACATTTTATGGGAATTGTGGAGCATAGTTTTGGGACTGTGGTCTCAAAGCGGCACAGACTGAGCAATAAAATGTATAAATATTCTCGATGTTGATTAATGCGGCAGTTCCTTTTTTACTTTGGGAGATAAAGAAAAATCCGGTCATGGAAGAATCATACTTCCGTAACCGGATAAAAGACAAAAAAAGATGCAGGAGATGGGACTTGAACCCACACGATATTGCTACCACAGGCACCTGAAGCCTGCGCGTCTGCCAATTCCGCCACTCCTGCATTTCTGATATTTTATCGTGTGCTCCTGAGCACAAGAGATATAATACACGATAACCGGAGATTTGTCAACAGGAAATTTGAATTTTATTTTCAAATAATTTCTGAATTTCTAAATGTATTAAAATATAAGAAAATTTATCGTCAGAAGTCTGGCTGCGACGACAATAAGAGACAAGAAAAAACCTCAGATATTTTCCATCTGAGGTTTTCTTCATGCAGGAGATGGGACTTGAACCCACACGATATTGCTACCACAGGCACCTGAAGCCTGCGCGTCTGCCAATTCCGCCACTCCTGCATCTTTATGAAGTTTTGCGTTTTCGTAAGCGCAAGATATATATTAAAGGATTTGTCTGAAATTGTCAAGTAAAAATTAAAAAAAGTTTTACTCAATAGATTCTGTAAAAAAGGTTGAAAAAAATAGTGTGTTATGATACACTTTTTACAATTTGGGGAATTTTAGGGCTTTTTAGGAGGCCGGGATGCCAGGAGGATTTCCAGTCCCCAGATTTATGGATTTGGAGGATGTTTTATACAAGACCTTTGATCCTGGCAGTAAGATGAAAAGAACAGAAAGGGAGACAGGTGAAAGAATGAAAGCATTTTTGATACTGGAAGATGGGACCGTCTTCACAGGTACCAGCATTGGCTCCAAGAGAGAAGTCATCAGCGAGATTGTTTTTAACACCTCTATGACTGGTTATCTGGAAGTACTTACAGACCCTTCTTATGCCGGACAGGCAGTCTGCATGACATATCCATTGATTGGCAATTATGGCATCTGCTATGAGGACCAGGAATCTTTGAGACCATGGCCCGACGGGTATATTGTAAGAGAATTATCCCGTATTCCAAGCAACTTCCGCTGTGAAGATACAATTCAGAACTTTTTGAAACGATACGATATTCCGGGTATTGCAGGAATCGATACCAGGGCCCTTACCAGAATCCTCAGGGAGAAGGGAACCATGAATGGTATGATTACCACCAATCCGGATTTTAAACTGGAGGAAGTGATTCCGAAACTTCATGCCTATACAACAGGAAAAGTGGTAGAGAAGGTTACCTGCGAGGAAAAAACGATCCTTAAGGGAGATGGACCGAAGGTGGCGCTTATGGACTTCGGTGCCAAAGAAAATATCGCAGAATCTTTAAATAAAAGAGGCTGCCAGGTTACTGTTTATCCGGCTTTTACTAAAGCGGAGGAGATCCTGAAGGACCAGCCTGACGGCATTATGCTTTCTAACGGACCTGGAGATCCCAAAGAGTGTACCCAGATCATTAAAGAGATCCGGAAGCTGTATGATTCCCAGACCCCTATTTTTGCCATCTGCCTGGGACATCAGCTTATGGCTCTGGCTACCGGCGCAGATACTAAGAAAATGAAATACGGCCACAGAGGCGGAAACCATCCGGTAAAAGATCTGGAGACAGGAAGGGTTTATATTTCTTCTCAGAACCATGGATATGTGGTGGATACTGAGACTCTGGATCCTAAGATCGCAGTTCCGGCTTTTGAGAATGTAAATGATAAGACCAACGAAGGACTGAAATATGTAGGGAAAAATATTTTTACCGTACAGTTCCATCCGGAAGCCTGCCCCGGACCTCAGGACTCCGGATACTTATTTGACCGTTTCATTAAAATGATGGAGGTGACAGAGTAATGCCAAGAAATCCGGATATTAAAAAAGTATTGATGATCGGTTCCGGCCCTATCGTGATCGGACAGGCAGCAGAGTTTGACTATGCGGGAACCCAGGCATGCCGTTCTCTGAAGGAAGAAGGAATCGAGGTTGTTCTGCTGAATTCCAACCCTGCCACCATTATGACGGATAAAGATATTGCGGATAAAGTTTATATAGAGCCCCTTACAGTAGAGGTGGTAGAGCAGCTGATCCTGAAGGAAAAACCGGACAGCGTCCTTCCCACCCTGGGCGGCCAGGCGGGACTGAACCTGGCTATGGAACTGGAGGAAAGAGGTTTCTTAAAAGAGCATAATGTGCGCCTGATCGGAACTACCTCTGAAACGATCAAGAAAGCAGAGGACCGTCAGGAATTTAAGGATACCATGGAGAAGATCGGCGAGCCTATCGCAGCTTCCCTGGTTGTCCGGAATGTGGAAGACGGTATTGCCTTCAGTAATAAGATCGGCTATCCGGTGGTGCTGCGTCCTGCTTATACCCTGGGTGGAAGCGGCGGCGGTATTGCCAATAATGAAGAAGAGCTTATTGAGATTCTGGAGAACGGTCTCCGTCTTTCCCGTGTGGGAGAGGTTCTGGTGGAGCGCTGCATTGCCGGCTGGAAGGAAATCGAATATGAAGTAATGCGGGATAGTGCAGGAAACTGTATCACTGTCTGCAACATGGAAAATATTGATCCGGTAGGTGTTCACACAGGAGACAGTATTGTAGTGGCTCCTTCTCAGACTCTGGGAGACAAGGAATACCAGATGCTGAGAACTTCTGCTCTGAACATCATCACAGAATTGGGGATCACCGGAGGCTGTAACGTACAGTATGCCCTGAACCCGGACAGCTTTGAATACTGTGTTATCGAGGTGAATCCCCGTGTGTCCCGTTCTTCTGCGCTGGCTTCCAAAGCTACAGGATATCCTATCGCCAAGGTGGCGGCAAAAATCGCTCTGGGATATACCCTGGACGAGATCAAAAATGCTATTACAGGCAAGACTTATGCCAGCTTCGAACCTATGCTGGACTACTGTGTAGTAAAGATCCCCAGACTGCCCTTTGATAAATTTATCAGTGCCAAGAGGACTCTGACCACCCAGATGAAGGCTACAGGAGAGGTTATGAGTATCTGCAATAACTTTGAGGGCGCTCTTATGAAGGCTATCCGTTCCCTGGAACAGCATGTGGATTCTCTTATGTCTTATGATTTTACAAAGCTGACAGAAGAAGAACTGATGGAGGAACTCCATATTGTAGATGA
This sequence comes from uncultured Bacillota bacterium, assembly GCA_949291945.1. Lineage (GTDB taxonomy): Bacteria > Bacillota > Clostridia > Lachnospirales > Lachnospiraceae > Blautia. The sequence goes on along the minus strand of CASEXH010000026.1, from coordinate 23,489 downwards.
TATGCGTATCTGGCGTATTGCAGAGGCTGTGAGAAGAAACATTTCTTACGAGACGATTCATGAGATTACGAAGATCGATATCTGGTTTATTGATAAGATTGCTATCCTGGTAGAAATGGAGCAGGCTCTGAAAGAGCAGGAGCTGACAGAGGAGCTGCTGAGAGAGGCAAAAAGGATTGAATTCCCGGATAACGTGATCGGACAGCTGACAGGAAAGACTACAGATGAGATTCATGATCTGAGAAAAGAGTGGGGAATTACTGCTTCCTATAAGATGGTAGATACCTGCGCCGCAGAATTTGCCGCAACAACTCCTTACTACTACTCTGTATATGGAGGAGAGAATGAGGCAGACGGAACTACAGATAAGAAAAAAGTTCTCATCCTGGGATCCGGTCCGATCCGTATCGGCCAGGGTATTGAATTTGATTTCTGTTCCGTACACTGTACCTGGGCCTTTGAAAAGGAAGGCTATGAGACTATTATCATTAACAACAATCCGGAAACCGTAAGTACAGACTTCGATATTGCAGATAAACTGTATTTCGAGCCTCTTACACCGGAAGATGTGGAAAATGTGGTAGATATAGAAAAGCCTGACGGAGCGGTGGTCCAGTTCGGCGGACAGACAGCCATCAAGCTTACAGAAGCCCTTATTAAAATGGGCGTGAAGATTCTGGGAACCTCTGCAGAAAATGTAGACGCTGCAGAAGACAGAGAACTTTTTGATGAAATTCTGGAACAGTGTCATATTCCAAGACCTAAGGGACATACAGTATATACTGCAGACGAAGCTATCCGGGCAGCCAATGAGCTGGGGTATCCGGTACTGGTTCGTCCTTCCTATGTTCTGGGAGGACAGGGCATGCAGATTGCAATTAACGATGAGGATGTAGACCAGTATATCGGTATTATTAACCGGATTGCTCAGGAACATCCCATCCTGGTAGATAAATATCTCCAGGGAAAAGAAATTGAAGTAGACGCTGTATGTGATGGAGAAGATATCCTGATTCCGGGAATCATGGAGCATATTGAAAGAGCTGGTATCCACTCCGGCGACAGTATTTCGGTATATCCTGCCCGGACCATCAGCGAGAGCGCAAAACGGACCATCGAGGACTATACTAGAAAACTGGCAAAATCCCTACATGTGCTGGGTATGATCAATATTCAGTTTATCGTGTGTGGAGAAGAGGTTTATGTGATTGAGGTAAATCCAAGATCCAGCCGTACGGTGCCTTACATCAGCAAAGTAACAGGAATCCCCATTGTTCCTCTTGCTACCCAGGTGATCTTAGGACATAAGCTGAGAGATCTGGGCTATACACCGGGACTTCAGCCGGAAGCAAAGCACTATGCCATTAAAATGCCTGTATTCTCCTTTGAGAAGATCCGGGGCGCCGATGTAAGTCTGGGACCGGAGATGAAGTCTACGGGAGAGTGTCTGGGAATTTCCGAGAGCTTTAACGAAGCCCTGTATAAGGCATTCCTGGGCGCAGGGGTAAATCTGCCTAAGTATAAAAACATGATCATTACGGTAAGAGATGAAGATAAGCAGGATATCATCCCGATTGCCCGGAGATTCCAGAACCTGGGATATAAGATCTATGCTACAAGAAGCACTGCAAAAGTGCTGAATGAAAACGGGGTAAAGGCAATCCGTACCAATAAGATTGAGCAGCCTTCTCCGAACCTGATGGATCTGATCCTGGGTCACAAGATTGATCTGGTTATCGATACGCCTTCCCAGGGTGTGGAAAAGTCCAAAGACGGCTTTATCATCCGGAGAAATGCTATTGAGACAGGTGTAAATGTCCTTACCGCTCTGGATACGGCGGAAGCTCTGGTAACAAGTCTGGAAAATACCGATATTCAGAAACTGAAACTGGTGAATATTGCCGAGATCTGAGAGGTGACAAATGGAGAACTTTATTGAAATATTAAAGGTAATCTTCCTGGGTATTGTAGAGGGAATCACGGAATGGCTTCCCATCAGCAGTACCGGCCATCTGATCCTGGTGGAAGAATTTGTGAAACTGGATGTATCTCAGGAATTCTGGGATATGTTTATGGTGGTGATCCAGTTAGGGGCCATTATGGCAGTAGTGGTCCTTTACTGGAAAGATCTGTGGCCTTTCCGGAATAAAAAACCGAAACATGAGAATGTGACAAAAGTGGAAAAGGCAGCAGGACTGTTATGCCGTTTTGTAAAGATCGACAAGATGATCATGTGGTTTAAGATCCTGGTGTCCTGTCTGCCGGCTATTGTGATCGGTTTGCCTTTTAACGATTTCATCGAGGAAAAGTTTAACAACTGGTTTGTAGTTTCCGTTATGCTGATCGTATATGGTGTGATGTTTCTTATTGTAGAGGACTACAATGAAAAACGTCAGGCGAAATATAATTCTATCAGTGAGATTACCTGGAAGACTGCATTATTCATCGGTATATTCCAGGTTCTTTCGCTGATTCCCGGAACTTCCCGGTCCGGATCCACTATTATCGGAGGTATTCTGGTAGGAGCTTCCAGGACAGTGGCGGCAGAGTATACCTTTTTCCTGGCCATTCCGGTAATGTTCGGTGCCAGTCTTTTAAAGATTGTAAAATTCGGCCTGAACTTTACCTCCTGGGAAGTGGTGATCCTGGTGACCGGTATGCTGGTTTCCTTTATAGTATCTGTCCTTGCTATTAAATTCCTTATGGGATATATTAAAAAGCATAACTTTAAGGTTTTTGGATGGTACAGGATCGCTTTAGGTATTGTCGTGATCCTTTTCTTTACAATTTTCAGATAGGCGGAAATTGCGGAACTGTTTCACAGGGCCTTTTGGTCCGCAGAAACAGTTCCGTTTTTCATTTTAAAGAATGCGACAGTTTCAAGCCTGGAGGATAGGAGAGCAGGAAAATGGAAAATTATGATAAAGAAGTGCTGGATCTGGCCATGGAGGCGGGAAGGATTCTTCTGGATGCAGGTGCAGAGATCTTCCGTGTGGAGGAGACCATACAGAGGATTGCAAAAGCTTTTGGGATTGAAAAGTGCAGCACCTTTGTGCTGAGTACGGGAATTTTTATTACAGCGGAGAATCAGGAAGGCCAGATCTATGCCAGCGTAAAACATATTCCTATAAGCGGAGCAAAACTTCATCGTATAGCGGCGGTAAACCAGCTTTCCAGAGAGATTGTGGAGGGAAAATATTCGGTGAAAGAAGCAGAAGAAAAGCTGGAGGTTATTAAGCATATGCCGGGCAAACGGGGAATCGTACAGATGTTTGCCTCCGGAGTGGGCTCTGGCAGTTTCTGCTATCTTCTGGGAGGAAATCTGGAGGATATGGCAGCCGCTTTTCTTTCCGGTTTTCTTCTCTATGCCCTGATACTGGGCTTTGGAAAACGGGAAAAGAGAACATCAAAGATCGTCACCAACCTGGCAGGGGGCTTCTGCGTATCTTTTTTTGCAGTGCTTTTTTACCGCCTGGGACTGGGAAATGCTCCGGGAAGTATCCTGGTGGGTTCTGTGATGCCTCTGGTTCCCGGGGTCTCTCTGGTAAACGCAGTCCGGGATTTTGCTGATGGAGATTATATCGGAGGAGGCGTCCGGTTTCTGGATGCTCTCATGGTAGCCCTGGGGATCGCCATGGGTGTGGGGATCATGTATTTTCTTTACTATAATCTGACGGGAGGGATACTTTTATGATCCTGGAGGGAATCTTACAATTTCTGGCGGCAGCGGTGGGGACCGTGGCCTTTTCTGTATTATTTTCTGTACCCAGAGAACATTACCCTCTCTGCGGGTTTATCGGAGGGACAGGCTGGCTGATCTGCTGGATCTTTGTCCATGGATTTGGTGCAGGAGCTATTATAGGAAATTTTGCTGCTACGGTGTTTATTACTCTGGCTTCCAGGATCGGAAGCACGGTGAGAAAATGTCCGGTGACCTTGTTCCTCATTGCAGGAATTTTCCCGGAAGTACCGGGGATTGGAATATACAGGACCATCTATTATACATTACTGGAAAATAACCAGTTAAGTCTCCACTACGGGAGAGAGACTTTGGGAATTGCCATTGCTATGGTTTTGGGGATCATCCTTGTATTTGAAATTCCTCAGAAGACCATTAACCGGATCTTTCAGAAGAAGGTGAAGAAATAAAAGAAGCCAGGAGAATGGAAATTTTGACTGTCCCATTCTTCTGGCTTTTTCACAGGATTCAGGCTATGATAATGGTTCCGGTCCTGCCCAGATAGCCTTCTTTGGCTTTTCCGATGGAGGTGATCACGGCCCGTCTGTCCGGATGTCCTTCTACAAACTCCACAGAGGCCTGGATCTTGGGAAGCATGGTGTTATCTCCGAAATGTCCCGCTTCCATATAGGTTTTAGCTTCCTGAACAGTGATCTGAGAGAGATACTCTTCAGAGTCAGAACCGTAATTTACGGAAACCTTTTCCACGCTGGTAAGAATCAGCAGCTCGTCAGCACCTAAGGCCTGAGCCAGCTTTCCACTGGTAAGGTCTTTTTCAATAACAGCGCTGGCGCCGATGAGTTCTTCATTTCTTTCTAATACAGGGATGCCGCCGCCGCCACAGGCGATCACGATCTGTCCTGCATCAGACAGGGTTTTGATAGCGTCGATCTCCACGATATTTTCCGGCTGGGGAGCAGCTACGATCCTCCGGTATCCAGTGTCTGTCTTTACTACATAATTACCTTTGTGTTCCTCAGCTTCGGCTTCTTCCTCGGTAAGGGTCCTTCCTATGATCTTCACCGGTTCATGGAAAGCATCGTCATAAGGGTCTACCGTTACCTGAGTGAGAATGGTGCTTACCGGCTTGTAGATCCCTCTGCGAAGGAGTTCTGCACGGAGAGTGTTCTGGATATCGTAACCGATATATCCCTGGCTCATAGCGGAACATACAGACATGGGAACGGCTGTATAATCCGGATGTACTTTTCCAAATTCATTCATGGCTGTGTGGATCATGCCCACCTGAGGAGCATTGCTGTGTGTAATGATAATATCTGCTCCGGCCTCTACCAGATCCGCCAGAACTTTTGCGGAAGCCTTTACTGCGGTCTTCTGCTCCGGCAGGGTAGTGCCCAGCGCTCTATGGCCTAAGGCCACGACGACTTTTTTTCTTGTCATAGTGTTGTACCTCTTTCTTCCGGGATCCACCTGATCCCTTCTATGTTTGCACCCAGTTTCTTCTTATAACGTTCCGTTCATAAGAAGAAGATAAGAACATTATATCTGCTGAAGATGAGAAAAGCAACAGAAAAAAACCCGATACATAAGGTACCGGGCTTTTTCAACTTGAGGGGGGAGATAGTGAGTGGTTTATCAACTATCCAAGGTTTATTATAGGGATAAAATATGAGTAAAATATGTCCCTTTTATAAAATAATTAGAAAATCTCTTAATAAAATTTAAATTATATCTATCCTAAATATCCTTTCAACAAAAGAAAGGTATTCTTCACTCCCTCTATATGGCTTCTTTCATATCCATGAGAGGCATAAACCCCTGATCCGATCAGACCGTGACGGACATCGTAGCCTGCCTTCAGTCCTGCTTCTGCATCGGAGCCATAATAAGGATATACATCTACGGCAAAGTCAAGGCCATCCCTTTTTGCCACGGCAATCAGCTGAGAGACCAGATCATAGCTGTAAGGACCGCCGCTGTCTTTGGCGCAGATAGATACCTGGTGTTCTTTACAGTTTAAGCCTTCTCCCACACATCCCATATCTACTGCCAGGATCTCAGTGACGCCCTGAGGAATGGAAGCGGCTCCGCCGTGTCCCACTTCCTCATAAACAGTAAGATGCTGATAGATCTTTCTCTCGGGAGTAATGTGATTTTCTTTCAGATATCTGGCGTAGCCCAGAAGAATAGCTGCGCTTAATTTATCATCCAGGAAACGGCTTTTGATATAGCCGCTTTTGGTGATCCGGGTCCTGGGATCAAAGGCTACAATATCTCCTTCCATAATACCAAGAGCCAGTACATCTTCTCTGGCGGATACTTTTTCGTCCAGAAGGATCTCCATTACATCAAAACTTCTGGATATCTCATTATATTTGCCGTTTACATGGACAGAGGCGTCTGTAAGCTGACAGGTGCCTTCGTAGGTGCCGTTAAACCGGGTGATGATCCGGCAGTTTTCTGCTTCAGCGTTATTGGCGTTCATGCCTCCCAGGGGAGAAACTGCCAGACGGCCGTTGGATTTGATCTGGGATACCATAGCACCCAGAGTATCTACATGGGCTTCCAGAAATACGGCGTTGTCCGGGTTTTCTCCGCCAAGATCTGTAAGTACGCCTCCTTTTACAGTCCTTTTAGGGGTATATCCTAATTTTTTATATTCTGCCATAAGATAGTCCGCCACATCTTTTGTGTAACCTGTGGGACTGTCAATGGCCAGAAGATTTTGCAGCTGTTCTAAGATGTATTTTGTGATTTCTTCCATTTTGATACCTCCTGTTTCAGCATTCATTGTATGCTTCCGGTCTAATTTCGTCAAGATTTTCCTTTTAAAAAGAAATTTCCTAAAAAACCAGTGGAAAATTTCTGTCAACCCATATATAATATAGGCGGAATATTGATTTCACAGCTGCAAGGAGGAAATAGATTTATGTATGACATGAAAATTTCAGATTCAGTGGTGTACGTTGGTGTAGATGATAAAGATATTGACCTGTTTGAGAGCCAGTACAAAGTGCCCAATGGGGTTACCTATAATTCTTATGTGATCCTGGACGAGAAGATTGCTGTTATGGATACGGTTGACAAAAGAAGGACCCAGCAGTGGCTGGACAACCTGGAAAAGGTATTAGACGGAAGAAAACCGGATTATCTGGTGGTATCTCATCTGGAACCGGACCATGCTTCCAATATCCAGGTTCTGGCAGAGAAATATCCTGATATGCAGGTGGTTTCCAATGCAAAAGTATTTTCTATGCTCCCTCAGTTCTTTACTCTTGATTTTGCTCCCAGAAGCGTTGTAGTAAAAGAGGGTGACACACTCAGCCTTGGAAAACATACCCTTCAGTTCTTTATGGCTCCTATGGTCCACTGGCCGGAAGTTATGGTAGAATACGAGCAGACAGAGAAAATTTTGTTCTCTGCGGACGGATTCGGAAAGTTCGGGGCTTCTGATGTGGAAGAAGACTGGGATGACGAGGCAAGAAGATATTTTATCAATATCGTTGGAAAATACGGAACCCAGGTACAGGCGCTGTTAAAGAAAGCCGCCACACTGGATATCCAGACGATTTGCCCCCTTCATGGTCCTGTATTGAAAGAAGATCTGGGACACTATATCGGCAAATATCTTACCTGGAGCAGCTATGAGCCGGAGGAAGAAGGGGTAGTGGTTGCCTATGCTTCCATCCATGGAAATACAGGAAATGCAGCCAGAAGAATGGCCGAACTGCTGAAGGAAAACGGAGCTGAAAATGTACGGGTATTCGATCTTGCCAGAGATGACATGGCAGAAGCGATTTCCTGTGCATTCCGCTACAGCCGTCTGGTAGTTATGGGAGTGACCTATGACGGCAATCTGTTCCCTTGCATGGAAGACTTTCTCTATCATCTGAAGATCAAAACCTACAAGAAGAGAAAAGTGGGAATCGTAGAGAACGGATCCTGGGCTCCTATGGCCGGCAAACTGATGAAAGCTTATTTTGAGAGCATGAAAGATATTGAGATCTGCGAGCCTGTAGTTACCATCAAATCTGTGATGAAGGAAGCAGATGAGAAAAATATGGAAACACTGGCAAAGGCGGTTCTTGCATAAGGAGGAACGATATGAAGTGCCCGTTTTGCAATCAGGATAATACCAGGGTCATAGATTCCAGACCCGTGCCGGATAACAATTCTATCAGAAGGCGGAGACAGTGCGACGAGTGCGGCAGACGGTTTACGACTTATGAAAAGATAGAGACCATTCCTCTGACTGTGATAAAAAAGGATCAGAGCCGGGAAGAATACGACAGGAGCAAGCTCCAGAACGGGGTGATGCGGGCCTGCTACAAAAGGCCGATTCCTGTAAAAAGGATCGAAGAACTTATTGACGAGATTGAGACAGAGATTTTTAATAAGGAAGAGCGGGAGGTCCCAAGCACAGTGATCGGTGAGATCGTTATGGAAAAGCTGAAAGATCTGGACGCTGTGGCTTATGTGAGATTTGCCTCTGTTTACCGGGAATTTAAGGATATCGATACCTTTATGGATGAATTGAAAAAAATGATGAAATAAAAAAGAATACTTCTCTCTGCTGCCTCTAAAAAGAGGAAAAAGAGAGGAGTATTCTTTTTTTTAATGACGTTTATTTTGAAGCCGGATCTTTTACAGAAGAAATTCTATGAGGTTTTCATAAATACTCTGCCGTTTTTCTTTCCAGTTAAGGCAGACTGCTTTGGCAGCATCTTCTGTTGGAACTGCAATGGTCAGGTCTACCAGAGAAAGATTATTCTGGCGGAGACGGCATCGCACCTGGTATCCTTCTTCCTGTCCCTTATAGTAGTCTGCAGTATCCGAGAGTTCCTCCCGGATCTGAATGATATTTTCTTTAAAGAAATCGGCAATATCCTTCTTTATTCCATCGGAAATCTGATCCTCAAAATAGGAAAGGGTCTGCTTTCCCTGAGGCGTGATCTGGAAATAAGAAGAATTCCGCACTGTTTTCACTTTTATCAGCTCTGAATCCGTCAGTTCTGAGATGGCCTGCTGAAGATGAAAATAGGTGGTATACCCCTTATCCAGGATAAAACCGGAAATCTGAGCATTTGTCAGAGGAAACTCTGATTTTGCCAGCATGTAAAGAATCATCAGTTTGTAAAGAGTAAGAGGTTCTGCCATAACTTATTCCTCCTTATATAATCTTCCCTGGTATGCATGACGTATCTTACATTCATGGTGCAGGGTATTTAAAACCGTACGCTTCTTGCTGCTCCACAAAGGAGCGATCAGCAGGTCTTTGGGACCATCTCCGGTAAGCCGATGGATTACAATGTCCGGGGAAAGATGTTCCAGACAGTCGATGAGAAGATCCAGATACTCTTCCATAGTATATACAGAAAATTTTCCTGCAAGATAATCTGTGGCTAGGTCTGTGCCTTTCAATACATGGAGGAGCTGAAGTTTGATTCCCTGGATATCCTGATGGTTCAGATAGTCCATGGTGGTCAGGATATCCTGGCGGCTTTCTCCGGGAAGGCCAAGGATCGTATGGACGATCACTTCCAGATTTCTTTCCCGAAGGTTCTTCACGCTTTCCTCAAAACAGGAGAGAGGATATCCCCGCCGGATATACCTGGCGGTTTTCTCATGGATAGTCTGAAGACCCAGCTCCACCCATACAGGTTTCCGGCGGTTCAGCTTTTCCAAAAGATCCAGCACTTCCAGTCCCAGACAGTCCGGCCGGGTGCCAATGGATACTGCCGCTACCAGAGGGTGATTCAGAGCTTCGGTATAAATTTTCTCCAGGTATTCCACAGGGGCATAGGTATTGGTGTAAGCCTGAAAATAGGCGATAAAGGCAGAGGCGTTTCTTTTTTCGGCCAGTTTTGCCGCCTGCTTATTGATCTGCTGGGTAATAGAATCCCGCTTATCTCCGGCGAAATCTCCCGAACCTCCCTGGCTGCAGAAAATACAGCCCCGGTTTCCCAGGGTTCCGTCCCGGTTGGGACAGGTCATGCCCCCGTTTAAGGCTGTCTTATATATTTTACAGGAAAAACGTTCCTTCAGCATATAGTCAAAAGAATGATAAGGTTTTCCGTTCCAGCTTTCCATAATCCGGATCTCTCCTCTATCTTTTCTGTATCGGTACATCATCCGTCTGGGGCTAGTATACCATCTGAAAAAATCTTTTACAAGTGTCGTGTCCTGCCAATTCCATTGACAAAGAAAGGTGTACATGATATGGTGTTCATGAAAAATGTAGATAAATGGGGAAATATTTTATGGAAACAAAGAGCAAGGTAAAATCAGCCTGCATTCTGCTTCTGCTCTGCACAGGAATCCTGACCATGTCCGGCTGTTCCATGGGAATGGGCAGAGAAACTTTGGAAAATGATGTGCTGCGGGTGGGAATGCACCTGGATATTGATAAAATGTGTTACCTTTCCCAGGAAAATTATCAGCCTGAGGGATTTGAGGTGGAATTAGCAGGACTTCTGGCAGACAAGATGGGAATGGAACTGGAGATTGTAGATACTACAGAAGAAAATCTTTTAAAATCTCTGGACGGAGAGGTTTATGACTGTGTACTTTCTTCTGTGGGACTCAGCCAGTGGAATACTATACATTATGGACATACCCGGCCCTATCTGGATCTTTCCTCTGTGGAAGAAGAATCCGGAGCAGAGGGGGATACCCAGATCGCAGCCTTTACCAGAAAAGGAAATTCTCTGGCAGATACTCTGGAAGAATATCTGGAAGAACTGAAAGAAGATGGAAGTCTTTCCCAGCTTTCCACGAAATATTTCGGGGAAGACCTTACGATATAATGGTGCCGGGGTCAAAAGGCCTAAGTCCACATGAGCTTGCTCATAAGTGGGTGAAAGACCTTGGGATCTGCCCCGATGATACAGACCTGCTATCCTCAGGAAACAACCTCTGAAGGACAGCAGGTCTGTATTTTTGTCCAGAAAAAAATTTCATGAAAAACAACTTGCTTTTTTTCTATAGAGGTGATAGCATAAAGATATAGTTTAATGACTAAACTAATTAAGGAGGTAAGTCCCAGATGGAAATTTTGAAGGTAACAGATAAAGCCTTCCAGACCTACGGAAAAGTAATTCAGGGAATTGATGTTTCCGATCTGCTGGAAGCTCTGAAAGAGACCCCTCAGCCAGATGACGTGGTATATGTGGCCTCTGATGAGAAACTGGAAGCCTGTCCCTGCGTGGAGAAGATTGGATACAGCCTTTATGGAGGAATGCCTATCCAGGTGGGCTACTGCAATGGAAATAACGTCCTTTTAAATGCAGTAGAGTATCACAGAGATTCCGAGGTGAACGTGGCCCAGACAGATATGATCCTGATCCTGGGAAAAGAGCAGGACATTGAGGAAGACGGTACATATGATACTGGAAAGATGGAAGCCTTCCTGGTTCCGGCAGGCACTGTCATCGAAGTGTATGCTACAACACTTCACTATGCGCCCTGCAATGTAAACGGAAATAAATTCCGGGCAGCAGTGATCCTTCCAAAGGGAACCAACACAGATGCGCCAGCAGCTCAGAACAATACAAAGGAAGATAAGCTGCTGTTTGCAAGAAATAAGTGGCTCATTGCCCATGAAGAAGCCGGTATCGAAGGAGCTTTCGTGGGATTAAAAGGTGCAAATCTGTCTGTAGAATAGACAGAAAAATATAAAAATTTAATCAGGAGGTAAAGAAGAATGAATTTACAGAACATGCCAGAAGTAAAGATGGGTATCGTGGCCGTAAGCCGTGACTGTTTCCCAATGACACTGTCTGAGAACAGAAGAAAAGCAGTGGTAGCTGCTTACAAAGGAGAAATTTACGAATGTCCAACCGTTGTAGAAAGTGAAGTGGACATGCAGAAAGCTCTGAAAGAACTGAGAGAAGCCGGATGTAACGCTTTAGTAGTATATCTTGGAAACTTCGGACCGGAGACAGCAGAGACTCTGTTAGTAAAATATTTCCATGGACCATGTATGGTAGTGGCAGCAGCTGAAGAAGGAGATCTGGTACAGGGAAGAGGCGATGCCTACTGCGGTATGTTAAATGCCAGCTACAACCTGAAACTGCGCAATTTAAAGGCTTATATTCCGGAATATCCTGTAGGAACAGCAGCAGAAGTAGCAGATATGATCGAAGAATTCGTTCCTATCGCAAGAGCTATCGTTGCTTTAAAGAACCTGAAAGTGATCAGCTTTGGTCCCCGTCCTCAGGACTTCCTGGCCTGCAACGCTCCTATCAAGAGATTGTATGACCTGGGAATCGAGATCGAAGAGAACTCTGAACTGGATCTTTTTGAAGCCTTTAAGAAACATGAAGGGGATCCACGTATTGAAGAAGTTGCAAAAGATATGGAGAAAGAACTGGGCGAGGGCAATATGAAGCCGGAAATCCTGCCAAAACTGGCTCAGTACGAGATCACTCTGCTGGATTGGGTAGAGGCACATAAAGGTTCCAGAAAATATGTAACCCTGACAACAAAATGCTGGCCTGCATTCCAGACACAGTTCGGATTCGTTCCCTGCTATGTAAACAGCCGTCTTACAGGAAGAGGAATTCCGGTTTCCTGTGAAGTAGATATCTGGGGAACTGTAAGCGAATATATCGGTACTGTGATCAGCCAGGATGCCGTTACACTTCTGGATATCAACAATACCGTTCCAGCTTCTATCTATGACAGCGAAATCAAAGGAAAATATGACTATACACAGAAAGATACTTTTATGGGATTCCACTGCGGAAACACAACCTCCGGCAAGTTGACTTCCTGCACTATGAAATACCAGATGATCATGGCAAGAAATCTTCCGGAAGAAGTTACCCAGGGAACTCTGGAAGGAGACATCATTCCAGGCGACGTTACCTTCTATCGTCTTCAGAGCACTTCTGACTGCAAGCTTCGGGCTTACATTGCTCACGGTGAAGTTCTTCCTGTGGCAACACAGAGCTTTGGAGGAATCGGTATCTTTGCCATTCCTGAGATGGGACGTTTCTACCGCCACGTACTGGTGGAAAAGAATTATCCACATCACGGAGCCGTTGCTTTCGGACACTACGGAAAAGCATTATATGAAGTATTCAAATATATCGGCGTAGAGGTAGAAGAAATCAACTACAATCAGCCAAAGGGCGTTCTGTATCCTACAGAAAATCCATTTGCATAAAAGCTGACAGGAATCACAGGGGCTGCCGTTTTTGCGGCGGTCCTGTTTAGTAAAGGAGAGAAAACATGTTATACATTGGTGTAGATTTAGGAACTTCTGCCGTTAAGCTGCTGCTGATGGACGGAGAAGGCAAGATCCAGAAGATCGTTTCCAGAGAGTATCCCCTCTCTTTTCCTCATCCGGGCTGGTCTGAGCAGAATCCGGAAGACTGGTGGGAGCAGAGTCTGGAAGGAATTAAGGAGCTTACAGCAGAGTGTGATAAAAACCAGGTGGCCGGAATCAGCTTTGGCGGCCAGATGCACGGTTTGGTGATCCTGGATGAAAATGACCAGGTCATCCGTCCGGCTATTCTCTGGAATGACGGAAGAACAGGAAAAGAGACGGATTACTTGAATAATATCATCGGCAAGGACAAACTGTCCCAGTATACTGCCAATATTGCTTTTGCAGGCTTTACAGCTCCGAAAATCCTCTGGGTAAAGGAAAATGAACCAGAGAATTTTAAACGGATCAAAAAGATCATGCTGCCAAAAGACTACCTGGCTTACAAGTTATCCGGAACACACAGCTGTGATATGTCCGATGCCTCCGGAATGCTGCTCCTGGATGTAAAGAACCGCTGCTGGTCCAAAGAAATGCTGGAGATCTGCGGGGTCACAGAAGAGCAGATGCCAAAGCTTTTTGAAAGCTATGAAACGGTAGGCACACTGAAACCGGAGCTGGCAAAAGAGCTGGGAATTCCGGAAAGCTGCAAGATTGTGGCGGGAGCCGGAGATAATGCAGCCGCAGCAGTGGGAACCGGAACTGTCGGAGACGGAATGTGCAACATTTCCCTGGGAACCAGCGGAACCATCTTTATTTCCAGCAAAGAATTCGGAGTAGATCCTCATAATGCCCTACATGCTTTTGCCCATGCAGACGGCCATTATCATCTGATGGGCTGTATGTTAAGCGCAGCATCCTGTAATAAATGGTGGATGGATGAGATCATCGGAACAAAGGATTACAGCGGGGAACAGGCAAAAATTGAGAAGCTGGGAGAGAACAATGTGTTCTTCCTGCCTTATCTCATGGGAGAACGTTCTCCTCACAACAATCCTAATGCAAGGGGAACCTTTATCGGTCTGACCATGGACAGCACAAGAGCAGATATGACCCAGGCGGTCCTGGAAGGCGTGGCCTTTGCTATCCGTGATTCCTTTGAGGTTGCCAAGTCTCTGGGAATCCAGATCGAGCGGACTAAGATCTGCGGTGGCGGAGCTAAGAGCCCTCTGTGGAAAAAGATGATCGCTAATATCCTGAATATTAAGGTAGATGTGATCGAATCTGAAGAAGGTCCTGCCTTGGGCGGCGCTATGCTGGCGGCAGTAGCAAACGGCGAATTTGCTTCCGTAGAAGAAGCGGCAGCCAAGATCGTAAAAGTTATTGATACCGTGGAACCGGAACCGGAACTGGCTGCAAAATACGAGGAGAGATACCAGAAATTTGTAAAGATCTATCCTGCAGTCAAAGAACTGTTTAACGAGATCATCTGATACAGATAGCGAGAAGCAGCAGAACTGTATTCTTTCAGGAGAAACAGTTCTGCTGCTTTTTGTTCGATAAGCCCGGCAAGCGGCCGCCATGCTTGCATGAGCGGACATTTGCCGGGCAACGGTCTTTGGATTTGGCTTCTTGTGGCGGTGGAGAAAATGTATTAAAATAGCTGTGAAGCCGATGTGAGGAAGGCTATTAAAAATGTTCATCAGAAGGAAAAACTGTCCGATGAACAAAAAGGAGAACAAAAATGAAATACGTTTTAGATGCCCATACCCATACCATCGCCAGCGGACATGCCTACAGCACTATCCGGGAAATGGCAAAAGCCGCTTCTGAAAAAGGCCTGGAACTTTTGGGTATTACTGAACATTCTATGAAAATGCCGGGGACCTGCCAGCTTTTTTACTTTGAAAATCTGAAAATGGTTGACCGGAGTATGTACGGGGTAGAGCTTTATATGGGAACTGAACTGAACATCATGGACTATGAAGGCCATGTAGATATGGGCGAGAAGACCCTGGAGAAAATGGACATCGTGATAGCCAGCATGCACATTCCCTGCATCAAGCCGGGAACCAGGGAAGAAAATACCAGTGCTTATCTGGAGGTTATGAAAAATCCATATCTGCATATTATCGGGCATCCGGATGACGCCAGGTATGAAGTAGACTATCTTGCCCTGGTACAAAGCGCAAAGGAACACAGAGTCCTGCTGGAAGTAAATAATAATTCTCTGGATCCCCGATGCGGCAGACAGGGAGGAGAAGAAAACATCCGGACCATGCTGAAATTATGCATGGAATATCAGGCACCTGTGATCGTGGACAGTGACGCCCATATGGATTCATTGGTAGGAAGCCATCAGTATGTCCAGAAGATCCTGGAGGAACTTCAGTTTCCGGAAGAACTGGTAGTGAACAGAAGTGCGGAAGTTTTTAAGAAATATGTCAATAAGGATAAAATTTTATAGAATTTTTATAAATAATGACGAAAAAGGTAAAGTCTGTTCTTTACTTTAAAAATTTACTGTGCTAATATATATGAAAGTGATAGGAGATATAACTGTTAAAACGTTAATAAGACAGAGCATTGAATCGTTCTGACAAATTTTAACAGTTGCTTTATGTCACGGGTGCGAAATAGATATAAGGAGATATGTGATATGAGCAAAAAGATTCATACAGAAGCAGTGGATTCACTGTTTGACGCAGTACTCAGTCTGAAGAACAGGGAAGAGTGTTATCAGTTTTTTGAAGATGTATGCACAGTAAATGAGATTCTGTCTTTGTCTCAGCGATTTGAAGTGGCTAAGATGTTAAAGGAGAAGAAGACTTATCTGGAAATATCAGAGAAGACGGGGGCTTCTACCGCTACCATCAGCCGTGTAAACAGAAGTTTAAATTATGGAAATGACGGTTATGACATGGTATTTGAGAGAATTTCCAAGGACTCATAATTATTAAAGAAGTAACAATAGCAGTAATAAAAGAGTACGCCCTATGAGCGGGGCGGGAATCTGCCGGATTCCTGCCCCGCTCATAGGGCGTTTTTTTGTAAAATCAGAAAAGGATTCTGTAAAAAATTTATTCCTTTTTCTCCTCCCGGGACATCTGATCAATGAGATTTTCGATCACCTGTTTTTTAACATATACATCAAAACTCAACATACAGATAAAGGCAAATTTGTGGAGAAAATCTTTTTCTTCTTCGGACACATTTGAGAAAGAATCATTAGCCAGGGAAAATTTTCTGGTCACATCTTTTGCAAGGGGCTCGATCTGTTCCAGCTCCAGTTTCATGATCTCTTCGTAAAGTGCAGTAAGGTTTATGCTGCCTTCTCCGGGAAAATATTTTTGAGTAATGGGCTCCAGAAGCTTCTGGATATCGCTGATAGACAGGATACTCTTAAAATAGTAGATAAATACCAGCATCAGCATATGTTCTTTGGAGTACTTTTTCTTTACCGGAGGTGGAAGCAGGTCGTTTTTGGCATAGTTGTTGATCATAGTCTTTGTCAGGATCTTATCCTTGCTGTGCCGTTTGGAAGAACGGAGATGTTCTTCCATAAAGGTTGTTACCTGATCCATATATAAATCAATACCGGGAATTTCTTCCGGCTTAATGTAATCGATCCGGGAGATACTGGACAGTATGCTGTTTAATATGTCTTTTGTGTCTATTGTCATTTTATCACCTCTGCTCTTTATTATATAGTTTTAAAAACCATTTGTAAATGATTTTCTGATTTTGCCATTTTTATATTGCAGCGTTTCACTTTTATGGCTGAATTGTAACTTTATATTGGCATAGGGAAAAAATAATGGTATGATAACAGAAAAGAAAATCAAATCCGGGTAAAACCGGAGAGACGATAGAGGCGCAGGTTTCAGGAGTAGGCTTCTGCACAGGGCGGGGACAGCCGCAGGAGACGAAAGGGGAAACTGCCGAAGGAAGAATATCCGCCCGGGAGTTCTTCCTGGAATGCGGTAGAAGATATCGTATTCTGTCACGAAAAGTGGAGCGCTATCCGTTTCTTTCTCTGAACTTATGTCACGGCAGGACAAAAGCTAAGGAAAAGAATTTATACAGACCATGAGCGTATCCATTTGGGAAAAGCCCATGGTTTTCTTTTTAAAGGGATTCTGCAGGGGCTTGCAGGATAATAAATACAAGAAAGGATAAAATTATGAAAAACAGAAAAAGATTATTTGGAACAGGTCTGCTCCTGATCCTGACCCTCATATGGTCAGTGACTGTATTTGCTGCTGAGGGGGATACGGCAACAGAGCCGGCTGTTTATGCCACGATCTGGTCATTATTGCCTCCGGTGGTGGCTATTGTTTTGGCGCTGATCACCAAGGAGGTGTACAGTTCCCTTTTTATCGGTATCCTGGTAGGGGCACTGTTTTACTCAAGTTTCAATTTTGAAGGCACTATGGTGCACATGCTGGAGGATGGATTTATCAGTGTTCTCTCTGATCCCTATAATGTGGGTATCCTGATCTTTCTGGTGATCTTAGGGGCAATGGTCTCTATGATGAACAGTGCAGGAGGCTCTGCCGCTTTCGGAAGATGGGCGGGAGTCCACATTAAGACCAGAATTGGGGCCCAGATCGCAACCATTATCCTGGGAATCCTGATCTTTGTGGATGATTATTTTAACTGCCTTACCGTAGGAAGCGTTATGCGGCCGATTACAGATAAACATAATGTTTCCAAGGCTAAGCTGTCCTATCTGATCGATGCCACGGCGGCTCCGGTATGTATTATAGCACCGGTATCCTCCTGGGCGGCGGCAGTCAGCGGATTTGTGGAAGGAGAAGACGGATTTGCTATTTTTATCCGGGCTATCCCCTACAACTATTATGCTCTGCTGACCATAGTTATGATGTTTGCCATCGTACTGATGAAAGTGGATTTTGGCCCTATGGCGGTCCATGAGGCCAATGCCATGAAGGGCGACATCTATACTTCCGGGAAACGGCTGGATGAAGCGGCTTCTTCCTTGAAGCCTAATCCTAAGGGAAAAGTGATCGATCTGATATTCCCAGTGATCGTCCTGGTGATCTGCTGCATCACCGGCATGATCTATACCGGAGGATTTTTCAGTGGAACAAGTTTTGTAGAATCCTTTTCTCAGAGTGACGCTTCCATAGCCCTTTCCATCGGAAGTCTGATTGCTCTGGTCATCACAGTGATCTTTTACAGCGCAAGAAGAGTCCTGGTGTTCCGCTCCTGTATGGAATGTATACCGGAAGGCTTTAAGGCTATGGTTCCGGCGATTCTGATCCTTACCTTTGCCTGGACTTTAAAGGCTATGACAGACAGTTTGGGAGCGGCAGATTTCGTGGAGATGGCTACAGAATCCGCAGCAGGCAGCCTGATGAATTTCCTGCCGGCTATTGTATTCCTGATCGGATGTTTCCTGGCTTTTGCCACAGGTACCTCCTGGGGAACCTTTGGGATTCTGATCCCTATTGTAGTAAAGGTGTTTGAAAACTCAGATCCGACTTTGATGATCATTTCTATTTCCGCCTGTATGGCAGGAGCTGTCTGCGGAGATCACTGCTCGCCGATTTCCGATACTACCATTATGGCTTCTGCAGGCGCCCAGTGTGATCATGTAAACCATGTATCGACCCAGCTTCCCTATGCGATGCTGGCGGCTGCCATCAGCTTTGTCACATATATTGTGGCGGGCTTTGTGAAAGTGCCCTGGATCCCTCTGCCCATCGGAATCCTCCTTTTGCTGGCCGTCCTTTTCCTGATCAAACAGAGACAGAAATAAACGGGAAGAGAAGAAAATGGCACTGTCTCATTAATCAGAATCAAGAATATTTATACATTTTACTGCTCAGTCTGGGTTGCTTTGAGCCTATTGTTTCAAAGCTATGTTTGACAAATTCGCATAAAATGTATGAATATTCCTGAGGTATGACTAATGAGACAGTGCCATTTCTTTTCCCACGATACGCCCTGCTTGTACAAGCAGGTCTTCGATCCGCTGCGATTCATGCCGGACGTATGCCACTGGCATGCAGCACCATTTGCGGGAGATTTTCCGGGCTTGCGTGAGGTCGGTGGGATATGATATAGTATAAGAACTAATGTTTTGTTTTATGGAAAGAGATGGAGGACTTAAATATGAGTATCTATGATACATTAAATACCCAGCAGAGGGAAGCTGTTTTTCATACAGAAGGACCTGTACTGATCCTGGCCGGGGCCGGTTCGGGAAAAACCAGAGTGCTGACCCATAGAATCGCCTACCTTATTGAGGAGAAAGGAGTTAATCCCTGGAATATTATGGCCATTACTTTTACCAATAAGGCGGCGGGGGAAATGCGGGAGAGAGTGGATAAACTGGTAGGCTTTGGAGCAGAAAGCATCTGGGTCTCCACTTTCCATTCAAGCTGTGTGCGGATCCTGAGAAGATACATAGACCGTCTGGGCTTTGATAACAATTTTACCATTTACGATACAGATGACCAGAAAACCGTTATGAAAGAAATCTGTAAGCGGCTGGAAATTGATACAAAGATTACCAAGGAAAGAGCTATTCTGGCAGCTATATCTTCGGCAAAAGATGAACTTGTGGGACCGGAGGAATATGAGCTGAATGTGATGGGAGACTTTTCCAAGAAAAAGATCGCCCTGGCTTATAAAGAATATCAGAAAGAGCTGAAGAAGAACAATGCTCTGGACTTTGACGATCTGATCGTAAAGACAGTGGAGCTTTTCCGCTCCTGCCCGGATGTTCTGGATTATTATCAGGAACGGTTTAAATACATTATGGTGGATGAATACCAGGATACCAATACTGCCCAGTTTAAATTTGTCAGCCTTCTGGCCGATAAATACAAAAACCTCTGCGTAGTAGGAGATGACGACCAGTCCATCTACAAATTCCGGGGGGCTAATATTGGCAATATCCTGGGATATGAGAAGGTCTTTCCCCAGGCTCTGGTGATCAAGCTGGAGCAGAATTACCGTTCTACCCAGAATATTCTTAACGCCGCCAACCAGGTGATCCAGAACAATGTAGGCAGAAAGAGCAAGACACTGTGGACAGAGAATGAAGAGGGAGAAAAGCTCCATTTCCGGCAGTTTATGAACGCTTATGAAGAAGCTGAGTATATAGGGGGAGAGATCGGCAAAAAGGTACGTGCCCATGAGGCAGAGTATAAAGACTTTGCTATTCTTTACAGGACCAACGCCCAGTCCCGTCTTTTCGAGGAGAAATTTTTGATGGCCAATATCCCCTATAAATTGGTGGGAGGGGTAAACTTCTACGCCAGGAAGGAGATTAAGGATTTGCTGGCCTACTTAAAGACTGTGGACAATGCCAGAGACGATCTGGCGGTCCGGAGGATCATCAATGTGCCTAAAAGAGGCATTGGGGCAACCACCCTTGGAAAAGTCCAGGACTATGCATCAGAAAGGGGTATGAGCTTTTACGATGCTTTAAGAGAGCCGGAATGTATGGACAAAGTGGGACGGTCTGCCTCTAAGATCCAGCCTTTTGTTACTTTTATCCAGAGCCTGCGGAGTAAAGTGGACTATCTGTCCCCTTCTGCACTTCTGGAGGACATTATCGAGGAAACAGGATATGTAGACGAGCTGAAAGCGGAGGGCACCGAAGAGGCAGAATCACGGATCGAAAACATCAATGAGTTGATCACCAAGATCGTATCCTATGAGGAAGAAAACGAAGATCCTACCCTTTCCGGTTTCCTGGAGGAGGTTGCTCTCATCGCTGATATCGATACCGTGGAAGGAGATAACAATCAGGTGCTGCTGATGACTCTTCACAGTGCAAAGGGTCTGGAGTTCCCTTATGTTTTCCTGGCCGGTATGGAGGACGGTATCTTCCCCAGCTATATGACCATAACTGCAGACGATCCTACAGAACTGGAGGAGGAAAGACGTCTCTGCTATGTGGGGATCACAAGAGCCATGAAAGAATTGACTCTCACCTGTGCGCAGCAGAGGATGATCCGGGGAGAGACCCAGTATAATAAAGTTTCCCGCTTTATTCGGGAAATACCCCGGGAGCTGGTGGATCTGGGCAGAGAAGTCCAGGAGAAGAAGCCTATGGATATTCCCCTTCCCACCTCGATGCGCCAGCTGAAACAGGCCTTTAAGCAGCCGGCCTTTATCCCGAAAAAATTCGAGGTAAAACATGCCCAGGGTCTGGATTACGGAGTGGGAGATACTGTAAAACACATTAAATTCGGAACCGGAGTGGTCACAGATATTGCAGAGGGAGGCCGGGATTACGAAGTAACGGTAAACTTTGATAAAGTGGGAGTAAAAAAGATGTTTGCATCTTTTGCAAAATTAAAGAAAGTTTAAAGCAAAATCAGAGAATTGAAAAAATTCTTTTGGGAAAAAGCGAAGAAAGGATAGTAAAATTCTTATTGGAGTGGTATAATATCTAAAAGACAGAAGCTGTAGGCAGATACAGCAGGTTAGCAATATATTTGCAGCAGAGCTGTAGAAAGAGAGGATGGTGCAGGCTATGAATCGTATTGAGGATTTAATGACAGCATTACAGAAGAGAGAAGAGGAAAGAAATAAGAATACAGTATTATGGGTCCTGGCAATTATCGGCGCAGTAGCAGCGGTTGCAGGCATCGCATATGCAGTCTATCGTTTCTTTACCCCGGATTACCTGGAAGATTTCGAAGAGGATTTCGATGATGACTTTGATGACTACTTCGAAGATGAGGATGAAGAGGACGATAAAGAAGAAAAATAAGAAAAACATAAGGAGCTTCGGGAGACCGGGGCTTCTTTTTCTGTAAAGAAAGCTGTGGGGGAAAATCAGAGTTTAGAAAGAAAGGAAAAGGGGATTTGAAGAAAGGTGAAATTTATCAGGGAATTATTGAAAAAGTAGATTTTCCAAATAAAGGGAGAGTGTGTCTGGAAGAGGGAAAGGTTACCGTAAAAAACGGGATTCCCGGTCAGACAGTCCGCTTTGTGATCAACAAGAAAAAAGGAAGAAAAGTGGAAGGAAGACTGCTGGAAGTTCTGGAGAAATCTCCAATGGAGACCAGAGAGCCGGTGTGCAGTATCTTTCCTGCCTGCGGCGGATGTATGTACCAGACCATGCCCTATGAAGAACAGTTGAAAATGAAGGCAGAACAGGTGAAAAAACTGCTGGATGAAGCTATAGTAAAAGGCGGTCAGACCGATGAAAATGGCAGGCCGGACTACATCTTCCAGGGGATCAAAGGCAGCCCTCAGGAGTTCGCTTACCGGAATAAGATGGAATTTTCCTTTGGAGACGAATATAAAGACGGTCCTCTTTCTCTGGGCCTTCACAAAAAGGGAAGCACCTATGATGTGCTGAACGCCCTGGACTGTAAGCTGGTCCATGAAGACATGACAAAAATCCTGGGCTGCGTCCTGGAATACTGCCGGGAACAGGGCTTTACTTACTATCATAAAATGCAGCACACAGGTTTCCTTCGCCACCTTCTCCTCCGGCGGGGAAACACTACCGGAGAGATCCTGGTAAACCTGGTCACCACCAGCCAGGAGGACCCGGATCTTTCAGACCTGACCAGAAGGCTGCTGGAACTTTCCCTGGAAGGAAAGATCGTAGGGATCCTTCATATTATCAATGACGGCCTTTCCGATATGGTGCGAAGCGATGAGACCAGGCTTTTGTACGGAAAGGATTACTTCTATGAGGAAATCCTGGGGCTGAAGTTTAAGATCACACCTTTCTCATTTTTCCAGCCCAATTCCTATGCTGCCCAGGTCCTTTACAATACAGCAAGGGAATATATCGGAGACACCAGGGATATGACCGTTTTTGACCTGTACAGCGGAACCGGCACCATCTCCCAGATCCTGGCAGAGGTGGCAAAAGAAGTCATTGGGGTGGAAATCGTAGAGGAAGCAGTAGAAGCTGCCAAAGAAAACGCTGCCCTTAATGGGATCACAAACTGCAGGTTTATTGCTGGAGATGTGCTGAAGGTCCTGGATCAGGTGGAGGAGAAACCGGATTTCATCGTCCTGGATCCTCCAAGGGACGGGATACACCCCAAGGCTTTGCCAAAGATCATCCAGTATGGAGTGGACAAACTGGTGTATATTTCCTGCAAGCCCACCAGCCTGGCAAGAGATCTGGAGATGTTTCTGGCAAATGGGTACAGGGTGGAGAAGGCTTGCTGCGTGGATCAGTTTTGTCAGACGGTGCATGTGGAAACTGTGGCATTGATGTCTCGAGTTAAAAACTGACTACTAAAAAGTGTCGTATTTCTGGGCTTTGCGAATATTTTGCCGTAAGCTCAGGCGGGAGGACTTGACTGCAAATAATACACTCACTGACAGAACTTATCTATGCCTTTGGTTGCCTTTGGTTTCAAGGGCAAGAAAGTGGTTTGGATAACAGGGATTGTGCCTCAAATGAAGGAGCTTTTCGCAAAAATCACAAGGGCTAATATGGTAAAATGAACATCAGCAAAACATACACAGGAGCTTCCTGTATAATACAAATATAGGGAATTCCACGAAAGGTGGTTGAGAAAAAAAGATACCTCAGAGTAAAATAAGATTTGCTGACTTTGC
>CASEXH010000025.1 GCA_949291945.1 uncultured Bacillota bacterium | reverse complement strand
TCAACATAATGATGCCTCCTTTCATAATTGTATTCCCTACAAATAGGATAGCACATTTTGTTGAAGTTTCTTTATTTTTTATCTAGCACAACAGGTTAACTTACATAAATGGAGATATGAAGATGACGACCATCGGAATTGTGGAAGATGACAGACTTTTGAATGAAGCCCTGGCCAGAATGCTGGAAAAGAAGGGATATCAGCCTCTCCGGGCCTATACTTTGGAAGAGGGGATGAAGCTTATCCGGCAGAAGCCGGAACTGATCATTCTGGATATTAACCTTCCTGACGGGGAGGGGACCAGGATCTGCAAGGCAGCCAGAGAGTACAGCAGGATCCCGGTGCTGTTTCTCACGGCCAGAGACGAAGAGGAAGATATGCTCCGGGCTTTTGATCTGGGAGCTGATGATTATCTGGTAAAGCCTTTTTCTATGGCAGTGCTGCTGAAACATGTGGAAGCGGTCCTCCGCAGGACACAGGGAGAGCGGGAAGTTTTTCTCTACCGGGGACTGACCATAGATCCGGAGAGAAAACAGGTGGCAAGAGAGGGGGAAGAGATTCGTCTCACTCCAAGGGAATATGCCCTTTTGGATCTGCTGGCAAGGAACCGGGGAAGAGTACTGACCAAGACCATGATCCTGGAACAGGTCTGGGACAATCAGGGAGCCTTTGTTGAGGAAAATACCGTGAATGTAACCTTAAACCGTCTGAAAAAGAAAATTGAGCCGGACCCGGAAAATCCTGTGTATATCCGGAATGTATTTGGTCTGGGCTATACTTTTGGAGATTAGAAGATGTTTCAGTTTCAGAACAGAAAAGAAATGGAGACCTTATCGGAGGCCCTGGAAAAACTGATAAACGGAGAGGCACCAGAGATAGAGGGAATCAGCCAGGATACCCTGCCCTCCAAAGTCCGCAGCCAGATCCTCCGCCTGGGGGAAATCATGAAGGCAAAGGACCAGGCCCTGGGCAAAGAGAAGGAGGAGATCCGGGGAATGATCGCAGATACTGCCCATCAGCTTCGGACCCCTCTGGCAAATATGGAAAGCTATCTGGAACTTCTGGAAACCATGGACTGGGAGGAAAAAGAGAGGGAGAATTATCTTCTGGCACTGAGAGAATCCCAGGAGAAGATCCGGTTCCTCACAGAAGGGCTGATCAAAATGGCCAGGCTGGAAAGCCGGATCATTCAGATTCGGAAGGAAGCCCGGGATCTTCAGGAGACCCTTTTGGAAAGTATCCTCCAGGTGAAAAAAGAGGCAGAGGAAAAACATATAGAGATCCGCCTGGAGATGAAGGAAGGAGAACAGGCGCCCCATGACCGGCAGTGGCTGGGGGAGGCAGTGTATAACCTTCTGGATAACAGTGTAAAATATTCGGAAGAGTATGGACAGATCCTGATGACCGTTGTGAGAAATGAGATGTTTACAGAGATCCGGGTCCGTGACTGGGGCAGAGGGATCGAAGAAGGAGAGGAGAATCTGGTCTTCGGAAGATTTTACCGGGGAAAAATGTATCCGGGGAGAAAGGATTCGGCCTGGGCCTGTACCTGGCCCGGGAGATCGTCCACCAGCATGGAGGCTTTCTGAGGCTGAAACGTCAGGAGCCGGGTCTTTCCGTAAGCATCTATCTGCCGGAAGAATAAGGAAAAGTTTTATGGCTGTAAGGAGTTTGTAAGTATTCCCTGATAGACTGAAAACAAAGGCAGCGATGCATGGTTTTGCCAGAATGCTGCCATAGAAAAGAAACAGGGGGATACAGGTATGGAAATTTTAAGAACAGAAAATCTGAAAAAAATCTATAAAACCCTGTCAGGGGAAGTCCGGGCCCTGGACGGGGTTTCGCTGTCTGTAGAAGAAGGAGAATTTGCAGCTATCGCAGGCTCTTCCGGAAGCGGCAAGACTACCCTTTTAAATATGCTGGGAGGTCTGGACTATCCTACCAGCGGGCAGGTCTTTATCAGGGGAAAAGCTCTGGGAGAAATGAATACAGAGGAGCTGACGGTATTTCGCAGAAGAAACATCGGCTTTGTGTTCCAGACGTATAATCTCCTTCCCATACTGAATGTAAAGGAGAATATTACCCTTCCCTTAAAGCTGGACGGGAGAAAGCCGGATACTGCTTTTCTGGAGGAGATCACGGACACCTTAAGGCTTCGGGAGAAACTTCTGGACATGCCGGGAATGCTTTCCGGAGGCCAGCAGCAGAGAGTGGCTATCGCCCGGGCTTTAAGCACCAAGCCGGCGGTGCTGCTCTGTGACGAGCCTACCGGAAACCTGGATTCCAGGACCGGTATAGAGGTGGTGGGCCTTTTAAAAGCCAGTGCAGAAGCTTTTCACCAGACCATTCTATTAGTGACACACAACGAAGAGATTGCCCAGATGGCAGACCGGATTATCCGGATCGAAGACGGAAAGGTAAGGTGAGGGGGATGAGAAATAATAATCAAGAAATTGCATCCCTTCTTGCCAGGGAAAGTTATAACAGTAATAAAAGCCGGAACCGGATCCTGACTGCCGCTGTGGCCCTTACCGTTATGATGCTTTTCGGGGTTTTCAGTCTGGCAGTGGGGAAACTGGAAACAGATATCCTTTTGTATATGCGGAACAGCGGCACGGCGGCCTCTACCACCCTGGAACGGGGAAGCAAGGAACAGCAGGAGAAAATAGAAGCCCTTCCTTATATCAAGGCTGTAGGGAGCAGTGTATATATAGGAAATACAGAAGACTACAGCTGTGAAGTGCTGGATGAGACCGGCTGGGAGAAAATGACGGCTCCTGCCTATTCGGATATCCATGGGGAATATCCACAAAAGACAGATGAAATCATGCTTCCTGTCCGGGCCATGGAAGCGATAGGGATCCATGAGCCAGAGCTTGGTATGGAAATCCCAGCCGGCATTAACCTTCCAGGGGGAGAAAAACTGGAGAAGACCTTTATCCTGTCCGGATATTATACAGATTATTTGAACCCTGCTATATTCAGGCCGGCAGGGTACTTTTCTCAGGAATTTCTCCAGAGACTGTCTATGGATACAGCAGAAAATACCACTTTGCTCATTCAGCAGAAAGATAACATTGATGATGAAGCCATTGAGGATATGCTGTATCGGGATGTGGAAATGCGGGATGACAGCCAGCAGTTTTTCGGAGGGATTTCAATTTACAGGCAGGTTGTCTATGATCTGGCCGGAGGTTTTGATACGGCTGTCCTTATGGCTGGGCTGATCCTGTTTGGAGCGGCCATGCTCCTTTATAATGTTATGTATATTTCTCTTAGCAGGGATATCCGGCAGTACGGGCTGCTGAAAACCATGGGCACCACCAAAAGGCAGTTGAGATCTATTGTCCTTCGCCAGACCGGCAGGATCCTGGCTGGAGGCTGTGTGGTTGGAGGGGCAGCAGGAATCCTGATCACTGTAACGGTAATCCCCCGGCTCCTTACCGGAATGTATCTGCAGGGGAGGGGAGAAGCTTCTGCAATGATCGCCTTCCGCCCCTGGATCCTGGTCCTGGCCGTTGTTTTCGGGGGACTTGTGACCTTGTTAAGTTCTCTCTGGGCCATGAACCGGGTAGTAAAGATGTCCCCGGTGGAAGCGGTAAAATATACCGGCCAGAAAGAAAAGTATCCGGAAAAAACAGGAATCCGTAAAAGAAAAAAGAAAGGGGCGGGCAGAAACCCGAAAAAATCTGATCCTGAAAAGACATGGGGATATTCCGGAGGAATCCTGACTATGGCCTGGAGGAATCTTTTCCGGTTTAAAAAGCGTTTTGTCCTTACCCTCCTTTCCCTGGGCCTGGGGATCCTGATCTCTCTGGGGGCTGTGGTCCTTTCCACAGGAACAGATCAGACCAATAAGATTAACCAGAGTCGTCCGGATTTCAAGATTGACTGTCATATGAACGCAAATATCGTAGAGGAGTATCCGGCAGACCAGGTGTTCTTTTCACCGAAACTGAGAGACGAGATTGTTAGCCTGAAAGGGGTGACGGATAATGATACCGCCTGGGGCGGCTACGGAAAAGTGGATTTAAGAGAGGAGGCCCTTCAGGTGTATACGGCAGATATGGAGGACCGGAACCGGAATTATGGAGTTGTGATCCAGGTAGTCAGTGACCAGTGGCTGGAAGATCTGGAAAAGTTAAAAGAGGAAAAAGGGCTGTATGTGGATCCGGAAAGTGTCCGTCAGGGTGAAGGGCTGATTCTTTTCCATACCCACCTGCTTTCCAGGATCCAGGAGGAAAAAGGCAGGGAAGATATGGGAAAAGAATTCCAGATTACAGATATGGCAGGAGAGCATTCTACAATTATGAAGTTTGCTGGATATCTGGATTCCTATGAGAAAGGCCTGGAACGGATGGCAACTACCTGGAATGGAGGGGGTATTTTTTACTTTCTAATAAGTGAAAAGGGATTTCAGAAATTAGGTCTGACAGAACAGATCTTCCGGGTGGATCTGGAGGTAGAAGAGGAACAAGAGCCATTGCTGAAAGCAGAGCTGGCAGGTATCATTTCCCGGTATAACCGGGAAAGGGGAAATGTGGCACAGGGAACAGAACTCATGATGAGTTCCGATATGTTAACTTTGGATGCAAAGTCCGATGAGCTGGCGGCAGCGAGAGACTATATCACTTCCAGCAGGATTGTCATGGGAGCTCTGTGCACCCTTCTTCTCATGATGGGAATTGCCAACTATTTCAATGTGACCATGACCAGCCTGGCTATGCGCAGACGGGAGCTGGCAGTACTGGAAAGCCTGGGCCTTACCAGAAGACAGCTTCGGAAAATGCTCCTTCTGGAGGGAATCTTCACTGCGTTCCTTGTTACCCTGGGCGTGGTGACTATTGGAAGTTTTCTTTTGTGGGTGGAAGGGATTCTCATAAAACAAAGGCTTGCATACTTTGTTTTCCAATATCCGGCGCTGCTTCTGGTACTCTGTCTGGGGCTTCTGTTTTTCCTCTGTGGGGCGCTGCCCCTGTCTATGTACAGGAAGACGGAAAAACAGCCGGTGGTGGAGCGGCTGAAGGTAATGGAATAAGAGAGACAAAAAGAGACCATTCCATAAAATCCGGAGCCTTATATAAAAAGGCAGGGTTTTAAGAAATGGTCTCTTTTATAACAATATATGATTTCCAGAGGGCGGTATCTATTATCTTAGATGTATTTGTAGATGGTTGCCTTTACCGCTCCTTTTCCGGCGATCATTTCCCGGATAAATCCTTCGATCTTTTCTCCCAGGCCGTTTTTATAAAGGTCTGTAAAGAAAATTTTCTCGTTGGAGAGGATAGGTTTTAACTGGTCTTTGAGAGTTTCCGGCTTTCCAATTACAATATCCTGGAAAGCCCGGGTGAGTTCTTCTGCCATGGGATCAGGGGCCAGGGTGTAGGAATTTCCCTGGTCATCTACACCCAGCATATACCGGAGCCACCCGGCAATGCCCAGGGGAATGGCAGTAAGTCTTTCGGCACTGCCGTATTTGGCGGTATAAGCTTTGATGGTTTCTCCGAAGCGGACTCCAAGGCCCTGAGATTCATCTGTGACAATACGCAGGTTGGTGTCCAGAAGGTATTCATTTACAAAGCGAAGCTGGAACAGCTCATCTGCAAAATTTTTAGGGCTGAGGATACCGGGATCCGGTACCATAGGCATACCCTCGTCATAAGCCACCATTTTTGCCAGTTTCATCAGTTTTGGATCGTGATTGATCAAAGTGGCAAAGTATTCTTCTCCCAGCAATACCCCCAGGGGAGCAACAGCAGAGTGAACCGGGTTTAACAGAGCAGTGACTTTCATACGCTCGGATTTATTCACAGTGTCCCGGCTTCCCAGATAGACGCCTTTTCCTTTTTCAAGAGCCGGACGCCCATTGGGAAAATGATCCTCAATGACCAGATACTGGGGATCTTCTCCATTTACAAACGGTGCGATGTAGGTTCTTTTAGAAGTTTCTACTGGTTCCATATCTTCCACGCCCAGAGCCTTCAGATCAGCGGCAATGACCGGATTAGGACGGGGTGTGATCTTATCGATCATAGTCCAGGGGAAGGAGACTTTACCTTCATCTTCCACATAGTCGGCAAATCCCTGATCTACATACCCTCTTTTCAGCCATTCCTCTGTCATGGTCAGTACAGAACTGCGTAGAAGGCTGCCGTTTTGTGAACAGTTGTCCATAGACACCAGGGCAAGAGGCGTACCGCCTTTTTTGTACCGTTCCAGAAGCATGGATGTAACTATGGCCATGGCCCCTGTGGCTCTGTCGGGCCCATGATCAATGTCTGCCTGGACATAAGGAAGGTATTTCCCCTCTGCGTTGGTCAGGGCATAGCCTTTTTCCGTGATGGTGAAGGACACCAGCTGCAAAGAGGGGGAAACAAAAATTTCTTTCAGACGGTTCCACTGTTCCGGATCTGTACTCTGTGCTTTTACAGCCTCTCCAAAAGCTCCAAGAACTTTGTAATCTCTGGTTCCGTCTGTATTCAGGACAACACTGAGGCCCAGATTATCGAAGGGACGATAGATCTTGTCCACTACATCATAGTCAAAAGTTTCTACACAAGTGAGAGACGTGTCCAGTTCTCCGTTTTCCAGCAGTCCGTCAGCGATACTGCCGATGAAAATACGGAAAATATTGCCGATCCCCAAATGGGCCCATCTGGGAGCTGTCTGTGCTTTTTTTGCTGCGTTTTCTACATCATAACCGGGGAGGGCGATGCCGGCGGCTTCCCATTCCCCTTTGTTTTTGAGTCCTTCCAGTGAAAGCTTCATCTCTTTTTCCTCCAATCTGTCTTTTCCTGTATACGCAGTACAGAAGTTGTGTTAAGTGTATGATAGCACAAAATGTGGAGGAAATATATAGCAACTGTTCAGCCAAAGTAAGGGCGTTAGTGCAGTTTTGCGAATAGTGGGGGCGGAACTGTTGCAATATATAAGAAAAAGGTTGACATCAGAGATATAAGTATTATAATAGTTGTACCTGATCAGGAAATTGAATACGATCTTCTGAGGACGGACAGCCGCAGCTGCGAGTCGAGAAGATGTCGGGTGCGCCCGGTTATTGTAAAAGATAACCGGGCGCATTTTTTATATGTTTATGCCCGGACATAGGTCAAGGGGATATGCTTTTATGCACATATTGGAGATTAGAAAGGATGAACAGACATGGAATATTTACAGAGAATCCGATTGTTAAGAGACAGACTTCACCGTCTGGAAGTAAATGACAGAAACAATTATGGCGTATGCCAGAAGATAAGGCGGGAGATTGAAACACTTGAAAGAGAAGCGCAGGAGAAAGATTCCTGAACTTGTAAATAGAAAAAGCGGAGGAGCATACATTATGGAGAGAGAGAATTCCAGAGACGGCATGGAGACTTTGGAAAGAAAAAATGTTTCACGGCTGCCTTACAGAATCCGGCTGTCAGAGGATTTCCTGCCCTTATATGCCGGGCCGGGAAGAGAATATGTGAAAATGGGAACTATATCAGACGACCAGCGGCTGGAGATTATTGAAGAGCGCTGGGGAAAAGGACAGGAATTATGGGGAAGACTGAAATCCAATGCGGGATGGATTCTTCTGGAAAATGTGGAGAGAACTATTATCTGAGAGTCCTGCAGATGTTGGAAAGTTATTTCCATGATCAACACTGGAAAACCCTTTTTCTGAAAGGAGGCTGCTACTGGCTGGCGGAACTTCTGCACCAGGGGATCAGAGATTCCAAAATCGTGATCAACCGGGTGGAGGAGCACTGTGCAGTTGCCTTTAATCATGGAATATATGATGTCACAGGACGGATATCGGGGAAAAATTTTCATATCGCCAGCCCACGGGAGATAAGCTTTATGAAGAAAAATTATATCCCGCAGTTTAATACAGAAAAACTTGAGAGATACCTGAAAATGTTATGATCTTTATATTTCAATGGGAATCCTGTATTCTTTGTGAATGGACAAAGAATACAGGATTTTTCTATGGGTAAGTATGGGAAGGCTGAAAAAATACGATGGCAGACCAGGTAAGGGTCTGTTATAATGGACTTAGCGGCAGAAATTCCTGAAAATAGCAGGATAGAGAAAATACAGAAGTTTATAAAAGCAGATATAAGAAAGGGGCTGTTTATAATGATGGCGGATAAAGCCATAGACTAGGGACGTCCCTTTGACTGGGGAAAAGTTTCGGAGGATTACGCCAGATTTCGGGATATCTATCCAAAAGAATTTTATGAAAGAATTGTGGAAAGAAACTTGTGCGTGAAAGGACAGAGGGTGTTGGATCTTGGTACGGGAACCGGAGTCCTGCCCAGAAATATGTATCAATACGGCGCCAAATCAAAAAGATTATGCCTAAACTTTACCGTATACTGGACAGAGAGGGACGTATCCTTGTCCTCTATATGGCCTGGCTGCCTTTTGAAGATAAAATTGCAGGGGCAAGTGAAGAACTGGTGCTAAAATATAACCCCGGGTGGAGCGGCGGAGGAGAGACAATGAGGCCGATACAGATATCGGAATGCTACAGTGAAAAATTTGACCTTGTTTATCATGAAGAATATCCTTTAAAAGTGCATTTTACCAGAGAAACCTGGAATGGAAGGATGAAAGCCTGCAGAGGGATCGGGGCTTCCCTTCCTGAAAGAGAAATCGTCCTGTGGGAACAGGAGCACCGCAGGCTTCTGGAAAAAATCGCACCGGAAGAATTTGATATCCTGCATTATGGGGCCATGGCCGAGCTTAAAAAGAAATGTTAAATTTTTTGTGATTTCAGGAGGTTTTTATGGGATTATTTGGAAAAAGTAAAAAGGAAAAAGAAGCAGAATATATGGAGCGGATCAATGTGCCCCAGTGTCTGCAACAGGATTTCATCATGAAGGTAGGAGGAGTTTTTGCTATTGCCGGAAACGGAACGGTAGTGGCAGGAAGGATTGAATCCGGTATGTGCAGGGTAGGAGAGACTGCCTTTATCCTCCAGAAAGGAATGGCCTTAGAGGCAGTGATCACAGGAATAGACCTGCGGACAAAAGAGCGGAAACCAAACCGTGCCGCCTATGCTACCGAGCAGGTAGGGATTGCTCTTCGGGGCGTCAGCAAGGAGCAGGTACAGCCGGGAGCGGTTCTGGCAATCAAAAACGGCGGAAAATATGAAATGCAGAGCTGACAGAGGGTAACGTACATGATCAGGAAAATGGAAAAAGAAGATCTGGCCAGAGTTTCCCAAATCTGGCTGGATACGAATATAAAAGCCCATGATTTTATACCGGCTCAATACTGGGAGAAAAATTATGAGCCGGTAAGAGAAATGCTTCCCCGGGCAGAAGTCTATGTCTGGGAGGAGAACGGGCAGATCCAGGGCTTTGTGGGCCTGTACGAGGATTATATTGCAGGAATTTTTGTCATGGAACAGGCACAGTCCAGGGGGATCGGCGGGCAGCTTCTGGATCATATCAAAGCAGAAAAGCCCCATTTAAGTCTGAAGGTCTATCAGAAAAATACCCGGGCAGTAAAATTCTATAAACGGGAAGGATTCCAGATAGAAATGGAATCTGCAGACCAGGAGACCAGAGAGAAGGAATACACCATGGAGTGGTATTCCTGAAAAAACGAAGGAGGAAACCAGAATGATCATTGAGAATCATCCGAAACAGTTGGCGGCAATGGAGGAATTTCATAAAGGAAACCGGGCAGAAGGACTTCGTCTTCAGGAAGAGTTTGCAGCTCAGTTCAGAGAAGAATATAAGGATAAGGACCACTGTCCCTGCAAGAAAGCCTGCCGTTATCATGGAAACTGCAAAGAATGTGTGGCTATACACAGGGCCCACCAGGAACATGTGCCCAATTGCATGCGGCCTATGCTGAATAAAAAATTTAAGATTTTATCGGAGTTAACAGAACATACCCTGGCAAATGAAATTGAACCGCCTAAGGAAGTTCTCCGTAAAGATATATAATCTCCTCGCTAAGCGGGAAAGGCTGGTGAAAAGCGAATGAGAGGAAAATTAACGGCAGTGTTGGCTCTGCTGGCGGCTTTCAGTATCGGCGGCTGCGGAGGCAACCAGACGGCAAATTTATATGATAATGAAAAAGAAATCTCCAGCGATTCTAATTCCTTTAATCTGGACGAAGTCCAGCAGAACATAGAAGAAGATAAGTGGACTGCTTCTGTGGAAAGACTGGAAGGAATGGATACCGTATGGTCCTGGGAAGCACAGGAAACTACAGAAGCGGAGTTCTCTTATGAAATCACATTATACAGCGGTAAATTGAAAGTAGTGCTTATTGACCCGGAAGGGGCTCTGACCACTCTGGCAGAGTGTGATTCTCCAGGGGAACAAAATGCCAAAGAAAGCATTTCCCTGGAAAAGGGAGAAAGCAGGATAAAACTGGTAGCAGGAGAAGATACCAGGTTTGATATACAGTTGGGGATGACAGAAGGGAGCTTTGCGGAGCTTGGATTTTAAAAATGGGTAAAACATATAGAGTAAAGCAGAATGAAATTAATGGAGGATTGGTAATATGATGTATCCATACATGACATTAAATGACGACACGGAAATCACTCATTCCGAAATGATGGCAGATGGAAGAGTAAAAGTGTATATTGAAACTCCTGATGAAAAAGACGGTTTTCACAATGCTACCTGCTATTTGCCTGATTATGAATGGGAAAATAATGGTTACTCAGAAACAGAAATGGAATATTTTAAATCGTTTGTGAGAGATAATGCGCACTTAATGATTGAGTTTTCAAAAGAAGGAGGATTTGCGAATGCCTCAAATCTTTAGAATAGGATCATATATTGTATATTTCTGGTCAAATGAAAACAATCCATTAGAACCGGTGCATGTTCATATTGCAGAGGGACGGGCATCAGCAAATGCGACGAAAGTATGGCTGACAAGTTCCGGAAAAACGTTGCTATGTAATAATAATTCTCAAATAGCAAAGAGAGAGCTGAGAAAAATAATGAGGATTATTGAAGCTAACAGTAAGGAAATTATAGATAAATGGTATAGTCAATTTGGTGAATTAAGATTCTATTGTTGACTTTCGGGTTGTTATGAAACAGCATCCTGGACAAGTAGTTATATGACAGGATAATGTTACATACGGAATTGTGTGAGATAATTTTTGTTTAACGTTTGCTGCTTGTATATTCATCATTAGACAATAAAAGGGAGTGTAGGAGTATGCCACTATTACAGAAAGGAGTCCGGGAATACTGGCTGGTGGATCCGGACAAGAACAGAATATTGGTCTATGATTTTGAAAAAGAAGATACCGGAGATTATACCTTTTCAGAAACTGTCAGATCCGGTATTTTTGAGGGGCTGTCCATTGATTTTTCGGATTTTGATGTATGATTTTTTGAAGGGGGATCAGCTATGAGAACAAGAAAAAGATTTTTTATAATAGCTGCTATTTTAATAATAATTATTGGAATCTCTATATGTATCACATATTTTCTTCATCAAAAGTCTGACTTGGACATAGAACAGGTAATTCACAATTACACGACTTTACAGGAAAACATTAATCAGGTTGAACAATCATATCTTGATGATAATGGATATGTTTCTATTGATAATAAGGAAGTATTGTTAAATGAAATCGAAAATACAATTTCAGAAAATAAAAAAAGTGGTGTGATTAAAGATTATAAAAGGGAAGAAGAAGGTATTTTCGCCGACTTAGGCGGCGTGGGATATTTATATTCTCCGCCTATAGAAGATACCATGTCATACTCTTCAGATAATATAGGAAAAACTGAGACAGTAAAAAAAGAAATATTAACAGTCGAACCTTATTCTACACAACCGGGAATGTTACTTATTTATGGAGTTTCAGGATTAGATTCTCCAGACGGCGTTGCTAAAGAAATAGTTAGTACATTTCCTGATAATTATGTTTTTCCAGATGAGAATAATTGTGATACTTTTCTGCCGGATCAAGGAAAAGAATTAGAGGAAAAATCAATAATTATATGGTATGGACATGGAACTTATGTTGAAGAATACGGACCAATTTTAAACGGATCTTTGGAAGCAAATGGAGAAAATATAGATATTTATTCGTTGTATCTTGCAGAGTCTGAGAAAAAGCCGGCAGAAATGATCATTTGGAATGAAGAGCTGGCATACACCCCTTATTACTTTCAAAACCATATTGAAGATAATACTTTAAAGGGAAGTCTGGTTTATATAGCCGCTTGCTTTAGTATGAAAGATGATCGCCTTGCAGATGTTTTTATTGAGAAAGGAGCGGATCTGTTTATTGGGAATAGTGAAGAAATTAATACACTATATAATCTGAACATGATGACTACCTTTTTTAAATCATTAACTGAGAAAAACACAGAGGACGATTATTTGAACGCAGAGGAAGCATTATCAGCAGCACGGAATAAGCATGGGGAATATGACCCTTGGGGGTCGAAGAGTGCACAGGTATTGACGAAATACGCCACAGAAGATACGGAATATCGGCTAAATACTCAGTCTGATGGGGAAAATGTAAATTCAAAAGGGCCTGCCACACAAATTGAGATCAGATTTTCTTCTGATAGCGGAAAAGAGTCTGCGGTCATTTGTGGACTGAATGAGCAAAATGAAGAAGTATGGAACCATACAACAGGATCTTATGATAGAACGGAATTAGAACAAATCTCGGAAATAGGAATTTATGATGATCGGTTTTACTACAGTGAAGGAGGAAAAATTGTTTCCCTTGCTTTAAGCAATGGATCCGTAATGTGGGAGAATAATGAGTTTGGCGGCGCTTCAATATGCTCAACCATAGATAATAATGGGACGATATATATGAGTGGATACTATGGTCCTTCTTTCTTTGCAGTGGATAAAGATGGAGCAACACTTGTAAAAATAGATTCTTTTGGAGAGGAGTATTATTGGCCATATGCGATAGAGAAAATAGATGATAATACTGTTGTGGTAACATTTGAACATGGGCCAGAGGGAGCTGTGGCTGAAAACGAAGGCTTTCTTATTTATGTCAATTTAAGCGACTATTCTTATTCGACCATAGGAGCAAATACCACATCTTCATCTCAAGAGACTAACCCTATAAATATCTTTGCATCAATGCCATCAGACTTTACATTTTCAAGTGGAGCAGGAGGCTGGGCAACCCAGTTCACTTTAGAAGATGATGGCAGCTTTACAGGACAGTATCATGATTCAGATATGGGGGATACAGGTACAGAATATCCTAATGGAACCGTATATATCAGCAAGTTTACCGGCAAATTTACAACGCCGACGCAGATTAATGATTATACATACTCCATGCAATTAGAAAATCTTCAAGCGGAAGGAACCACAGGAGAAGAGTATTATGAAAACGGTCAAAGATTTATATATTCTGATCCATATGGTTTTGATAATGCCGATGTATTTTTAATTTATACTCCAGGCGCACCTATGGCAGAATTGCCGGAAGGGTTTAAAAGCTGGTTATTAGCCTTTATGAACCCAAACGAAGAGCAGACTCTGCCATGTTATGGAATTTATAATGTGGGAGGAGAAGAAGGATTTGTGGGATTTGAAGATACCCGGGAAAATGCC
The DNA here is from genome assembly GCA_949291945.1 of uncultured Bacillota bacterium. Classification (GTDB taxonomy): domain Bacteria; phylum Bacillota; class Clostridia; order Lachnospirales; family Lachnospiraceae; genus Blautia. The sequence continues at coordinate 48,045 of CASEXH010000025.1, read as the reverse complement.
CAGAGCGGATTTGACAGCAGTGAAGAATCCACACAAACCGAAGCGAATAGTAATGGAGAAAAAATATTAAGTACTGAACAGTTAGAAGCTATTAAAACGAATTTGAATGTACCTGCAGATTTAAATGTGGATATAGAACAATCAGAACCAACATATTGGGATGCGGGTGGCTGCTGGGTTACTTATGTCACATTTTCTTATGGTGGAAAGACAGTTGCGGCAGCCTCTGTAAATTCTGATACGGCAGAATTAGTAAAAGATATTCTCGTATATACGCCATAAGAGTTACCTAAAAAACTTGGTTAAAATAATTTGGGGTGTAAGCTTAACAGATATCTTGTAAATGGTAAACCATGCATTGACAAAAAGTACCCTCAGTGTACAAGGAGGCGTTTGGCCCCTTGTACACTGAGGGTAATCAGAAGTAAGCAAAAAAATAAGGGTTTTCAGCATTTTGTATACTGAAAACCCTTATTTTTAAAAGAAAAATCGGGGCAACAGGATTTGAACCTGCGACCTCACGGCCCCCAGCCGTGCGCGCTACCAAGCTACGCCATACCCCGTGACCAACAAATGCTATTATACCAGAATTTTTTCAAAAATCAACACTTTTTTAGAAAATTTTTTGGGCTTATGCCGAAGTACTTTCGGAAGGCGCCGGAGAAATGTTCCGGTGAAGAATAACCCAGGGCGTTAGAGACAGAGGTGACTGTCTGTCCGGGCTGGGGCAGAAGGAGCAGAGCCCGCTCCATACGGGCCTGGGTGCGTTTTTCCAGGAAGGTCTGTCCGTAAAACTCTTTGAGAAACCGCTCCGTCTGCCGGATACTTAAGCCTAAACGCCGGGACAGTTCCTTTAGGTTCAGGTTCTCATATTCATATAAAAAATAATCTTCAGCTATGACAGATTTTTGCAGGACCAGATTCTGAGAGGCAGAGGAAACTCCTTCACAGACAGAATTCCGGGAACTGCGGATACATAAGACAAAGATCTGTTTCAGCAGGCCGCAGATATATTCTCTGTAGCCGAAAGGCTTTTTCTCCATTTCCTCTTTCAGATCTTCAAAAAGAGGAAGGAGCCGGGAGGCATTTCTGCCTAAAAGAAGATCCTGGGAGAACAGGGCCTTTAGAAGAGGTGCCTTTTCTGAAACTGTGCCGGGAAGATGGGGGCTGATATGGAAATAAAGACAGTATTCTATCATAGGATCCTCCCGGTCAGAGAGTTCCGAATGTTCTGTGTGAGGACCTGCCATATAAAAGGTATGGGGGGCTGTATGAAAATAGCCGTCTTTTAAGTGGATCTCTCCTTTTCCGGAGGCAATATAGTGGAGCTCATAGCAGCCGGCTCCGTGGCTGTGAAAGGGCACATGGGCTACCTGGCGGCACAGGGCAATGGTGAGAACATGGATGGGGATGTTTTCAACAGTAAAAGAAAAATCCAGATTCTGATACAAAGATTTCATGCTTCCTTTCCTCCTGTCTTCCTTTCCTTTTCCTTCCGGCGGGATAAGTTTTCCTGTCCCTAGTGTATCAGGCGCAGAGATGATCCGTCAAGAAAGGTTGGAAAAAATCTGCGAAAAGGCGACATATTTTCTGAACCCTGTCGCAGTTTTCTCTTAAAGAAAACCCGTAGAAGTCTATAATAAAGATAATCATAATAACACGGAGAAAATTAAAAGGAGGAATGCAGGATGGAAACTATGAAAGGTGCGATTCTGCCGGGAAACTCTAAGGTGGAGCTGAGAGACTTTGAAATTCCAAAGCCGGGATTCGGCCAGGTGCTGATCAAGACTATGGCCTCTACGATCTGCGGAAGCGATATCCGCTGCATTTACCGGGAGCATGTGGGAAAGGGACCGGAGGCTTATATTCCAGGCACCATCGCAGGACATGAACCCTGCGGACAGATTGTGGAAGAAGGACAGGGACTGCGGCGGTTTAAGAAAGGGGACAGAGTCATTGTCTATCATATTTCCGGCTGCGGCGTCTGCCATGACTGCAGGAAGGGGTACTATATATCCTGTAAAAGCAAATACAGAAGAGCCTACGGCTGGCAGAGAGACGGGGGAATGGCTCCTTATATCCTGGCTGAAGAGAAGGATCTGATCCCTCTTCCGGAACCGCTGACTTACAAAGACGGAGCCCAGGTGGCCTGCGGCTTTGGAACGGTTTATGAAGCTATCGAGAAAATAGGGATTTCAGGGAATCATACCGTGCTGGTTACCGGGCTGGGACCGGTAGGCCTGGCCGCTCTGATGTTGGCCAAAGCTATGGGCGCAGACAAACTTATTGGAGTAGAGATGAACGACTATCGGATCCAACTGGCGAAAAAACTGGGTCTGGCTGACCAGATCATTAAGCCTGGAGAAGGAGCTCTGGAAGAAATCCTGGAGGCTACAGGGGGCCATGGTGCAGAGCGGGCCATTGACGCCAGCGCCAACGATCAGGCCCGGCAGTTAGCGGTACGTGGTACCAGAGAATGGGGAAGGATTGCCTTTGTGGGAGAGGGAGGCACCAGCACATTGAATCCCAGCCCGGATATGATCCATGGACAGAAGACCATTTACGGTTCCTGGGTGACTTCCCTCTGGAAAATGGAAGAGCTGACAGAACATCTGGTACGGTGGAAGATCCATCCGGAGAAACTGATCACCCATGAATTCTCCCTGGAAAAGGCGGGACAAGCCTATGCCCTGATGGCGGGAGGAAATTGCGGAAAGGTTGCAGTTACTTTTGATGAATAGAAACGAAAGGAGACAGACGAAGGCAAAGATGCCGGAGCCTTTCAGAAACAAGAAAAGCTAGAACCGTATATAGAAAACCGGAAAAGCAGAAAAGAAACTGTTTTTCCGGTTTTTCTATTGACTTTTTACATACTTAGTGATATGGTTAATTACACAAGTAATGAACCATGTAAGCAATAAACATCATGTAAACAATGAACATGGACATGTAAAAAATGCAGGCAGGATCTTGAAAAAGGAAACCAGTGGAAAGATAAAACAGAACAGCAGAAAGGAAGTGAGAAATCTTGCAGGAGCTTTTGAATCAGGAGAAATCCATATATCTTCAGATCAAGGAAATGATCGAGCAGGATATCCTGAGGGATATTCTCCTGGAAGAGGAAAGGGTGCCCAGTACCAATGAGCTGGCGAAGCTTTATGCCATCAATCCGGCTACAGCGGCCAAGGGCGTGAATCTTTTAGTAGATGAAGGTATTTTGTATAAGAAAAGGGGAATCGGTATGTTTGTAGCGTCAGGCGCCAAGGAGGCAATCCGGAAGAAACGGCGGGAGCATTTTTTTGAAAATTATGTGAAAGGCATGCTTACAGAAGCGGCAAATCTGGGGATCAGCAAAGAGGAACTGATCGAGATGATCGCATGGGAGCAGGGAGGGAAGGAACATGAATGAAAGAATTTTAAGATCCAGAGGAATCGTGAAGAAATACGGGAAGCAGGAGGTACTCCACAACATAGACCTGACTTTGGAGCCGGGAAAGATTTACGGCCTGATCGGAAGAAACGGCGCAGGAAAGACCACATTGCTCTCTATTTTGTCTGCACAGAATCCGGCTACTTCCGGAGAAATTTATCTGGGAGAAAAACAGGTATGGGAAAATCCGGAAGCTCTTCGGCATATTTTCTTTTCCAGAGAGATCAGCCCCAATGGGGGAATCGATTCCAGCGGGCTGAAAGTGAAAGACTATCTGGAAATGGCAGAGGCCTACCTGCCCAAATGGGATAAGAAAATGGCGGAGGAATTAGTGGATTTCTTTCACCTGGACAAAAAGAAAAAAACTTTAAAGCTGTCCAAAGGTATGCTGTCCATGCTTTCCATTGTACTGGCCCTGGCCAGCAAGGCGGATTTTACTTTTCTGGATGAGCCGGTCTCCGGTCTGGACGTGGTAGCAAGGGAACAGTTCTACCGGCTTTTGCTGGAAGAATTTACAGAAAGCGGAAGGACTTTTGTGATCTCCACTCACATTATCGAGGAAGCGGCGGATCTGTTCGAGGAAGTGATCTTCCTTCACCAGGGGAAGATCCTCTTAAAAGAAAATACTCAGGAACTGCTGGAACACAGTGTTTATGTCAGCGGAAGAGCAGAGGAAGTAGACCGGGCGGTAAAAGGAAAAGAAATCCATCACCAGGAGACTCTGGGAAGAAGCAAAAGTGTAATGGTAAGGCTGAAAGAGGGAGAAACCCTGGAACAGACAGAAGGGATTACCCTCCAGCCTATGAACCTGCAGAAGGTATTTGTGGCATTGTGTGACGGGGAGGACGGATGATATGAGGAGAGGAAAAAGAATCCTGAAGATTGTATGGGAGGATCTCTGGGTGGGATTAGGTCTTGTCCTGGTCCTGTGTGCAGCGCAATTTTTCCGTTCTTATCAGTGGAATCTGGAAAGGCTGAGAGAACTGGCGGGTTCTTCTTTTCCAGGCAGCCTTATCCTTGTATCGGCGGCTACCTTGACCTTGATGATCTATTCCAGATATAGCGTATATGAACCACTGAAGATCTTTATGGGATATACCAGAAAAGAGGTGTTTTGGGATATGCAGGTTGTGAAGCTGCTCAGTGCACTTTTCATAGCCCTTATTTCCGGAGGAGCTATTGCGTTTGGAAACTGGCCTTTGGCGACACTGGGGGATCTGGGCATGATTTTCTGGGGATTTGTGCTGCTGATGTTGACACAGGGAATGGAGGAGCTGCTGACCATCCTCTATCTGAAGACCAGAAAACAGTGGATCGCATTGATCGCCATAGTGACTGCCTGTGCCGCCATAGGAGGATTTGTAGGCTATAATGCTATGGCGGTCATAGATGGGAAGGATTTTGTAGAGATACAGATTTCCTTCCGGTTTTTACAGGAAGCTCCACTGCTCTGGCTGGTAGTTTTTGCAGCTGTTTACTGCCTTATGGGGTATTTGTCCTGGAAACTTCTGAAAAATCTGGAAGTCCGCATGTAGGAGGTGCTTAGTATGTGGAAAAATGTAAAAGCCATTTGGAAGATCAGAAAAAAGGAATTTCTCTTCTATCTTTTTATGACCGGGATCATGTGGATCTTTGGAAATCTGCTTTCCGGAGCTATGAAGGCCGGGGGCCAGCTTCCGGAAGTCCTGCCCTTTGCAACTATGCTGGCTGTCTTTGGGGGCGTGATCATGTGTGTGATCGGATTTGGAACAGATGTATTTTACGGATATGATTTTTTCCTGCGTTTCTGTCATACCAGAAAAGAATTTCTCATTTCTTCCGGCGTGGTGACCTTCCTGCAGAGTCTGGCCATGGTAATCCTGCTGAAAATTTTTCTGGAGCTGGAGATGGTGATCTCTCATGGACTTTTTTCAGGTTCTGAGGCGACCAGACAGCTGGAGGCGGCAATAAAGATCCTTTCGGGATATGTATCTCTCCCCTGGCTGCCGGTATATGCCCTGCTGATCACCGGATTGTCTTGTGCAGGAGGGGCTTTTGTCCACCGGTTCAGGACAAGAGGCCCCTGGATTCTGGTTCTGCTCTGGATTCTCTTAGCAGCAGCATTTCCAAGGCTTACAGAAACCTCCTGGTTTCATGAGACGGCAGAAGGAATTTGGAAAACAGCTATGGCCCTGCAGCTTCTGATCGGCCTGCTTGCGGGAGCCATCCTGTACCTGGCAGGAGCCCTGGGACTTGGGAAAGCAAGGGTAAACTGAATAATTTCCTCCACATAAATTCGGATAAAAGAATTGACGTTTTTACCGGAAAATGTTATGTTAATAAGAAGCTATTGTAAAGCGGAATGGGAGGAATTGAAAAATGAAAAATTGCAGCAAATACAAAAGGCAGTATTTTCTCCCCCCGGTGAGATGTATGGACTGGGCTGAGAAAGACTATGTGGATCATGCGCCGATCTGGTGCAGCGTGGACCTGCGTGACGGAAACCAGGCTTTGGTGATTCCTATGAACCTGGAACAGAAGATTGAGTTCTTCAAAATGCTGGTAAAGATCGGATTTAAAGAGATTGAGGTGGGATTTCCTGCCGCTTCCGAAACGGAATATACGTTCCTCCGTACCCTGATCGAAGAAAACCTGATCCCTGACGATGTAACGATTCAGGTGCTGACTCAGGCCAGAGAACATATTATTAAGAAAACCTTTGAGGCAGTAAAGGGAGCAAAAAATGTAATCGTACATGTATATAATTCCACTTCCCTGGCTCAGAGAGAGCAGGTATTTAAAAAATCGAAAGAAGAGATTAAAAAAATCGCTGTAGATGGAGCAGTTCTTCTGAAACAGCTTACAGAGGAGGCAAATGCGGATTATCGCTTTGAGTACAGTCCGGAAAGTTTTACCGGAACAGAGCCGGAGTATGCTTTGGAGGTATGTAATGCTGTATTAGATGTATGGCAGCCTACCGCAGATAAAAAAGCGATCATTAATCTTCCGGTTACTGTGCAGCACTCTATGCCTCATGTGTACGCCAGCCAGATCGAATATATGTGCAAGAACCTGAAATACAGAGAAAATGTGGTTGTGTCCCTTCATCCTCACAATGACAGAGGCTGCGGTGTGGCTGATGCGGAGATGGGGCTTCTGGCAGGAGCAGACAGGATCGAGGGAACTCTTTTCGGCAATGGAGAGAGAACAGGAAATGTAGATATTGTTACTCTGGCGCTGAATATGTATTCCCAGGGTGTAGAGCCCAATCTGGATTTTAGCAACATGACCCAGATCAGTGAGAAATATGAAGAATTTACCGGTATGAAGATCAACGAAAGAAGTCCATACAGCGGTGCTTTGGTATTTGCCGCATTCTCCGGTTCTCATCAGGATGCGATTGCAAAAGGTATGCACTGGCTGGAAGAGAAGAAGCCAGACCACTGGACCGTGCCATATCTGCCTATCGATCCTAAAGACCTGGGAAGAAACTATGATGCAGATGTTATCCGTATCAACAGCCAGTCCGGCAAGGGCGGCGTAGGATATATTCTGGAGACCAAGTACGGTCTGAACCTGCCTGCCAAGATGAGAGAAGCCATGGGTTATACCGCCAAGGCTGTATCTGATCATACGCAGAAGGAACTGAAACCTGAGGAAATCTTTGAACTGTTTAAGAAGACTTTTGAGAATGTAAAATCTCCTCTGGATATCACAGAGGTGCATTTCCAGCAGAAAGACGGAGGTATTACAACCCAGGTGACTTCAGAGTTTAACGGAAGATCCATCACCACAGAGGCTGCCGGAAACGGCCGTCTTAACGCAGTGAGCAATGCCCTGAAGAAAGCCTATGATTTTCAGTATGACCTGGTAACCTATCAGGAACATGCTCTGGAGCAGAGTTCCAGTTCAAAGGCTATTGCCTATGTGGGAATCCGCAAGCCTGACGGAAGTCTGGCCTGGGGTGCAGGAGTAGATCCGGATATTATCCGGGCATCTATTGATGCACTGGTAACGGCTATTAACAACAGATAAGTATAAGATAACAGAATCCTTTCCTGATCCGGGAACAGTGCTGACATCCTGGGTCCGGAAGGGGTTTTGATTTTTATTGTCAATTTAATACAAAAAACAATAGGAAAAATTGTGTATAATATCTAAAAAGCTTACTTTCTGCTTGACGCAGCTACAGGGAGTAACGTATAATTTTCTTCAATTAGAGATATTGCGACAACAGAAAAACAAAAGGAAAAAAGAGTATGAATATTATTTGTACAATTTTAGCCGGTATTCGCTGCCTGATGGAACGTGTATCAGAATGGGCAGGGAGACGGAAAATATCCAAGAAAAGCAGGCGGGATAAAGCTGTTTTTGTAGTGGGAGCCATTGCTGTGGCGGCTGTATCCTTTTCCTGCAATAGTGTTCATGCCCAGGGGAAAAATAAAGAAGAAATACCCAAGCAGAAAGAAGAACAAAAAGAGGACGGCGACACAGAAGATGAGGAGATCTACGGTCTGGGTTCTATTATCCAGGGCGTTTTGGCAGGCGATGAAGCCCAGTCGGAGGTGACTAAGGTAGGAACCTCCTTCGAGGTGGTCCTGGTAGGACAGCGGATCGGCAGACGGGAGCTGGATTCTCATCTGGATTTTGCCGAGAAAGGATCCGAAAATCTGGAACGGCTGAAAGATGAATCTATTGGTATGTCAGAAAACCATCTGACCATGTCTGATGAGGACTATGAAACCCTGTTGAAGATCGTAGAGGCGGAAGCCGGAGGAGAAGACGACATAGGAAAGATCCTGGTGGCGAATGTGATCTTTAACCGGATCGAACATCCGGAATTTCCTTCTACAGTGACAGAAGTGGTATGGCAGAATGTGGCGGGAAGCCCCCAGTTTTCTCCTACTGCAGACGGCAGGATCCATACAGTTACGGTGTCCGAAGAGACCAGAGAGGCTGTAAACCGGGCTATTGACGGAGAAGATTACTCCAAAGGAGCCCTATACTTTGTGGAGGAGTCTACAGCGGACCAGGATAATGTAAAGTGGTTTAAAAGTGATTTGAAATTTTTATTTAAACATGGGGTTCATGCGTTTTACACATACCCCTGAAGAAAGGATATAAAAATGCAGGTATTATATAAGAGTACAAGAGGAACAGGAGACAAGATTACAGCATCCCAGGCGATTCTGAAAGGACTGTCTGATGACGGAGGACTATTCGTACCGGACAGCATACCGAAATTAGATGTGGATCCGGAAACCCTTTCAAAAATGAACTATCAGGAGATTGCTTATGAGGTCATGAGCCGTTTCCTGACAGACTTTACAGAGGAAGAGCTGAAAGCCTGCATTGAGAAGGCCTATGACAGCAAATTTGATACAGAGGAGATCGTTCCTCTGGTGAAAAAGGGAAATGCTTATATCATGGAACTTTTCCATGGCCCGACGATTGCTTTTAAGGATATGGCTCTGTCTATCCTGCCCCACCTGCTGACTACAGCAGCAAAGAAAAATCAGGTAAAAAATGACATTGTGATTCTCACAGCTACTTCCGGAGACACAGGAAAAGCCGCTATGGCCGGCTTTGCAGATGTGCCGGGGACAAAGATCATTGTATTTTATCCCAAGAACGGAGTAAGCCCTGTGCAGGAAAAGCAGATGGTTACCCAGAAAGGGGAGAACACCTATGTGGTGGGGATCACAGGTAACTTTGACGATGCCCAGACCGGCGTAAAGAAAATGTTTAATGACCATGAGCTGGCCAAAGAACTGGATCAGGCCGGCTACCAGTTCTCTTCTGCAAATTCTATTAACATCGGTCGTCTGGTTCCTCAGGTTGCGTATTATGTTTATGCTTATGTGAAGCTGATGGAAAGAGGAGAGATCCAAAATGGCCAGGAGATCAATGCAGTTGTGCCTACGGGCAATTTTGGCAACATCCTGGCTGCGTATTATGCCAAGCAGATGGGAATTCCCTATGGAAAGTTCATTTGTGCGTCTAACGAGAATAAGGTTCTGTATGATTTCTTCCGTACAGGCTGTTATGACAGGAACCGGGAATTTATCCTCACTTCCTCACCGTCTATGGATATCCTGATCTCCAGCAACCTGGAAAGACTGATCTACCGGGTGGCAGGAGAGGATAGTGAAAAAAACCGGGAACTGATGGGAGAGCTGACAAAGACAGGAACCTACCATATCACTCCTGAGATGGAAGATGGATTAAAGGAATTCTACGGAAACTATGCCACAGAGGAAGAGACTGCCCGTACTATCCGGAAATTCTATGAGGAAAATCAGTATGTGCTGGATACTCATACGGCTGTGGCAGCAGAGGTTTATGAGAAATACCTGGTAGAGACCGGCGACGAAAAACCGGCAGTGATCGCTTCCACGGCAAGTCCTTATAAGTTTACCAGAAGCGTTTTAACGGCCATTGATCCCAAATATGGGGATATGGACGATTTTACCCTGGCAGAGGAGCTGGAAAAGCTTTCCGGAGTAAAGATCCCTAAAGCCATTGAAGAAATCCGCACAGCCCCTGTCCGTCATAATACAGTGGCAGAGGCGGCAGATATGCCTCAGGTAGTAAAGAAAATATTAAAAATTCAGTAATAGAGGCATATAAATGGCGCAGATTGATATTGAGCATGCAAAAAAGGAATTTGATAAGTATCTTATGGACTTTGATCTGGAAAATCCCAAGATCCTTTTAAAGAAAGTCCATACTTATGGAGTGGTAAAGGCGGCAGACTATATCTGCACCAGAGAAGCGCTGGATCCTGAGGATAAGGATCTGGCTCTTCTGATCGCTCTTCTCCACGACATCGGAAGATTTGAACAGCTGAAGGCATATAACAGCTATGATGACAATCGTTTCGATCATGCCGGATTCGGTGTGAAACTTCTTTTTGAAGAAGGAAAGATCAAAGATTTTATTTCATGTAGAGAATATGATGAGATGATCCGTCAGGCCATTGCCTTTCATTCTATGTATAGCCTTCCTGAAATCAGAGATTCCAAGATCCTCCTTCACTGTAAGATTATCAGAGATGCAGATAAACTGGATAACTACCGGGTGAAGTCTGTGGACAGTCTGGAAGCCCATTTTGATCTTCCAAAGGAAACTATCCAGAAGGAAAAAGTTTCGGAAAATGTCCTTCAGGCGGTAAGAGACCACAGATGTGTGCGGAGGGAAGAGAGAAAGACACATCTGGATATGTGGGTCTCCTATCTGGCTTTTATCTTTGATCTGAATTTTCCTTCCAGTTTCCGATTTATCCAGGGACATGATTACATAAACCGCTGCATTGACCGGATGGATTATCATGGACAAAGTACCAGAGAAGCGATGGAGGAAGTGCGCAGGATCTGTCTGGATTATGTACAGGAAAAAGCAGAAGTATAAGACAGAGGTAAAATGCAGGTAAAATTTCCCTGAAGGGCAGATGCATTTTTGTTGAAATAATCCATATACTAGAGTATAATAAAAATAAGAAAAAGTCCTGGGGTGTTCGACGCTCCCATTAATTTTGAACCTACATTACTTTAAACGGGATTCCTACATCGCCGGTTTCAATGTCAGGCCGTCATTATGCAGCGGAAGACAGCGCACCGGTTGCGGTTGCCCACCTGGCTTAGGCTAGGAGTCAGAAGATGGGAAACGGCACTTTGGGACTTTTCTATTATCAGATGAGAGAAGACTCCCATACGGGGGTCTTGAATTATGAAAAGGAGAAATACATATTATGGGGATTAAGAAAGAACCGTTTGGGAAAGGCCTGGACAACCAGGATGTTTTTTTGTATGAGATCTCAAATGAGGCGGGGATGACCATTGCAGTCAGCGATTTCGGCGCCACACTGGTGAAAATTCTTGTGCCGGATAAGAACGGTAAGCTGAGAGATGTGGCTTTAGGCTATGACCATGTTGAGGGGTATTATGACAATTCCTGCCATTTTGGCGCTGTGATCGGAAGAAATGGAAACCGTATCGGAGGAGCCAGATTCACTTTAAACGGAAAAGAATATCAGCTGGCTGTGAATGATAACAAAAATAATCTTCACAGCGGACCGGACTGGTACCGTACCAGAGTATGGGAAGTAAAAAAGATAGATCAGGAGAAAAATGCAGTGTCTTTTGGTCTGTACAGCCCGGATATGGATCAGGGATTTCCGGGAAACCTTACTGTTCAGGTTACTTATACCCTGACAGAGGACAATGAGATCCAGATCCATTATGAGGGAACCGCAGATCAGGACACGATTGTAAATATGACCAATCATTCCTACTTTAACCTGGCCGGACATGATGGTGGAAGAGAGGCTCTGCTGGATCATAAAGTACAGATTCTGGCGCCGGAATATACGCCCGTATCTGATTCAGAGGCCATTCCTACAGGGGAGATCGCTCCGGTAGCCGGAACGCCTATGGATTTCCAGGAGCTGAAGAAGATCGGACAGGATCTGGAGGCGGATTTTGAACAGCTGAAATTCGGAGGCGGATACGACCATAATTATGCGCTCACCAGAAAGAAGGGCTCTATGAGAAAAGCCGCCGCTGCCGAATATGAGGAAAGCGGCATTGTTATGGAAGTATATACAGATCTTCCCGGCATGCAGTTTTATATCGGTAATTTTATTGATAATGAAAAAGGAAAAAACGGCTGTATTTATGAAAAACGCAGCGGCTTCTGCATGGAAACCCAGTATTATCCTGATGCCTGCAATCAGAACAGTTTTGAAAGCTCGGTTTTGAAAGCAGGAGACAAATATGATACCACTACGGTATATAAGTTTTCTGTGAAAAATTGATAAAGATTCTGGCTGTTTGGGGACCCTATAGTTTTGGTGGTCTTCCGGACAGCCTTTTTCTTTGGCGGGGAGGAACTAGTGTACGGTATCTGGCGGAAGTTCTCACTTTTGGAAAAATTACATATATTGGAAGTATGGACTGGAAAGAAAAAATGAAATGGAAAATTTTGATCATACTGGCAGCTCTTGTGGGGATCTTGATCGTATGGTGTGCAGGGAAAGCAGGGGAGAATAGCAGTACTGCAGAATCTGAGATCCTGAAGGAATATGTCCTGAAAGAAAATGAATGGGCCAGTGCTGCGGAAGCAGTCTCTTCTTTGAAGGACCGTCTTGTGGAACTGGCAGAGGATACAGCGGAGGAAGCGGCGGCTACAGTCAAAACTGCCGTTCAGAAAGAAGAGACTGTCCAGGAAGCAGACCAGGAGCTTCCCATAAGTGTCCTGATCATGGATAATGGATTTAACAGCTATTATCATGACAAGATCACTATAGAATTTCAGGGAAGCTGTCAGGGCAGCGGGGGAGAGACTTATCAGCCGGGAGAAGTCCTGGAACTTACAAAGGACAGCTCTTTGCTGGGAGAGGGGAGCTATATCCTCTCTCCCGGGGAAGAAAAAGCCTGTATGAAGGTCACATCTTTGACCAGAGGACAGGGAACTCCGTCTTACAGGGGAAGCCTGACCGTATATAAAGATGAGAATGGGCTCAGGCTGGTAAATACCCTTCCCTTGGAAGAATATCTTTATGGAGTAGTGCCCAGTGAAATGCCGGCTTCCTATCCGGAGGAAGCTCTGAAAGCCCAGGCTGTCTGCGCTAGGACCTATGCCTGCGTTCAGATGATGAACAGTTCTCTGGAAGATCTGGGAGCTCAGGTAGATGACAGTGTTTCCTATCAGGTATACCAGAACAGCGGGGAGGCAGAGGCGGCCAGTCGGGCGGTGCAGGCTACTGCAGGAGAGATTCTTCTGAATAATGGTTCTCCTATCAATGCCTACTATTTTTCTACTTCCCATGGAAGAACCAGCACTGATCAGGTATGGGCGGCTTCGGCTCCTTCTGCCTATCTTCAGAGTGTGGAGTGTACCTATGACTCCCAGGAACCCTGGTACCAGTGGGAGGTGGATATTTCTCTGGGAAAGCTTCTGGAAAACATGCAGGGAATGTTTGAAGGAATAACCTCAGTATCAGGAGTGGAAATGACGGGGGGAGGTACAGAGAACGGAGTTTTGAAACTGGTGGTACATACCGATCAGGGAGACCAGGAATTACATAGTGAATATGATATACGGACAGCTCTGGCCCCTGAAGGGCTGTCTATTACCAGACAGGACGGTTCCCAGGTGATGGGAAGTTCCCTGCTGCCAAGTGCCTATTTTACCCTGGAAGAGATTCGGAATGACCAGGGAGAGCTTACCGGATATAAGGTGGAGGGTGGAGGATACGGCCATGGCGTGGGAATGAGCCAGAATGGCGCAAAAGGCATGGCAGATACCGGAAAAAATTATCAGGAAATCCTGACCTATTTTTATAAAGATGTGGAAATTGGGAATATTAATGATGTTGTAAACCCGGAGGAATCGTGATATAATTCTAAAACTGCCCGAAAGGGTCCAAAAGGAGACAGATGGCCGGAAAAAGACAGAGGGGATAACGGTATGGAAAAGATAAAGAAAGCAGTGAAATTCATACAGGGATTCGCAGTCAACCTGGGAGAAAAGCATATGTCAGCTTACGCTGCCCAGGCGGCTTATTTTATTATCCTCTCTTTTATCCCCTTTATGCTTCTTCTTATGACTTCCATCAAGTATACTCCGCTCACCAGAGAAGAAGTGATCAATGTGGTGATGCAGGTCTTTCCGGAAAGTTTTGAAGGGTTTATCCGGGGGATCGTGGGAGAAGTTTATGCCAAGTCTCTGGGCGTGGTGCCGGTTTCCGCACTGATCGCACTTTGGTCTGCGGGAAAAGGTCTTCAGGCCCTGACCAATGGGTTTAATACCATCTATCAGGTGCAGGAAACCCGTAATTTTCTTATCAACAGGATCCGTTCCGTCATCTATACCCTGATTTTTGTGATTGCCATTATCCTTACCCTGATTCTTCAGGTGTTTGGAAACAGCCTTCAGAGGGAACTGAGTGACCGGTTTTCTTTCCTGGATAGGCTGGTGACCACTATCATCAGTATGAGACTGTTGATTTCTCTGAGCCTTTTGTCCCTGGTCTTCCTCATGTTGTATAAATTTATTCCTAACCGAAAAGCTACTTTCCGAAGCCAGATTCCGGGCGCAGTACTTTCTGCGGTATGCTGGTCAACCTTTTCCTTTTTCTTTTCCCTTTATGTGGATTTTTTCAGCAGCACTGCCAATATGTATGGAAGTATGACCACCATTGTGCTGATCCTTCTGTGGATGTATTTCTGTATGATATTTGTGATGATCGGGGCTCAGGTGAACTATTACTTTGAAGAGCAGTTCCGCTGGATCCATCAGAATGCAGTGGAGGCTATACGGAAGGAATATCAGCTCCTGACCCGGGAAGAAGACGACGAAGAACCGGAAGAAGATCAGGAGGAAGAGAAAGAAAAAAGAAATTCTTGACACGATCCACCAAAGTGGCTACAATAGGGTACAGACATAAGTCAAAGGCTGTGAAGGTGTCAGTAGATATTTATTTTCTGTCAGAGAGGGAGAGTCACCGGCTGAAAGCTTTCCTCAGTTCAGATAAGTATTGAGTTTCCCACCGGAGCCGCACTTCTGAAATCCAGTAGGTTGTGCCGTAGCTGTGCGTTAAACAGAAACGAGTGCCTGCTTTTTATTTATCAGCAGGAACAAGGGTGGTACCACGGATATTCTGCTTCGTCCCTTTTGGGGGACGGAGCTTTTTTTATGGGTCTGTTGTATAGCATTGAGAATATTTCTTCCTTTTCTGCTCAGTCTGCGCTGCTTTGAGTCTGTAGTCTCAAAGCTGTGCCAGGCAAATTCGCAAAAAAAGGGATAAATATTCCTGAAATATGCATTATGCGGCAGTCTTATAAAAAACTCTGCCGAAATTCCGCTTCGGCGGATGGTATCAGTATTAAATGAAAAAAGGAGATTATCATGGAAGAAAAGTTACAGCGAATTCAGGAAGAGGCTGCAAAACAGATCAAGGAATCGGATTCTCTGGAAAAACTCAATGAGGTCCGTGTGGCGTTTTTAGGAAAAAAAGGTGAGCTGACAGCGGTTTTAAAAGGCATGAAAGATGTGGCTCCGGAAGACCGTCCAAAGGTAGGACAGTGGGTCAACGAGGCCAGAGGAAAGATTGAGGCCCTTCTGGAAGAAACAAAGAAGAAACTGGAGGCAGAAGCCCTGGAGCAGAAATTGAAAGAAGAGGTTATTGACGTCACTCTTCCTGCGAAAAAGATGGAGGCAGGACACAGACATCCTAACACCATTGCTCTTGAGGAAGTAGAACGGATCTTTATCGGCATGGGCTATGAGGTAGTGGAAGGCCCTGAGATTGAGTATGACGAGTATAACTTTGAAAAGCTGAATATCCCCGAAGGACATCCGGCAAAAGACGAGCAGGATACCTTTTATATTACCAAGGACATCCTTCTTCGTACCCAGACTTCACCGGTACAGGCCAGAACTATGGAAAAAGGAAAACTGCCTATCCGCATGATCTCACCGGGACGTGTGTTCCGTTCTGACGAGGTGGACGCTACCCATTCTCCTTCTTTCCATCAGATCGAAGGCCTGGTTATTGACAAAAATATTACCTTCGCAGATCTGAAAGGAACTTTGGAAGAATTTGCCAAAGAGCTTTTCGGACCGGAGACAAAGACAAAATTCCGCCCTCACCACTTCCCATTTACAGAGCCGAGTGCAGAGGTGGACGTATCCTGCTTTAAATGTGGAGGCAAAGGATGCCGCTTCTGCAAAGGTTCCGGCTGGATCGAGATTCTGGGCTGCGGTATGGTACATCCTCATGTACTGGAAATGTGCGGTATTGATTCCAATGAATATACAGGCTTTGCTTTCGGCGTAGGTCTGGAGCGTATCGCATTGCTGAAATATGAAATTGACGACATGCGTTTATTATATGAGAATGACACAAGATTCTTACGTCAGTTCTAGGAGGAAAGAAGAGAATGAATACATCTTTATCATGGATTAAAAAATATGTGCCGGATCTGGACGTAACCGCCCAGGAATATACAGACGCCATGACACTGTCAGGAACCAAGGTGGAAGGCTATGAGAAACTGGATGCTGACCTGGATAAGATCGTCATCGGACAGATCGAGAAAATTGAAAAACATCCGGATGCGGATAAACTGATCATCTGCCAGGTAAATATCGGAACAGAGACGATCCAGATCGTTACAGGAGCGCCAAATGTAAAAGAAGGAGATAAGGTTCCGGTAGTTCTGGAAGGAGGAAGAGTTGCAGGAGGCCACGACGGAAAGAAGACTCCCGGGGGCGTTCCTATTAAGGCAGGCAAGCTCAGAGGGGTAGACTCCCACGGAATGATGTGCTCCATTGAAGAACTGGGTTCTACCAGAGAGTTTTATCCGGAAGCTCCGGAATACGGAATTTATATTTTCCCTGAAGACGCAGTAGTAGGGGAAAGCGCTATTCACGCTCTGGGACTGGATGATGTGATCTTTGAATATGAGATTACGTCCAACCGTGTAGACTGCTACAGCGTCATCGGCATTGCCAGAGAGGCGGCCGCTACTTTTAACAAGAAGTTTGTTCCTCCGGTAGTAGAGGTAAAGGGAAACAGCGAAGACGCTCACGACTACGTGAAAGTAACTGTAGAGGATACGGATCTGTGCCCAAGATATTGTGCAAGAGTGGTAAAAAATGTAAAGATCGGTCCTTCTCCCAAATGGATGCAGAGATGTCTGGCTGCTAACGGTATCCGTCCTATCAATAACCTGGTAGATATTACCAACTATGTGATGGAAGAGTTCGGACAGCCTATGCATGCCTATGATATGGACACCGTTGCCGGTCATGAGATTATTGTCCGCCGTGCCCAGAAAGACGAAAAATTTGTGACTCTGGACGGCCAGGAGAGAACTCTGGACGATTCTGTACTGATGATCTGCGACGGAGAAAAGCCCATTGGCCTGGCTGGTATCATGGGAGGAGAAAACTCTATGATCACCGACCATGTATCTACTGTCCTTTTCGAAGCCGCCAATTTCAACGGCGTAAATATCCGTCTTTCCAGCAAGAAAGTAGGTCTTCGTACCGACGCTTCCGGAAAGTTCGAAAAAGGCCTGGATCCTAACAACGCTCAGGCAGCCATTGACAGAGCCTGCCAGCTGGTAGAGGAGTTTGGCTGCGGCGAAGTGGTAGGCGGAATGGTAGATGTATATACTACTAAAAAAGAGCCTGTGAGAGTTCCTTTCGAGCCGGAGAAGATCAATGCTCTTCTTGGTACTCAGCTTCCAAAAGAAGAAATGCTGAAGTACTTAAACAGAGTAGAACTGGCTTATGATGAAAAGACAAATGAGATTGTAGCACCAACTTTCCGTCATGATATTTTCCGTACTGCGGATCTGGCAGAGGAAGTGGCAAGGTTCTACGGCTATGACAATATACCAACCACCCTTCCAAAGGGAGAGGCTACCACAGGTAAGCTGCCTTTTGACCTGCGTATTCAGCAGACTGCCAGAGATATGGCTGAGTTCAATGGATTTTCTCAGGGATACTGCTATTCCTTTGAAAGCCCCAAAGTATTTGACAAGCTGCTGCTGCCGGCAGACGATCCCCACAGACAGGCTATTGTGATTGCCAATCCTCTGGGAGAAGACTTCAGTATTATGCGTACCCTTTCCTTAAACGGTATGCTTACTTCTCTGGGAACTAACTATAAGAGAAGAAATAAAAATGTCCGTCTGTACGAGCTGGGAAATATCTATATTCCAAAATCTCTTCCATTGACAGAGCTGCCGGAGGAGAGAATGATCTTTACTCTGGGTATGTACGGTGATGGAGATTTCTATTCCATGAAAGGGGTAGTAGAAGAGTTCCTGGATAAGATCGGCATGAGGAGCAAAGAAGATTATGATCCAAATTCCGGAAAGACTTATCTTCATCCGGGACGCCAGGCAAATATTATTTACGAAGGAACCGTTCTCGGTTATCTGGGCGAGGTACATCCTACAGTAGCTGCTTCTTATGGAATCGGCGACCGGGCCTATGTGGCTGTATTGGATATGCCTTCTATCATGAAATTTGCTACCTTTGACAGAAAATACGAAGGAATTGCAAAATTCCCGGCAGTAAGCCGTGACATCAGTATGGTGGTTCCAAAAGATATCCTGGCAGGACAGATCGAACACATCATAGCCCAGAGAGGGGGCAAGATCCTGGAAAGCTATGAGCTTTTCGATATCTATGAGGGAAGCCAGATCCAGGAAGGCTATAAGTCCATGGCTTACTCTGTAACCTTCCGTGCCAAAGACAGGACTCTGGAAGACGCAGATGTAAATGCAGCAATGAAAAAGATCTTAAACGGTCTGGAAGGACTGGGAATCGAGCTGAGAAAATGATACTTTATATCGTCAGACATGGTCAGACAAAGTGGAATGTCCAGAAAAGGCTCCAGGGAGCCTCGGACACAGATCTGAATGAAAACGGGATCGCCCTGGCTAAAGTCACAGGAGAGGCACTGAAAGAAGTGCCTTTCTCCTGTTGTTTTACCAGTCCCTTAAAGAGAGCCAGAGAAACAGCAGAACTGGTATTGGGAGAAAGAAAAAATTCTGTACCTGTGTATCCCGACGATCGGATCCGGGAGATTTCCTTCGGGGTGTGGGAGGGACAGGATTCATCCCTTTTGCCCCAGGAAATGCTGGATAATTTCTTCCACCATCCGGAGAAATATCAGCCGCCCCAGGAAGGGGAGGAATTGTCTCATATCCTGGAGAGGACCAGAGACTTCTGGGAGGACATTACTTCCAGGGGGGAGCTTCAGGACAAGACTGTGCTGATCGCCTCCCATGGCTGCTGTATCCGGGCATTGCTTCACAATGTATATGAGGAGGCAGGACTGGAAAACTACTGGCACGGGACAGTGCCG
The DNA here is from genome assembly GCA_949291945.1 of uncultured Bacillota bacterium. Classification (GTDB taxonomy): domain Bacteria; phylum Bacillota; class Clostridia; order Lachnospirales; family Lachnospiraceae; genus Blautia. The sequence goes on along the minus strand of CASEXH010000025.1, from coordinate 28,747 downwards.
CCCAACTGCTGCGTAAACATAGTGGAAGTTAGGGATGGAAAGGCAGTGCTTTTAGAGGAAGATAAGATTTATTATGAATAAAGGAATAGCTTATGAAAACATCAGATTTTTATTATGACCTGCCGGAAGAGCTGATCGCTCAGGATCCTCTTGCAGACAGGTCTTCCTCCAGGCTCATGCACCTGGATAAGAAAACAGGAGAGATCACTCATACAGATTTCAAGCATGTGATCGATTACCTGAACCCTGGGGACTGCCTGGTGATCAATGATACAAAGGTGATCCCCGCCCGGCTTTACGGAAGCAAGATCGGCACAGACGCAGCCATGGAAATCCTGCTTTTAAAGAGAAAAGGAGATAATGTCTGGGAGACTCTGGTGAAACCAGGGAAAAAAGCAAAAGTGGGAACCAGGATCAGTTTCGGCGACGGTCTTCTCATCGGCGAGGTCATTGATATCGTAGAGGAGGGAAATCGCCTGATCCGGTTTGAATATGAGGGGATCTTCGAGGAGATCCTGGACAAACTGGGAGAGATGCCTCTGCCTCCGTATATTACCCACAAACTTCAGGACAAAAACCGTTATCAGACCGTTTATGCAAAACATGAGGGCAGTGCGGCAGCCCCAACAGCCGGTCTTCATTTTACCAAGGAGCTTCTTCAGCAGATTGAAGAAAAAGGGGTGAAGATCGCCCATGTAACCCTTCATGTAGGACTGGGAACCTTCCGCCCGGTAAAGGTGGATGATGTAGAAAATCATCATATGCATTCCGAGTTTTATGTGGTGGAAGAAGATCAGGCAAAACTGATCAATGATACAAAAAAGGCAGGAAACAGGGTAATCTCTGTTGGAACCACAAGCTGCAGGACTCTGGAATCTGCCACAGATGAAAATGGTATCCTTCAGGCAAAAAGCGGCTGGACAGAGATCTTTATTTATCCGGGATACCAGTTTAAGATGATCGACGCCTTGATCACCAATTTCCATCTGCCGGAATCCACTCTTTTAATGCTGGTGTCGGCGCTGGCAGGAAAGGAGCATATCCTGGCGGCTTATAAAGAGGCTGTGAAGGAGAGATATAGATTCTTCAGCTTTGGAGATGCTATGATTATTGAGTAGGGATCAGTAAAAAGGAGCAGTTGCATTTCGAAGATTTAGAAAAGCAATTGCTCCTTTTTTTGCTACAAAATCAAATTATCTAGATGGATTATTTATAAAATATCAGGATGATTTATTATTTTTTAAAATAGTTCCCAAAAGTTGACGGTCTGCATCGGTTGTTATAATATCAGCAATTTTCTTTTTCTTAAACTTTTTCAAAATATTGTGCACCTGGGACTTTACAGTGCTCATTTCTACACATCTCATTTGGCACACGTCCTTCTTGCTGTAACCATTGGACAAAAGATATAGAGTATCTAATTCTCTAGGAGTTAAAGTGGAAAGCAGGTTCAGCATAAAAAGAAAACTGCTTTCATAAGTTTTTACTCTTTGAAATTCATTTCTGATTTTATCTGCGATTTCAGGACGGATAGGAGAGGAATTTTTGTAAGCTCCAATCACTCCGCCGATTATCTCTTCTTCTGAGGCATTTTTTAAAATATAATCGCAAGCGCCCAGACGGAAAGCGGAGAAAATCAATTCATCTTCTTCATATACTGTGAGAATGATTATTTTTATATCAGGATTTTCTCCCAGAATTTTGCCTGTAGCTCGGATTCCGGCATCTTTGCATTCCATTTCAATATCCATGAGTACGACATCAGGTTTTAGCTTTTTTGCTAGACTGCTGGCCTCAGCTCCGCTACCCACATCGGCTATTACCTCTATGGAAGGGTGGTCGTTTAGAATTTTAACATATCTTTTTCGGATGGGTGACACATCCTCTGCAATCAGCACCTTTATCTTTTCGTTCATAGCAGAAAATTCCTTTCTTATATCCCTCTGTTTTAGTGACCTTGTTTTTCTACATCTTAAAGAGAAACCGACTTTTGCACCAGGGGTAATATGATTCGCACAGAAGTGCCAGACCCCGGAGTACTGATAACATCGATTTTTCCTTCATGTGCATGGACGATTTTATATGTAAGAGTGAGACCGATTCCCCAGTGTTTGGAATATGGATGAGAAGAGTAAAAAGGGAGAAAAATTTGAGCTAGATTTTCTTTGGAGATTCCCTTTCCACTGTCTTCTATTTCTATCCATACCCAGCTACTGTTGGTCTTTACAGTGCAGATAAGTGTTTTTTTCTCTTTTGGTGTTTCTTCCATGGCGTCGATGGAATTTCTGATGATATTGTGAAGGCTTTGTCCCATATAGACAGGGTCCACAAAGGCTATAACGGATTCTCTGGGAAAATTTTTGGTGACTTTTACATCTGAAAGGTCCACGGAGAACTCCTCCAAAGCTCCCTCTAGAAGATCCTGAAGAGAATAGAGCTTTAAGTTTAAGGCACTGGTTTTAGTGCTCCGGTGAATTTCATCAATACGGTTGTAAAGAGTATTATACCTTTTTTTCATATCTTCCAGAATATCTTTTCCTTCTTCAGAAACAGGCAGCAACTCCAATTCAGATTCCAAGGCTAAAATTTCATTTTTTATATAATGGCAGAAGATTTTTGAAGTAGTCTCAGAAGAGCTAATCTCCTTGGAAATGCTCAGTTCATCCTGGGACATCTGATTAGTGAGTTTTGAAAGTTTATAGGTGCAGCAGGTAACTGCTGCAGCTGCTCCAATGAGAAAATAAGGCAGAAACTGGTAAAACATGGAATTGCTGCTTAAGTGAATGGAACGGTAGGTATAAGTATTTGAAATTTTAGAAATCTTAAGGCAAAATGCCGGTACAGATGAAATAAAAAAAACAGAAAGAAATATTTAGCTACCCTTACCATGGCTGATAAATGGTTTGGAAAATTTGTTGAAGCCCTGAAAAAAAACAATTTATATGAAGACACTCTGATACTCTTTACCACGGACCATGGACATATGCTGGGGGAACACGGATATATTGCCAAGAATTTCATGCATGCCTATAATGAATTGAGTCATTTGCCTCTTTTGGTAAAGATGCCTCGAAAGGAACACGCAGGGGAAAAGCGGAAACAATTGACTCAGAATATTGATTTAATGCCTACGATTTTAGAATATCATGGCATTTCCATCCCTGAGAGAGTGAAAGGAAAAAGCTTGCTTCCTGTTATTGAAAGACAGGAAGTCTCTAGGGAGCAGATTATTTATGGATGGTTTGGCAGAGCCGTCAATGTATATGACGGACGCTACACTTATTTTAGAGCTCCTAAGGATGAGAGAAACCAGCCTTGCTTCCAATATTGCGGGATCCCTACTTCCTTGGGAAGATATTTTGGGGAGGAATATGCCGCTGAAATAGAGATGGGAAGGTTTCTTCCTTATACGGATTATCCCGTGTATAAAATACCGGCAACAGGAGATAGAGACTGGTGGGGGGATATCTGCTATGTGAGAGAATCTCTTTTATTTGATCTGCAGGAAGATTACGGGCAGGAGCATCCTATAAAAGATAAGAAATTGGAGGAAAACATGTGCAGAAAGCTTGCAGCAGGCATGGAAGAAGCTCAGACTCCAAGGGAGCAATATGAAAGATTAGGACTTACAGGAGGATAAGTATGGAATTTGTACAAGTTAAAGGAGATAAGTTTTTCTATAAAGAACAACCGGTGATTTTTAAAGGTCTGGGAGTTGGTACCTGGCTGAATATGGAGCATTTTATGCTGGGTATTCCTACGCCAGAGAAGCAGATTAAGGAAGCCTTCAGGGAATGCTTTGGAAAAGAAAGAAGTGAAAGCTTTTTTAGAGATTTTGTTACTTCCTTTATAGGGGAGGAGGATTTTAAGTTTTTGAAAAAAATGGGAATTAATTTATTGAGAGTTCCCTTTAATTATCATTGGTTTATAGATGACGACAATCCCCAGAAATTTAAGGAAGAGGGATTCCTGCAATTTGACCGGCTTTTGGAATTCTGCAGTAAGTACGAAATATTTCTTATGCCGGACCTTCACGCAGTGCCGGGGGGGCAGAATCCTGACTGGCATTCGGATAATCAGACAGGAATTCCCCAATTCTGGCAATATGATATTTTTCAGGAACAAATAGTAGCTATGTGGCAGGAAATAGCTAGAAGATATTCCCAGAAAACTTATCTCCTGGGATATGATATTTTGAATGAGCCCTTTTTGATTCCGCCAAGGGAGGGAGCTTTACAGAGATTTTATGAGAAGGTAACTAAGGCTATCCGTCAAGTGGATGGGAACCATATTATTTTTTGGGAAGGTGATTTTTTTGCTATGGATTTTTCTGCTATAAAAGCGCTAAAAGATGAGCAGACTACCCTTACCTTTCATTTTTATCCCACAGTTTGGGATGCAAAGTTATATAATGTGGATTATCCCAGACAAAAGAGGAGAGAAGTTTTTGCGGAGAGGTTCTCTAAAATGGTTTCTGAAATGCGAAAATTTGGAAGACCTCTTTTATGCGGAGAGGCAGGCTATGATATTGAAGGTCATGAGCTTTGGCATGTTTTGGAAATGGTGGAAGATACCCTGGAATTGTTTGAAAAAAATGGAATATCTTGGACTCTATGGTGCTATAAGGATGCCTGTTATATGGGAGTTGCGCATCCTCGAAGGGATTCTCGGTGGATGGAATTCTCCGGGGAAATTCGTAGATATTGGGACCAGTATAAGGAGAGGAGAATGGGAAAGGAGCTGGTAGAAGAAATGTGCCAGTACTTTCCGGGAGTAGTGTCAGAAGAGTTAAAGTATCATCTTCAATTCCGTCAGAGAGCGCTGCTCTTTACCCTTCAGAAAGAACAAATTTTAAAACCCCAGCTTATGCGCTGGGGCTGGGAGAAAGTAAGAGAGATGCCGGCTTCCTTCCGCATGGAGAACTGCGAATATTATAAGGAGTATAGAGAACTATTGAGGAGATTTACGGCAGCAAGATAGAAAATACTCTTACCGGACGTACACTGTTCTGCAATAGATAAATACAGAAATTACACTGGCCATAGCTTCTACAGTCCAGACCCCTTCAGGACCAAAAGCTCTGCCGAGCATTGAAATCTCCATGAAGTGAAACAAAAATTCAAATATTTTATTGAGAAGATTATAGTAAGCAGTAAGAAACCATGCTATAATTTTTTTGTTGCCGCCTCCAAATCTGGTAACAGAGAGGAGGTGAATCACATGGAGTTCATAATTTCACTTATTATCGCCGTCATGGGTGGTGTAATTTGCCATTACATTATCAAATGGCTGGATGGCGATAAGTAGCCGGTAACCAGCCTGCGGTATCAGTTCCTGCCGTCTCCATAAAAGGAATAGAAAACCCCAGTGCGGCAACACTGGGGTTTTCGTTTTGGCTGAATCACATGGATCCATAATTTCTCTTTGCCTACAGGCATTATAGCATATGCAATTCGGGTTTGCAATATGCGCTTTGTGATGATTAACGGATCCTGACGGCTCTGCGGTAGATAAATACAGAAATCACTCCGGTAACCGCCTCTGCGATCCAAAATGCATTCCAGACTCCTGCAGGGCCAAGGATTCTGCCAAGGAGAAAAGAAGCAGGAATAATAATCACTACATAGCGGAGCAGAGAAATAATGAGGGAAGGAGTGCCCTTTCCCAGTCCTTCCAGAGCGCCGCAGGCGGTGATGGATAAAGTGGAGACCAGGAACCCTCCGCTTATGATACGCAGAGCCAGGATCCCGGCCTGGATAGTCTGAGGATTTTCTGTAAACAGTCCGATAAGCTGTCCGGGGATCAGCAGACAGATGATAGTCCCCAGGACCATGATACAGCTGTCAATAGCCAGGGTAGTGAGATAGAGTTTATTTACCCGGTGATATTCCTTTGCACCGTAATTGTATCCTATCAAAGGCCGGATACCCTGGATAATCCCGTTGGCAGGAAGATACAGAAAGGTCTGCAGTTTATAATAGATACCCAGGATCGTCACATAAATCTGAGAAAAAGAAGCCAGGATTACATTCAGGGAGGCGATCAGCAGGGAAGGCAGGGCAATGTTCAGGGAAGCAGGAATCCCGATGGAATATAACCGGGCAATAAGCCCCTTTTCCTTTACCAGATGCCGGATCCCGATATGAAGGGGAAGGGCTCCTGAAAAATAAATCCCAAGATAAATCACAAGGGAAACCACCTGTCCAAGGCCCGTAGCCAGAGCGGCTCCTTCAATGCCCATTTCCGGACATGGTCCGATACCGAAGATCATGATGGGGTCCAGGATAATATTGGTGATACATCCGGCCATAAGACTGACCATACTGACCGTCATCTGCCCGGTAGACTGGAAGATCTTTTCAAAGGAAATTCCCAGGGTGATCACCGGGGAAAAGGCAAATACGATCACAGAATAACGCATACCCAGCTCAGAGAGAGACGCCTGGGAAGTAAACATATGGAGGAAAGCAGGCATAACTGCAATACAGATTACAGCCAGCAGAAGTCCGTGGATCAGGGCAAGCAAAAGCCCCCAGGAAGCGGTCCGGTCGGCTTTTTCCTTTTGGGAAGCTCCCAGATAATAGGCAATTACAGCATTGATCCCTACACCGAAACCGATGGCTATAGCGCTGATAAAATTCTGGACCGGATAGACCAGGGAAAGAGCAGTCATTGCGTCTTCGCTGATCTTTGCCACGAAAAAGCTGTCGACGATATTATACAGAGAATTTACCAGCATGGAGATCATCATGGGAAGTCCCATAGATATGATCAGTGGAAATACGGGTTTTTCTTTCATAAAAGTTTCATTCATTTATCCGTCGCTCCTTATAATGCGTATAATGATGTTTGCCGCCGATCTGCAGGCAAAAGAAAAGCCACATAATCACCGGCAGTGATTATGTGGCGAAAAATGGGCTGTACCCAGAAAAATCCACATGAAGTTTTAGCGGTATCATTATAAGCAGAAGAGCAGAGAATTGTCAAGGGATTATTTAACGAGAAAATACGTTGAACTGTGAAAGAATTCGTTTTATAATCAAAGAGATTGGAAAAAAACAACGCCAGGTAAGGAGTAAAGGTATGAAAGTAGTGATCGCAATTGATTCATTTAAAGGAAGCTTGTCTTCTCTGGAAGCAGGGGAGGCAGCAAAAAGGGGAATATTAAAGAGCAATCCTCAGGCACAGGTGGAGATCAGACCTCTGGCAGACGGGGGAGAAGGAACTGTAGAAGCTTTGGTCCAGGGAATGGGAGGGCGTATATGTAAAGTGACGGTTACCGGTCCACTGGGAAATCCGGTGGAGGCTGAGTATGGAATTGTAGGAGAAAACACAGCAGTAATCGAGATGTCTGCGGCAGCAGGAATCACCCTGGTTCCCGACCAGATGAGAAATCCTCTTTATACAACCACCTACGGAGTAGGAGAAATGATAAAGGACGCTATTGAAAAAGGCTGCAGACGGTTTCTGGTAGGAATCGGAGGAAGCGCTACAAATGACGGAGGCGTCGGTATGCTTCAGGCATTGGGTTATGAGTTCCTGGACCAGGAAGGCAAGGAAGTGCCTCTGGGGGCCAGAGGATTGGAATATCTTAAATCTATCAGAGATGAAAAGGTTCTTCCAGAGCTGAGGGAATGTGAATTCCGTGTGGCCTGTGACGTGGTAAATCCCCTGTGCGGACCTCAGGGCAGCAGTGCCATTTACGGTCCCCAAAAAGGTGCAGATGCAGAAATGATCGATAAGATGGATAAATGGCTGGGGGCCTATGCAAAACTGGCGGCTGAGACTTTTCCCAAAGCGGATCCGGAAACGCCTGGAACCGGAGCGGCAGGGGGTCTGGGCTTTGCTTTTCTGACTTTTACCAATAGTGTGCTGGAGTCCGGGATCCAGATCATTCTGGAGGAAACCAGACTGGAGGATTATGTAAAAGAGGCAGATGTGGTGGTTACCGGAGAAGGACGGCTGGATGGTCAGACTGCTATGGGAAAAGCTCCAGTAGGAGTTGCCGGTCTGGCAAAGAAATATGGAAAGACAGTGGTTGCCTTTGCAGGAAGTGTGACCAGAGATGCGGTAAAGTGCAATGAAAAAGGAATTGATGCTTTCTTCCCGGTTATCCGGGGTATTTCTACTTTAGAAGAGGCTATGGATCCGGAGACAGCAGGGCAGAACCTGGCCGATACAGCGGAACAGGTATTCCGTCTGATAAATTTGAAATTTATGTAGTTATAGAAAAAGCAGCAAGCAGGATTTCACGGCATACACAGCATACATATTGGAAAGGTCAGAAAAGATGAAAGGCAGAAAAGGAGAAGACCATGGAAACAGAAAATAGGATGGAAGGCTGGAGCCGGAAAATCTATCTGGAGCTGACACCTCCAAGTCTGGAGGATAATGTCTCCGATCAGGAGCGGATCCTGAGAGCTTTTAGAGAAGAATATGGTGAAGCCGGACTGTTACAGAGCTAAAGATCTGGGATTTCCTTTGAAAGGATATGTATACTGTTATCCCGGACAGGCCAACTATCTGGGAGGAGATATTTTAAGCGGTATAGTAGAAACGGAGATATACAAACAGGAAGAGATTTCTGTCTTCCTGGATATCGGAACCAACGGAGAGCTGGTTATTGGAAATAAAGACTTTCTGGTAGCCGGCGCAGGGGCTGCAGGACCGGCTCTGGAAGGCGGCGTAGTAAAAACCGGTATGCGGGCGGAGCCTGGTGCTGTAGACCGGGTTCATATAGAAAATGGCCAGGTAGAGATCCATGTGATCGGTGAGACAGCGGCGAAAGGAATCTGCGGTTCCGGTATAGTGGATCTGTTAGCAGAAATGTTTCTCAACGGCTGGATCGACGTAAGAGGACGTTATGTAGAGGAAGCTTCTGAAAAAATCCGGGAGGTGGACGGAGCGCTGGCAGCAGAATATGCCCCCGGCCTCTTTTTCTTCCAGAAGGATATTGAAGAGTTCCTGAAGACAAAAGCCGCTGCCGGGACTATGGTAGAATATATGATGGGGGAAGTGGGGCTGTATCCGGATACGCCAAGAGATAAGATCATTCTTCCGGGAAACAGTTCGCTGGCAGGTGCCAGAAAAATACTTCTTCATAAAGAGACCAAGGAAGAGGTGGAGAAAATCCTGGATAAGATGACTTATATCCAGTTTGGAACTGTAGATAACTTTCTTCATCTCATGGCGGCGGAGGCCATCCCCCATACAGATATCCGCAGATATCCAACGGTGGAAAAAGAATTGAAAAAAAGAGGGCTGCTGTAACAGGAAAGATCCGGAAAATTCCGTGATGCCTTTACCGGGGACAGCAGTCCTCTTTTTTATTATGGACGATTTTTAATATTGAAGACTTTGCAGGTCTTCATAAAATCTGGGATATGAAATATTTACACAATCTGCCCGGGTGATCTCCGTTTCTCCCTGGGCGGCCAGACTTGCTACAGCAAAGGACATGGCGATCCTGTGATCCAGATGACTGTCCAGTGTGGCACCGTGAAGAGGAGTACCGCCCCGGATGATCATGCCGTCTTCTGTGGGGGTTACGTCTGCCCCCATGGCCTGAAGATGGTGGACCATAATATCCAGACGGTTGGACTCTTTTACTTTTAATTCCTGGGCGTCCCGGATAACTGTAGTGCCTTCTGCAAAAGCGGCCATGACTGCTATTACAGGCAGTTCATCGATGAGAGTGGGGATCAGTTCTCCGTGGATCTCGGTTCCTTTCAATGAACTGTATCTTACCAGGATATCTGCAGCAGGTTCCTGGCAGTGTTCTTTCTGGTCCAAAAGCTGGATATCAGCCCCCATCTGCCGGCATACCCGGAGGATTCCGTCTCTGGTAGGATTTGTGCCTACATTTTTGATCAGGATTTCAGAACCAGGAACCAGCAGACCTGCGGCTATAAAATAGGCGGCAGAGGAGATGTCTCCCGGCATGATTACTTTCTGACCGGTAAGTTCCGGTTCCGGTTCGATGGTAACGGTGGTGTCCTTACTGGTCACACTGGCGCCAAAAGAACGGAGCATTAATTCTGAATGATTTCTGGAAACATAAGGCTCTGTTATGCTGGTAGGTCCGTCGGCATAAAGACCTGCCAGAAGGACACAGGATTTCACCTGAGCGGAACTTACGGGAGAATCATAATGGATTCCCTTCAGAGGGCGGCCCTGAATCTGAAGAGGAACACAGTCATTGTCCCGGATACTTTTGATCTCTCCCCCCATAGCGGTAAGGGGGGTGATAATCCGTTTCATAGGACGCTTCTGAATAGAGTCATCTCCGGTAAGGGTGCTCTGGAAGGTCTGGCCGGCCAGGAGACCGCTTAACAGCCGTACCGTAGTGCCGCTGTTTCCTACATCCAGGGTATCGGAAGGAGCCAGAAGCCCGTGAAGGCCTTTTCCGTGGATAAGGATTTCTTCCGGTTTTCGCTCAACTTCGATCCCCATTTTCCGGAAACAGTCTATAGTAGAGAGACAGTCTGCTCCTTCCAGAAAATTGGTGATACTGGTGGTGCCTTTTGAAATGGCGCCCAGCATAACGCTGCGGTGGGAAATGGATTTGTCTCCCGGAACCGTGATTTCTCCCTTCAGGGGAGTTGATCTTCTGAATTTCATAGCTTTTCCTACCTCTCGTAAATAATATAGTTGCGCTTTTTAAGCTGCTCTGCGGCAAGCTTCTGGGCTTCTTCGTCATAAAATTCAATCCGGAGAACGCCGTCTTCAAACTCCCGGTTGTGGACAATACCGATATTCTTGATACTTATGTTATTCATAGAAAGAATAGTGGCTATTGTGGCAATGGCTCCTGTTTCGTCTACCACATCACAGTATAAGATGAAGGCTTTTTTCAGAGGGCCGCTGGGAGCATCGCTGAAAGAGTTCCGGTAATCCCGGGACTGAGCGAACATTTCATAGAGTCCCTGGCCGTCTTTCTGGTCTACCAGATATTTTGCCTGTACGATCTGACGGATATATTCATCCAGCACTTTGGAAATATACTCCGGATTTTCCAGACAGATCTGTTCCCACATATGGGGAGAAGAAGATGCAATTCTGGTAATGTCTTTAAACCCTCCTGCGGCAATGGTCTTCATATGCTCCTGAGGAGAATCCAGTTTTTTCACAACATTGACCAGGGAGGCTGCCACAATATGAGGCAGGTGGCTGACGGAAGCAGTAATAAAGTCATGCTCATCCCAGGAAAGGATCATAGGCAAAGCGCCGATGGAGGAAACCAGTTCCGTGTAAGCACTGATCTTATCCAGGCCGGCTTCCTCTGAAGGGGTGAGAAGATAATAAGCGTTTTCGATCAGGTGATCTGTAGAATATTCATATCCGGTTTTCTCACTGCCGGCCATGGGATGACCGCCGATAAAGTTGGCAGCCATACCCAGGGCGGTGATCTGTCGGTGGATCTCACCTTTGACGCTTCCCACATCGGTGAGGATACAGCTGGATCTCATGGTTTCTTTCAGCCAGGGAAGGCATTCCAGATTATAATCAACTGTGGCACACAAAAAGATATAGTCACAGAGGGCAAACCTGGTATCCCGTTCTGTACAGGGGATATCAACAATGCCGTCAAAAACTGCATCCTCCAGCACCTCTTTTGTCCGGTTGTAAGCCAGGATCTGGTAATCAGGGTGAAATTTACGGATTGCTTTTGCAATGGAGCCTCCGATCAGCCCCAATCCGATAAAACCTATGGTAGTGGTTTCCATTTACATATGCTCCTTCTTTATTCCTGTATTTCTATATTTTCGCCGGCAGCACGCCATGGAAAATTCGCCTTATGCCTAAGGACTTAAGTCTCTATAAAACAATATATTAATTTTATGATAGGTGTAGAAAAATGTCAACAGTTTAGTGCTTTAAAGTATAAAATACACATATAAATCGGACTGTCTAGGGGAGTTTTCATATGGATAAGGCATTTTTCCTGGGAAAACAGAAATTGAAGATAAAAATCTTGTATATTTTGATTGAAATACTTGAATTATTAAGAAATTTTTAGTAGAATATACACATATCAAGTTTGGGAGGTATTACATATGGACGTATTTAGAACCGACAGAATTAGAAATGTGGTCCTGCTCGGCCATGGCGGTGCCGGTAAGACGAGTCTGGTAGAAGCTATGGCTTATTTATCGGGAATTACAAGTCGCTTGGGTAAAGTGACAGATGGAAACACCGTGAGCGACTATGATAAAGAGGAGATAAAGAGAAAATTTTCAATTTCTACATCACTTGTGCCTATCGTATGGGGTAAAGTAAAAATCAATGTATTGGATACACCGGGCTATTTCGACTTTGTGGGGGAAGTGGAAGAAGCGGTATCCGCAGCAGATGCGGCCATCATCGTAGTATCCGGCAAGGACGGCATCCAGGTAGGTACACAGAAGGCCTGGGAACTTTGCGAAAAATATAAACTTCCCAGGATGTTCTTTGTTACGGAGATGGATATTGACGACGTCAGTTATCGTCAGGTTGTAGAAGATCTTACAGAAATGTACGGAAAGAAAATCGCTCCCATCCATATGCCTATCCGTGAAGACGGAAAGTTCGTAGGATATGTCAATATTGTAAAACAGGCCGGAAGAAAATATATTGACAGAGGTAAGAAGAAAGAATGCCCGGTACCGGATTATCTGAAAGAATATCTGGAAAAATATCATGAGATTCTGATGGAATCCGTGGCAGAACTCAGTGAAGAGTTTATGGACCGTTATTTCGCAGGAGAAGAATTTTCTGTAGCTGAGGTTTCTGCAGCACTGAAAATGAATATTTCAGACGGCAGCATTATCCCTGTATGTATGGGCTCCACCATTAATATCCAGGGCGTGGCAAACCTGCTGGACGATATCTGCGGATATTTCCCAAGTCCAGATCAGAGATCCTGCAAGGGTATCAATACCAAGACCAATGAGATCTTCCAGGCGGACTATGATTTTACCAAAGCAAAATCCGCTTATGTATTCAAGACTATCGTGGATCCGTTCCTTGGAAAATATTCTCTGGTGAAGGTATGCTCCGGTGTTATCAAGGGCGATGATGTTCTTTACAATACCAGCAAAGAGACAGAAGAAAAGCTGAATAAGCTTTATGTACTGGAAGGATCAAAACCTATAGAAGTTCCGGAACTCCACGCAGGAGATATCGGCGCTATCGCAAAGCTGAATACGGTTACTACAGGAGACACACTGGCTACCAAGAATACGCCGGTACTCTATGGAAAGACCGAGATATCCACTCCTTACACCTACAAGAGATATAAGACAGTAAATAAAGGAGATGAGGATAAAGTATCCCAGGCGCTGAACAGAATGATGCAGGAAGATCTGACTTTGAAAGTTGTAAATGACTCTCAGAACCGTCAGACTCTTCTTTACGGAATTGGCGAACAGCATCTGGATATTGTAGTAAGCAAGTTAAAAGAACGCTACAAAGTAGACATCGTTCTTTCTGAGCCAAAAGTTCCGTTTAAAGAAACCATTCGTAAGAAAGCAGACGTAGAGGCAAAATACAAGAAACAGTCCGGCGGTCACGGCCAGTATGGTCATGTTAAGATGATTTTTGAGCCTTCCGGCGATCTGGAGACACCTTACATTTTTGAGCAGACGGTTGTAGGAGGTGCAGTTCCCAAGAACTACTTCCCGGCTGTTGAAAAAGGTGTCCAGGAATCTGTAGCTAAAGGTCCTCTGGCTTCTTATCCTGTAGTGGGAGTGAAGGCTACTCTCTATGATGGGTCCTATCATCCGGTGGACTCTTCTGAGATGGCATTTAAGACCGCAGCTATCCAGGCATTCAAGAAAGGATTTATGGATGCTTCACCGGTTCTTCTGGAGCCTATTGTTTCCATGAAAGTCAGCGTTCCTGATAAATTTACAGGAGACGTTATGGGAGATCTGAATAAGAGAAGAGGCCGTGTGCTGGGAATGAACCCGGACACAGAACACAAAGGAAACACTGTTATTGAGGCAGATGTTCCTATGCTTTCTATCTATGGATATTCCACAGACCTTCGCTCCATGACCGGAGGAAGCGGAAACTTTTCCTATGAATTTGCCCGTTATGAGCAGGCGCCTTCCGATATTCAGGAAAAAGAAATTGCCGCAAGAGCAAAAACAGAAGAAGAGTAACTATTCATTTGTCAAATCTCTTTCTTATAAAAAAAGAAACTGCCCTGCACAGCTGTCAGGCTGTATAGGGCAGTTTCCCATGGGGTATTAGCGCAGTTGGGAGCGCACAACATTCGCATTGTTGAGGCCACGGGTTCAAGTCCCGTATACTCCATTTATCAAAAGACTGTCGCATTAATGCGACAGTCTTTTTTAGCCCAATCGGAAATGATTTTATCCATTTTGGAAATATCTTGAGCAAAACTATTGACGAAGCTAGGCAGGGAGCATATTATATGTTTAACGATTAAATAATTGTTTAATAAATAAAAGCGTTCAGGAAGGAGAATCCTTATGAATAAGAAACAGAAAAAGATGCTGGTCCGTATCCTTGCGGCAGCGGCTCTGCTGATCCTTTTGAATTTCCTGCCGGTAACGGGATGGCTGAGATTTGTGCTTTATCTGATCCCCTATCTGATTGTCGGCTATGATATTCTGATTAAAGCAGGCAAAGGGATCAAAAACAGACAGGTGTTTGATGAATGTTTTCTCATGGCAGTTGCCACAGTAGGCGCCATTGCCCTGGCTATCTATGAAGGAAGCGGGGATTACACGGAAGCTATTGCGGTTATGCTGTTTTATCAGGTAGGAGAGTGGTTCCAGAGTTATGCAGTGGGAAAAAGCCGTCGGAATATCAGCGATCTGATGGACATTCGTCCGGACTATGCAAATATGGAACAGGACGGAAAACTGGAGAAAGTAGATCCTGATGAGGTGGAGATTGGCAGTGTAATTGTTGTGCAGCCGGGAGAAAAGGTTCCTATTGACGGAATTATCCTGGAGGGAAGTTCTACTTTAAATACGGCTGCTCTGACAGGAGAAAGCATTCCAAGAGATACGAAGGCCGGAGATGAGATCATCAGCGGATGCATCAATATGACAGGTGTATTAAAAATCCGCACCACTAAGGAGTTTGGAGAATCTACAGTATCCAGGATACTGGATCTGGTGGAAAATGCCAGCTCCAGAAAATCACGGTCAGAAGATTTCATTTCCAAATTTGCGAGAGTGTATACACCGGCGGTATGCTATGGTGCCCTGGCCCTGGCTTTCCTTCCTCCTTTGGTGAGAATGCTTGGCATGGGGTTGACTGCAGACTGGGGAACCTGGATCTACAGAGCCCTGACTTTCCTGGTTATCAGCTGCCCATGCGCCCTGGTTATCAGTATCCCTCTGAGCTTCTTTGCAGGGATCGGGGGAGCAAGCAAGGCCGGCGTTCTGGTAAAAGGTTCTAACTACTTGGAGACTCTCTCTCAGACAAAGATCGTAGTTTTTGATAAAACAGGAACTCTTACCCAGGGGGTTTTTGAGGTAAATGGTATCCACCACAGCCAGATGGAAGATGAAAAACTGATCGAATATGCAGCTCTGGCAGAAAGTGCTTCCTCCCACCCTATCAGTAAGAGTCTTCAGAAGGCTTACGGAAAAGAAATTGACCGGTCACGGGTAACAGATATTCAGGAGATCAGCGGCAACGGCGTTATCGCCAAGGTTGACGGCGAGGAAGTGGCTGCGGGAAATGATAAGCTGATGGAGCGTCTGGGGATTGCGTATATGAGCTGTCATTCCGTTGGGACAATTATCCACATGGCTATAAACAAAAAATATGCGGGGCACATCGTGATTTCCGATATTGTAAAGCCCCATTCAAAAGAAGCTGTGAAAGCCCTTAAAAATGCCGGTATCCGTAAGACCGTAATGCTTACCGGTGATTCAGGAAAAGTAGCGGATCATGTAGCCGGGGAGTTGGGATTGGATGAGGTATACAGCCAGCTCCTTCCCGGGGATAAGGTAGAAAAGGTAGAAGAACTTTTGAGCAGAAAGAGGGAAAAAGAAAAACTGGCTTTTGTAGGTGACGGAATTAATGATGCTCCGGTACTTGGCCGGGCGGATATTGGGATCGCTATGGGAGCTATGGGGTCCGATGCAGCCATTGAGGCGGCAGACGTAGTCCTGATGGACGATGATCCCATGCAGATTGCCAAAGCCATTAAAATTTCCAGAAAATGCCTGAGAATTGTTTATCAGAATATTGTGTTTGCCATTGGTATTAAGTTGATCTGCCTGGCTCTGGGGGCTGTAGGTATTGCCAATATGTGGCTGGCGATTTTTGCAGACGTAGGAGTTATGATCCTTGCTGTATTAAACGCTATACGGGCTTTATTTGTAAAAAATTTATAAGAGGAAGCAGCGGCGAATCTGCTGTTGACGGAGACCGGAACTTTTGCATGATCAAAATTCCGGTCTCTTTTTCTGCAAGAAGCCTGGCAGGCATGCTGCACCGGCATGAGCAGATATTTGCCGGAAAGAAATCTGATGACAACCTGAGCAGTCAGTGTTACAATGATACAACACAGACTAAAAAGAACTGTGTAGAAAGGTATGGTAAAAGATTTATGAAAAAGAAGATCGGAGCAGGATTGGCGGTTATCCTTCTGGCATTTCTCTATTACTATGTAACTCTGCCTGCTGTGAACATTCACGAAAGCGGATTCTGGGTCTTTCTGGGGGCTTTGGTAGTACTGATTCTGATCATTTACGGGATCAAAAAACGGATCACCAGTGTTCAGCAGCTAAGATCTGATAAGATACTGAAGGGAGGGCTTATCCTGCTCCTGGCAGTTGTAATCGTCTACGGTGCAGGAGCTCTGCTTTCTTCCCCAGTGGTCAATGCAAAGAAATATCAGGCTTTGATGGAGCCGGAGGAGAGAAATTTTGCCGAGGATATCAAGGAGATCAGCTATGACCAGATCCCGCTTCTGGATAAGGACTCGGCAGAGCTGTTAGGAAACCGTAAGATGGGAAGTATGGTGGATATGGTCTCCCAATTTGAGGTAAGCAGCCTTTATTCTCAGATCAACTACCAAGAGCAGCCTTACCGGGTAAGCCCGCTGGTGTACGCAAGTCCTATTAAATGGCTGACTAACCAGAAAGCTGGTATCCCTGCCTATGTGCTGATTGATATGGCTACTCAAAATACAGAGCTGGTAAAACTGGATGAGGGGATCAAATATTCAGAATCTGAATATTTTAACAGGAATATCTATCGTCATCTTCGGTTTAAGTATCCAACCTATATGTTTGATCAGCTAAGTTTTGAGATTGATGATGAAGGGACTCCTTACTGGATCTGCCCGGTGAAGAAGTTTAATATCGGACTTTTTGGAGGACAGACCATAGGAAGAGTGGTGCTGTGCAATGCCCAGACAGGAGAGTGCCAGGACCTGAAGATCGAGGAATGTCCCAAATGGGTAGACCGGGCCTATCCCGCAGATCTCCTCGTGGAATTGTATGACTATCACGGTATGCTTCAGAACGGATTTATCAACAGTGTATTAGGTCAGAAAGGCTGTCTCCAGACTACGGAAGGATATAATTATCTGGCTCTGGATGATGATGTGTGGGTCTATACAGGGGTTACTTCTGTAAGCGGAGATAAATCTAATGTGGGGTTTGTTCTCATGAACCAGAGGACTATGGAAACCAGATATTATGCCTGTGAAGGAGCTCAGGAGCGTTCAGCCATGGACTCTGCGGAAGGCCAGGTCCAGAACCTGAAGTATACGGCGGCATTTCCTCTGCTTTTGAATATTTCCGATCAGCCTACCTATTTCATGGCATTAAAGGACGGAGCCGGCCTGGTGAAAAAGTATGCTATGGTCAATGTCCAGAAATATCAGAATGTAGCTATAGGAGATACGGTCCAGGAGTGTGAGAAGAATTATGAAGAACTGCTGGAAAGCAGCGGCATTGAGGTGGATGGAGCTTCTGACAGTGATCTTACTGCCCAAGGAGTGATCTTTCGGATGGCCCAGGCGGTGCTGGACGGCAACTCACATTTTTACATTACCCTGGAAGGTCAGGAACAGATTTTTGATGTTCCAGTAACGGAATTCCCTGAAATCATAGGGTATGATCTGGGAGATCAGATCTCGCTGCGGTATGTGCAAGGAGACAGGCTCTGTACGGTGACTCAATTAGAAGGCCAGGAGCCTCAGGAGGATTCTACAGATCAGGAAGATGTCCAGGAGGAATCCCAGAATACGGAAGGAGCAGAAGTGTCTTAAAAACTTAAATAGGAGAAAATAGCAGTTCCGAAATGGATTGCCAGTATTCATAGAGTATGTACCTGGAGTAGCGCAGCAGCTGACCCAGGTACATATTTTTTGGCTTAACATAGAATTTTCAATAAAATGATCACATATCTTATATTTGATTTCAATAGGTTCGTAATATTTATATATAAAATCAACCTTAGCATTACTGAAAAATCAACCTTGCAATGATAGAATTAGTGAAAGACCGCACAGAAAAAGAGGAAGTAGAAAATGAATCTAAAAGAGATTTATGAGATTTTTTATCCGGGAAAAGTAGAAAAATATTCTTCTGTATGGAAGAGAGAAGTAAAGTACCGTTCGAAAAAGAATTTTTTTGAGGAGACATTTCCAACAGAACTACGTTGGCTCAACATAAAACTTTGGAACGATAAAGCACGGAGAAGTCGATTTTTTGCGGATAGCAAAACAGAAAAGAATTATGTTTTGGCATTGAATAATTACATTTTGCAGAATCCGATGGAGATTTCCCGTATGGAAAATAAATGCTGCTGGATTTTAAAGAATGATCTTTTCCCCCATAGGATGAACCATATTTTTTTTCAACTCGTAAAGCAGGAACAAATCAGTTTTTCTTCGGCTTTGAAACAGTATTTGATAGATGAAGATAGTGGTGTTTTGAAAGAGGAGTGGGGGAATGTACTTACTTTTTTGATTTTCTATGCCATATTTCCAGAAAAAATAAATCAGTTGTATATACCTTATTTGCATAGTAAGGAAAATACACTGTCTTATAATACAGAAGAACAGACAAGAAAGGACAGTTATTTATTTCAGTATGAATATCCGCCAGATATGAATGTGCACAAGCCGGGAGAATGGGTTACCCATAACTGGGTTATAAAGAATACAGGAAAAATTCCATGGGAACACCGTAGATTCGAGTGCACATGCCCTCCAGACTGGCTGAATGAGAAAAGTAAAAGGATCGAAATAGCAAGAGTGATTTATCCGGGCGATACAGTTGAAATTACTGTTCATTTTAGGGCGCCCGAGACTCCGGGCCATTATGTTTTGCACTGGGGAATGAAAAACAGGAAGGGCGATTTTATTTTTAGTGACAAGGTAGGCCTGGGCTTACATTTTACAGTATTAGAGGAGGACAGAGAGCCTTGTGAACAAGGAAAAAATAATTACCAGGTTTTAGAAGAAAGACCTGCGATCCCGGCAACACTTACTGCAGGCAAGCTATATGAGCATAATTGGGTCATTGAAAATACAGGTACCGTGACCTGGGAGGATTATTATTGTGAATGTATCAATGGAGATGTTTGGGGATATGCCAAGAATGAACTGCGGATTCCCATGAAAAAGAAAATCGAGCCGGGAGAGCGTGTCAGTATACAGATAGAATTTGTGACCCCTCCAATAGAAGGCTGCTATAAGTTGTTGATAAATCGCTACCGCAATGCCACAATTCTACGTGCATTACAATGCGCTCCTAAAATGAAAATGCTGTACCGGCTTCCGTATTTTATTTTTGCTCAGGAGGCAACCTCTTTTTTCAGGCTTCCTCTTGGAAACCTGAAAATCAGCGGGATAAAAATAAAAGAGATCATGCAGAAAGCACAGGATATAGATGAACGGGTGCTGCAGAAGGATAATGTAAAATTTGGTCAGCTATTGGAAAGTGAACAAAGTAGTATCTGGATAGGATGTGCACAGAATACTCTGACAAAACATGCGTTGATCGTTGGAATGCCGGGAACAGGGAAAACTACATTTTCTGTGAACCTTCTTTTGCAGATGTACAGGAGAGGGATTCCCTTTTTGGCAATTGAACCGACAAAAACAGAATACCGGGCATTGATTGACCGGATTCCGGATCTGCAGATTTTTACCCCCGGAAAAAACAAGGTAAGTCCTTTTGTGATCAATCCATTTCTTCCCCCAAAGGGAATAACCGTGGAACAATATATTCCAAGCCTGCTTAGTGCCTTTAAAGCGGCATTTTTTTCGGAGCGGTATTATATGGAATTCAGGGATAAGATCCGGGATATTAATACCATGTGCGCTTATATGAATGCCGTAAATCAATGGCTGGAAAAACAGGATATTAAAGAAGGTCAGGAAAAAAGAATACAGTTGTGTAATTGTGTGAAAATCAAATATTTGAGAAAAGTATTACAGGAAAAAGAATTCCGGCTTTCACAGAAAGATCGTGAAAAAATTTTACAGGTTCTGGTTAAATAATAGAGGAAAGGGGAAACAGAATGGATTTTGATATGGATTATGATGCAGGAAGCATGGATGTAGAGGAAAGCGATGTATCAGATACTTTTGATGATGTGTCAGATGAGGGATATGAGGAAAGCGAACTGGATGTTATGCTTGACGGAATCCAGGATGGAAGGACAGATTTAGAAGAACTGGACGAAGGACAGGAGAATTGGGAGCTGGAACAAATGCTGAAAGAATGGGAAGAAAATTCTGATGATGACGACCAGAAGGTTTATGTAAAGACCTATCCCAGATGAGGAACGAATATGGAGGAGGAGAAAGAGTTATGTTAGTCGCAATGAAATGCCCGATCTGCGGCGGAGAAGTAAAATTAAATTCGGATATGAAAATGGGGGAATGCGAGTATTGCGGTTCGCCGGTTGTTATACCGCAAAACATGGAAAAAATAGGAAACCTCTATAACCTTGCCACTTTTTACAGGCAGAATAATGAGTTTGACAGGTCTATTGAAACTTATAAGGATATTCTGAAAGAAGACAGTGAAGAGGCAGAGGCTTATTTCGGACTTGCAATGAGCAAGTACGGAATTGAATTTGTGGAGGATCCTAAAAGCCATAAGAGAATTCCTACATTTCACAGAACAAAAGAAAAAAGTATTCTTACAGATCCGGATTATATCAAAGCAATTGAATATGCAGACTTAAACTGCCGCTCCTATTATCAGGAGCAGGGACAAAAGATTGCAGAGATCCAGAATAAAATTTTGATCCGTGCAAATGCAGAAGAAGCATTTGATGTTTTTATCTGCTATAAAGAGTCAGACGATTATGGGAACAGAACAGAAGAAAGTGTTATCGGGCAAGAATTATACTATGAATTTGATAAGCTTGGAATAAAAACTTTTTTTGCCAGACTGACTCTAAAACCAGGCGAAGAGTATGAACCTGTCATTTTTTCTGCACTGCGCACTGCAAAAGTTATGCTGGTTGTAGGGTGCAATCCTCAGAATTATAACAGTGTGTGGGTAAAGAATGAATGGAGCCGTTTCCTGGAATTAAGAGAAAATGATCACGGAAAAGTGATCATTCCATGTTATAAAAATTGTTCTCCATATGAATTGCCCAGGGAATTAGCAGCATTCCAGGCATTAGATATGAATAAAATCGGCTTTTTGCAAGATGTTGTTTCAGGAATTAAAAAAATTGTAAATCTTGAGCCCAAGACAGAATCGAAATCAGGACCGGAATCCCAGATTGACCGTTTATGTAAAAATGCCAGAACTTTTTACGACTTGGGACAAAAAGAAAAAGCAGAGCAGATATACATGGAATTGACTGACAGCTACCCAGATGATTACCGGGGATGGTGGGGATTTGCCTCTG
Source organism: uncultured Bacillota bacterium (assembly GCA_949291945.1). Taxonomy (GTDB): domain Bacteria; phylum Bacillota; class Clostridia; order Lachnospirales; family Lachnospiraceae; genus Blautia. Next base: position 6,886 of record CASEXH010000025.1, on the reverse strand, counting down.
TGAGAACAAATCAGTTTCAGACCTACACCCGGGAAATTTTTGCAGCAGTAAAAGGTAACGCAGAGAATGCGTTAAAGGTTGCCAAAGGTCCTGAAAAAGAAGAAATTCAACGAATCTGGAATCAATATCTCAATTTGAAAAATGAGAAAGAATCCGCAAGAAAAAGACAGGAAGATGAAGCCTTATTCCAGCAGTATGAGCAGCAACTGCAGCAATTAAAGAAAAAAAGAGAGTCCTATGAGCAGAGTTATAAAGCAGAAGAAGGGAAACTTTCCGGACTATATAGAGAACAGAAAGAAAGACAGGAAATGCTTCAAAATCTTCAAAGAGATATGAACAATTATTCAAAGCCGACTATAGCCGATAAATTAACGAAAGCAGGGATTATAATTGGAATTGGTGTTGCGGCACTTATGTTTATTGGTCTCTTGCTCTCGAATATCACACATCTGGATGCTTGGATTCTGATATCTGGTATTGTAGGCTCTGGGCTAATAGGAGCTTTTGTCGGCGGTATACTATGGGTAATCGGATTTGTTTTGGGCGGAACAATGGACGCAAAAGATCGTATGGTCCAAAAAAATCTGTCTGGGAAATACAATAAGATCAACGCCGAATTACAGCAGATCAACCAGGAGATTGGAAAAATTGAACCGAGAAAGAAAGAAAATGATGCCACCTGTGCTTCCATAGACCATCTGGAGAGAGAGATGGAAGCACTTCGGCATAAACTTTATTCCAACACAAACAAGGTGCAGTAATTTTGGGGTTGACAAATAGAAAATCCCTGAGTAAAATGTGTAATAGTTTTATAATCAAAAACTGTGAAGAGGATTATTAAGAAACCCTGCGTGTCAAGAGAGCTGCCGTCTGGTGCAAGGCAGTCACGTAAGCTTCCCAACTGGCCTCGGAGTTCCCAAATCGAACTTTCCCCATTGACGGATCAGTAGATGCGGGCGGGATTTCCCGTTACAGAAAAAATGAGTGCACAGAATAATTTAAATCTGTGAATTAGAGTGGTACCACGGAATTTAAGCCCTTTCGTCTCTAGCTGGAGAAGAGAGGGCTTTTTGTATTGCCGGTACTATCAGAAACCGGCAGAAAGAATAAGGAGGAAAAGAAAGATGGCAGTACCATATAATCATAAGGCCATTGAAGCAAAATGGCGTAAGATCTGGGATGAAAAACCAGTGAACGTAGATGACGGCAAAAAGCCGAAATATTATTGCCTGGATATGTTTCCATATCCATCAGGAAACGGACTTCATGTAGGACACTGGAGAGGCTATGTAATCTCCGACGTCTGGAGCCGTTACAAATTAATGCATGGATATTATCTGATCCATCCCATGGGCTGGGATGCCTTTGGTCTTCCTGCAGAAAACTATGCCATTAAGATGGGCGTACATCCTGCAAAATCCACTGCTGAGAATATCAAGAATATTAAGAAACAGATCCAGGATATCGCTGCAATCTATGACTGGGACAGAGAGGTAAATACGACAGATCCTAATTTCTACAAATGGACCCAGTGGATTTTTGTAAAAATGTTTAAAGAAGGTCTGGCTTATGAGAAGGAATTCCCCATTAACTGGTGTCCTTCCTGTAAGACTGGTCTGGCAAACGAAGAGGTAGTAAACGGAAAATGTGAGCGCTGCGGTGCGGAAGTGACCAAGAAAAACCTTCGTCAGTGGATGCTTCGTATTACCAAATACGCAGACCGTCTCTTAAATGATCTGGACAAACTGGACTGGCCGGAAAAGGTTAAAAAGATGCAGACAGACTGGATCGGAAAATCTTACGGTGCAGAGGTAGACTTCCCTGTAGAAGGAAGAGACGAGAAGATCACTGTCTATACCACAAGACCGGATACCCTTCATGGAGCAACCTTTATGGTATTGGCTCCTGAACATGCTCTGGCAAAAAGTCTGGCTACAGATGAGACAAGAGAAGCTGTAGAAAAATATATCTATGACGCTTCTATGAAGTCTAACGTAGACCGTCTTCAGGATAAAGAGAAGACCGGTGTATTCACAGGAACCTACGCCATCAATCCGCTTAATGGAAAGAAAGTGCCAATCTGGCTTTCTGATTATGTACTGGCAGACTATGGTACAGGCGCAATCATGTGTGTACCTGCCCATGACGACCGTGACTTTGAATTTGCTACAAAATTCAACATTCCGATCATTCAGGTAATTGCCAAAGATGGAAAAGAAATCGAAAATATGACAGAAGCTTATACTGAGGCTTCCGGTACTATGATTAATTCCGGAGACTGGAACGGCATGGAATCTGCAGTTCTGAAAAAAGAAGCTCCTGAAATGATCGAGAAGATGGGAATCGGAAGAAAGACAGTAAATTACAAGCTCCGTGACTGGGTATTCTCCCGTCAGCGTTACTGGGGCGAGCCAATCCCCATCATTCACTGTCCAAAATGCGGAAATGTGCCTGTTCCGGAAGATCAGCTTCCTCTGACTCTTCCAGAAGTAGAGTCCTATGAGCCTACCGGTACAGGAGAATCTCCTCTGGCGGCTATTGACGAGTGGGTAAATACCATCTGCCCATGCTGCGGTTCTCCGGCTAAGAGAGAGACCAATACCATGCCTCAGTGGGCAGGTTCTTCCTGGTATTTCCTCCGCTATGTGGATAACAAAAACGATAAGGAACTGGTATCCAGAGAAAAGGCAGACAAATATCTTCCGGTAGATATGTATATCGGCGGTGTAGAACATGCAGTACTTCATCTGCTGTACTCCCGTTTCTATACCAAGTTCCTCTATGATATCGGCGTGATCGATTTTGACGAGCCATTCCAGAAGCTGTTTAACCAGGGTATGATCACCGGTAAGAACGGCATTAAGATGAGTAAGTCCAAAGGCAACGTAGTATCTCCTGACGACCTGGTAAGAGACTACGGCTGTGACTCCCTGAGACTCTACGAACTTTTCGTAGGTCCGCCGGAACTGGATGCAGAATGGGATGACAGAGGAATCGACGGGGTTTACCGTTTCCTGAACCGTTTCTGGAAGCTGGCTATGGACAGCAAAGACGCTGATGTAGCTGAGACAAAAGAAATGGTGAAGATCCGCCACAAATTGGTTTACGATGTTACCCAGCGTCTGGAAAGCTTCAGCCTGAACACAGTTATCTCCGGTTTCATGGAGTACAACAATAAACTTATTGATATGGCAAAGAAGACTGGAGGAATCGATAAAGAGACGATGGAAACCTTTATCCAGCTCCTGGCTCCATTTGCTCCTCATGTGGCAGAAGAACTGTGGCAGGAATATGGCCATGAGGATTCTGTATTCCATACACAGTGGCCGGAAGCTGATGAAGAAGCAATGAAAGACGATGAGATCGAGATCCCTGTGCAGATCAACGGAAAGACTAGAGCTGTTATCAGCATCAGTGCAGAGGCTTCTAAAGAAGAGGCTATTGCCGCAGGAAAAGAAGCGATTGCCGATAAGCTGACAGGAAATGTGGTGAAAGAAATCTATGTTCCTAAGAAGATCATTAATATTGTAATGAAATAATCTATATCTCAAAACATGATAAGAGACGGCGCAGATAGTGGAGACATTATCTGCGCCGTTCTGTTATATAAAAGTGATATATGAGTGGTATATGGCTCCAACTTTTTGAGTCCCTGGAACGGTTATAAAAGAGCAAGTGGGATTGGAACCGTATTTATGGGACTTCAGGGACGGTTACAAAAAGAAAAGTGGGAAAATAACCGTCCTTATGGAGCTTCAGGGACGGTTATAAAAGGGAAAGTGGGAAAATAGCCGTCCTTATGAAGCTTTTGGAACGGTTACAAAAGGGAAAGTGGGAAAATAACCGTCCTTATGGAGCTTCTGGTACGGTTACAAAGGGAAAAACGGAAAAATAACCGTCCTTACGGAGCTTCTGGAACGGTTATAGAAGAGAAAGTGAAAAAATAACCGTTCTTTTAATGCTTTGGGGGTGGTTATACAGGAAAAAATTGGAGGGAGCACTTAAATATGGGGAATGCAAAGGATATTTGCGGCAAAAAATGAGGAATGTAAAAGAGGAATTGCTTGCTGTTTCGGCATATACAGTTACAATGAAAGCGTAAGGAGGAAGAAAAGATGCAGTTAGGTCAGAGGATTGCAAAGATCAGAAAAGAACAAGGACTGACACAAGAAGCTTTTGCAGAAAAGTTTCATGTATATTGATGTTTCAGATTTAATTGATATCAAAAACTGAAAAGATTCTGGTTGAAAAAGTTTTTTGTTTGACATATAATATACTTAACAAGAGGGTCGTTGGTCAGCGTACACCTGACCGCCGGCAAATAAGGTTTTACAAAAAATAGCGCCTTACTTTACCAGAGCGAGGGCGCTATTTTTGTGCGTGAAATGAATAACAAGAGTAATCACAGCGCAAAGCATAATTACAAACTGAAATAATTCAGAGTATGTAACCATCAGCACCAGCCCCCTTTCGCATAGCGTCCGGCGGCTGACATAACGCCCCAACGGCCCCCTGGGTAAGCACATCATATTTGTTATGATACTACGATTTTCTGGTGTCTGGGCAAGAAATTTTACCCGTTTTTAGAAGTGAAAAATTTTATAGAAGAGTATTGGATAACAAAATGATTTAAATTATTGTATCTATAACTATACTAGAGAAATGTAATTTTGTAAATGACTAAAACTTTTTAAGAATATTTAACAAGTCAGCCCAAAGGTGAGCATATTCACCCACCCCGGCGAAGCTGATCAACTGCTATAAAAACAGCTGTTCCTTAACTTTAACGAGAACAGCTATTTTTTTGAAGTCCCTATTCCCATCTTATGTAGTATTTCTATATCCAGTTCCGGAAAGGGAATAACAGGAGCCGGAACCGGTCCGTGGGTGCCAATGATTTTTTCCGCCCAGACCATGTGATACCAGCGGCCGAACTTGCAGCCGCAGTTATAAAATTTCCCTACGATTTGATAGCCTAGGTGCTGATGAAATTCGGCGCTGTTTCTGGTCAGATATTCGTCTTCTTTTTCCGGATAGCCGATACAGGCGTAGAGATTTGTGATGTTCTGTGCCCTGGAGATTTCTTCCAGAGCGTGGTAAAGTTTCTTTCCTATCCCCATTTTTCGCATATTTTCTTTCAGATAGATGGTCAGCTCTGAGGAATGGTCATAGGCAGCCCGCCCTACAAAATCATTGGTATAGGCATAACCGGCGATTTCTCCTTCTATTTCTGCTACGAGATAGGGGTGCTTTTTTTGAATATTTTTGATCCTGGATCTGAATTCTTCAAGGCTCGGCACATCATATTCAAAGGAAATGGCGGTTTTTTCTACGTAAGGCCGGTAGATTTCCAGCAGTTTGTCTGCATCTTCTTCCCGGACTGTCCGTATCGTTATCTCGTTAGTCATAATCGGTTTTCTCCCTCTGTTGTTCTTAATCTTTTATGGAAAGCAGGAAAATAAAACTTCCTGCGGCTTGTTATGCCATATTTACCTTAAGATTATAATAGCAGCAGACAGAGAAGTCAATGAATCCCAGGAGGGGTTATCCCATGTAGTGAAATCGAGAATATTCCTGATATATGTTTAATGCCACAGCTCCTACCAGTAGAAACCCTCAGGTTTATATTCCACAACTAAAACATAGCTTCTTCTGCTATATTCTTTAGATTATAATAAATATAACCGATAGCAGGAGGTGAAGCTGTGAAAAAATACAGACTGTTGGCAGGCTTTTTGGCCCTGATGGTTTTAGCGGCCGACTGCGGGCAGACAGAAAGGAAAGAAACGGGAGAAAATACTGGAAAGACCAGTGAGGAGGCAGCAGCTAATAAGGAAGGATCCTCAGAACAGACAAATGAGGTGACAACAATGACAGAAGGGGAAAGTATCACAAAGGCAGTTTTGCCGGACAAGCTGGCGGAGATTCCCCAGGAGTACTTTTCAGAAGCAGACCAGCAGGGAACTCTTGTAGAACTAGAATATGATACTTATGAATCTATGACTTATGAAAAACAGGAGCAGGTGCTTCATAAGAGAGCGATTGTTTATTTGCCTTATGGGTATTCGGAAGATGCCAAATATAATGTGTTTTACTTAATGCATGGAGGATGGAGCAATGAGACCACCTACCTGGGCACTCCGGAACAGCCAAACGAATTTAAAAATGTCCTGGACAACGGCATTGCCGAGGGAAAGATCCAGCCCATGATCGTGGTATGTCCCACTTATAATAACGAAAATGAGTCAGATAGTTCTGATTATTCCCTGGCTCTCCGGCTGACAGAAAATTATCACAATGAACTGATTCATGATCTGATACCGGCAGTGGAAGGAACTTACAGTACTTATGCCGAGGATACTACCTTAGATGGGATACGCAATTCCAGAGATCATCGGGCATTCTGCGGCTTCTCTATGGGGTCTGTGGCCACCTGGAGGACCTTTCAGTATTGTCTGGATTATTTCCGTTACTTTATGCCGTCCAGCGGAAGCCTGACCTCAGATGGGGAATATATGGCCTCTCTTGTTCAGGATTCCGGACATGAGTGGAACGACTTCTTTATTTTTGCGGCTTCCGGTACGGAAGATTTTGCCTATTCATCTTTTAAAAATCAGATAGAGGCTATGGCGGATGTAAATGACGGTACCTTCCGCTATGCCAATAATGAAAGACAAGGAAATCTTTATTTCCTGGAGCAGGAAGGTGGCACTCACAGCGGAGAATATGCAATGGAATACTTCTATAATGGACTGTGCTGGATCTGGCAGTAAAAAAATTAAGAATATACAGGAGCTTCCTGTATAATACAAATATAGGGAATTCCACGAAAGGTGGTTGAGAAAAAAAGATACCTCAGAGTAAAATAAGATTTGCTGACTTTGCT
>CASEXH010000024.1 GCA_949291945.1 uncultured Bacillota bacterium | reverse complement strand
ATCCACTGGAGAATTAGGGGCTTAAAAAAGCCCGAATTCTCTGGGATTGCCTCTTCCCTGCATGTCAGGGATTAAAAATCGGTATTAACCGACAGCCCCAGTTTCATCAAGTGATAAAACTGAAAAATAAGAAAGCGAGGTCTTTTTCTATGGGAAAAACAGTATATTTAGTAACCGGGGCAGCAGGATTCTTGGGCAGCCATGTATGTGATGAACTTTTGAAACGGGGAGACTATGTAAGAGCTCTGGTCCTTCCAGGCGACAAATCTGTGAAATATATTCCAAAGGAAGTGGAGATTTCAGAAGGGGATCTCTGTGATGTAGATTCTCTGGAGAGATTTTTTGCGATACCTGAAGGGGACAGCTCCATTGTGATCCACTGTGCCAGTATGGTGACCACCAATCCAGACTTTAACCAGAAGCTGATGGATGTCAATGTTGGCGGAACGAAAAATATGATTGATATGTGCCTGAAACATCCAGAGTGCAGGAAGATGGTCTATGTCAGTTCTACAGGAGCAATTCCGGAACAGCCTAAGGGCACTCCTATCAGAGAGACATACCAGTTTACGCCTGTTGATGAAAGCAGGCAGGTGGGGTGTTACAGTCAGTCCAAAGCCCTGGCTACCCAGGCGGTTTTAGATGCTTTCAGGGAAAGAGGATTAAAGGCCTGTGTAGTCCATCCCAGCGGTATTCTGGGACCAAAAGATTATGCGGTGGGGGAGACTACAGGTACAGTTATTAAGATCATGAACGGAAAAATGCCGGTGGGCATGGGAGGCTCCTTTAATCTGTGCGATGTCCGGGATCTGGCTCAGGGCTGCATCGGGGCGGCAGATAAAGGAAGAGAAGGAGAGTGCTATATCCTAGGAAATAAAGAAGTCACCCTGAGAGAAATGTGCCGGATGCTTCATGAGGCAAGCGGCTGTAAGACTCCTTATTTTTACGTTCCCATCCGGCTGGCCTATGTGCTTGCCAGACAAATGGAAAAGAAAGCCAGAAAGACCGGAGAGAAACCTCTGATGACAAATTTTGCAGTGTACAACCTTGCAAGGAATAACCAGTTTGATTATTCTAAAGCAGAACGGGAACTGGGATATCATACCAGACCTTATGAAGAGACACTGAGAGATGAGGCCAAGTGGCTGGTAAAAGAAGGGTATATTGAGCATACAAAGAACCGAAAAAAGGCTGTAACGAGACATGGGGTACAAACTGCGTGATCCGATGGGAAAGAGAAATCCTGCTTTACCACTGGATATAAAGAGCTGAAACAGCACATCCTGGGAATTTTTGATATCTGCATCAATACTTCCAGGACGATCAATAAGGAGATTGCTTCAGCTCTGGCAAAATTATTAAAAGAATAAAGCAGAATTGAAATAGCTAAGACCGCTTCATAAGGTAAGTGCTGTAAATATGTGTACCTTATGGGCGGTCTTTAAAATACATTCATTTTATGCGGATTCGCACTCTTGTAAGCTGCCCCTCTTTTTGTGAACTGCCCACTTCATCAATGAGACGTTCCTCATAGGCATCTCCTATAATACGGCAATCTTTTTCTTTTATGAAAGTGAATATACGGTCATATATTTCTTCTGTATTTTCCAGCCCACCCTTTCCGAAAGCAGTTATATAATAGCCCTGGGAAATCACATTGTTTGCATATCGGATGTCATTGACGTAAGCCATAATATTGGAAACATCCGATATATGTCCATTTGAAAGCTTTTCTCCTTTTATGAGATATCCTTCCGGATAGCCAAAAGAAACATGATTCTGCTTACACTTTGTATAAAAATTAAGCCATATATCATCAGGAATAGATTTACGGTCTGCCAGGAAAGGATCGCTGATGAAAATGGGAACTTTTTTGAAGTATTGTATCTGAACTCCGTCAACCCTGGCAGAAACACCTTCTTCCAGTTTCTGCAGCTTCATTCCAAGCATATCCTGAATGGACTGGAGCTCCTCAATTTTGCTGACTAAATTCCTTTCCTGCTCTTTTAAGAGAGAGATTGCATTTTTCGGAGAGATATTCGCTGTATATTCTTTAATTTCAGATAATGGCATCCCCAGTTCCTTTAAAAGATTGACTACAGCAATCACATAAATCTGATCATGGGTGTAATAACGGTAACCGTTAGGGGCAGTATATTTTGGTGAAAAAATCCCGGTATTGTCGTAAAAAATCAAAGCTTTTCTTTTGATTTCAGAGATGCGGGAAAACTCACTGATGGTCAGATAATTATCTTTTTCCTGTTTTGTCATTCAAAAATCCTTTCTAATTGTCTGGTATATATACAGAGTTGTATTGAGATTGTCAATGGAACCGTTTATTTGCCTGCTTTGTATCTGTCTCACAAAAAAAGTGGAACAAAACCAGTAATGGTCTTATCCCACTTCAACAATCTTATTGATTGCAAGTCCTCTGACAAGCGCTTTTTATTTTAACACCGGTGATTTTCAAAGTCAACGGAATTTGCACTTCTTGTATTTCTCCTTATTTTATCTCCGTACATGGAGGAGATTAATGAAAATAACAAATACATACTTGACTGTCAAGTAACTATACAGCGTATACTGAATGCACATGATTTTACCAGGAGGGACCATTATGAACTCAAGGAGCAAACAGATTTTATATTACATACTTCCATCGGCAGGCGGACTGTGCGTTACCTACTTGTACAATATTGTTGATGGAATCTTCGTGGGCCGGGGAGTGGGAGCCCTGGCTCTGGCTGCAGTTAACATTACAGTACCATTTATCACTGCATTAGTAGCCATTTCTACTTTATTCGCCATGGGAGGTTCGACGGTGATTGCCATCCGTCTGGGCCGGGGAGATAAGAAAGGGGCGAACGATGCGTTTATGACTGCCCTGGTGCTGACTTTCTTGCTTTCTATCCTGCTTTTGATCATAGGAATGACGTTTTCGGAGCAGATTGCACGATTGTGCGGAAGCAGCGAAAGGGTACTTCCTCTGGCAAAAGAGTATTTATTTTTTTACATGGCATTTGCAATCCCTTTCCTTCTGAGTAACTGTCTTGCCATTTTTGTCCGCAATGACGGCGCTCCGGGCCTGGCATTTGGAGGAATGTGCGCAGGGGCTGTGGCAAATATTTTTTTGGACTGGCTTTTTATTTTCCCTATGAAGATGGGGATCATGGGAGCAGCAGTCGCCTCCGGACTGGGCCAGGTCCTTTCTTTTGTGATCCTGATCAGTCATTTTATCCGGAAGAAAGGAGACCTGCGAATCGGTAAATTTACACATTCCTTTGCGTTAGTTAAAAAAATATGCAACCGTGGTGTGCCGGAGTGCTTTTCCCAGCTGAATACGCCTGTCACTGCATTCTGCTATAACTGGGTACTGGCTGGTACGCTGGGTGATATGGGGGTGGCGACTTTCAGTGTGCTGAGTTTTATCTATTCTCTGGCAAATGCGGTTCTATCCGGCGTGGCTCAGGGACTCCAGCCCTTATGGGGACAGGCCTTTGGTAAAAATGACAAAAAAGAGCTGAAAACAGATTTCCGGACAGGAATGAAGATTAATCTGGCGGCATCTGTGGTAATTTACGTGATCCTTGCTGTTTTCCGTGTTCCGGTTGTCAGACTTTTTAACAATGAAGCTGAGCTGGTAGAGATGGCCTCCGGTGCGCTGCCGATATTTGCTATATCCTTTGTGTTTATGGCAGTGAACCTGATCTTTACCGCTTACTATTATTCAACGAAACAGACATGGAAATCCAATATTATTGCTGTAAGCAGGGGAATCCTTGTTAAGGCCGCAGCCATATTCCTGGTACCGGCTCTGCTGGGAGAAACATGGGTGTGGGCCTCCGCAGCAGCGGCAGAAGGGATTACTCTGGTCATTATTTTTATCATTGGAACCCATGAATACTGCTCTCGGAAATGAGAGCATTGTCTATGGTTTAGGGTAAAAAGCCATTCTTAAAGTGTAATAGTTCAGATAAGTTTTACTTATCTATAACGCCGGAAAATGAAATTGATAAATTGGTAAATGAGCATAAAATAGAAGCTGGTACAGAGGAGAACATATTATCTGAAAGTATTTTGAGACAGGAGAGGATCATCATGAAAAAAGAGGTAATGATTTTAACAGGAGCAGGTCAGATCGGTATGGCTATTGCAAGGAGAATGGGCCATGGAATGAAAATCCTTATCGGGGACAAGAAGATAGAGAACGCCCAGACTACTGCAAAGATCATGAAGGAGGCAGGATTTGACACAGAGGCTATGGAAATGGACCTTTCTTCCAGAGAGTCCATTAAAAAACTTATAGCAAAGGCTCAGGAATATGGAGAAATTGCCATGCTGGTAAATGCTGCCGGAGTATCTCCCAGTCAGGCTCCTGTGGAAGCCATTCTGAAGGTGGATTTGTACGGTACAGCTGTGCTTTTGGAAGAAGTGGGAAAGGTGATCAAAGAAGGGGGTGTGGGAGTGACCATTTCCAGCCAGTCCGGACATCGGATGCCTGCCCTTACACCTGAAGAAGATGAGTTGCTGGCCTCTACCCCAACAGAAGAACTGCTGGATCTGGCAGTCCTTCAGCCGGAGAATATCCGGGATACTCTTCATGCTTATCAGCTGGCAAAGAGATGCAATGAGAAACGTGTGATGGCAGAATCTGTAAAATGGGGAGAAAAGGGTGCAAGGATAAATTCCATTTCTCCGGGAATCATAGTGACGCCTCTTGCGATAGATGAGTTTAACGGCCCAAGAGGAGACTTTTACAAAAATATGTTTGCTAAATGCCCGGCAGGACGTCCCGGAACTGCAGATGAAGTGGCAAATGTGGCAGAGCTACTTATGAGTGAGAAAGGATCCTTCATTACAGGAGCGGATTTCCTCGTCGACGGCGGAGCCACGGCGTCTTACTTTTATGGACCATTAAAACCAGAAAAACCATGAAAGAAAGGAACTTGTGAAAGAAAGAGTTTTCTGTGACAACTGTCCGAGAATATGATAAAATATGAAAAGCATATTTAATATTCCTGAAAGGACAACTGCATGAAGAAAGAACTTCAATATTTTAAAATAGAAGAGGCCTGGGGAGGCAGTCAGGAATGGTTTTTAGACCGGATGATGCGCCTGGGAGGATGTGCAGCTGTATTTTCTTTGACTTGTACAAAGGAACAGACCTGTATCCTTTTGACAGGCAGAAAATCACAAAAACAGAATATATGCAATTTGGAATGAAGATGAAACCTTATCTCCGTCCCAGGTGGTCCGGTATTGACACCTTAGATATTTATATGGAAGGATATGGCCAATTTTTGGCGGACCAGGGCTGCAGAGACATCCAAATGGAGCCTCTGTCCGGAGAAGAACCTGTGGAGATAGCAGAGAAGGCGGTTATAGGGCAGATCGACAAGGGATTCCCTGTGCCCTGCCTCACCCTCCGTCACAGAAATCCGGACTATGATATGTTTGAATGGCATTGGTTTCTCCTTGTGGGATATGAAAAACAGACAGATAAATGTATGGTAAAGATCGTAACTTACGGAAAATATTTCTGGGTTGACCTGAAAGGCCTGTGGGATACAGGACACAGGAGAAAAGGGGGACTTGTTCTTTATCATGAAAAGATATAGGGGAAAGGACAGGTGATTTTTTGCTGTTCAGACAGATGAAATATTTTATTGCTGTGGTGGAATGCAACAGCTTTACAGAGGCGGCGGAGCAGTGCTACATTTCCCAGTCAGCTATTTCTCAGCAGATACGGTCACTGGAGAAGGAACTGGGAGTAGAGCTGATACACAGAGAAAACCGAAGATTTACCCTTACCCCTGCGGGAGAATATTTTTATGAACAGAGTAAAGGAATTCTGAATGAAGTAGAGGATATCCGCAGAGAAACTTTCCGCATAGGGAAGGATAAGGAGATGGAGCTTAAGATCGGATATCTGCGGTGCTACAGCGGCCAGGAACTCCATCAGGCAGTGGCAGAATTTTCCAGGCTTTATCCGGAGGTTTCCATTCATATCGTAAATGGGACCCATGAGGAACTCTATGACCTTCTCCGCTTTGGCGGGGCCGACCTGGTCCTTACAGATCAGAGGAGAGCTTTTTCCGATAAATATGCTAATTTTCAGCTTTTGAAATGCGGCTGCTATGCAGAACTTTCCGTCCGCAGTCCTTTGGCGGAACAGGAATCGGTCACTATGGAAGAACTGAAGCGCCAGGCCTGTATCCTGATATCTTCCAGAGAACAGCAGAATACAGAAGAAGATTATTATAAAAATACCCTGGGCTTTGGAGGACGTTTTTTATTTGCGGAAAATCTGGAGGAGGGCCGTTTGATGGTGGCAGGAAACCGGGGATTTCTGCCTGTTGAAAGGGTAGGGACTCTTCCTCCCTGCGGAACAGGCGTAAAACGGCTGCCTGTCATGGAGCAAGGACAACAGTTAAAGCGGAACTACTGCCTTTTCTGGGTGAAGGAGAATGCCAGTTATTACATTGAAGAGTTTGCTGAGATATTGAGAAAACTTCTGAAAGAGTAAAGTATTTGCCTGGGAAAAACTTGTCTGTAGGGAAATTTCTATATGTGTTGTAACTAATATAGAAGGGGCGGTATGTGGAAACAGTTGAGGATTCCGATAGGCGTGTCTGATTTTAGAAAAATCCGGGAGAACGACTATTACTATATGGATAAAAGCGGTCTGATAGAAGAACTGCTGAAAACAGATGCAACAGAAGTAACGTTACTTATTCGTCCCAGACGTTTCGGGAAAACTTTGGGAATGAGTATGCCGGAAATGGATGAATCAGTGGCCTACTTTGTTTCTCTCTTTTAAAGATCTAGACGGAAGTACTTTTGAAAATGCTATGGGGCTGCTGAAATTTACTCTTTCTCAGATTTGCATAGAGCATCAGTATCTGGAAGAGAGCAGCAGGGTAAACCCTGCATACAAACAGATTTTTACTAGATTAAAGGAACAGACAGGGACTTTTACAGATGTGCAGAGCTCCCTTCTTGTCCTTATGAGAATGATGAAGGAATATTATAAAAAACCAGTGATACTCCTTCTGGACGAGTATGATGTACCTATGGCAAAGGCCAGCAGCAATGGATATTATGAAAAGATGCTGGAAGTGATCAAGACAATGATGAGTACGGCATTGAAGGACAATGAGTCTTTGAGATTTGCCGTGGTCACGGGATGCCTTCGCATTGCAAAGGAAAGTATTTTTACGGGAACGAATAACTTTACAACAGATACGATTTCAGATATACGTTATGACGAATTTTTTGGATTTACCAGACCGGAGGTTGCTGAATTTTTAAAAGAAGCCGGATGCCAGGACTGTCAGGAAACAGTCCGCAAATGGTATGACGGCTATATATTCGGAAATATAGAAATCTACTGTCCCTGGGATGTGCTGAATTATGCGCAGAGGGTTCTTACAGAGGGTGTGAAAAAACCAGAAAATTTTTGGGAGCATACCAGTGACAATAAAATCATAGAATTGTTCCTGAAACGCAGGGATTTTGATGTGACAGAAAAGTTTGAAAAGCTGCTGAATGGCGAAGCCATCCGGGAATCTGTTAATGAAAATGTAAGCTATGACTTTTTGACTTCTACAGAAGAAAATCTCTGGAGCCTGCTGTATCTTACCGGCTATCTTACCAAGGTGAAAGAGGAAACACAGGAAGAGCTGCCCCAGGAAAGAAATAAAATCACCTTAAAGATTCCCAATGCAGAAATCCAGGATATTTTTAGAAAAAGCGTGCTGAACTGGCTGCAGGAAAAAAATATGTATAGTGACAGAAAAGAACTTTTCGAAGCATTGTGGAAAGGGGATTCAGAAAAGCTGACAGAGCTTATCTCGGATTTACTTTTTGATACCATAAGCTATCATGGCTATGCAGAAAGCTTTTACAATGCCTTTCTGGCAGGCTTATTTTCCGGGGCTGGTTATGTAGTAGAATCCAACCATGAAAGCGGACTGGGCAGACCGGATCTGGTAATAAAGGACAAAGTAAAACGCAGGGCGGCAGTTTTGGAGATAAAGGTTTCCAGAAAGAAAAGTGAACTGGAGAGAGGATGCGAAAGAGCACTGGTACAGATACAGGAAAGGCAGTATAGAAAAAAGATAGAGGCATCGGGATTTAAAACAGTGCTGTCCTATGGAGTAGCTTTCTTTCAGAAAAGCTGCCGTATAGAAAGCGAAAAGAAGAATATATGAGCCTATAAAAAAGCAGAAAAACGCACCTAGGGAAGATAGAACGCTTCCTGGGTGCGTTTTGCAGTAGTCAGAAATAAAAAATTTTTCGGAAATTTTACAGAAAAATGCTAGAAGCCTTCAGACTCAGACCCTAAAATAATGTCAGGAGGATAATTTTATGGATATTGCAGGATTTACAAAAGAAGGAAATTGGTATAAAGGAAATATTCACTGCCATACCACCAACTCCGACGGGTGTCTGACCCCAGAGGAAGTTGTGAAGATATACAAAGACCAGGGCTACAGCTTTCTGGCTATCAGTGACCACGATCTGTATTCCGATTATCGGAAGGAGCTGGATTCTCCGGAGTTTATTCTGTTGCCGGCCATAGAGGCTACGGCGGTACTGTATAAAGACAGGGAGAAAACAGAGCGGCTCTGTCTCCATCACATACATGGAATCCTGGGTACAGAAGAGATGGAGAGAAATGCTAAGAAAGGAACCTTTTCCCATCTGGAGAAATATCCACCCAGAGAATATTACGGAACCTGGGATGGAGGTAAAGTGGGACAGGAGCTTCAGCAGGATCTGGAGGACCACGGTTGTATTACGGTATATAATCATCCGGTATGGTCCAGAGTGAAAGAGGAAGAATTTACAGAAATCCAGGGCCTTGCAGGACTGGAAATCTACAACTACGGAACAGTCAATGAAAGCGGAACAGGTTTTGATACGGTCCACTGGGATATTATGCTCCGCAGAGGTGTTAAGATCAATGGAACGGCCTCAGATGACAATCACAATGACGGGATCGTAGAAGACAGTTTTGGTGGTTACATTGTTGTAAAGGCAGAGAGCCTGGAACATGAGAGGATCATCCGGGCGATCCTGGAGGGAAACTATTATTCCAGCACAGGACCGGAAATATACGACTGGGGGATCAAAGATAATATTGCCTATGTAGAGTGCAGTCAGGTAGCCCGGGTAAACTTTATGGCAGGAAACTATATAAATGCAGGAGGAACCCGGATTTTTAAAGCAGAGCAGAAGCCGGTTATGCGGGCAGAATTTCCTCTCAAGGGAAATGAGCAGTATATCCGGGTGGAGTGTATAGACCAGTACGGAAGAACCGCATGGTCCAATCCCATTTTTCTTTTATAAGTCAAAAGATATTTTACTGCTTAAAGGGGCAGGAATACTTATAGGTCCTTTACCGTTAGGGGAAGTAGATAAGTATTCCTGCCTTTATCTGTGACAGCAGACGGTCCCCGGCAGGCGGGCCTGTTATCTGTACGGACAGCAAGCAGAAGGGATATTTTCCCGGGAGATGAAAAAAGGAGGAGAGCAGATGGCAAGGTATGTATTGTCTATTACAGAACTGGCAAAGCTGAAAAAAATAACAAGTGAGACCCTGAGACATTATGACAGGATCGGACTGCTGAAGCCGGATCATATATCGGAAAGCGGACACCGGTACTATTCTATCCGGCAGTATGAGAGACTGGGGACGATCCTGGAATTGAAAAAGATCGGCATGTCCTTAAAGGAGATCCAGGAATATTTTGAGAACAGAAATTTTAAAAAATCCTATTCCATGCTGAAAGGATATCAGGAAAGGCTTGAAAAAAAACTCCGGGAACAGATGCAGCTAAATGAGATCCTGCTCCAGAAGCTGGAGTTTCTGGACAGTCTCTCTTCCCTGCCGGAAATGGAGACTATTTTTGAGGAAGAATTTCCTGTCCGATACATGGTGACTTTTGGAAGAGAATCCGGGGACAGGGAAGAACACGCCATGGCTTTTACAAAACTGGAAGATTATATTAAAGAAAGAATCCCTATTCTTGCCAGTGACCGGGTAGGGGTTTTTGCCGATGAGAGGCTGCTGATTCCAAGTGAGAAGCTGGTTCCTGCGATTCCCATGCTTTTAGTATCCCCCAAAAATGCGGAAGACACCTATCTGAAAAAGATTCCCGAGGGAAAGTATGTGTGCATGTATTACCGGGACGGCATACTGGAAAAATATCATCCTTCTTTTGAAAAGATCAAAGATTATATAAAAGAAAAGGGTTATCAGATAGACGGCAGCCTTCTTCAGATCTATAAAATTGACGTAACCCTTACTAACTACAGCGAAGAGACCGTGCTGGAGCTTCAGATTCCGGTAAAGTAAGGGGCTTTTCCTGGATTTTACAAATATTTACAGTTTTCTGCATTGAACTTTTTGTTACACAAAGTCTTAAAGTTTAATTGAACCTAAGAGAACAAAGGATAACACAGGAGGTAACATATGAAAACAAGATTTGTAAAAGCAACAGCGCTGATTTTGACAGCAGCCACTCTTTTGTCAGGCTGCGGCGGTTCTGGAAACGGAGGGGCACAGCAGGTAGATCTGAACAGCCTGTCCCTGGATGAGATCGTTGCAAAGGCCCAGGAAGAAGGGGAAGTAAATTCCGTAGGAATGCCTAATGACTGGGCCAACTGGGACGATACCTGGGCAGGGCTGAAAGAAGAATACGGTCTGGAACATACAGATGTAGACCTTTCTTCTGCAGAAGAGCTTTCTATGTTTGAGACAGAAAAGAACAACGCAACAAAGGATATCGGAGATGTGGGCGAAACCTACGGAGCCGTAGCCGAGGAACAGGGTCTGACTTTAAAATATAAGACAAGCTACTGGGATGAAATCCCGGACTGGGCCAAAGACGATGACGGCGACTGGATCGTAGCTTATTACGGGACCATGGCCCTGCTGACCAACAAAAAACTGGTTCCTGAAGCCCCCACTTCTTTCCAGGATCTGCTGGAGGGAGATTATGTAGTATCCATCGGTGATGTGGCAAGGTCCACAAGAGCCCAGTATGCGGTACTGGCAGCAGCCTATGCTATGGGTGGAGATGAGAGCAACATTCAGCCAGGACTGGACTTCTTCCGTCAGCTGGCAGAACAGGGGAGATTAGACAAGGGAGAATTTACTCTGGGAAGGATCGAAAAAGGAGAGATCGGAGTAGCCATTATCTGGGACTTTGTGGGAATCGGATACAGAGAGCAGATAAAAGAGAATAATCCGGACGCTGATTTTGAAATTTGCATACCAGAGGAAGGCTCTGTACAGAGCGGATATTCTACCATCATTAACGCTTACACCAAGAGACCTCACGCAGCGGCCCTTACAAGAGAATATATCTTAAGCGATGAAGGACAGCTGAACCTGGCCAAAGGTTACGCCAGAACTGTCCGGGATGTAGAACTGCCTGCAGATCTTCAGGCAAAGATGATACCTGATGATCAGTATACCAATGTAAGAATGGTGGAAGATCAGGAGGCATGGCAGGAGACGGTATCTCAGCTGCCTACACTCTGGAATGAAGAAGTTATGGCTTACGCCCAGTAAGGAGAAAAACCATGAAAAAGACAAAAAGGAAAACTTATCTCTTTGCTCTGCTGCCCTTTTTGATCCTGGTGGGTCTGTTTGAGATCCTGCCCATCCTGTCTATCATTATCCGCAGTTTTATGCCCCAGGGCGGAGCAATAGGAATCACCTTAGAAAACTATATCCGGATCTTTACTACAAGGCTGTATCAGTCAGCTATCATAAACAGTTTGTTTATCGCTGTCTGTTCTTCTGTCATAGGACTTGCCGTAGCCTTTCTTGGGGCTAAGGCAGCCTATGAAAAGGGCGGAAGAGCCAAGAAGATTTTTATGAGTATCCTCAACATGGTCTCCAACTTTTCCGGAGTTCCTCTGGCTTTTGCCTATATTATCATGCTGGGAAACACAGGTGTGTTTACCCTGATCGGACAGAAGTTTGGAATCGGATTTCTGGCAGAATTCCCTCTTTACTCGGTGGTGGGACTGATGATCACTTATATTTATTTTCAGATCCCTCTTGCAGCCCTGCTTCTGATCCCGGCCTTTGAATCCATCAAAAAGGAATGGAAAGATGCAGTAGAACTTCTGGGAGGAAACAGCCGGACCTTCTGGTTTAAGGTAGGACTTCCAGTTCTCATGCCAAGTATTCTGGGAACTTTTTCCACTATGTTCTCAAATGCCATATCGGCTTATGCCACAGCCTATGCCCTGGTGATGAACAACCTCTCCATCCTGCCTATCCGCATATCTGAGCAGTTTGTGGGAGATGTGGTGCAGAATCCTCAGCTTGGAGGGGCTTTGGCTGTAGTATTGATGCTCCTTATGGTTCTTTCTATTGTTATCAATGAAAAAATATTACAGGGAAACAGGAGGGTAAAGCATGCGTAAGAAAAAAGGGATCGGAAACGGTATCATTTTATGGATCATTGGGATTTATCTGCTGTTTCCGCTGTTTCTCACATTTTTATATTCACTTTTTACCGAATGGATCACCATCCTTCCAGAGGGATTTTCCCTGAACGGATATCTGGAGCTCTTTGGGGACAGCTATTTCTGGCAGTCAGTGGGACGCTCCCTGGTGATTTCCATTGTGCCCATTGCTCTGTGTACGGTGGCAGTGCTTCTGGCCATGTATGTAGTGGTAGTTTATCTTCCAGGCCTTGACAAGGTCATGAGGACCATCTGTACCATTCCTTATGCCATTCAGGGCGTAATCCTTCCTATCAGTGTGCTGGGATTGTACGCCAATGCCCCGGAGCCTTTTTCAAACAGAGTGTTTATGCTGGTATGTACTTATTGTATCGTGGTCCTTCCCTATATTTATCAGGGAGTCCGCAATAACCTGAACGGCGTTCATGCGCCAAGACTGCTGGAGGCCGCCCAAATGCTGGGGGCAGGAAAATTTTACGCCTTTTGGAAGATCATTCTTCCAAATATCACCAGCGGTATCCTGGTTTCCGCAATGCTTGCCCTGTCCATTGTATTCGGTGATTTCGTGATCATCAACACACTTGCAGGAAACTACTTCCCCACAGGACAGATGTACCTGTACTCAGCGATGCGTCAGTCCGGCCAGCAGGCCAGCGCAGTGATCGTGGTACTCTTTGTAGTGACACTGCTGATCTCACTGGGAGTTTTCGGACTGCAGAAAGATAAAAAGAAGGAGAGATAAATCCAGATGTCTTATATAGAATTTAAAAATATCAATAAATATTATGGTGACAACCAGGTTCTGAAGAATATAAGCCTGAATGTGGAGAAAGGCCAGTTTGTAACACTCCTGGGCCCCTCAGGCTGCGGAAAGAGCACCCTTCTGCGGTGCCTTTCCGGTCTGGAGGAAATCTCTTCCGGACAGATCATTATGGACGGAAAGGATATTACAGACCTGGAACCGAAAGATCGGAATATCGGAATGGTATTTCAGCATTACAGTCTTTTTCCCAACATGACAGTGGCAGAAAATATCGCCTTTGGACTGAAGATGAAAAAGAAACCCAAAGAGGAAATTGCCCAAAAAGTAAAGCAGGCCATGGAAATGGTAGAGCTGACTGGAAAAGAAAAAGAGTATCCGGATAATCTTTCCGGCGGCCAGCAGCAGAGAGTGGCTCTGGCAAGAAGTATTGTCCAGGAACCTAAGGTACTGCTTCTGGACGAGCCTTTAAGCGCTATTGACGCCAAGCTGAGAAAATCTCTCCAGAACAGCATTAAGCAGGTACATAAGGCTCTGGGACTTACTTCGATTTTCGTAACTCACGACCAGGATGAAGCTATGGTCATGTCAGATACCATACATCTGTTCCATGAAGGAAAAATTGAACAGTCCAGCGACCCCATTACCATGTACACCTCCCCGGTAAGCAAATTTGCCGCAGCCTTTATCGGAAATTATAATATCCTTACACAGCAGGAGTTTGAAAAAATCACTGGACGCCGGATCGATTCACCGGAAGGTATCGCAATCCGCCCGGAAACTCTTCAGATTTCTGACGGAAAGACCCCTGAGGCAGAGTATGCCTTTGAAGGCGTGATCACAGACAACACCCCTAAAGGAAACGTTCTCCAGTATCATGTGGACGTCAATGGGATCCAACTAAAGGTAGACGTGCTTTTCAGGAGCAAGGTATTATTCGACAACGGAACCAGGATCCGGATTTCTGTTGCAGACCACAATTGTATCAGATTATAATAAGATAGGTTAAAGAAGGTAAAAATATGAAATATGGAACAGTAAATTCTCTGAAATCCCCAAGATTTGCGGGAATAAAAACATTTATGAGAATGGAAAGCGCAAGAGTCCTGGAAGATATTGACTTTGCTGTAGTGGGGATTCCTTTTGATACCTGCGCCACCTACCGGGCCGGCGCCCGGTTCGGCCCTGCTTCTGTAAGAGAAATGTCTTCCTTGGCGGCAAAACCTTATAATCCCAGCCTGGAGGTAGATATTTTTCAGGAATGTTCCGGGGTGGATTACGGAGATCTGGGCTCAGTGCCCGGCTATGTAGAAGAGTCTTTTCAGGTGATCCAGGAAGAAATCCAGGAGCTTTTTGCCCACGGAGTAATTCCCATTGCCATAGGCGGGGACCACAGTGTGACCCTGCCGGAACTGAGAGCCTGCAGCAGTGTTTACGGCCCTGTGGTCCTGGTACATTTTGACGCACACTATGACACCATTTCTCAATACTTCGGCAAGCCCTACAGCCACGGAACGCCTTTTTACCATGCGGCAAAAGAAGGTCTGGTAGATACCTCCGCTTCTGTTCAGCTGGGGATCCGGGAGGGACTTTACGGCGCTGAGGATAAAGAAAATTCCGCAAATTTAGGATATCTGTCCTTGACTGCATCTCAGATGCGGAAGATGAGCCTGGAAGAGGTCATCGACATCATCTGTGAGAGGACCAGAGGGAAAAAGGTATTCCTGACCTTTGATATTGATTTCCTGGATCCGGCATTTGCCCCTGGCACAGGAACGCCGGTACCGGGAGGATTTTCCACCTGGGAGGCCCTGGAGCTTGTGAGAGGCCTGAAAGAGCTGGATATCGTAGGATATGATCTGGTAGAGATGGCCCCGGCTTTTGACGGAAACGGGATCACATCTATTGCGGCGGCAGGCCTGATCCAAGAATTTATGTCCCATATTGCCTGGAGGAAAAAGAATGGAAAACTTGGAAATGCAGATTAAGGACAACCCTCTGCTGGAGAAAATAAAAAAGGGAGAAGAAGTCCTGTGGATCAACCCGGGGAAGATTCCTTTCCAGGAAGCCTCTGAGAATCTTCCTCTGACAGAGGAGGACATTGAAGACGCCAGGAAAAGGCTGGAACGGTTTGCACCTCTGCTCATGAAATATTTTCCGGAGACCAGAGAGCGGAATGGACTTATTGAGTCCCCTCTTACGGAAATCCCTTATATGAAAAAGCGGATGGAAGAGAAATACGGGAAAAAGTGCTGCGGCAGACTGTTCCTTAAAGAAGACAACCGTCTGGCTATTGCAGGTTCTGTGAAAGCCAGAGGGGGTATCTACGAGGTGCTGAAGTACACGGAAGACCTGGCCTTAGCCCATGGACTCCTGAAGCCGGGAGAGGGAAATGAACATTTGGGTGACCCGGAGAAAAAGAGATTTTTCAAAGACTATACCATTCAGGTGGGATCTACAGGAAATCTGGGACTGAGCATCGGCATTATCAGTGCTGTTCTGGGATATAAGGTGATCATACATATGTCCGCAGATGCAAAACAGTGGAAGAAAGATCTGCTGAGAAGCTATGGGGTAGATGTCCGGGAATACCGGTCAGACTATGGAAAAGCCGTGGAACAGGGAAGAAAGCTTTCCGCCCGGGATGAGAAAAGTTATTTTGTGGATGATGAAAATTCAAAAGATCTGTTTTTAGGATATGCTACTGCGGGAAAAAGAATCGCAGATCAGCTTCAGGAAGCCGGCATAGCCGTGGATCAGGAGCATCCTCTGTTTGTTTATATACCCTGCGGCGTAGGCGGGGCGCCGGGAGGCATCACTTTCGGCCTGAAAGAAATTTACGGAGATCATGTACACTGCTTTTTTGCAGAGCCTGTCCAGGCTCCCTGTATGCTTCTGGGAATGTCTACAGGGCTTCATGACCGGATATCTGTAGAAGATGTGGGCCTTACCGGAAAGACCCAGGCAGACGGACTGGCCGTAGGACGGCCCTCCGCCTTTGTGGGAAAAGTTATGGAGCCTCTTTTAAGCGGAGCTGTAACTGTGGAAGATGAAAAGCTGTACCGCTATATGAAAGACCTGCTGGATACCCAGAATATCTTCCTGGAACCCAGTGCCTGCGCAGGATTTCAGGGTCCTGTGGGAATCTGGGGAAGTCCGGAGTTTGAAGCATATCTGAGAAAAAATCATCTTGAAGACTCCATGGACAGAGCCGTTCATGTCCTGTGGGCAACAGGAGGAAGTCTGGTGCCGGAGGAAATCCGCAGGAACTATATGAAAGAGGCTGAAAATTTGTAAATTATACAGGAATCACTTCCAAGATCAGGCAGCTGCCTTTTTCTTCAGAAGTTCCTTTCCGGAGGTCACTACAATAGTCACGCCCAGGATCATCAGAAGCACAGCGATTATAAGCTGGAGGCCTTCTACCATAAATACTCCCGTTCCTGCTGTAAAGGCATTGACCAGAGCGATAAATCTCTGCACCAAAGCAGTAAAGGTTACCACCAGCATGATCACGAAAGGAGGTACCAGAGTCCGCAGTTCCCGGCCTGTGACTTTCAGGAATACGCAGAGGGTGATCAGTACCAGAGCGCTGAGGAGCTGGTTGGCGCTTCCGAAGAGAGGCCAGATATTGGAGTAGCCTACCTGTGTCAGGATATAGCCGAATGCCAGTGTGATCAGAGTGGCAAAATATTTGTTGCACAGGACTTTTCTCCAGCCTTTGGCATGTTCCATGTCATCCACACTGAACAGCTCCTGGAAAGACATACGTCCGATACGTGCCACGGAATCCAGGGTAGTGAAAGCCAGGGCGGATACGCACATGGTCATAAAGCTCTGGGCCACAAATACAGGAATGTGGAACATTTCCAGGAAACCTGCAACTCCTGAGGAGAAGATCTGGAAGGGGGTTCCCACTGCGGCGGTTCCGTCTGCGCTGGCGGCGGCTCCTGCCACGCACAGGGCGATGACAGCTAGAAGACTTTCCAGTACCATGGCGCCGTAGCCTACTTTCAGCATATCCTTTTCATTAGAAATTGTCTTTGAGGAGGTGCCGGAGGATACCAGGCTGTGGAATCCGGATACGGCGCCGCAGGCAACGGTCACAAACAGAATGGGGAAAAGAGTTCCCAGGTTTTCATTCTGGAATCCTGTAAAAGCAGGAAGGTTCATGGAAGGATGGGCAAAGATCAGTCCAAGGACCGCCCCTGCGATCATGCCGATAAACATAAAGGTGGACATATAATCTCTTGGCTGCATAAGGAACCACATAGGAAGTACAGCTGCCAGGAAAATATAGATAAAAGCAATATAGATCCACATTTCCTTGCCAAGGATCACAGGAAGGTTCATTCCGCATACAAAAGCCAGTACCGTAAAGACCAATCCCAGGACCACTTCTTTCCAGCCGGTAAACTTCATCTTTTTCTGTACCAGTCCGAAGACTGCGGCAAAGAGGATGAAGAACAGGGAAATACTTCCGGCAGCGCCGTTTACAGTGGCGTTTTCAGAGAGGGTCTGCACGCCGTCTGTTACCACGTAGGCGTTGAATGTATCTGCCACCATATCTGCAAAGGCTGCCATAACGATGAGAGTAAACAGCCAGCAGAATCCCAGGAACAGTTTACGGCCCGTCTTGCCTATGTATTTCTCAATGAGAAGTCCCATGGATTTTCCATCGTTTTTTACACTGGCGTAAAGGGCCCCGAAGTCTGTGACAGCCCCGAAGAAGATACCGCCCAGGATGATCCACAGAAGGACCGGCAGCCAGCCGAAGGCAGCGGCCTGGATAGCTCCCGTAACAGGGCCTGCTCCTGCGATGGAAGAAAACTGGTGGGCAAATACGGTCCAGCCGTCTGTAGGCACATAGTCCTGTCCGTCATTATGAAGGACAGCCGGAGTCTTTGCTTTGGGGTCGATGCCCCATTTTTTCGCCAGCCAGCGTCCATATAAAGCATAAGCTGCGATCAGACATACGGCGGCGATGAGTACGATTACAAGTGTGTTCATAATTTCATGTCTCCTTTGCTTATTTTCTGATCCAAGCCAAATAGCGTCCCAGGCGCTGTCCATCTGCCTGAAAGTTCCTGTACAGGAAGCCTGGCCTATTGCCTGCAGAAATAAAAAAACGCCTCCTGACAGATTGCTCTGTCAGAAGACGAATGATATAATCTCCGCGTTACCACTTCTAATTACCGGATATACCGGTCTCTCAGTCCCGTCGTTCAGTTTCTGCTGAATTAACAGGTTTCCCTATAACGGAGGAATTCCGGTCCGGGTTACTGATTTCACGTTCACCCTGACTGCTCACAGGTGATAGCCGCCCTGGCTATGCTGTCTCCTCACACCGCCCGGAGACTCTCTGAAAACATAACTGCCTGGGAAGTCTTGTCCTGTTCTTCGCATTGGCTTTTCTCAATTCGCTATTATTATATCTCAAAAAAGCAGAATGTCAACAGGAAAATTTTATCAGATTTTTATGATTTTTTTAGATTTTGTCTGCTTTTATAAAGATCAGAAATCCGATAAGAAACATTACCGAAAGTGCGCCCACGCCCAGATTCACGCTTCCGGAGATCTGGCTTACCAGGGATACCAGCATGGTTCCCATAAAGGATGCCCCTTTGCCGCAGATATCGTAAATACCGAAATATTCCCCGGATTTGTCTTCCGGGATGATCTGGGCAAAGTAGGAGCGGGACAGAGACTGGATAGCTCCCTGGAAAATTCCCACGCATACGGCCAGGATCCAGAACTGATACTGTTTGGAGAGAATGATCCCATAAAGAGAAATACAGAAATAGGCTCCGATACAGATCAGGATCAGCCTGGAGGCCGGAGCTTTTCTGGACAGTCTTCCAAAGGTCAGCGCTGCGGGAAAAGCCACGATCTGGGTCAGCAAAAGAGCCAGAAGGAGTCCTGTGGTATCCAGGCCGAGAGCGGTTCCATAGGCGGTGGCCATATCGATAATGGTGTAAACCCCGTCAATAAAGAAGAAAAAGGCGATCAGGAAAAAGAGGATTTTCTTTTTCTCTTTCAGCTCAGAAAAAATCCTGGCCAGACGTTTCAGACCTGAGGAGACAGGACTTTTGGTCACAGGGGTAAAGTTCTTCTGCCTGTAAGAGGTGGTCAGAGGCAGGGCCATACACACCCACCAGATGGCGGTGAGAAGAAAGGCGCCGCCCATAGCCAGCTTCATGGAAATGCCAAGATTTTCATAGAACAATACCAGAAGCAGGCTGATGATAAAAGGTATGCAGCTTCCGATATAGCC
This sequence comes from uncultured Bacillota bacterium, assembly GCA_949291945.1. Taxonomy (GTDB): domain Bacteria; phylum Bacillota; class Clostridia; order Lachnospirales; family Lachnospiraceae; genus Blautia. The sequence continues at coordinate 42,758 of CASEXH010000024.1, read as the reverse complement.
CCAGGCATAGCCGTGGGAGGATACCTCGTCCATCCGGTCTTTGTCTGTAATATCCGTAAGCATGGAATCATAGACAACAAGACTCAGGGAATAGGCGGATTTGGCGATGACAAATACCAGCAGGAACCAGAGCCAGGATGAGGTGAATCCCAGGAACACACACCCCAGGGCGCCGATCAGCAGGACGGTCAGGAAGATTTTTTTCTTCCAGCCGGGGAAATCAGAAAATGTTCCCAGCACAGGTCCCAGGATGGCTACAATCACGGTAGATACCGATACGGCGTAGCCCCAGTAAGCCAGATAATCTACGTCGGATACTCCGGCATTTCCTGCCAGATAATTGAAATAGATCGGCATGATGGTAGAAACTAAAAGGGTAAATGCAGAATTTCCCACATCATACAAGATCCATTTTTTCTCTAAAGCATTCAGTTTGAATTTCATAATTTATTTTCCTCCTTCATAGTAATGGTACTATAGATGGCCGGGGATTTCTATATAAAATATTTCAAATCTAAGTAAAAAAATATACCTGTTCTGTTCTATGTAAAAAAATATACCTGTTCTGTAAAGTATCCCAAATATAATGAAAACGATATCGTTGCCTTATTATTTACAGAAAATACTGTTCTTTTCTCAAAATACGAAGTATAATATAAACAAATGGCACATAGTTATAGTATCTTGAAAGGGGGTTTTTTATGGACAACCAATTAGCGTTACTTACTTTGTTCGGTTCTATCCTGGCCCTGGCTTTTGCGGCCAGCCGGGCAGCGAGAGTGCTGAAATTTCCCCAGGGAAATGAGCAGATGCAGAAAATATCATCTTCTATTCACCATGGGGCGATGGCTTATCTCAGGAGGCAGTACCGGATACTGATCTGCTTTTTCGCAGGTATGTTCGTCATACTTTTTGCTATGGCGGCTTTTGGCTATCTTACCTGGTTTGTGCCTTTTGCCTTTATTACCGGGGGATTCTTCTCCGGTCTTTCCGGCTTTGTGGGAATGCAGATCGCTACCAGAGCCAATGCCCGGACAGCGGCTGCCTGCCAGCAGGGGCTGAACAAAGGACTGAACGTAGCTTTTTCCGCAGGATCTGTCATGGGGTTTACAGTGGTGGGACTGGGACTTCTGGATATTTCCATCTGGTATCTGCTGCTGCGTCTGGTCTTCAAGCTTCCCATTGAGGACATTACCAGCACCATGCTCACCTTCGGAATGGGCGCTTCCAGTATGGCCCTTTTCGCCCGTGTGGGAGGGGGAATTTATACCAAGGCTGCCGATGTGGGGGCGGACCTGGTAGGAAAAGTAGAAGCAGGCATCCCTGAGGATGATCCCAGAAATCCTGCAGTCATCGCAGACAATGTTGGGGACAACGTAGGAGATGTTGCCGGAATGGGAGCAGATCTGTATGAATCTTATGTAGGTTCTATCCTTTCCGCCTGTGCTCTGGGAGTGATCGCCTTTAATAAGATCGAGTCTGTGGACCGGGTCAATGCGGTGGTGATTCCTATGGTCCTGGCTGCAGTAGGGGTTCTGGCCTCTGTTATCGGAAGCCTTCTGGTAAAGACAGGAGAGAGCACCAAACAGAATGTGCTTCTGGGGGCTCTGCGCAGAGGCACTAATACCAGCGCCATCCTGATTGCTATAGTGGCCTTTCCCCTGGTATGGTTTGTTCTGGGAAGAGAGTTTATCGGTTTTTATCTGGCAATCCTGGCCGGGCTGCTGGCGGGAGTCCTTATTGGATTTTTTACGGAGTACTTTACCTCGGATACTTACAAACCTACTCAGGACCTGGCGGATAAATCTGTCACAGGTTCGGCTACCATGATCATCGGAGGTCTGAGCCTTGGCATGTTGTCTACGGCGCTGCCTATCCTGATCGTGGTGATCTGCGTGATGGCGGCATATGTATGCTCGGGAGGATTTATCGAGGCTACCAGAGGGCTGTATGGTATTGCTCTGTCAGCCGTGGGCATGCTTTCTACTCTGGGAATTACCCTTGCCACAGATGCCTACGGTCCTATTGCAGACAATGCAGGAGGAATTGCGGAGATGGCAGGACTTGATCCGGAGGTACGGGTAAGGACAGACGCCCTGGATTCTCTGGGAAATACCACAGCCGCCACAGGAAAGGGCTTTGCTATCGGTTCGGCCGCATTGACAGCTCTGGCTCTGATCGCTTCCTACGTGGAGAAGGTACAGGAAGTAGGAGGGGCCTCTGTGGAGCTGGATATGAGTATTATGAATCCTACTGTTCTGTGCGGCATTTTCATCGGGGCCTGCCTGCCCTTTGTCTTTGCGGCCCTTACCATGTCCTCTGTAGGCCGGGCGGCTCAGAGTATCGTAATAGAAGTAAGAAGGCAGTTTAAAGAGATCAAAGGCCTGATGGAAGGAAAGGCAGAGGCGGATTATGAAACCTGTGTGGATATCTGTACCAGGGCCAGTCTTCGGGAAATGATCCTTCCTACTTTGCTGGCCATTGTTACCCCGGTAGTCACCGGCCTGATCCTGGGGTATAACGGGGTCATCGGCCTTTTGGCCGGATCTACGGCTACAGGCTTTCTCATGGCGGTTTTCATGGCAAATGCCGGGGGCGCCTGGGACAATGCCAAGAAATATATCGAGGGCGGCGCCCACGGAGGAAAAGGAAGCGAGGCGCATAAAGCAGCGGTGGTTGGAGATACGGTGGGAGATCCTTTCAAAGATACCTCAGGACCCTCCATTAACATCCTTATCAAACTTCTATCCATGGTATCCATTGTCTTTGCAGCACTGGTAGTACAGTTCCATATATTCTGATCAGAATAGCTCCTTGAAAAATGCCTGAAATATGGTATACTGTTAGAATATGGACAAAAATTGGCCAGATTCTGATTTCTTCAGGGTACCTGGTGTACGGAATTACTCACATTTCGCATAATAGTCTGCCTGAAAGTGAATGATACAGTACATCAGGTATAAGGAGGCTGGCTGTCTGACAAAAAAGAAAATTTAAGGAGAACAGTATTGTGAATTTGGAATTTAAGGAAATCACTGTGGAAGACAGTCCGGTGATGATGCCCTACTATAACATGCGCAAAAATAACACCTGTGACAGTGTTTTTCTGGAAAGCTTTATCTGGAAAGAATTTTATAATGTCCGGTATGCCATATGGGAGGAGAAAGCCCTGCTCTGGCTGATGGAATATAACGGAAAATGTTTTTCTGCCATGCCTCTTTGTAAAGAAGAAGATCTGCCCGGGGCTTTCGGAGCCATCCAGCAGTATTTCAATGAAGAGCTTGGGTATCCCCTGGTGATCAACCTGGCAGATGAGTATGCGGTAAAGTATCTGAACCTGCCGGAAGAGAAATACTTTGTAAAAGAGCAGGAGGATTCCAGAGACTATCTGTATCTTGGAGAATCTTTGCGGAAACTCTCAGGAAAGAAGCTCCATAAGAAAAAGAACCGTCTGAACGTATTTCTCCGCCAGTATGAGGGAAGGTTTGAATACAGGACTCTGGGCTGCGATGACAAAGATGACATGTGGAAATTTCTGGACCGCTGGAGAATTCAGAAAGGGGAAGACCAGGAAGAGCATTTAGATTATGAAGTCCGGGGGATCCATGACATTCTGAGAAACTGCTGCGAGCTGAATATCCACATGGGCGGAATTTATGTGGACGGTCGTCTGGAAGCTTTTTCTGTAGGAAGTTATAATAAGATCGAGGACATGGCCGTAATCCATATCGAGAAAGCGAACCCGGAGATCCCGGGACTTTACCAGGCCATTAATCAGATGTTTCTGCTTAATGAGTTTCCAAATGTCCAGTGGGTGAACCGGGAGGACGATATGGGGCTGGAAGGTCTGAGAAAAGCAAAAATGTCTTACAATCCTGCAGATTTTGCCCGGAAGTATCTGGTAGAGCAGCTTCTGGACGGACAGAAGTCTTACAAATGGGCAGAAGAAATCGAAAATACCGCTTCAGAGAATCTGCCGGAATACCTGCCCCAGGAGGAAAAGAAGGAGACGATCCCTCTGTGGAAGGCATGCTTCCCGGAAGATACAGACCGCTATTTGGACTATTATTACCAGGAGAAGGCAAAAGATAACCGGATCCTGGCAAAGAAGGAAGACGGAAAGATCATCACCATGCTCCACAGGAACCCCTATAAGATTCATATGTGGGATAAGCTGTGGGAGGCGGATTATATTGTTGCAGTGGCTACAGAGGAAAACCACAGAGGCAGAGGACATATGAGAGAAGTTCTGACTAAGGCCCTCAGAGATATGAACCTGGAGGGCAGGCCTTTTACTTTCCTCATGCCTGCAGCGGAAGCCATTTACCTGCCTTTTGACTTCCGGTTTGTCTGGAAGAAGCCCCGGCTGGTTTTGAAACGGCCGGCAGAAGAAATTCTTGAAAAAGTTCCGGTATCCGGGGAGGCAGACTGGGAAAAAGCAGGACAATTCATGGAAAAATGGCTGGCAGAACGCAGCCAGATCTATACTTTCCGGGACACTGCATATGTCCGCCGGCTTCTCAGGGAATTGGAAAGTGAAGACGGAGAATTGTATTTCCTTAAAGGAGAAGGGGAAGAACCTTTGGGACTGCAGGGACTTACAGGAAGAGAAAAGAAAGATCAGGCTCTGCTTTATGCCCGGGAAGGATTGTTTGAAGAGAAAGAGGGAAAAACAGGGATTATGGCAAGGATTACTGCACTCAGGGAATTTCTTCCCGCTTTTTCTCTGAATGTTCCGGAGAGCCTTACCCTGAACCTTGAAGTAGAGGACAAGCTGATCCCGGAAAATGAGGGCAGTTTTTTCTGGAGCCTGGATGAGCAGGGAAGCAGTGTGGAGCTTTCTGAAAATGACAGGGAAATGCAGGCGGCCCAAAGGATCTGGACGCTAAAGACAGACATCGGAGATCTGGCCTCCTGGCTCTTTGGCTATGAGAAGCCGGAAGAGCTTTGGCAGGATATGCCGGAAGAAATGAAAAAAGAATTAGAGAAGATCCAGACTGTTCATGGAATCTGGCTGGATGAGATTGTATAGAGTTTTGCATATAAGATCAGAAAAAAATCAGGCGGAAATTTACGCCAGAGAATAAGGAGGATGTAAAAAATGTTAAGCGCAAAAGAAAATTTCCTGGAAACGATGAAAAAGGACGGTAAACCGGATCGTCTGGTAAAACAATTTGAGGGAACCGTATTCTTCCCTCCAAGTCCTGCCTCTACATACATCAGAGGCAACCGTCACAGAGGCATGGAGCCTTTAAAAGATCGGTTTGGAACAGAAATCTTATGGCCCCAGAACCAGGTGGCAGCCATGCCCCACGTAACTGCAGAAAATAAAGTGATCAAAGACATTACAGAATGGAAAGACCAGCTTGTTATGCCGGATCTGGAAGCTAACTGCTCAGACCCTGAGTTGTGGAAGCCTTTTATTGAACAGGCAGAAGCCGCCAGAGGCGAGGACAAGCTGCTGATGGCCTTTATGCCCACAGGTGTATTTGAAAGACTCCATTTCCTCATGGGATTTGAAGACATGCTGGTGAACTTCCTTTTAGAGCCGGAAGATATGCTGGATCTGTGCAATGCTATCGGAGAGTACCGTTTCCAGTATATGAAACTGATCGTGGATAATTTAAAACCGGATATCATGCTTTCCCATGATGACTGGGGTTCCAAAAATTCCCTTTTCATAAGCCCTGACACCTGGAGAGAATTTATCAAGCCTCAGTATGAGAAAACTTATAAATACATGAAGGACCATGGAGTGATCGTTATGCACCATGCGGATTCTTTCATGGAGCCTATCGTAGAAGATATGGTAGATCTGGGAATTGATATCTGGCAGGGAACGTTGCCGGAAAATGATATTGTAAAACTTCAGAAACAGCTGGATGGACGGATGACTCTCATGGGCGGCATTGACGCCTCCATCGTAGACCGGGAAGACTCTACAGAGGAAGAGATTCGTAAAGAAGTGCGCAGAGCCTGTACTCAGTACGGTCCCGGAGGACATTATATCCCATGTATCACCTATGGCGGGCCGGGCTGTCTTTATCCTCATGTAGATCCAATCATTGATGATGAGATCGAAAAATATAACAAAGAAGTTTATGGAATTTAAGATGGATTTAGGTTGACGAACAGGAAGGGGAGGTGTATAATACCAATATTAAAACTTTGTCACAGTAAAGCGTAACGGTTTTTTGTGATAAAGTGGCAGGGAGGAAATGAAAATGAAATTAAAGAAAATACTTGCCATTATGATGGCAGCAGCAATGGCAGCGGCAATGACCGCCTGTGGTGGAAATTCTGAATCCGCCTCTGATTCCGGATCCGAAAGCAGCACAGAAGAGAGTGCTTCTTCCGAATCAACAGAAAGCAGCGGCCAGACTTATACCATTGGTATCTGCCAGCAGATGGAGCATGATGCTCTGGATCAGGCTACCCAGGGATTTATGGATGCCTGTACAGAACTTTTCGGAGAAGGAAATGTAGAGTTTGACCAGCAGAACGCTCAGGGCGAGCAGGCGATGTGCTCTACCATCATAAATAACTTTGTATCTTCTGATGTGGATCTGATCCTGGCGAACGCTACACTGCCTCTCCAGACAGCAGCTCAGGCCACAGCGGACATCCCGATCCTGGGAACTTCCGTTACCGATTATGCCACAGCCCTTGGAATCGATGACTGGACAGGAGCTACCGGAATCAATGTATCCGGAACCAGCGACCTGGCACCTATCGATCAGCAGGAAGATATGCTGGTAGAACTGCTGCCGGATACGCAGAAGGTAGGAATCCTTTACTGTTCCGCAGAACCTAACTCTCAGTACCAGGCGCAGCTTTTTGAAGAAGCCCTGGATGAGGATGGTATTGCATATGAAGAATATACCGCTGCAGATTCCAACGAGATTCAGACAGTGGTAAACAGTGCTATTGAGACCTGTGATGCGATCTATATTCCTACAGATAATACCATGGCTTCCAATACACAGATCGTAAACAATATTTGCATGCCGGCCCAGATCCCGGTGATTGCCGGTGAGCAGGGAATCTGCTCTGGCTGCGGTATCGCTACACTGTCTATCAGCTACTACGATATCGGCTATACAGCCGGTGAGATGGCATACCAGGTATTAGCTGAGGGAGAAGACATCTCTACTATGGAGATCCAGACCGCTCCGGAAGTGACAAAAATGTATAATCCGACCATCTGTGAAGAATTAGGCATTGAGATCCCGGAGGATTATGAAGCAATCGAAACAGAGTAATCCTGAAATGCCGGAAGGCACATGGATAGGAATATGAATCAGGCACTGACAGCCTGCGTAAGAGGCAGGCATGGAGCCGCCGCATTAAACAATACGGGAAGTTTAGTGCGGCGGCCTCTGTTGCTGTATTGAAAAAGATCAGTCATGCTGATAAAATAAAAAGAAAACACTCAGAAAGGAAATAAAAAAATGACAATGACAATGCTGATGGCGCTGGATCCTATGGCTCTGGTGCGGTCTCTTCCGGGCAATGTGGCCCAGGGACTGATATGGGGGATTATGGCTCTGGGGGTATATATTACTTTTCGGATCCTGGACTTTGCAGATCTGACAGTGGACGGTTCTCTGGCTACAGGAGGAGCTGTGGCGGTAATGCTGATCCAGGGAGGAATGCATCCTGCGTTATCTCTGATCTTTGCGTTTCTTGCAGGAATGGCTGCAGGATTTGTTACCGGCTTCCTACATACAGCTTTGGGCATTCCCGGAATCCTGGCCAGTATTTTGACCCAGATTTCTCTGTACTCTGTAAATCTAGGGATCATGGGAAAGGCAAATCAGAGTATGGGCATCGGCCAGAAAGGGCTGGTGGCTTCTGCCCGGTACGTGACAGCAGATAACAGTTATATTTTCTTTATCGGTCTGATCCTGGGATGTCTGGTGCTGGTAGCTGTGGTATACTGGCTTTTCGGTACAGAACTGGGAGCTTCGATCAGAGCTACAGGCTGCAATCCCCAGATGGCAAGCGCCCAGGGAATTAATACCAATTTCTGTAAGGTTATCGCTCTGATGATCTCTAATGGACTGGTAGGTCTGTGTGGAGGAGTATATGCACAGTATCAGGGAGCAGCAGATGTAAATGCAGGACGAGGCGCCATTGTTATCGGTCTGGCTGCCGTGATCATCAGTGAAGTGATCTTCGGAAAGTTTTATGCAGGAAAGAAAATTGCATTTGCTTACACCCTGGCAGCAGTATTTGTAGGCGCCATCTTGTATTACATAGCTTATGCCCTGGTTATGTGGCTGGGAATTGATTCCGATTATATGAAGCTGTTCTCAGCAGTAGTGGTGACCTGCTTCCTTGCGGCGCCATATCTGAAAGGAAAATATCTGGTGAGAAGGAGGATGGCAAAATAATGGGATACATGCTGGAAATCAAAGACCTTCATAAAACTTTTAATATAGGGACAATTAATGAGAAAGTGGCCTTAGACGGGGTAAACCTGAATTTAAATTCCGGAGATTTTGTCACCATTATCGGCGGTAACGGCGCCGGAAAATCTACGACTTTGAATGCCATCGCCGGCGTCTGGCCTGTTGATCAGGGAAAGGTCATCGTAGACGGGATAGATATTACCCGGTTGTCCGAACACAAAAGAGCAGTACATCTGGGAAGAGTTTTCCAGGATCCCATGATCGGTACGGCTTCTACTATGTCTATTGAGGAAAATATGGCCATTGCAGCCAGAAGAGGAGAAAGAAGAGGCTTCCGCTGGGGAATTTCCCGTAAAGAGAGAGAATTTTATAAGGAGCAGTTAAAGGAACTGGACCTGGGTCTGGAAGAGCGGCTTACCACGAAAGTGGGGCTTCTTTCCGGAGGACAGAGACAGGCGATCACTTTGCTGATGGCTTCCCTGAAAAAGCCGAAGCTTCTCCTTCTGGACGAGCACACGGCGGCTTTGGACCCTAAGACGGCGGCAAAGGTGCTGGAGATCTCGGATAAGATCATCCAGGAACATAACCTTACCGCTATGATGGTAACTCATAACATGAAGGACGCCATTGCCCATGGAAACCGTCTGATCATGATGCATGAGGGAAAAGTCATCTATGATGTAGCGGGAGAAGAGAAGAAGAAATTACATGTATCTGATCTGCTGGCGAAGTTTGAAGAAGTCAGCGGCGGAGAATTTGCAAATGACCGAATGATGCTTGCATAAAAAGAAGAGAGACCTGCTGTCTTAAAGAAATTTTAAGCAGCGGGCTCTTGTTATATGGCAGAAAGTTTCAGGGGAATGTTCCGGATGGGAAGATAAGGGGAGAAAGTAATGGAAGATCAGGAGAGAAGGAAGCAGAGAAAGCAGGCTCGGGAGAGGCAGAGAAGAGAAGAAGAGAGACAGGAAAGAATAAAAAGAGAACAGGAAAAAAAGCGAAGACAACAGGAGGTAAGAAGACAATGGGTGATCCTGGGAGGAGCAGCAGTTATGCTGATTCTTCTTATCTGGGGCGGCACCACAATTCATGCTGAGAGGCAAAAGGTTAAGGAACAGCAGCAGGCAGCAGCGGCCCAGGCGGCAGCAGCGGCAGCTGAGGAACAGGAAGCAGAAGAGCGGCGGCAGCAGGACCAGCAGGCAGAATCAGAAATGAAAACGACAATGACCTCTCTGGAAAGTACAGTGGAAGAGATGATTGCTGATTATGACGGAAACTGGAGCGTTTACGTGGAAGAACTGGAATATGAAAATGCTTTTAGCATCAACAACCAGGGCATGTATCCAGCCAGTCTGGTAAAACTTTATGCCATGGCGGCTACCTTTGAAAATATGGAACGGGTGATGGAAAACGAAACAGACTATCTGGGAAGTGAGGAAAGCGCCAGGGATACAGTCGCACAGCTTCTGGAAAATATGATCGAAATTTCCGATAATGAGTCATACAATGAACTGGTGAGGATCCAGTCTTCGGACCGAGATTTCGCAGAGGGCTGCGGTTTTATAAACGACTATCTCCAGGAGGAAGGCTATACGGACACAGGCGTACATACCACCCTCCATCCGGCTGCTTCCAGTACGGCAAACGATGGGATGGGAGATAACGTTACCTGTGTGGAGGACTGCGGAAAACTGCTGGAGCAGATCTACAAAGGAGAATGCGGGTCCCAGGAGGAATCCGGAGAAATGCTCAATCTCCTTTTGAATCAGGAAAACACTTTGAAAATTCCGGGAGGACTTCCCGAAGGCGTGGAGGTGGCCCACAAGACAGGTGAAACTTCTGAAGTGCAGCATGATGTGGGGATTGTATATGGAGAGAATACAGACTTTATCCTTTGTATTATGGTGAATAATATCACCAGCGCTGCAAATGTTTATCCCCAGTATCATGAGCTGACAGAAACGGTATATGATGCTTTAAACGAAATCTGAAAAATTTGATACTGCATAAGAAATCTTGACCAGCAAGAGATACGAAGCTGTCGCATTAGTCATACTTCAGGAACATTTATATCCTTTATGCGACAGCTTCTTTTTGCGATAAATGGCAGGCTTTTGGTGTTTTCCAGAAAGAATTGCCAGGAAAAGATTGACAAGTATCACAGAATTATGCTATATAAAGAGGTAGATAGTAAAGACTAACTTACAGAGCGAAAGAGAAAAGCTCTCTTTTTTTAAATTGTGGGTTATATGCAACTAACTGAAGCGCAGAGTGTTACAGCAGAAAGGAAGGAATATGAAGACAGAGAAATTTATGAAAAAGTTTTCTGCCAGAATCTTGGGAATCCTGCTTGCCCTCTTTATGGGCGCAGGGTTTCCGACTGTTCCGGTACAAGCGGCCTCCGGTACGGTATATACCTGTACCATACATCCCTGCTACCGTCATCCGGTAACAGGAGAGATCGAGGATTCGGGCGGAGAAGCTTCCTATGCCACCGGACAGGGTATGGTAGACGGCGCAGTGTATCCCACCGGTATCCTGGAATTGACAGATGGAGGAGAGTATTACCTGACCATTCGGATGAGTCTTATGGACTATACGGCTAATCATAGTTTCTGGGTTCAGAGTGTGGGCGATGCCGGATGGTCCACCCCGGCTCTTGGGGTTACAGGAAGCGGTACAGATAATAATGGCTCCACCAGCGACATCTGTATCCAGGTACCCAGTGAGAACTGTGTGATCCGGGGAGCTATGTATGTGGAGCCCATGGGAAGAGATGTAATCTTTTATATCTATCCCAGCGACTTTGTGGCAGGGAATAATACAGATATGAACGCAACCATTGTAACAGAAGCTTCCGGAAGCGATACGGCCTCCCAGAGCTCTGGCACTGCACAGGAATCCGGCACTTCCGGCCAGAATACCGGTAGTGCCACTTCAGGGAACAGTTCCTCTTCTTCCACTGCCGGCAGCACAGTGACACCATCGGCTTCCAGCCTGCCTTCGGGAAATTCCGGTACCGGAAATACACAGGACAGCACGGAGGGGGGAAATTCTGACAACGAAAGTACAGACAGTGAAAACACAAACAGCGCTGATACAGACAGCAGTGTTCAGGTGTTGGAGAACACTATTGAGGATCCGACGGATTCTGCCCAGGAGGCCCAGACCCCATCTACAGAGACGGTAGAACTGGACAGCGCTCAGGGGCTAAGCCTTTCCACTGCCCAGGAGACCCAGATACAAGACCAGGTATCTGCGGCTTTGGGAAGTACTGCAGCAGGCAGTCAGATCCTGGTATTGTGCCTGTCCTTTACTGTATCAGGCCTTTTCCTTATGGTTGCTGTCGCTGCAGTGATTTATTATTTCCGGAGAAACTGGAGACGCTGGGGCGGAGGCGAAGATGATGAGGAATAGATTCGTGAAAATAAAAAAAAGAATTCTACCCCTCTGGATGGGCACATGTATCATTTCATCCTTTTTAGGCGGCTGTGCGGTAATGGGCCGGGAGGAGTCTTCCTCTGTAAATATTCAAGAAGCGGACAGTGTGGAAACTCTTCTGTCTATTGATGATCCCGAAGAGAAGGCGGCTGTGGAAACTGCCAAGGCGAAGGTGGCTGCTATGGGTGAGGAGCCCAGGATCATTGCCACTTCTCCTGCCACTGCGGATATCTGCGACCGGCTGGACCTGGACCTGGTGGGTGTATGCAGCAGTACGATCTCCACTTTACCGGAGCGCTACGAAGACCTGACACAAGTAGGAACAGCAATGAGTCCTGATATGGAGATCATTTCTTCCTTGGATCCTGACTGGGTCTTAAGTCCCGTCACTCTACAGTCAGATCTTCAGCCAAAGTATGAGGCTATTGATACGGACTGGGCTTTCCTGAATCTCCGCAGTGTGCCGGGAATGTACCGTTCCATTCAGGAGCTGGGGGAAATCTTTGGAAGAGAAGAGGAAGCCCAGGTTCTGGTGGATGAATTTACGGAGTTTTATAACGGTTATAAAGACCAGAATGCAGAAAAGGAAGCCCCCAAGGTCCTGATCCTTATGGGACTTCCCGGATCTTATATCATTGCCACAGAGAATTCTTATGTGGGCAGCCTGGTGGAACTGGCAGGAGGAGAAAACGTATACGCAGGCACAGACCAGGAATTTCTCACAGTGAATACAGAGGATATGAAGACCAAAGAACCGGATGTGATCCTTCGGGCGGCCCATGCCCTTCCTGACCAGGTAGTGGAGATGTTTAAGGAGGACTTTGAAACCAACGACATCTGGCAGCATTTTCAGGCAGTAGAGGAAGGACGTGTCTATGATCTGACGTATGAATACTTTGGAATGAGTGCAAATTTCAATTATCCCCAGGCTCTGGAAGAACTTCAGCCTATGCTGTATCCGGAAAGCCAGGAGGATGAGACAAAGGCACAGGAAAACAGTGAAAAAGCTCAGAGCGCTGCAGAAGAATCGGATGCTTCGGAGAAGACCGATGAGGAGACGCTCCGGGAATCTGGTCAGTAAGGAGGGGATATTTTGGAAGATAAGAAAGAGTTAAAGACGGTTATTGAAAATGTCCCTTCTACAGAGGAACAGGACAAAAACAGAAGAAAGAGAAAGACTGCGAGAGCGGCTCTGTCTTTCGGGATTATGGCCTTGCTTTTAGTGATACTGTTTTTTGCGGCGGTGAATATCGGAAGCCTTAAGGTGACTTTTCCCCAGTTGTTCAGCGGGATCTTTCTGGAGTCTGACGATACAGTGTCCACTATTTTTGACCTTCGGTTTCCTAGGATTATGATCTCCATGCTGGCGGGAGCAGCGGTGGCTGTTTCCGGTGTGCTTTTCCAGGCAGTACTGAAAAACCCTCTGGCAGATCCGGGAATCATCGGTATTTCCAGCGGGGCTAGCTTTGCAGCAGTGATTATTATGGCAGCGGTGCCTGCACTATTTTTCTTTACTCCCCTGTTTGCCTTTCTGGGAGGAGTCCTGGCCTTTTTCCTGGTGTATACCCTTTCCTGGAAAGGGGGACTAAGCCCTCTTCGGATTATTCTGGTAGGCGTAGCGGTGAATTCTATGTTTACCGGCCTGTCCTCGGCTATGAACTCTATGAGCGGCGGAAATATGTCGGGAGTGGCTTCCATCGTCAACGGTAATATTACTATGAAGACCTGGGATGATGTACGGACTCTGGTGCCCTATGTGGTCTTCGGCCTGGTCCTGGCTCTGGCTTTTGCAGGAAAATGCAATCTCCTGTCTCTGGAAGACAAGACGGCCAGAAGTCTGGGAGTCAATGTAAACACCATGCGGATCCTGATCTCTCTGGCAGCAGTACTCCTGGCCAGTATTTCCACTGCAGTTGCAGGAGCGGTAAGCTTTCTGGGCCTTATCGTTCCCCACATCGGAAGGATCCTGGTAGGCAGCGACCACAGAGCATTACTTCCCTTTTCTATGCTTTTCGGGGCTTTCACCTTTCTTCTGGCGGATACTATCGGAAGAACAGTGGCCTATCCTTATGAGATTTCCGCATCTGTCATTATGAGTGTTGTAGGCGGTCCTTTCTTTATCATTTTGCTGAGGAGGTCGAAGAAATATGCAAACTGAAAAAAGCCAGGCAAAAGAGAAACCTGCCATGGAGGTACGGAACCTTTCTTTTTCTTATGGAAAGAACAAAGTTCTCAGGGACGTATCTTTTAAGATAAAAGGAGGAGATATTACTACTATCATGGGTGCTAACGGCTGCGGAAAATCCACACTGTTTTCTCTTATGACGAAAAATCTCTATCCCAGGAAGGGGAATATTTTTCTTTCCGGAAGGAATATCCAGAATCTGGGGCTGAAAGACTTTGCCAAAAAGGTCTCTATTGTCCATCAGTATAATACTTCCAGCGATGACATTACGGTGGAGCGGCTGGTATCCTTTGGCCGGACCCCTCATATGAAGATGATGCAGGCGAAAAGCCGGGAGGACGAAGAACGGATCCTATGGGCCATGGAAGTTACGAACATAGAAAAATACCGGAACCGGGAAGTGGCCAGACTGTCAGGAGGACAGAGGCAGAGGGTATGGATCGCCATGGCTCTGGCCCAGGATACCGGGATCCTTTTTCTGGACGAGCCTACCACTTACCTGGATATCCGGTATCAGATCGAGATCCTGGAACTGATCCGGAGATTAAATGAAGAATATGGCATTACCATTATCATGGTACTCCATGACATTAACCAGGCCATCCATTTTTCCCAACAGGTCATCGGGCTGAAAGATGGCACAGTCTCTTTTCAGGGGGCCCCCCAGGAAGTGATCGACTCAGACAGTATCCGTGATCTGTATGGGATCCATCTGGATGTGACAGAAATAGAAGGAAAAAAATTTGTGCTTACAGTATAGGAGAAGAAAAATGAGGAAAAATCCTTTGCGTATATTTTGGATCGTCTTGGGCTTTCTCTGCCTGGGACTGGGAACTGTGGGAGTGGTACTTCCTATCCTTCCTACAGTTCCCTTTTACATGGCTACTGTGTTCTGCTTTGCAAAAAGCTCACAAAAACTTCACGACTGGTTCATTGGTACCAGCCTGTATAAGAAACATCTGGAGTCTTTTGTACAAAAGAAGGCCATGACTATGAAAACAAAGCTGACCATTGTAGGGACTGTTACTCTGGTGATGGCAGCGGGGTTCATCCTGATGAGCCGTGTCCCCATAGGAAGAATCTGTCTGGCAGTGGTATGGGTATGTCATCTGCTGTATTTCTTCCTTCGGGTAAAAACTGTGAGAGAGGAAGTTTATGATTAAGACAAGATTGGTGAGACTTCTGTCTCATACAAAAAAATACATCGTATATAACATTTTCTGGCAGTGGATCGCCCTTCTCGCACAGATCCTGGCGGCGTTTTCCATTGCCGGTCTTCTGGGCACACTGGCAGATAATCGGGGGGATCTTGCCCAGACCCTGGGAAACCTGGCTGCCGGCAGGATGGTAGCGATCCTGATCCTGACTGTGGCGGTCCGGTTTTTCTGTGAGAGAATGGCGGCCAGGGCTTCCTACGGAGCCAGCGTAGATGTAAAAAGGATCCTGCGGAAGAAGATTTACGAAAAAATGCTGAGACTGGGAGCCTCTTACAAGGAAAAGACATCTACCTCAGAAGTGGTCCAACTTAACACCGAAGGAGTGGAACAGCTGGAGGTCTATTTTGGAAAGTATCTTCCTCAGCTTTTCTACAGTCTGCTGGCGCCTCTGACACTTTTTGTGATCTTATCTTTTGTAAATCTTAAAGCCAGCCTGGTGCTGCTGATCTGTGTGCCGCTGATCCCTGTATCCATTGCAGCGGTACAGAAATTTGCAAAAAAACTCCTGAGCAGATACTGGAGAATCTATACAGGGTTGGGAGACAGTTTCCTGGAAAATCTCCAGGGACTGACTACTTTGAAGATTTATCAGGCAGATGAGCAAAAAGCAGAAGAAATGGATAGAGAAGCCCAGGAATTCAGGCGGATCACCATGAAAGTCCTGACTATGCAGCTGAACTCTACCAGTGTTATGGACATTGTGGCGTATGGGGGCGCTGCTGTGGGAATGATGGTGGCGGTCAGTGAATTCCTGACAGGAAGACTGGATTTTTCCGGAACCCTGACCATTATCCTTCTGGCTTCTGAGTTCTTTATCCCTCTGCGTCTTCTGGGATCCTTTTTCCATATTGCCATGAACGGTATGACAGCCAGCGACAAGATCTTCCGGCTTCTGGACCAGGAAGAGCCAAAAGACGGGGAAGAGAGTATGCCCCGGGAGAATTTTGACATTGAACTTTGGAAAGTGGGATTTTCCTATGAAAAAGACAGGCGGATCCTGAAAGATGTCAGTCTTGTAATCCCTCAGGGCTCCTTTGTGTCTCTTGTAGGAGAGTCCGGCTGCGGAAAGAGCACCATTGCCGGCCTCCTTACCGGAAAACTGGAAAATTATCAGGGAGAGATCCTTATAGGAGGAAAACTTCTCTCCGGGATCAAGGAGAAGGATCTGATGAAGCATGTGACCCTTGTCCGGCATAACAGTTATATCTTTAAAGGAACAGTGGGGGAGAATCTCAGGATGGCAAAACCGGGGGCCACAGAAGAAGAAATGAAAGACGTTCTTTCCAGGGTAAATCTTCTGGGCTTTCTGGATGCGCAGGAAGGATTAGAAACAAAACTCCTGGAGCAGGGAGCCAACCTTTCCGGAGGACAGCGCCAGAGACTGGCTCTTGCAAGGGCTCTTCTTCATGATACTCCTGTATATATCTTTGACGAAGCCACATCTAATATCGATGCGGAAAGCGAAGATCTGATCATGGAGGTGATCCGGGAGCTGGCCAGGACCAGGACAGTCCTTCTCATCTCCCACAGACTGTCTAATGTAGCAGTTTCTGACAGGATCTATCTCCTGGATCAGGGAAAGATCCTGGAACAGGGAACCCATCAGGAGCTGATGGAGAAACAGGGGGCCTACCAAAGACTCTATGTAACTCAGAAGAACCTGGAAATGTACGGAAAGGAGGCCAAAGCATGAGTGAGGAAAGAAAAGGAAGAAGAAGCGGGATACAGATCATGGCCCGGCTCATAGGTCTTGTGCGGCCTCTACTCCATATTATGGCCGGTGCAATTTTCCTGGGAGTCCTGGGATATCTTTGTGCAATTTTTCTGACTATTCTGGCAGGACAGGGGATCCTGAAAGGCCTGGGAGAAAATACTTTTTTAGATCGGTTTACAGCAGGAAAACTATTTCTTCTCATGGGGATCCTGGCGGTGTTTCGAGGGCTTCTCCATTATGCGGAGCAGTACTGCAACCATTTTATTGCTTTTAAGCTTCTGGCGATTATCCGCCATAAGGTTTTTGCAGCTCTGAGAAAGCTCTGTCCGGCAAAGCTGGAGGGGAGAGACAAGGGAAATCTGATCTCCATTATTACCACAGATATTGAACTGCTGGAGGTTTTTTATGCTCATACGATTTCTCCTATTGCCATTGCTTTTCTGACTTCCCTGATCATGGTGGTCTTTATAGGTAGCTATCATGTCCTGGCGGGTCTGTTCGCACTGGCTGCCTATGTGGTGGTGGGAGCTTTAATCCCTCTGTGGAACGGCAAAAGAGGCGGCAGCAGGGGAATGGAATTCCGCACCGGTTTTGGTGAACTGAATAGTTTTGTACTGGATTCCCTTCGGGGCTTAGATGAGACTATTCAATACGGACAGGGAGAGAAACGGATGAAGGAGATGGAGGAGCGGTCAGTGAAACTTGGAAATCTTCAGAAAAATCTCAGCCGCCTGGAGGGTTCTCAGAGATCCTTTACCACCTTGGCAATCCTGGCTTTTTCCTTTGGTATGTTGTTTTTTACCATTTATCTGGGAAGACAGGGGGAACTGGACTTTGGAGGAATCCTTACCTGCACCATTGCCATGATGGGATCGTTTGGACCGGTAACGGCTCTATCCAGCCTGTCCAATAATCTGAACCAGACTCTGGCCAGCGGAGAGCGGGTGCTATCCATCTTAGAGGAAAAGCCCCTGGTGGAAGAGATACCGGTTCAGGAAGATGCTCCGGACTTTATTTTTACAGGGGCCCAGGCAGAGCATGTGACTTTTGCCTATGAGAAAGAAGTGATCCTGAAGGACTATTCTCTGGAAATGCCTAAGGGAAAGATTATCGGGATTCATGGGGCCAGCGGTTCCGGGAAATCTACCCTCCTAAAACTATTGATGCGGTTCTGGGATGTGGAGCAGGGAACTGTAAAACTTTCCCGGAAAGATGTACGGCAGATCCCCACAGCACAGCTTCGGGATACAGAATCCTATGTGACCCAGGAAACCCACCTGTTCCACGACTCTATTGCCAATAATATCGCCATAGGAAAGCCTGGAGCCAGCCGTGAGGAAATCATAGAAGCGGCTAAAAAAGCTTCTGTTCATGAGTTTATCATGACCCTGCCTAAGGGCTACGATACAGAGGTAGGAGAACTGGGAGATACCCTGTCGGGAGGAGAAAAGCAGAGGATCGGAGTGGCCAGAGCCTTTCTTCATGACGCTCCCTTCCTTCTTCTGGATGAACCTACCAGTAATCTGGATTCCCTCAACGAAGGTATTATCCTGAAGTCTTTGAAGGAATCCTGCTGCCTGAAAACCGTAGTGCTGGTTTCCCACAGAAGATCCACCATGAACCTGGCGGATAAAATCTATACCATGGACAACGGAAGGATCTCATAAGAGACAGGATAGTCCAGGAGGCTCTAAAAAAGAAGGAAAAGGTAAGGAGTGAAAGAATATGGAACTGGGACAGGTACAGGAAGATTATCTGGAAGCCATTTATGTGCTGAGAGAGAAAAGCGGCCAGGTAAAATGTGTTCATTTAGCAGACTATATGGAAAGGTCAAAGCCTACCATCCTGACAGCTATGAAAGTTTTGGAAGAAAAAGGTTATATTGTGAAAAACCGCCATAGTCTGCTTCTTACACAAAAAGGCGAGGAGCTGGCCAGGAGAGTATATGAGAGACATCAGTATTTTAAGAAGCTTCTTATGCTGGCCGGTGTAAAGGAAGAGACAGCCGATCATGAGGCCTGTCTGTTGGAACATGTGTTAAGTGAGGACAGCTACGAAAAGTTAAAAAAATATCTGACATAACAGTTTAGCTGCAGTAAGCACAGCTGGTGGCGGCTACTTCTGTACTGTCGCTGATTACCAATTTCTGCTGGATCCTGGTGTTGAGGAGTTTGGGATTGATTTCTGTGTAGAAATGGTTGCTCCTAATTTTATTACAATTATTAAAAAGAAATAAAATTCTTGTATACAGAATTGAGAGCCTTCTTTTTTTGTGCTATGATATTAACAATGTTTGCCTTAAAAACAGAAGCATGGAGAAAGAAAGGTGAAATACAGCGCACATGATAAAAAGACAGAAGCCGGAGAAGAATCCGTCTGATGAGAAGAAAATCAAATTTCCTATAGAGCCTGTAAAGGCGGATTATTTATACGGACTGACGAAAAAGCAGGCAGAGGAACGGGCGGCAGCAGGCTGGAGCAATGAAGAGGTCGGCAGTGTCAGTTTAAGTACGAAAGATATTGTAAAGAAAAATGTATTTACCTATTTCAACCTGATATTTGCAGTTCTGGGAGTGCTGGTCTGTCTGTCAGGCTCTTTTCGGGATCTGACTTTTTTGCCGGTAGTTATCCTGAATACAGTGATCGGTATTTTTCAGGAGATCCGGGCGAAGAATGTTCTGGAAAAAATGAATATGCTGAACGCACCCAAGACTGACGTGGTCCGTGAGGGAAAGACCCGTTCCATAGATTCCACTCTTCTGGTCCGGGATGATATTGTGATTTTCAAGACCGGAAATCAGATATGTGCAGATGCGGTGGTCTGTTCCGGGGAGGTCCGGGTAAATGAATCCCTTCTTACCGGAGAGTCTGAAGAAATTGTAAAAAAAGAGGGAGATTCCCTTATGTCAGGAAGTTTTATCGTTTCCGGCAAATGTTATGCCCGTCTGGAAAAAGTGGGAGATGAGTCCTATATTTCCAAACTGACTTTAAAGGCAAAGGCCATGAAAGACGAGGAACAGTCGGAAATGATTCGTTCTCTGGACAAACTGGTAAAGGCGGTAGGTATTGCCCTGATCCCTATCGGGATCATCCTTTTTATCCAGGGCTTCTTTATCAGCCATGAGGGATTTCAGGGAAGCATCACTTCTATGGTGGCCGCAGTGATCGGTATGATACCGGAAGGCCTGTACCTGCTGACAACTGTAGCGCTGGCTGTGAGCAGTATCCGTCTGGCTATGAATAAGGTACTGCTCCATGATATGAAGAGTATTGAGACCCTTGCCAGGGTCAACGTTCTCTGTGTGGATAAGACAGGGACTATTACAGAAAATGCCATGAGCGTCCAGGATATCGTCCTTCTGGACGAGGAGCAGGATATGAACAATGTAAAGGGGATTCTGTCTGACTTCGTTCAGGCCATGGGAGAGGACAACAGCACCATGGCGGCAATGAAGCAGTATTTTACAGAATATAAAGGAGAAAAACCTTTAAAGATCATTTCCTTCTCTTCGGCCAACAAATACAGCGGCGCTGTGTTTGAGTCGGGAAATTTTGTTCTGGGCGCTCCGGAATTCGTCCTGGGCAGCGCTTATGAAGCCTATCAGGACACTATTGAGGAATATTCCGCCAAGGGATACAGAGCTCTGATCTTCGGAACCTATGAGGAAGAACTTAATGGAAAGAAGCTTCAGGGGCAAGTAGATCCCTGGGCTCTGATCCTGCTGATGAACCGGATCCGGGAGGAGGCTCCGGCAACTTTTGATTACTTTAACCGCCAGGGCGTAGAGGTGAAAGTAATTTCAGGAGATAATCCTCTCACAGTGTCAGAGACCGCCAGACAGGCAGGGATCGCCGGAGCGGAGCGGTATGTGGATGCCAGAACTCTGAAGACAAAGGAGGAAATGGAGGAAGCTGCCGTAAATTATACGGTGTTTGGGCGTGTGCTGCCGGAACAGAAACGGCAGCTGGTACGGGCCCTCCAGAGAAAAGGAAAGACTGTTGCCATGACTGGAGATGGTGTCAACGATGTACTGGCCTTAAAGGATGCAGACTGCAGCGTGGCCATGGCCTCGGGAAGCGAGGCGGCCATGCAGGCGGCCCAGGTGGTTCTTCTGGAATCGGATTTTTCCAAAATGCCTGAAGTAGTGGCGGAAGGAAGACGGGTGGTAAATAATATCCAGCAGTCCGCCAGTCTTTTCCTGGTGAAAAATATTTTCTCTTTCCTACTGTCGCTGGTCTCTATTATATTTGTGTTTACCTACCCCCTGGGTCCCTCCCAGATTTCGCTGATCAGTATGTTTACTATTGGCATACCGGGATTTTTCTTATCCCTGCAGCCAAACAAAAATATGATCAAAGGACATTTCCTCCAGAACGTGCTTCTGAAGGCGCTTCCGGCAGGGCTGACAGATGTGCTGGTAGTGGCAGCTCTGGCTATTTTCTCTCAGACCTTCGGTGTGGGAGGAGAGGATCTGTCTACTGCTGCCACCATGCTCCTGGCTATCGTAGGATTTATGATCTTGTTTAAGATATGCAAGCCTTTGAATCCTCTGCGCCTGGCCATCTGTATAGGGTGTATCATCGGATTTCTGGCAAGCTGTATCCTGTTCCCGGGACTTTTCGGCATTAGCTCTATGTCAACCAAGTGCGTTATGCTTTTTGTGGTATTTTCTATTGCTACAGAGCCTATTTTGCGCTATCTGACAAAACTAAATGAGTGGATCCAGAAATTGTATGGAAACAGGGGTCTGTATAAGACAAGGCTTCTGTCTATGAAAGAGGCCCTGCGGCAGGGAGAATAGAAAAATTTGACAAGTGCCATCTATAGGTATATAATATAAAAAGTTCTTCAGGGCAGGGTGAAAGTCCCTACCGGTGGTAAAGCCCACGAGCCGCAAGGCATGATTCGGTGAAACTCCGAAGCCGACAGTATAGTCTGGATGAAAGAAGATTTGGCGTTTGAGATTGTATATTTATATACCATAAAAGGTCAGGCTCTGAAATGGATTTCCATTTCAGAGCCTTTTGTATTTCACAATACATCAAGGAGAGAACAATTTCTTTGTATATGTCTTTTGTCAAGTTTTTTAAAAGTCCTGAAAAATTTTATCAGGGCTTTTTCTTTTGTAAAAATTTCTTCCAGATAAGCCCGATACAGAGAAATGAGGTGATATGAAATATGTGCACGGCACAAGAAGATGAAAAATTTATGAGAAGGGCATTGGAACTGGCCAAAAAAGGAGAAGGCTGGGTTTCTCCCAATCCTATGGTGGGAACTGTCATTGTAAAAGACGGCCGGATCATCGGGGAAGGATGGCATGAGAAATACGGCGGACTTCATGCAGAGCGGAATGCTCTGGCCCACTGCAGCCAGTCGCCAAAGGATGGGGTCATGTATGTGACCCTGGAGCCCTGCTGTCATTTTGGAAAGCAGCCTCCCTGCACAGAGGCCATCCTGGAGGCAGGTATCCGGAAAGTAGTAGTGGGAGCAGGAGATCCCAATCCTCTGGTGGCAGGTAAGGGACTGGAAATCCTCCGGCAGCATGGTGTAGAGGTACAGGAACATGTATTGGAAGAAGAATGCCGGGAGATCAATCGGGTTTTTTTCCACTACATCTGTACAGGTACCCCTTATGTAGTGATGAAGTATGCCATGACCATGGATGGAAAGATTTCCGCCTATACCGGAGCCTCCAAATGGATCACGGGAGAGGCAGCCAGAGCCCATGTCCAGAGTCTTCGGCACAAGTATCGGGGGATTGTGGCCGGAGTGGGAACTGTGCTGGCTGACGATCCTCTTCTCACCTGCCGTATGGAGGGGGGAAGAAATCCTGTGCGGATCATCTGTGACACTCATCTTTCCACGCCTCTGGATTCCCGGATCCTGGAGACTGCCAGAGAGGTGGATACGATCCTGGCCATTGGACAGAAGGTGGAAAGGGAAAGACAGATCCCCTATGAAGAAAAGGGGTGTACCCTGCTGGAAATCCCGGAGAAAGAGGGAAAGATTGACCTGTCTGTTCTCATGAAAGAGTTGGGGAAAAGGCAGATTGACAGTCTTCTCCTGGAAGGAGGAGGAGAGCTGAACTGGTCCGCCCTTCAGGCTGGAATCGTTAAAAAAGTCATGGCCTATATTGCTCCTAAGCTCATAGGAGGAAAAGAAGCAAAAGGGCCTGTAGGGGGACAGGGATATCCGGATCCCCAAGAGAGCCTGTTCCTGAAGCCTGGAAAAATAAGCCGTCTTGGAGATGATTATCTGATCGAAAGCGAGGTGGATAGGAATGTTCACAGGAATTGTTGAAGAAATGGGCGTTATCCGGGGAATCCGGAAAAACCGGGAATCTGCGGTGGTGTCCGTAAAAGCAGCTAAAGTTCTGGAGGATCTGAAGATCGGGGACAGCGTGGCGGTAAACGGCGTGTGCCTTACAGTGGTGGAATTTTTCCTCGGAGGTTTTGGAGCGGATGTGATGCATGAGACTCTGGACCGGTCCACTCTGGGCAGTCTGAAACCGGGCAGCCGGGTAAACCTGGAGCGGGCTATGGGTGCAGATGGCCGCTTTGGCGGACATATTGTAGCGGGACATGTAGACGGACGAGGCACTGTCCGGAAGATTGAGAGAGATGATAACGCCCTTTGGTATACTGTCGGTGCAGGGAGAGATATACTCCGCTATGTAGTGGAGAAAGGGTCCATTGCCATAGATGGGATCAGTCTGACTGTGGCAAAAGTGTCTGAAGATAGTTTTCAGGTTTCTGTGATACCCCATACTGCCCGGGAAACGGTTTTGCAGGACCGAAAGCCGGGAGATCAGGTAAACCTGGAGACTGATGTGATCGGAAAATACGTGGAAAGATTCCTGATATTTCCGGCAGAGACGGGCAGAAAGGAAAATACAGATGAAGAAGGTATTACTATGGAAATGCTGAGAAAATACGGATTTTAAGGAGCGTGAGGACAATGCTGAAATTTCAAACCATAGAAGAAGGGCTGGAGGCCCTGAAAAACGGCGGCCTGGTACTGGTTACAGATGATCCGGACAGAGAAAATGAAGGAGATCTGATCTGTGCCGCCCAGTTTGCCACTACGGAAAATGTAAACTTTATGGCTACTTATGGAAAAGGGCTGATCTGCATGCCGATGACGGAGGAATATGTGAAAAAGCTTCAGATTCCCCAGATGGTGTCTCAGAATACAGATAATCACGAGACAGCCTTTACTGTATCCATTGACCATGTGAGCACCACCACAGGGATTTCCGCTGCAGAACGGTCTGTAACTGCTATGAAGTGTGTGGAAGAGGATACAAAGCCGGAGGATTTCCGCCGTCCCGGCCATATGTTTCCTCTTCTGGCTAAGAAAAACGGAGTCCTGGAAAGGAACGGCCACACAGAGGCTACAGTAGATCTTCTCCGTCTGGCAGGACTTAAGACCTGCGGCCTTTGCTGTGAGATCATGAGAGAAGACGGGACCATGATGCGAACTTCAGAGCTGGCCCAGATGGCAAAAAAGTGGAAAATCCCATTTCTTACTATAAAGGATCTTCAGGATTACCGGAAGCGTCATGAAAAACTGGTAGAACAGGTGACTAAGACAGATATGCCTACCAGATACGGGCATTTTACTGCTTACGGTTATATTAACAAGCTAAATGGAGAACACCATGTGGCTCTTGTGAAAGGAGAGGTGGGAGAAGGAGAAAACCTTCTCTGCAGGGTTCATTCCGAGTGCCTTACAGGAGATACCTTCGGTTCTCTCCGTTGCGACTGCGGCCAGCAGCTTCATGCAGCTATGAGGCAGATTGAGGAGGAGGGAAGAGGGATTCTTCTCTATATGCGCCAGGAAGGAAGAGGGATCGGACTGATCAATAAGCTCCGAGCATATGAGCTTCAGGAACAGGGGATGGACACCCTGGAGGCAAATCTGGCTCTGGGTTTTGCAGGGGATGAAAGGGAGTATTATATCGGAGCACAGATCCTTCGTGATCTGGGGGCAAAGACTCTGCGACTGCTTACGAATAATCCGGATAAGGTGTACCAGCTCCAGGATTTCGGCATGGAGATCCTGGAAAGAGTGTCTATTCAGGCCCCGGCAAATCCCCATGATATCCGGTATCTGAGAACCAAGCAGAACAGAATGGGACATCTGCTGAAATACTAAAGAGAGACAGGATATAGAAAAGGAATTTGGCGTAGTTATTTATAAAATACTGTACGAATTTGAATGAAGCATAAGGAGAATCATAGTATGAAAACATTTGAAGGAAAATTAGTATCTGAGGACATTAAAGTGGGAATTATCGTAGCCAGATTTAATGAGTTCATCACTTCCAAGTTATTAAGCGGCGCTTTGGATACCCTTACCCGCCATGAGGTAAAAGAGGAAAATATTCAGGTAGCCTGGGTGCCGGGAGCATTTGAAATTCCTCTCATTGCCTCCAAGATGGCGGAAAGCGGCAAATACGATGCTGTGATCTGCCTGGGTGCCGTGATCAGAGGAAGCACCAGCCACTATGATTATGTGTGCAATGAGGTTTCCAAAGGGATCGCCTCAGTATCTTTAAAAAGCGGTATTCCCGTGATGTTCGGTGTGCTTACCACAGAAAACATTGAGCAGGCCATTGAGAGAGCCGGATCCAAAGCAGGGAATAAAGGCTCTGAGTGTGCCCAGGGAGCCATCGAGATGGTAAACCTGATCCGGGAGATCCAGAAAGGCTGACACCCTCTTTTTTCTGTGAAAACACAAGATCTTGTTTTTTACTGTTGCAAACACCTAAATATTGTGCTAACATCAGATTTGCATACAAAATATTGTGGAGGTGTAACATGACAGAAAAGGAATGGCTGGGGGAAGAGAACCAGCTTGGAATGGATATCTGGACAAGAAAATACCAGAACCAGGGGGAAAGCTTTGAAGAATGGCTCACAAGAGTTACCGGGGGCAATGAGGAAATGGCCGGGTATATCCGGGAGAAAAAGTTCCTTTACGGCGGAAGGATCCTGTCCAACAGAGGCTTGTACAAAGAAGGGCGGAAAGTGACTTACTCCAACTGCTACGTGATATCCCCACCGGAGGACAACATAGAAAGCATCTTTGACTGTGCGAAAAAGCTGGCCAGGACTTACAGTTATGGAGGGGGCTGCGGCATTGATATTTCCGGACTTGCTCCTAAAGGTGCCAGGATCAACAATGCGGCCAAAGAGACTACCGGCTCTGTATCTTTTATGGAACTGTATTCCATGGTCACAGGCCTGATCGGACAAAACGGCAGAAGGGGAGCCCTGATGATCTCTCTGGATTGTTCTCACCCGGATGTGCCAGATTTTATAGAGCTGAAGACAGATCTGGAGAAAGTGACCAAGGCAAATATATCCCTGCGGATCCATAAAGATTTTATGGAGGCAGTAAAAAAAGATCAGGAGTATACCCTCCACTATACCAGAGAGACTACAGGGGAAGTTATTGAGAAAAAGGTAAAGGCCAGAGAGCTGTTTCGGAAGATCACAGATACAAACTGGGATTATGCTGAGCCGGGAGCTCTGTTCTGGGACCGGATCACCGGATGGAGTCTTCTGCGCAATACGGATACATTTACTTATGCCGGAGTGAATCCCTGTGCAGAGGAACCTCTGCCGGCAGGAGGCAGCTGTCTTCTGGGAAGTATTAACCTTTCCGCCTTTGTCCGGGATCCTTTTTCTGAACATTCCTATTTTGATTTTGACGGACTGAAAGCATGTGTAAAGGCAGCAGTGAAAGCTTTGAATGAAGTCCTGGATGAGGGCCTGCCCCTCCATCCTCTGGAAGAGCAGAGAGAAAGTGTCCGGCAGTGGAGGCAGATCGGTCTGGGGATTATGGGGCTGGCAGATGCTTTGATTAAGCTGGGGCTTACCTATGGAGAAGAGGAGGCCGTAGCCATGTGCGACAGGATCGGATTTGCCATGGCGGATACGGCTATTTCAGCTTCGGCTCTTCTGGCAAAAGAGGAGGGGGCTTATCCTATGTGCAACATCGGGCAGGTAATGGAGACTCCTTATTTCCAGGCTAATACCACAGAGAAGACCAGAGAACTGGTGAAAAAATACGGACTGAGGAACTCTCAGCTTCTAACCATAGCCCCTACAGGGACTCTTTCCACCATGCTGGGGATCTCCGGGGGGATTGAACCTATCTATGCTAATTATTATATGCGCAAGACGGAATCCCTCCACGGCACAGATGTATATTACAAGGTTTATACCAAGATCGTGGAAAACTATATGAAACAGCACAACATAGAAGATGATAAAGATCTGCCGGAATATTTTGTCACCGCCATGACCCTGGACTACCGTCAGAGGATCAACATGCAGGCCGCATGGCAGGAACATATTGACGCCTCTATCAGCTCCACGGTAAACGTCCCCAACAGCTTTACGAAAGAGGAGACGGAGAACCTGTATCTATACGCCTATGAAAAAGGGCTGAAAGGGATCACCATCTTCCGGGACGGCTGCAGGAGAGTGGGTATCCTGAATACCGAGATGAAGAAAGAAAAGAAAGAAGTGACTCCGGGAGAGGGACTGAAAAGAGGAGAGATCCTTCTGGTCAGTGATGATGTGATCGGCAAGAAGCGGAAGCTGATCACCGGCTGCGGAAGTCTGCACTGCATTGCTCTTTTTGACCCCCATACGGGAGCGCTTTTAGAGACCTATCTCAGCAAAGGATCCACAGGAGGCTGCAATAACTTTATGGTAGGACTTTCCAGGATGATCTCCATCTCTGCAAGAGGAGGGATCAGTATTGAGACTATTGTGGACCAGCTGAATTCCAGCGGTTCCTGTCCTTCTTATACAGCAAGAAAAGTTACCAGAGGAGATACCAGTAAAGGGGCCTGCTGTCCTATGGCAGTTGGAAACGCTTTAATGGATATGTACCGTGAGATGCAGCAGGAACTGAAAGAGAGAAAAGCGGAGCAGGAAAAATCCTGAGAAAGAGGGTTAAAAGTTATGGAAAAAAAGATTATTCTGTCCTGTCCTACACTAAAGAGGGAACTTTTAAAAGCAGTGGAAGAGGCAGGATTTCAAGGAGAGGTCCGCTTTATCCCTCAAAGCCTCCACAGTAGTCCCATGGAGCTGCAGAAGTATCTCCAGGGTATGATCGATCAAATGGAAGATATGGAGAGAATCCTCCTGTGTGTCTCCGGCTGCGGAGGAGCAACTGCCGGTCTTAAGGCCGTAAATGCTCCGCTGATCGTGCCCAAGACCAGAGACTGTGTGGATATCCTCCTGTCCGGGGAGAACCTGAAAGAGTTGAAAAGACCAAAAGATGGATTTTTTCTCAGCCACGGATGGATGGAGTATATGAAAAATTCCCGCCTGGATCTGAGCCGGATCCTGGAAGAAAAAGGTCCGGAAGCTACTGAGGAATATATGCGGACTATGTTCCGTGGCTTTGAAAACTTTTATATCATCGATACAGGTATCTATCCCCTGGAAGAAATAGAGGAGTACATACAGCCCTTGGCGGATATGATCGGCGGAAGGCTTTCCAAAATCCAGGGCGGCTGGGGAATCCTGAAGAAAATGGCGGCAGGAAAAATCGACGGGGATTTCCTGGTGGCCCAGAAAGGAGAAACTATTAAAATGGTCCTCCAGAGAGAATGGCATATGAAATCCTTTATTTAAACTCCCTGCTCACACAATACTTCAATACCGTCTCCATCTGAGGAGACACCCATTTATTCCGATGATACAGAAGCTGTTTCCATACATGGATTTCCAGGCCGGACACTGGCAGACAGACCAGTGTTCCGGCCTTTACTCTGTCCTTTATGACATATTCCGGAAGAAAGGAGATACCGGCTCCTTGTTCCGTCAGGGAGCAGATCAGCTCTGTACTTCCGACTTCCAGGATTGGCTGGATTTCCAGGGAAAGTTCTGCCAGTCTTTCCTCCAGCAGCCGCCGGTAG
Organism: uncultured Bacillota bacterium; assembly: GCA_949291945.1. Taxonomy (GTDB): domain Bacteria; phylum Bacillota; class Clostridia; order Lachnospirales; family Lachnospiraceae; genus Blautia. Next base: position 13,845 of record CASEXH010000024.1, on the reverse strand, counting down.
CTCATGCCTTTCTCTGTCAGGATAAAGGGCTGGAGGAGCAGTTCTTCTATGGAAAGAGAAGAAGCAGAGGCAATCCTGGTACCGGCTCCGGCCACAAAAAAGGTGCGAACCTTCTCTTCCCGGAAGATCCGATACTCTGTATTGTAGATGTGATTGTCCAGCGTCAGGATAGCGTCCGCTTCATTGTGGTTCATCAAACGGAACATTTCTTCAGTCCCTGCGGCAATGATCTTCAGGGAGATATTGGGATAAAGCTTCCGGAAATGGAGAAAATCCCTGGACAAAAGAGAGGTGCACAGGGAGTCTGCCATGGCCAGACGGATATATCCGGAGGAAGCTTCTTCTTTCATGCTGTCTTTCAGTTCCCGGGTCATCCGGTTGATCTGATGAGCGTATTCCAGGACTTCCCGGCCTTTTTCTGTGAGATGGACAGTATGATTGATCCGTTCAAAGAGCTGACAGCTCAGTTCGGTTTCCAGTTGTTTGATCTGAAAGGAGACCGTAGACTGGGAAAATCCCAGACGGTCTGCGGCTTTTGTGAAGCTGCGCAGTTCCGCCACATAGATAAAGGTAGTTAAATTCTTGGTATCCATACTTTTTCTCCCCTGCAGTTCTATATTAAACAATTTTAAATATCGATTTTTTCGATCTATAGTATTATAACTATTGATTTTACAGATTTACATTCTTACTATATACTAAAACTACTGACTCCACAAGGAAATATTACAGATCGTGAGGATATGGATCAATGATGGATTTTTTTCGGGAAGCAGTCAGCGGCTTCATGAGGATTTTTTATGCTGTATTTGATATTTTATGGGGAGATTTTATCACCATACCCCTGCCGGGAGGCAGTTCTCTGGGGATTTCTCTTTTGGTGCTGATCTTGATCCCTTCAGGGATTTACTTTACTATCCGGACCAGATTCCTACCCTTCCGGATGTTCCCGGATATGATCCGGGTAGTTACGGAGAAGAAAAGCGAGGGACCCAAAGGGGCGATTTCCGGCGTCCAGGCACTGATCGTATCTACTGCTACCAGAGTTGGGATGGGAAATCTGGTAGGTGTGGTGGCTGCCATTTCTGCAGGAGGAGCGGGAGCAGTGTTCTGGATGTGGCTTATCGCCCTGCTGGGTTCTTCCACCGCTTTTGCAGAGGCTACCCTGGCCCAGCTTTACAAGGAAAAAGACCCCCTTTACGGAGGATACCGGGGCGGCCCTGCCTATTATATCCACCACTTTTTCAGAAAGAACAAAAAAGGAAAGAAAAAGTCTTTATTGGCTTGTCTATTCGCATTGTCCGGTCTGGTTTGCTGGTGCGGGATCAGCCAGGTGATCGGAAACTCTGTGTCCTCTGCCTTTGAGAATGCTTTTCAGATACCGCCGCTTTTTACGACGATCTTCCTGGTGACTCTGGCGGCGGTGATCGTCCTGAGGAAACACGCCACCATCCGGGTACTGGACATTATGGTACCGGTCATGGCGGTATGTTACCTTTTGGTCACTTTCTTTATTATTCTGACAAATCTGGAGGCCCTTCCGGGAGTTTTTCAAAGGATCTTTGCAGAGGCCTTTGGCTTTCGCCAGGCAGCGGCAGGAGGGATTGGTGCTGTGATCATGAACGGGGCAAAGAGAGGACTTTTCTCTAATGAAGCAGGCTCTGGCTCGGCCCCTTGTGCAGCAGCCGCCGCAGATATCAGCCATCCTGCCAAAGAGGGACTCCTTCAGGCTCTGGGGGTATTTATCGATACATTGGTCATCTGCAGCTGTACGGCTATGATCATGCTGCTGACTCCGGAAAGCATGACCGCCGGACTGGAAGGCATGGATCTGCTTCAGACTGCTATGAACTACCATCTGGGAAGCCTGGGAGGGGTGTTTATTGCGGTGATTCTCTGGCTTTTCAGTTTTTCCACTTTTATAGGTATTCTTTTTTACGCAAGACCTAATATTGCCTACCTTTTCGGAGATAACTGGATTTCACAGACGATGTATAAAATCCTGGCTCTTGTCATGCTGTTTGTGGGAGGATTGGCGGCCTATACGTTTGTCTGGGATCTGGGAGACTTCGGAGTGGGTCTGATGACAATTTTTAATATGACGGCGTTGATTCCTATGGCGCCACAGGCAGTACAGGCTCTGAACGATTATGAAAAGAGAAAATAGTAAGAGAAGAGAAAAAGATTGACCGTTGTATTTTCCTTTTAATTGTAGTAGCATTTTATTGTGCTTTCTTTTGGACCAGATCAAGGGGGAAGGGATCTGAAGCAGGCGGCCCTGCTTTGTTTTCCAAAAGAGTTTGATTTGATAAAGAAAGGACGTATAGCAAATGCTGCAGATTCAACATGTTTGCAAGGAATACCGGACCGGAAAGCTGGTGCAGAAAGCCTTAGACGATGTGAGCCTGAACCTGAGAGATAATGAATTTGTGGCAATCCTGGGCCCCAGCGGTTCAGGAAAGACCACACTGTTGAATATTATTGGAGGCCTGGATCGATATGACAGCGGGGATCTGATCATTAACGGTATTTCTACCAAAAAATATAAAGACCGGGACTGGGATTCCTACAGGAACCATACTATCGGATTTGTTTTTCAGAGTTATAACCTGATCCCGCACCAGACGGTTCTGGCTAATGTAGAACTGGCGTTGACTATTTCCGGTATAGGAAAAGCGGAGAGACGGAAGAGAGCCATTAAAGCGCTGGAAGAAGTAGGCCTTGGAGAACAGCTTCACAAAAAGCCAAACCAGATGTCCGGAGGACAGATGCAGAGGGTGGCCATTGCCAGAGCTTTGGTTAATGACCCGGATATCTTGCTGGCCGATGAGCCTACCGGGGCTCTGGACAGCGATACCAGCGTTCAGGTGATGGATCTTTTAAGAGAGGTGGCAAGGGACCGGCTGGTAGTCATGGTCACTCACAATCCGGAACTGGCCCAGGAATATGCCACCAGGATCGTAAATTTAAGAGACGGAAAGATCCGCTCAGACACAGATCCGTTTCTATTGGATCAGGAGACGGAGGAGCCTCCTCAGCATAAAAATATGGGGAAATCTTCCATGTCATTTCTGACGGCTTTGTCTTTGAGCTTCAACAATCTGCGGACAAAGAAGGCCAGGACCCTTCTGACCTCTTTTGCAGGGTCTATCGGGATCATCGGTATTTCTTTGATCCTGGCTTTGTCTACAGGAGTCAACGACTACATCCAGAATGTAGAAGAAGAAACTTTGTCGGAATACCCTCTGGAGATCCAAAGTACGGGAGTAGATTTCTCTTCCATGCTTTCCGGGGACACGGCCGGAGGGGAAGAGGCAAAAGAGTCTGGAGATATCAACGTCATTAACATGGTCACGGATATGTTTTCTACCATGGATTCCAATGACCTGGAGTCTCTTAAAAAATATCTGGACAGCGGGGACAGCGGCATTGAGGAGTATACCAATGCGGTTGAATACTCCTATGATGTGGTTCCGCAGATATACCTTCAGGACGAGGAGGATGTGCGGCAGGTTAATCCGGACAGTTCTTTTGAAGCGCTGGGCTTCGGATCATCCAGCAGTTCCAGCAGTATGATGTCCTCTATGATGAGTACAGATGTGTTTTATGAGATGCCGGAAAATACCAACTTGTATATAGATCAGTATGACGTAAAGGCGGGACGCTGGCCCAAGAACTATAATGAATGTGTGCTGGTGCTTACTTCCGGGGGAAGTATCAGCGATTTTATGCTGTATACCATGGGACTGCGGGATTCTGTGGAGCTGGACGACATGATCCGCCAGTTCATCAATGAAGAAAATGTGGAAGTTCCGGAAGACATGGGAACTTATACATATGAGGATATCCTGGGAATTACTTTTAAACTGGTAAACAGCGCAGACTATTATGAATATGACGACCAGTATCAGGTCTGGAGAGATAAGACTGATGATAAAGAATATATGAATGATTTGGTGGACCAGGGAGAAGACCTGAAGATCGTGGGGATCGTACAGCCAAGGGAGGATGTAAGCGGCGCTCTTCTCACCACAGGTATCGGCTATACTTCTGCTCTAACGGAACATGTAGTCCAGGAGGCAGAAAATAAGGAGATCGTACAGAAACAGCTGGCAGATCATACGGTAAATGTTTTTACTAACGAGAATTTCGGGGAAGAGAGCAGCCAGTCAGACTTTAATATGGACTCTCTGGTAACCATAGATGAAAACGCTCTTCGGGAGGCTTTCCAGTTTGATGAAAGCACTATGACCCAGGGTCTTACCGGTTCCTTTGACCTTTCAGGAATGGAGGGGATTGATCCCGGTACGCTAGATCTTTCAGGTATGCTGGATCTGGGAAGTATTACTCTGGATTTGCCCCAGATGCCGGAAATGAATCTGGGAGATCTGATGAGCAGCTTGAATATCCAGGTAACCTCAGAAGATATGCAGACTATGATCTCAGGATTACTGGAGGGATATCAGGCATATGCCCAGGGAAATCCTCAGGCAGATTATTCCCGGCTGGGAGAGTATTTCCTGGAATATCTACAGACAGAAGAAGCCAGGACAATTCTCTGTGACAGTGTGAAAGAGATCATGGCCCAGAATGGCACTGTAACAGTCTCATCTGAACAGCTCCAGCAGATGTTTGGAGAGGTGCTGACCAGCTTCCAGACATATGCGGCCCAGAACGGACTGACCGATGAGAACGGTCAGATAGATCCGGAGATGTTCGATGATTATCTTCTGGAGTATCTCCAGACATCAGAAGCTCAGGAGATTCTGGGCAGATGGGGAACGGAAATTTTCCAGACCAATGGAGAGGTCTGGGTGACCCAGGAACAGTTGGAAAATCTGGCAGGAAACCTGGCAGCAGGCTATCAAAGCTATGCCGCAGCCAACAGCCTTCCGGATCCGGCACAGATAGACGATTATTTCCTGGAATACCTGAATACAGAGGATGCCCAGGCAAGGCTGACCCAGGGGCTGTCTTCCATGATCGATACCGGAAGTCTCCGGGATCAGATCTCCCAGTCCATGGAGAGCTATATGCAGCAGCTTATGGATTCCTACTCCGGTACGCTGGCACAGGCACTCCAGAGCCAGATTTCTTCTGCCATGGAGCAGATGATGGGACAAATCAGCAGCGCCATGGAAACAGCTATGACCCAGGCCATTGCTCAGATCGGAGAAAATCTTCAGTCCGCCATGAACATTGATGCAGAGGCATTTTCCAATGCCTTCCAGATCAATATGGACGGAGAGGAAATGGCAGAGCTTTTTATGTCCATGAATTCTACACAGGACGCTACTTACGAAGGAAATCTGAGAAATCTGGGCTATGTGGACTTTGCTGTGCCAAGTGGTATTGCCATCTATCCGAAAGACTTTGAGAGCAAAGAATATGTGGTGGATATTCTGGATAATTATAATAGCCGTATGGAAGCAGCAGGAAAAGACGAACAGGTGATTACATACACAGATGTGGTGGGAACCCTGATGTCCTCTGTGACGGATATCATTGACATCATCAGTTATGTGCTGATTGCTTTTGTAGCGATTTCTCTGGTGGTATCTTCGATTATGATTGGCGTTATTACCTACATCAGTGTGCTGGAGAGGAAGAAGGAAATCGGTATTCTCCGGGCTATCGGTGCTTCTAAGGGAAACATTTCCCAGGTATTTAATGCAGAGACCTTTATCATCGGTCTGTGCGCAGGACTTCTGGGGATCATCATCACCTTATTGCTGCTGATACCGGGCAACGCCCTGATTCATCATTTGGCAGGCACCAATAATATCAATGCGGTGCTTCAGCCGGCGCCGGCGCTGATCCTGATCCTGCTCAGTGTGGTCCTGACTCTGATCGGAGGACTGATTCCTTCTAAGAAGGCGGCTAAGAGCGATCCGGTGACAGCTCTGAGAACGGAATAAACAGGTATTTGAAATCAGTGAAAAACAGCTATGCATACAGGCAGAGATTTATCTGCCAAGGCATAGCTGTTTTTATGTAGGAGGTCCTTCGGACTCGTCATGAAATTTTATGGGCGAAAATTTCTGGAAAATTCCTTTTTTACGATTTCCGTCTGGGTAAAGTTATCTTTTAATCCTAAAAGTCTTTTTAGAAATTCCTCCTGTCCCTGGTTTAATGGCAGTTCTTCGTACCAGGCTCCTTTTTGGGGACCATGGTAGCCGGAATAGAGAAGATACAGAAGGAGATTTCCAAAACAGGCGTAGTCCAGATCTTTCTTTCCTCCTTCCTGTCCGGTATAGGAGGAAAGACCGAAATCTATAAGAGAAACCTGGAGACCGTCATAGAGAACATTAGAAATACTGATATCCCCATGTACCACGCTGCGGCTGTGAATATAGAGAAGGATTTCCAGAAGCTGTTCGCCAATCTGAAAAATCTCCTCGACAGAAAACTCCTTGCGTTTTTGAAAGAGGAGAGTTTTCAGGGAATCTCCCTTCATATATTCCAGAACAAAAAAATATCCCCATCGGCTATTGACCACTCCCAGAAATTGAGGAATCGAAGGGTGGGAGAGTCCGGAAAGGATCACAGCCTCCCATTGAATAAAATCTCCGTGTTTTTTTCGGGTATTCGGCCGGAAATATTTCAGGACTACAGGCCGGTCCTGATCGTCTTTTGCCAGATAGCAGATACCGTACCGGCCCTGTCCCAGCCGTTTCTTGATTGTGTATTCCCCTGCCTTTTTCAAAAAGCTCACAGATTCACAGGGCTGCCGCACTGGGGACAGAATTTAGAACCCGGGGGAACCGGTTTTCCGCAGTTGGTGCAGAAAGCGGCAGTATTCATTTTTGCCCCGCAGGAGAGACAAAATTTAGATCCGGCAGGAACCTGCATGCCGCAGTTTGGGCATACCTGAGAGGAACCTTGAGCAGCAGACTGTTGAGCGTATCCCTGATCAGGGTAAGGCTGCTGATTCTGATTATAACGGCGACGTCCGCTTCCTGAGCCGGAAAAACTGCCGAAATTTCTGAAAAAGCCACCTCTTTGATAGTGAGAACCTCCACGGTTGGGATTGGGGTAGCGTCCTTTACTGCTGGAACTGGAAAAGAAATTAAACATAGATTTTACCTCCTCCATCATGGGATTTTTGTCAGGTATTTAAGTTATCCCCATGATAATATAAAGAGACAGACAGGTCAACATTTCTCAAAAACTATACAGAAATTTTACATTTTATCAGAATGGTTTTCTTCTCTGTAGAGGGTAGGGGTCCGTCCTTTTTTCTGTTTAAACAGTCGGGAGAAATACAGGGCGTCATTGTACCCTACGGATCTGGCGATATCGCTGACGGGAAGGTCTGTTTCCTTCAGCAGGCTGCAGGCCCGGCGGATCCGGTAGTCCAGAAGATACTCCTGGGGAGAAGAACCGGTGATATCTTTAAAAAGCCGATAAAGATAAGTCCTTTCAATACTCAGATAATCGGCGATCACCTGGATATTTACGGTGTGGGCGTAGTTGTTTTCAATATACCGGAGGGCTTCTTCCACATAGGAGATTTTCTTTTCCTTGGCGGGCACATATTTTCTGGGAAACTTGCTGGCCAGGAGATAGAGATATTCATAAAGGATACTATTCATCATCAGATCCCTGTTTTCCGGCAGTTTATAGGCCTCAAACATTTTTTCATGACAGAGCCGGACCCGGTCATCTTTCCCGTAGTGAAAATAAGGAGTTTCCAGAAGAGAGGTTCTCTTTAAATACTCTTCGATCTTAATTCCCTGGAAGCCGATCCAGGTGTATGTCCAGGGATCATATTTGTCCGCCTCATAGTAGATCAGGGTATTGGGGCGTATGAGGAAAGCGTCCCCTTCTTTCAGCGGATAGATATGTCCGTCCGTTTTATAGATTCCTTTTCCCTTTAGAATATAATGGATCAGATAGCCGCTGCGGACCACAGGACCATAGCTGTGGGAGGGAGCGCAGGTCTCATAACCGCAGGTATAGATCATGGCGTCCAGATTTCTGGAAAAGTCGTTTGAAAAAATATAGTCTTTCATGATTCCTCCAACATAACTGTATGATAAAACAACATTTGTCTATATGATATAGATTATATTCCAGTATAATAATAATTACAAGGACAAAGCAAACAGCATTTGTTCATACCCGGGAAAATGAGAGACATGTCTCCGATAAAAAAGATGGAGGTTTTAAAAGATGGATGCTGAAAAAAGAAAACGTTATGAGAACATAGCGGCAGAGATTGTCCGGCTGGTAGGCGGCAGAGACAACATTTTAGGTGTGGCCCACTGTGCTACCCGCCTCAGGCTGGTGCTGGAAGACAACGACAAAGCAGACACAAAGGCGATTGAGGACGTGGACCTGGTGAAAGGTGTGTTTGTAGCAGGTGATCAGCTTCAGATTATTTTCGGGGCAGGTCTGGTCAACGATGTGTGCCAGGTGCTGGCAGACTCTATACATATGGACAGTATGAGCCTGGGAGACCTGAAGACAAAGGCAAATAAAAGAATGAACCCTCTTCAAAGAGCGGTAAAGGCCCTTTCTGATGTGTTTATCGAGATCATGCCTGGGATCCTGGCGGCGGCTCTTCTTACCGGCCTGTCCAGTGTCCTGGGAAATATTGAATTTGTCCAGAACAACGATACCCTTTACGGTCTTTCAAGACTGATCAATATATCCTCGGGAGCTATCTTTGGATTCCTGCCCTTGTGTGTAGCTTACAGTACGGTGAAGCGGTTCGGCGGACGGCCCATCATGGGCATTGTTATCGGCTGTATCATGCTGACAAACAGTCTGGCTGACGCCAGCGCTGCGGCCCAGGGGACGGTAGATGTAACCACCCTTCATATATTCGGGCTTCCGGTAGAACTGATCGGTTTCCAGGGCGGTATTATCGTAGCCCTGCTTATCGGTATCGTCACGGCCAAGCTGGATATTTTCTTTGAGCGGAAAGTGCCTGAGGTCATAAGGCTTCTGGTATCTCCTCTCCTTACCACTCTCGTAAGCTCCTTCCTGCTGTTTATGATCATCGGACCGGTAGGAAGAGGACTGGCAAACGGCATTACCGCTGTCCTGGTATGGATGACCCAGCACCTGGGCGTGATCGGATACGCCGCTTTCTCCGGTGTGCAGCAGCTGATCGTGATCACCGGTCTCCATCATGTGTTCGGGGCCATTGAGTCACAGCTTTTAGTAGACACTGGAAGAAACTTTTTGAATCCACTGATGTCCGTGGCTATCATTGCCCAGGGCGGTGCTGTTTTGGGTTATCTGGTAAGGAATTTAAAGGAAGCCAAGGCAAAAGAACTTTGTATCCCCAGTTTTATCTCCGTGCTTTTCGGCATTACAGAGCCGGCTCTTTTCGGTGTGAACTTAAGATACCGCTATCCGCTCATCGGCGGCTGCCTGGGCGGCGCTATAGGAGGCGCTGTGGTATACTTTACAGATCTGGCGGCTCTTGGATTCGGAACAACCGTAGTACCGGGAATTGCTCTGGCAGATCCGGCTCATAACGGCTATATCAATTATATCATTGCCCATGTGATCGCTCTGGCAGCAGGATTTGCTTTTGCTGTTCTGATCGGTACGATCTTTGACAGGAAAAATGCAAAGGCAGAGCCGGCAGCAGTTTCAGGTGCGGAAATTTCCCAAGCGGGAGGCGTGTCCGATTCTTCTTCAGAAGAAAAAGAAACAGAGCCCTCAGAAAAAGCAGAGCTTCCTGAAGAAATCTACGCTTTTGTTCCCGGAGAATTTGTAGGGATCGAAAAGGTCAAGGATCCTACTTTTGCCGAGAAAGTCCTGGGAGACGGAGTGGCTATCCTTCCTGCAGAAGGAAAGATCTATGCTCCCGCAGACTGTACAATTGAGATGGTCATGGATACAAAACATGCGGTAGGTCTCCGCACAAAAGCCGGAAACGGCCTGCTGATCCATGTAGGGATCGATACGGTACAGCTTGGAGGAAAATACTTTGATGTGCATGTGACAGAAGGACAGAAACTGAAAGCCGGAGACTGCATTATGGATTTTGACAAGGACAAGATCGCAGAAGAAGGCTATGACACTGCAGCCTGCCTGATCTTCACAGAGCCTGTGGAAGGCTCTCATGCAGACAGAGAAGCAGAGAGAACTGTGGCGGTGGGAGATAAGATCGCAGTGATCACAGAATAAGAGGGACAGCTATGAAATACGGTTTTCAAAAAGCAAAAGAAGCAGAAGAAAAAATGGGAAGGACAGTTGCCGGCTGTCCTTTCCGGACCAGGTATCATATCATGCCTCCTGTGGGCTGGCTGAATGATCCCAACGGCCTGTGCCAGTTTAAAGGAGAGTTCCAGGCATATTTCCAGTATTCACCACTGAACGTCAACGGAGGGGGAGGATACTGGGGCCACTGTGTCAGCAAAGATCTCCTTCACTGGGAATACCGGGAGCCGGTACTGACTGCGGATATTCCCCAGGATGCCAGCGGGGTCTATTCCGGTTCTGCTCTTGTGGAAGATAATAAAATATATATTTTTTATACCGGGAATGTGAAGAAGCCGGGAGATTACGATTATATCGACGCCGGCAGGATCAGCACTCAGATTCTGGTGGAGTCTGAAGACGGGCAGCATATGTCCGAAAAAACGATCCTCCTTGGTATGGAAGATTATCCGGAGAACATGACCCAGCATATCCGGGACCCTAAGGTATGGAAGGAAGAGGGAGAATATTACATGGTCCTGGGGGCCAGAGCCAGAGCCTGGGACAGCCAGAGAAAACGCCGGGATAAAGGGGGCGTCCTGATCTATGTCTCAGAAAATAAGAAAAACTGGCGTCTGTACCGGAAACTGGTACCGGAAACGCCCTTCGGCTATATGTGGGAATGCCCCGATATTTTTCCATTATCCGGAGAGCGGATCCTTTCCTTCTGTCCCCAGGGACTGGAAGCCCGGGAAGACAGATTCCAGAATATCTATCAGTCTGGCTATGTGTTTTTTTCACAGATGAAAAACCTGGAGGAGAGCTTCCGGGAATGGGATATGGGATTTGACTTTTATGCTCCTCAGTCCTTTGAAACAGAGGATGGCAGAAGGATCCTTATAGGATGGGCAGGGGTGCCTGACACTGCCGAAACTCACCGAAATCTTTCCGTGGAAAACGGCTGGCAGCACTGTCTGACTATCCCGGCGGAACTGACCTGCCATGATGGGAAGATCTATCGGATGCCGGTGAGAGAACTGGAGAATCTGAACTGGAAAAGAGCGGTCCCTGAAAATGGAAGATACCGCTGGGCGGACAAGACTTTGAAGGCAGTATTTGCTCAGATCTGGGGAGAGAAAAGGCAGATCTGTATCGGCACAGAGAAGAACCATCTGACAGTTACTGTCCAGGGAGATCAGGTGGAGCTGTCTTTCCTGGATGGAAAGGGAACTCCTGCAGCCTGCGGCGGAGGCAGAGGAAAAAGAACAGGACGGGTAGAAAATAAGATAGAGGACCTGCTGATCTTAATAGACAGCTCTATTATAGAAATCTTTGTAAACCAGGGAGAACTGGTATTTACCACCAGGATCTATCTGGAAAAAGAAGAAAGAGAAATCCGGGCCGGAGAGTGGGAAAATGCTTTCCTGGAAGTGGTGGAAGAATAAGTAGAATAAACAAAAGAACCCGCAGAAAATCAGAGTGCCTGCGCTCTATCTTTCTGCGGGGATTTTTTATGACAATAAACAATAGGCTTTCATGCATAGTAGGGTCTGGACTGGCAGGCACAAGTGCTTGTCTATGATAAATCTGTATGTTCGTAAAAACAGACAGATAAACAGGCAGATATCACCATTGCCGCCAGGCTGACAAATAAGAGTGCGCCGTAGAAAAGCATCGGAGGCAGAAGCTCTATATAGCGCTGGATAACAGCTCCTTTTTGAAGGATAAAGGGAGCCGCAAAAGGACAGGCCATAATGATAAACATGGTGATAAATTTTGTCCTTTCAAATCCCAGACGGTATTCCAGAGGAATATAAACACTGTAGAAGATGGTAACCATAAAAAAGATCAGAACAGCCATTTCCCAATGAAATCTGACAAGCCCCGGAAAGATCTGTGTATTGATCCAGTAGATCAGGCTGCTGGCGACATAGAGGATCAGGCAGAACACATATTTTCCCAGTACCATAAGCCGCCGGGGATAGGGAGAAGCACACAGAAGAAGTGCGGCCTTGGGAGACTGATATTCTTTCAGAAAAACATACTGGAGAAGAAGAAATATGGAATAGACCACAGAGATAAAAAAGGCCAGAGGCCCTGCAAATTCCGGCAGCCGGGAGAGGAAAAAAACAGGCAGCAGGAAGCAGATGGCAGCCATAAAAAGGGCATATTTCTTTACCAGTATAAAATCTTTTTTAACTAAACTCAGCAGCATTCTTCATCCCTCCTTTGGTATGGCTCAGCATAATATCTTCCACTGTGGGGCGTTCTAAAAGTGCATTAGGAAGAAGCTTCTGTATCTGAGAGATATGACTGGTCATACCGGTGAAACCAAAATCCGTTTCATGAATATGAAACAGCAGGCTTCGGACTTCTTCCAGATTTTCCTTGCTTCCTTTTACCATACGGTATCGGTCCAGAAGCGCATCTTTATCTTCCTGAAATACAATATGTCCCTGATCAATCATGATCAGCACATCGGCGATCTTATCCAGATCTGAGGTGATATGGGTAGAAAAAAATACGCCCTTTCCGCCCTGTTCCATATAATCCCGGAGAAGTTCCAGAAGCTGGTTGCGGAATAAGGGATCAAGACCGCTGGTGGGCTCGTCCATGATCAGCAGTTCAGGCTTATGGGAGAGAGCCAGGGCCAGGGAATATTTTATCTTCATTCCTCTGGAGAGATTTTTGATCTTTTCCTTTGGATTCAGAGAAAATCTTTCCAGATAAGACCGGTAATCCTGATCGCACCAGGAAGAATAGGCCGGGGCCAGGATCTTCTTTATTTCTTCCAGGGACAGATCCTCATAGAAACAGTCGCTGTCCAGAACAACGCCGATCCGGTTTTTGATCTGTTTTTCATGTCCTTTCATATCCATACCGAAAAACCGGATACTTCCTGAGACACCTTTAGCCAGACCAAGGATAGAACGGAGAGTGGTCGTTTTTCCCGCTCCGTTTATTCCGATAAAGCCGGTAATACAGCCTTCCGGCAGAGAAAAGCTCACATCTTTCAGTGCAAATCTGCCATAGGATTTGTTTAAATTCTTTACTTCTAAAACCCTGTCCATTTCACTCCTCCTCGTAGAGAATGTCCATCATTTCATTTAGTTCTTCTTTTGTAATCCCCAGAGAATGGGCGGTTTCTATCATATCCTGCATTTTCTGCTCTACAAGCCTTCTCCTGGAATCTCTCAGCAGTTCCGCATTGCCGGCGGATACAAAAGTGCCGATACCTGTCTGGCTGACGACAAACCCTTCCTTCTCCAGTTCCTCATAGACTCTCCGTATGGTCAGAACACTGACCTTCAGATCATTGGCAAAAGAGCGGATAGAAGGAAGAAGATCTCCTTCGGTCAGTTCCTCCCTTAAAATTGCGTCCTTGATCTGTTCCTTGATCTGCTGATACAGAGGCTTGTCAGAAGTGTTTGATATGAGTATATGCAAAGTGGGATACACCTCCAGTATTTGTAGTCACAGGCTGTTTTTACAGCGTGGTTATTGTTGTTATTAATGTGATGTTATTACATACACACTATACACTATCATTACACCTATGTCAAGAAAAGAGGCTGTCGCATTAATTGCTATGCTCCCTTCTAGGTAGACAAGTGAAATAATAAAAACTTGTCGCTTAGAAGGGAGCATATTTTATGTCTAAAAGAAAGATATCTGTTGAAGATA
>CASEXH010000023.1 GCA_949291945.1 uncultured Bacillota bacterium | reverse complement strand
GACAGCAGAAAACCAGAAATTTGGACAATACAATTATACATATCTGGTTCTTATCAAAGAAGATTTTCCCCATAGACACAGAAAATTTTACGCCCTCCTGTAGGAATAAATAAACATATTTTAAGCCGTCTTGAAAATTTGAACTATTAGAAATTTAATCTATCCAAATTCCATTTGTAATTGGGATTTGAGTTTCTGTCGTTCCTGCTTTAACAGCTACACAACCTGCTCTAACACGATAATAATAACCTTTTGCTACACTATAATTATAACTTTTCGTCAAAAGCGAGGCATTTGAGGCTGTGTCAGTATATGTCTTAATATTGACCCAACTTCCCCCTTCTAGTCGCTGTATATTAATTACCAACCTAAGTGTATCACATTGCACAGCTGCCATTACTGCTCCATAGGCGTTGATCCGCCCACTTCCAATCTCTGATACCCTTGCAACACCCCTATTTAAAATATTTCCTCTTGCAGGATTGTATATGGCAATTTCTGAGGAGGTTTCATCTGTCAACAAAGAGCCGTCCACTATATCGCCTAACTCAGGTTCACTTTCAGAAGCATAGGCTGTCATACACATTCCTATAATCATACATAATGATAAAATAAAACCCAGTATTCTTTTTCTCATAATTTAACAACACTCTCCTAATACATAATATTTTTTGCAATATCTTCCATCTCTGTTTCTAAAAGCTTTCCAGACAGTTCATAATATACATTCTTATACTCCCACTGAAGTATATAAGTTGGCCGCACATCGCCTTCATCCAATACTCTCCACAATGTAGAATTAATTTCCTCCATTACTTCACTATTTATATCTTTTACTTTTTCTCCAGAATCGCTGGTTGCCAAAAGAGAAGCATTCTGTATATTAGAAATAACCATAAAACATATAGACTCTTCACTTCTCATATATTGAACAATCGCTGTTTGAGCGTCTATATCAACAGTATAGTCTTTATATTCAAATCCCTCTGGCCAGTAAAAAAATTGAGGCATTTCTATATTGAATGTGCTTATAATATTCTCCCATGCCTCCTCTTCAGTTGTAGCATTACTTAACATGTCATCATTATCAACTTCCGTTTCTGTACTCTTCCCCGTCATGCTATTAACTGTCTCCATCACATAAGCCCTGTTCGCCTCACTGGTCATGGAAACTCCGAAGATTCCAAATACTGTTATCGCCGCAACAGCAGCCCACTTTACCACCTTCTCTCCTACTCCTGCAAACTTGCGTCTGCTTCTTATATGGTCAGTTTCTTTTGGTTCCTTATTCAATTTTTCATTATTCAGTTTTTTACTTATAATTTTTTCGCTGGTTATAATACCATTTTTCTCTTTGGCTCTATCTTCGCTTACTTTCGTTTGTATAGATTCAGGCTCTGAATAGACGGAGCCCTGCTCTTTTGCTCTCTGCAAAAGCTTCTGGAATTTTTCTTCTGTAGGTTCAAATTCTTCAGAATCGGGGATCTCATCAATCTCTTTTTCAATAGCCGCCGCTTCTGCCATAAATTGCTGCTGTACCCACTGTTCAAATTCCCGGTCCTTTGCTTCTTCAGCAGATCGAAGCTTTGCACTGATGTTCTTTTCTTTTATTTTACTCATGAAACTCCTAACTTTTCTTGACTTTTCCCCGCAAGTGTATCATATTATCATATAGTTGTAGTTACTTTTTAAATCAGGAGGAACACCATGAAACATATCGTTCTTACCGGCGGAGGTACTGCCGGACATGTAACCCCTAATATTGCCATGATACCCAGATTAAAGGAACTAGGATATAAAATTTCTTACATTGGTTCCTATGAAGGAATTGAAAAAAAACTTATTGAAGAACTTGGGATTCCTTATTACGGAATCTCTTCTGGTAAATTAAGGCGCTACTTTGATGTTAAAAACTTTACAGATCCATTCCGGGTTCTGAAAGGATTCATGGAAGCGAAAAAACTTATGAAGAAACTGAAACCAGACGTTGTCTTTTCCAAAGGCGGTTTTGTCACAGTTCCTGTAGTAATCGCTGCAAGCAGGAGAAAAATCCCTACTTTCATCCATGAATCAGATATGACCCCCGGACTTGCCAATAAAATCTGTATCCCCTTTGCCACAAAGGTCTGTTGTAATTTTCCTGAAACCATTTCCAACCTGCCTAAAGATAAAGCGGTTCTTACAGGAACCCCTATTCGTCAGGAACTTCTCACCGGAAGCAGAGAAAAGGGCCTGGCCTTTACCGGACTTTCTCCGGATAAGCCTGTTATCCTGATCATCGGAGGAAGCCTGGGAGCCACAGCTGTCAACGAAGCTGTAAGATCCATCCTTCCAGAACTTCTGAAGGATTTCCAGGTGGTACATCTCTGCGGAAAAGGCAAGTTAGACGAGAGTCTGAGAGACACCAAAGGCTATATGCAATATGAATATATTAAGAAAGAGCTGGCCGATCTTTTTGCATTAGCGGATATTGTAATTTCAAGAGCCGGTGCCAATGCAATCTGTGAACTCAGCGCTTTAAATAAGCCCAATCTGCTCATTCCTCTTTCTGCCCGGGCCAGCCGGGGCGACCAGATCCTGAATGCCCGCTCTTTTGAGCACCTGGGATACAGCAAGGTTCTGGAAGAAGAGGAAATCACAAAGGAGTCTCTCCTGGATGCTGTTCATGACCTCTACAAAAACCGGGAATCCTATATCACTGCAATGTCCTCAAGCAAGCATAAAGATTCCATCGAATTAATCGTACAGCTTTTCGAAAATTCAGTGAAATAGTCCGGATTCTTCGTAGATTTCCTTGAAATTTTCTTTAATCCACTTTTTCATTCTGTGCTTCTTGGCTCTCAGGTTTCCTATGGAGATGCCAAGAGCATGGGCTACTTCCTCTGTGCTTTCACCTTCCACAACAGTTCTCATCATGATTTCATACCATTCGCTGTTTTTATTGGCTAAATCTTCAAATAATTTTCCTGTCAATTCTCTTAACGTAATCTTATGTGCGATCTCATCTTCAAAGAAATTTTGTTTTACATCGCCAAGCCATTCGACTGCATTATCCAGATGTCCTCCGTCTTCGTCGGGACACATGGATGCTGCAATTTCGTGTACCTGGTAAGCTTTCCTGCAAAAGTCAATGGCTTTTCTTTTTGTATTCACAAGAAACCACTGATTATAGTATTCTTCTTTTAAAGTTTCGACTTTCTGCGAAAATAAAAGAAATACTTCCTGGGATACATCTTCTGCAAAGTCATAATCGTTCAATACACTGAACGCAACACTCTTTACCAAACGATAGTATTGCTCATAGATTTCCCGAAATCTTTCTTCGTTCATCTTTTGTATCCACTTCTGTTATTTTAAAGAAAATTTTGACAGAATCTCCTTCTGATCCTCCGGAGTCAATGTTCCCGGTGTCCAGGAAATTCCTGCTTCGTCTCCATCCCTTCTTGGTATTAGATGCATATGGAAATGAAAGACTGTCTGCCCTGCAGCCTTACCATTGTTCTGGACTACATTATATCCGTCACAGTTTAAAACATCTTTCATCCCCGTAATAATCTTTTTTGCAAGCACCATGGCTTCTCCCGCCAATGAATCCGGCAATTCATAGAGATTTTCGTAATGTGATTTTGGAAGAATCAGAGCATGTCCCTTGGTTGCCGGCCCAAGATCCAGAATCACCCTGAACTTCTCATCCTCATAGAGAGTGGCTGATGGGATCTCCCCATTAGCAATTTTACAGAATAAACAGTCTTTCATTTTTTGTGTTCTCCTTTCCTATACTATATATCCGAATTTCATTCGGTATATGTGACACTTTTGTCGAAATTTGCAAATTTTTGTATAACAAATTTAATTGCCATTTAAAAATTTCAGTGCTAAACTATCTACGAAAAAAAATTTGGGAGGAATATTATGGAATCACAAACAGACTCTTCTGTTTTTCCCATACCGGGAGACAACAATTCTGACTATAAAACCCTTTATCAGGAATTACAAATCAAACAACAATTTCTGCTGTCACAGATTTCTCATGAAATCCGCAACCCTGTAACACTTATCAATAGCTTTCTCCAGCTTTTTGAAAGTCATCATCCGGAAATTGTAAAGGATGACTGCTGGGAAAAAGTCATGGAAAATATGAATTTTCTTAAAGCTCTTCTGGAAGAATTTTCTTCTTTTAATAATTCTGCCAAGCTGCATTTACAGGAAATAAATCTGGATCATATTTTTCGGGAAACAGTAGAATCGGTAACTCCCCTTTGCCAGGATCTGGGAATCTCTGTACTCTATCAAAAAGAAACTGCAATTCCTCTGATCAGCGCAGACCCTACCAAGATCCGTCAGGTTCTCCTGAACCTTCTTACCAATGCCAGGGAAGCTATCGGAAGTCAGGGACTGATCCGATGTTCTCTAAGCTGTGACGGAGAAAATGTCTATCTGTATGTAAAGGATACCGGCACAGGCATACCTGTCGGTTATCAGAAGGATATTTTTGAGCCATTTGTCACCCACAAACAGGGAGGCACCGGTCTTGGACTGGCCATTTGCAAAAGAATCGTATCTGCTCACAAAGGCCATATTTTCTTTCGTTCCGCTGCGGGAGAAGAAACTTCTTTCACCGTAATACTGCCCATTACCTGATCGTCTCAAAAGGTTTTTTCGTATGATAAAGAAGAATCCCCAAAAGGAACCCTAACGCCAGGCCTCCAAAATGTGCCATGTTGTTAATTCCAGTGCTTGTCACTCCATGATACAGCGAAAGAAAGGCCAGTATAAGAAGCTGACGGGAAGTAAAATTTTCGGTATGACCTTTATTTCTGAGCACAATATAAAATAATCCGCCGATCACAGCGAACACTCCACCGGAGGCCCCGGCGGACACCACATACTCATTGGAATAGATTTCATGAAAAAGAGATAGGAGGTTTGCTCCGGCTCCCCCTAAAAGGTAAAGAACCCCATATCTTACTCCGCCCAGATTTTTCTCCAGGCAGTCTCCCAAAAAAAGAAGTACAAGCATATTATTTCCCAGATGCCGAATTCCAAAATGAAGAAACATAGCAGTAAACAAACGATAATATTCATGGTTTTCCGCTATATTCAGAGTTCCCGCTGCTCCCCATCTGAGCATATGGCTGGTATCTTCCCAGGAACCGGTAAGTTCCACCAGGATAAATACCAGAATGTTCAATAGAATGATCGTGTGATTCACAGGTGCTTGCTTCCAAAAGGTAATGGCTCGGTTAAAATCTTTCAATTTGTCTGTAATCTTCCTAATTTTTCTAATTCAAGTGTATTATAAAACTTTTACCTTACTTATGCAAGATACAGCTACTATTGTCATGAAAGTTTCGTTGATTTCTCTAAAATCTATCTTTTCAAATGTTCTTTGTAAGCCTGACAGAATTTTGTTTTTCCTTTTACCAGACAATTTATCCCCATATTTTTTATATATTACCTGAATTTTTCTCTTTTACAACCGTAAGTTTTTGTTTACTGTTTCCAAACTCTCTTTTTGTGCAGTATTTTTCTTTACATATCCTCTTTTCGTAGGTATAATCTGTCTTACATCAACAGAAAATCTTTCCCCACACGGGAAAGTCTCAAGTATCTTTTCATTCTACGGACCTTCCGGTCCAGATTTCCCTTTTATTTTTTCCTATATAGAAAAGAGGTGATCATGTGCCCATCCGGGAAACATTGCTTTTTACCATTGCCGGCGGAGGGCTTCTTATGGATCTTTTACAGGAAAAGGTAGACAACCGGCTAATCTGCCTGGGCTTTGGTTCCGGCCTGATCCTGGATATCTTTTATTCCGGTTTTGCCGGAATCCTGCATTTTTTCTCCGGATCCTTCTTCCCCCTGCTCTGTCTCCTTCCCCTGTTCTATTTCCGTATGATCGGAGGCGGAGACATAAAGCTTCTCTCTGTTCTGGGAGGTATCCTAGGGTATCCGAAAGTTCTCAGCTTACTTCTGCTTACCTTCCTTACAGGGGCAATTCTTTCTTTTGCATTTCTTATTTCCTGCGGAAATCTCAAGGAGCGCATTTCTTATTTCATAAGCTATTTTTATAGCTGCAGAGGGAACAGAAGCTGGAAGCCTTATCGGAGAAAAGGACTGGAACCTGAAAATTTCCATTTCACAGTTTCTATTTTTGTTGGAATCATATTATTGACAGGAGGGGTCTGCTATTGAAGAAAAATACCATCGCCGTCTGCGATTCTGAAGCAGGATACGCCGGAACTCTCGCAGAATATCTGAATAATCGAAAAAAACTGCCTTTCCGTGCAGAAGCCTTTACAGATCCTGAAAAATTCTGCCAGTATGCCGGAAAAAACCATCCTGAATTTCTACTTATCGCAGAGGAAAATTTAAGCAGTCAGGTGCAGGCGCTTCAGATTCCCCATATGATCGTCCTGTCCTCGGACAGAGAACTGGAACATACGGGCCAAAAGTATATCTATAAGTATCAGTCTGCTGAAAGTCTCATTCGGGAGGTCATGGCCTACTGCCAGGAATCTGTATTTACAGCTGCCAGCTACGGATATGAAAAGAAAATCCAGTTGATCGGAATCTATTCTCCTCTGGGCAGATGCGGTAAGACACTTTTTTCCCTTACCGCAGGTCAGATATGGGGAGAAAGCCGGAATGTTCTTTATCTGAATATGGAAGATTATTCCGGCTGGCAGATTTTTTCTGAGGGAGATAATTCCCAAAACCTGAGCAATCTCTTTTATTCACTTCGCCAGGGCAGAGCCGTTCCTCCACTGACAGATCTGGTACGCTCTTGGGGAAATTTGGACTATATCCCTGCTGTCTCTTCTTTTGAGGATCTTCGGAATATCAGCTGCAGAGAATGGGCTGCTCTCTTCTCCCATCTGGAAAAAGAAAGCTCTTATCATCTTCTGGTGCTGGATATAGGAAACGGTGTAGATCAGCTGTTTTCTATATTGGATCTGTGTACGCAGATTTATATGCCTGTTTTAGACGACTGGATATCCAGGCAAAAAATAGAGCAGTTCAAAAAATTAGCTTTTTCCCTCTCAGACACATTAGAATCAAAGATCCAGGAACTTCATCTTCCCTTTGCCCCCTGTGCAGAAATAGGCCAGGATTTTCCCAAAAATCTACTATGGGGAAAATGGGGCACAGATATAAGAAAAATTTTGGAGGTGACTGCTTTCCATGGATAAGTCCGGAGTTCTGCTGAATAAGCTGCGTACAGAACTGGCCAAAGAACTGGAAAACACCTGGGAAGTCTCCGATAATGAAGTTCTGGAGATTATTGACCGTCTTCTTTTGAAGGAAAGTAAAAGCACCTATCTGTCTATTGCCCGCCTGGAAGGGCTTCGCATGGAATTATTTTGTTCTCTGCGAAAAATGGACGTTCTGGAAGAGCTTCTGGAAAATGACAGTATTACCGAAATCATGGTAAACCGCTGGGACCAGATTTTCATTGAGCAGGATGGAAAGCTTAGCCCATGGGAGAAAACTTTTTCTTCTCCGGAAAAGCTGGAGGATGTCATCGGTCAAATTGCTTCCCGCTGCAATCGGGTGATCAATACCCTTCAACCTGTTGTAGATGCCCGCCTGCCGGGAGGAGAACGGATTAACGCTGTGATCCCTCCCATAGCTCTTGACGGTCCGGTGCTCACCATCCGAAAGTTTCCCCGGGAACCTATTACCATGGAAAAACTCCTGGAACTGGACAGCCTTACTCCTGAGGCAGCTGATTTTCTAAAAAAAGCGGTAGAAGCCGGATATACCATTCTTATCGGCGGGGGAACCGGTTCTGGAAAAACAACCTTCTTAAATGCACTGTCCCAATATATTCCCGGGGATCAGCGGGTGATCACCATTGAAGACAATGCAGAACTGCAGCTTCAGGGAATTCCTAATCTGGTACGGTTGGAATGCAGACAGGCAAATATAGAAAAGTCCCAGGAAATAACCATCGGCGATCTTCTCAAGGCCTGTCTTCGTATGCGCCCCAGCAGGATCATCGTGGGGGAAGTTCGCTCAGGAGAAGCAGCCCAACTCCTACAGGCTGTAAATGTAGGTAATGATGGAAGTCTGTCCACGATCCATGCCAATACCTGTCAGGATATGGTCAGCAGGCTGGAAACCATGGTTCTCATGGGAATACAGCTTCCGATCCCCGTGATCCGCAGACAGATTGCCTCCGGTTTTGATCTTTTTATACATCTGGGCAGGCTACGGGACAAAAGCCGTAAAGTTCTGGAAATTTCCGAGATCAAAGGAATGGATGGTGAAGAAGTTAAGCTGAATCCTCTTTTTATTCGACAAAGCACCCTGGAAAAAACCGGAGAAATGATTCACAGAGAAAAATTCAGAAAGGCTGGCATAAACTATGAAGAATATTAACTTTCATTCCATGGTCCGCTCAAAGAAAATCCAGGTTTCTGTAAAAGCCCCCTTTTTTTCTTATCATAAACTAACCTGGCTCCATTGGGCCCGTTTTACTGGGGAGGCCTGCCTGGTCTGTCTTGTCATTAATCGTCTCTTCTACCAGAAAGCTCTGGCTTTTCTCTTTCTGTGCCCTCTGGGAGTTTACTACATTTTTCAGAGAAAAAAGCAGGAGTTAAAACAGCGTAAAAACAGGCTCTGGCTTCAGTTCCGGGATGCTCTGTCTGCTCTTCAGGTAAGCATTTCCGCCGGTTATTCACTGGAAAATGCCATTAAGGAAACCAGGAAAGATCTGGAACGTATATACGGCAAAAAAGGGGAAATTGTCGTGGAGTTTCACTATATGGAAATCCAGCTGGAACATGGGGTTTCTATTGAAAAACTATTGAATAGTCTGAGCAGCCGCAGTGGTATTGAGGATATTCAAAATTTTTCCCAGATTCTCATACAGTCTAAAAAAATGGGCGGCAATATGCGCAAGATCCTTCAGGAATGTATCACCTCCATGGAAGAACAGATGGACGTCAAAAAAGAAATCCAGGCAATGCTGGCCTCCAGACGGCTGGAGCAGCGGATCATGAGCCTTCTTCCTTTAGGGATCATCTTATATCTGCAGATCTCTTCTCCTTCTTTTTTATCTGTACTCTATGGAAATCCTGTGGGTATCTGTATTATGACCCTATGTCTCGGTATCTATCTCTTTGCTTACCATTGGGGAGAAAGGCTGGTGGAAATTGAAATTTAAACTGCCGAAAAAGCAAAAGAAAGAACTCTTCCTGTCTCTAGCTATTATTCTCTGCGGAAATCTTCTTGGAATCGGAATGTTCCTGCGGGAAAATGCCTCTTCCGCTACTCAGGCTCTGCCCAGAAAAGCTTTCGGCCAGGGGGCCTATGAGGAAACCTTGCGCATATCTACAGAAAATGGGACAGAAAAAATTCAGATCACAGTGGCGGAGCAGCAGTATTCTCCCTCCCAGATTGAATCCTATCTCAAAGAAGCCGATTCATTTCTTTCCAGATGGTACCAGGAAAACATTTCTGATAAGAACTGTCTGAAAAGAGATCTGGATCTTCCTTCTGCTCTGACAGAAAATCCCGCAGAATTTTTCTGGAGTACCGATGCCCCGGATATACTCAGCTGGGACGGGAAGCTTGGAGAAGAGATTCCCAAAGAAGGCTGTCAGGTAACTCTCCGGTGTGCCATTTCTATAGGAGAAAACCAACTGGTATGGGAAAAGCATCCGACAGTTTTTCCTCCGTCGCTCTCAGAAGTACAGTTATTAGAAAAAAATATCCAGCAGGAAGCAGAAAATATCAGTGACGAAACGGAAAAAGAACTGCTTCTTCCAGCTGTGATAGAAGGAACCAAAATAAACTACCAAATAGTCCGGGACCGGGACAGCTGGATCATCTGTCTTTTATCCCTGCTTCTTGGCCTTGGGGTCTTTCCCCTGACAAGAGAAAAAGAAAAGCAGGCTCAGATCCTGCGCTCCCGGCAAATGGAAAGGGATTATCCAGATATTATACAGAAGCTGATCCTTTTTCTCAAAGCTGGTCTCAGTATCCGGAAATCTATGGAAAAACTGGCTGCTGACTATCTGAAAAGAAAGGAATCCGCTCTTATCGGAACCCGGTATGCCTATGAAGAATTGGTCAAAACCTGTCTTGAAATGGAAAGAGGCGTTTATGAAAAAGATGCTTATGAAAGACTGGGCAGACGCTGCGGTCTTGCAGAATACAAGATATTGTCTGTTCTGTTGGTGCAGAATTTAAAAAAAGGGAACCAGAGTATTTTAGATCTTTTGGAAAGAGAAGCTGTATCTGCCGGAGAAGAACGGCTCAGAAGAGCCAGGATTCAGGGAGAAGAGGCTACTACCAAGCTGCTGCTGCCAATGATTCTCCAACTCTTAGTTGTATTCATCATACTTATGGTTCCCGCATTTATAAATTTCTTTTAAATCATGAAAGAACTCACAACGAGAGGAGGTGGAGATGTTATGAATCTCCTGAAAGAATTATGGATGGAAGAAGACGCTGTCGGCGTTGTGGAAATCATATTAATATTGGTGGTGCTCATCGGACTGGTCATCATCTTCAAAGAACAGCTTACCAGTCTGGTGCAAAATATCCTTTCAAAAATCACCAGTCAAAGCAACAGTATTTAAATTTCACTACACTAGGCTGCAAATGGGGCAAGACTATGAAAATCAAAGGAAGTATAACCTGCACCATGTGTCTGCTGCTTCTGGTATTTCTTTCTCTTCTAGGGGCATGTATCCGTTCTTCCAAAATCAACGGCGGCAGGGTTCAGGCTGTAAACGCCATGGATACTGCCATGTATTCCCTCTTCGCACAATATGACCGGGATCTTCTAAAAGAGTACCATCTCTTTTTTCTGGACGGCGGTTATGGCGAAAATGCTCTTAACCTTTCTCAGCTTCTTACACAGGCAGAATCATTTGCCCAGCCTGTCCTTTCCTCCGGACTTTCTTCCTGCCATCTGGATGCCTGCGGCGTAAATGGCTTCCGGCTGGCTACGGACAACAATGGAGCAGCTGTACGGGCACAGATCATCCGCTATATGAAGGATAATCTTGGAAGCAAAGGAATAGAGTTCATAAAGAAACAGCTGAATCAAAACAAAGCGGTTATGGAGGAACAGGAAAAAGTCCAGGAAGGCGGTTTTAAGGAAGCTCCCATTGCTCAGGAAGCTCCAATGGAAGAAATATCTGAGGCTAATAATCCGCTGGAAATCATAGAAAATATCCGCAGTCATGGATTTCTTGGACTGGTGCTGCCGGAAGGAGGCAGTTTATCAGAAAAATCCCTGGACCGGCAGTCTCTTCTTTCTAAAAGGGAAATAGCCATGGGAATGGGTGAACTGGCCCTTTCAACAGAAAAATCTTCTGCAGCAGATAAGCTGTTGATACAGGAATATATTCTGGATACTCTCAGCTATTATACCCATGAAAACCACAGCGGCAGCCTGGCCTATCAGGCAGAATATGTCCTGGGCGGAAAGGACAGTGACCAGGAAAACCTCCAATATGTGGTAAACCGGCTTCTGCTTCTCAGGGAAGCTTCCAATATTGCCTTTCTGTATACTGACGGTCAAAAGCGGGCCGAACTCCAGGCCTGTGCCTCTGCCCTCTCCTTACTGCTTCTGATTCCGGAAGGTATGACTTTGGTGCAGGGAGTGTTGGCCGCCGGATGGGCATATATAGAAAGTATCTGCGATGTAAAAACACTGCTGTCGGGCGGAACTGTTCCGCTGGTGAAGGACAGTACCTCCTGGAAAACACACCTTAATCATCTGAGCACAGAGGATTCTTCTTCCGGCTCCTCGGGATTGGATTATCGGGAATATCTTTTTCTTCTCCTTTCTTTCTCATCAGCGGATACTCTTACTCTGCGCTGTATGGATATGATCGAACAGAATATCCGGTCGATACAGGGAAGGGAAAACTTTGCTTTTGATGCCTGTCTGGATGCCCTTTCTATAAGCTTTTTGATTTCCGGTCCTGAAGAACAGCAATGGCAGGGAGAACGGTTTTACACTTATGAAATGTAAAAAGGAGGAGGCAGAACATGGAATTTCTGTTGAAAGCACAGCAAAATAAAAGGAAGGAGGGCAGCTCTCTTCGGTATAAAGGAAGTCTAACAGTAGAAAGCGCCTTTATTCTGCCTCTCTTTTTTCTGCTGGTCACTGCTTTTATATGTATTTTAGATTTATATCGGATCTGTACTCTGGTGCAGACTTCCCTGTGCGAAGGTGCAAAGGAACTGGGCATGTATGCTTATTGCCAGGAAGAAAACAATAGTTCGCCGGTTGGCGTTGTAACCGATGCAGTGTGTATTGCCTATGGAACAGGAAAGGTACGGGCTGTTTTAGAACATGAAAATCTCACAGGAATCCAGGGTGGGGTCAACGGATTTGTCCTTATCGGTTCAGGATTTCAGGATGATACTGTCACCTTAAAAGCCTCTTTTCTCTATACGGGGCCCGGCGGTCTCTTCCGGATATTTCCTGCCAGGATCCAGCTGCTGGGACAGGCCCGGGCCTGGACAGGCTATAACGGCAGTCTCCATTCCGGTCCGCCTTCAGGGGATATGGCCTACATTGCCGAATGGGAAAGTGTCTATCACACTTCCAGGGACTGTACCCATCTGGCATTGTCCATAACCAGAGTATCGAAATCAGGCGTTGAAAACCAGACAAATCAATATGGGGAGCATTATTATCCCTGCGAAAAATGCATGAAAAACGGTACTGTAGCAAGTTTTGTCTATATCACAAGAACAGGCAGCTGCTGCCACAGTACCAGAAGCTGCCCGGGACTGACCAGGACCGTAACGGCAGTAAGAAAGTCCGATATAGAAGGGCTGAGGGCCTGCAGCAGATGCGCTGTACCACACTAGAAGGGAGGATTTTTATGGGTTTAGAATGGATGGTAAATGCGGTTATGCTTGCCTTTTGCAGCATCCAGGATATACGGGAAAAAGAGGTTTCCCTGTGGAAATTAAAAGTATATGGAATACTGGCTACAGCAATAAGTATTTGGAAATTGTTCTCACCGGAAGATGATCTTCTGGTTTTAATCTTTCGGCTTCTTGCCGGCCTGCTGCCCGGCATCTTTCTCCTTATTCTGGCCAGGATCACCAGGGAAGCTGTAGGATACGGCGATGGTCTGATTTTGCTGTTTATCGGCCTGTCTCTGGGATTCTGGGAATGTATCGGTATCTTTTTTGCAGGGCTTCTTGGAATATTCCTTGCCGCAGTCCTGGCCCTTCTGCTTTTTGGCAGAAAGAAAAGTCTGGAAATTCCTTTTATTCCCTTTTTATTAACAGGATTGGCAGGCGGATATTTTTGGATGAAAGGATATTCATGAAAAAATATAAAGGAAGTTACACTGTAGAAATGGCTCTGCTTGCCGGCATCTGGCTGCTTGTGATCTTTTCTGCCCTCTTTTTGCTTATTGGAACTTATACCCGGATACGGGATACTGCCTCTCTGGCTGAGGCTGCAGTGTATGGCAGTTCCTGTGCAGTGAGCAAGGCTGGAGACGGCGTTACGGAAGCCACCGGCAGACTTCAGGGAAGGGGAGACTACTTTTCAGTTTCTGGGAGTAAAAGGGAAATTACCGCCAGCTTCTCTCACACGATCCGCATACCCTTCTGGAATCTCAGATGGCAGCAGAGCAAAACCTTAAAAAGCAAAGTGATACGTCCAGTACTTTTCATTGAAAAAGTTGAGAAGGCGCAGAATCTGATACAAACAGCAAAGGATCCCTGATAAGGAGTGTGATGATTAATGGAAGTGAGTTACAAAAGAAATCGGGGATTCAGCTACCTGATCCTCAGCGAGGATTCCCAAATAGCCGGACAGCACTATCAGAAAGCCATCTTTCTGGAAAATACCATTCCCGGTCTCCTCTCCTGCAAGATCCAGCGGCTGAACGGCGAAGAATTTTTTTGCTATGATATCACAGGCTGCCAGTCACTGAAAAATCTTTTTGAGAAAGAAAAGTTTGCCCGAGAAGATCTGGAAGAGATCCTTCAAAGCTGGCTGAATCTCTGGGAAATCCTAGGCGAATATCTTTTAGATACGGATTTTCTTCTTTTGGATCCTTCTTATCTCTATCGGGAAACCCAGTCAGGGAATTACCGGTTTATCTGGTTTCCCTATCGTATCAGAGAAAAAGGAAAAGATTTTCAGGCATTGACCGAATATTTTCTTCCCAGGATCGATCATAAAGATAAAGGAGCGGTCGCCCTGGGGTATGGGGTTTATAAAGAGGCCGCAGAAGAAAACATACGTCCGGCAGTTGTAAAAAAACTCCTGTGGGAGGCAGACCCACGAGAGAGTCCGACGGATACTGTTTTACAGGAAGAAAGCCCAAATTTTTCTCATATGGAAGATTCTGAAAAAGAAGCCCGAGAAAAAGAGCGGCAAAAAATATTAGACGAATTCTACAGCGAAGAGGAAGAAAATCCTGTTTCCTATGGAATTTGGGGCGGAATCGCAGGAATCTTTCTGTTATGTGCTCTTGTCTTTCTCTTTTGGCATTTTCGTCTTTTTTCTCTTTTCCAGCTTATGCTCTTCCTGATCGTCTTTCTTTTTTTCTCAGGTCTTGGGATTTTTGTATATATTTTTCTGATCAGAAAGAAAAAGAATCCTTCGCCTCCGGTCCTCGAAAAAAATACCAATTCTCCTGATCCCGGAGAACTCTCTTTCTTTCCCCATTCTCCCACTCCTTTTCCTTCGAAGCTCCAAAAAGGAGAACAAGAAGAAAAAATAATTTCAGAGTCTCTTACCGTCCTTTTAAAAGAACCGGAAACTTCTGTTCCCCTTCTTACCGGCTTGGGAAACAATGCCGGAAAAGTCTTTTCTCTGGAAAAGGAGCAGACTCTTATCGGGAAATGGGCCGCTTCTGCCGATATTTACCTTGACGTGCCTACTGTCAGCCGAATACATGCCCGTATCCTGCATGAAGGAGATCATTATTATGCAGTAGATCTGAACTCCAAAAACGGAACTCTGATCAATGGGATTCCCTTGGATCCAGAAGAAAAGTTTCTTCTGAAAGATAATGATATCATCAGTTTCGCAAAAGAAGATTTCCGCTATACTTTTCCCCATTCCCAGCCTTTAAATCCCCGCTCTGAAAATTAGCGTTTGCAATACGATGGATTTTCAGTTAGAATAAGGGGTAAGAGTATACTATTCCTATGGGGATAAAGAGGAGTATGTTATGGGAATCATTATATTTTTAGGTGACAGTATTACAGATGCAGGAAGAAAGAACTCTCCTAATCAATTGGGCTATGGATATGTGAATATACTTTCTGAATCCATAAAGGGTTCAGAAGGAAAGTGGAGTATTGTAAACCGGGGTGTGGACGGTTATATTACAGAACGGGTAGCACGTTGTCTTCATCACGATTGTATTTCTCTCCGCCCTGATTATGTAAGTATTTTAGTAGGGATCAATGATATCGGCATGATCGCCTGCTCCAAATCTTCCTGGCAGGATAAACTGTATCTTCTTGAAGACAGTATCCGCTCCTACCATGAAATGCTTTTTGATCTTTCCCGGGAGACAAGCGCTAAAGTCATCACCCTGGAACCCTTTGTTTTTCCAAAAGATGACAAATACCAGGACTGGATCCCCTGGCAGAAAAAGATGTCTAAAAATATCCATAAACTGGCCAAAAACTACGGTGCCCATTTTATTCCTACTCAGGAACCTCTGAACCGAAAAATCGAAGAACTGGGATATGAGGCAGTTACCACAGACGGTATCCACCTTACCCCTCTTGGACATCAGCTCCTGGCTGATATCCTGAAGGAAGCTTTTCAAGTCTGAACTTTTGAAGTCTGGGATCCTCAGGCAGTGATATCCTCAAAGCCTGCTTTTACAGTTTTTGCCAGATTTTCCGGCTTTAACTTTAAGGTAGTTCCTATCCGCCCTCCGCTTACATAGATTTCATTATATTCCAGAGCAGAGCGGTGGATAACTGTGGGGTATTGTTTTTTCATACCCAGAGGGCTGCATCCTCCTCTTACATAACCGGTTACCTTTGTAATATCTTTTACATGGATCATCTCTATAGATTTTTCATTCAGAACTCTGGCCGCCTTTTTCAGGTCAATCTCTTCTGCTATAGGAATCACCAGAACATAGTACTCTTTGCTTTTCCCCTGTACCACCAGAGTTTTAAAGGACTGCTCCACAGGAGCACCTGTCTTCTGGGCTGTATGAAGGCCATCTATAAATTCATCACATTCATACTGAATAGTTTCATAAGGAACTTTATTTTTTTCTAAAATTCTCATAGCATTGGTTTTAATTTCTTTTTCTTTATGTTTTCCCATTTTTCTTTCTCCTGTAACTTTGCATAGATTCTTTATTTATGGAAATCCTAAGGGCAGAAGGAGGTCATCTCATGAAAGAAAAAACACGCTCCAAGGAAGACAAATATAATGTAGAGGCCACTTCCGCAGATGATCTGGACGGCTGTGGAACTACCGAAGCAACCGGATTGATCCCCTCTCTGCCTCAGTCCCGGGAGCAGCTGGATTCTTATAAATCTATCCTGCCCTTTTCTCCGGACTGTATCACAGGGGACAGCTCTCATAAATCCTGACTCTGTCCTCCGGTATAAAGATTCTTTCTGAAACAGAGGCTTTCCCGGAAAATATTTCTTTACTTCTCCGGAAAAGCCTCTGCTTTCGCATTTCTGCATATATTGTCTTATTTTATCTATTAGGCAGCCCGATGACCATTCCTGTGTATAATCCGATAGCAAAATAACAGATTCCGTCAATTCTCGTCTGTATTTTGGCTATCTGCAGTGTTTTGTCCGGTACTGCTGTTGTCCTCATTATCTCCTCCAGAGTCTGTGCCGCTATCTGCGGTATTATCCTCTGTGCCTTCATCATCGGTCTCTTCCGTCTGGAAGTCCCATTCTGTATGAAGCTCACCGGCTTCATCAGCAGCTTCTTCCAGGGCAGCTACTGAAAAGTCTGCTTCCGGACTTTCTTCGTGGATACCATGTTCCTGAGCCAATTCATCTGTATAATCTTCCAGTTTATAAACAGAACATTCTGTATAATCCTCATTATAATGCATGACCAGCGGAATCATAGAATAGCTGTCTATTGTAACTTCATCTCCGTCTTTCTTCAATGTAAAGTCAGCCATTCCTCCCAGAAGGTTTTCCAGACTGGACTGAGCACTGACAAAATTTCCCAGGGAATAGTATACCAGGGTTTCTTTTCCATCCGGTTTTTCTATCAGTTCATAACCTTTTAAGATATGTGGATGTGAACAGATGATCACATCGGCTCCCTGCTCAGCCAAAAATTGAACTCTCTCTTTCAGTCTCTCTTCCGGTTCCACAGATTCGTCCTGTCCGCCATGAAGATATACGATAGCTACATCTGCCTCCTGTTTTGCCTCCTCCAGATCTGCCTGGACATTTTCTTCTGAATAAAGATTGACCATATAGGAAGAATCATCAGGAATAGAATGATTCTCGCTTAGCATGGTACTGTAATTCATAACAGCAATCTTGAAATTTTTCTCTTCGATGATCTGATATCTGGAGTCATTTTCGCTGTCATGAATTCCCAGCAAAGTTATTTTCTCGTGCTCATCTTCCCAGAACGAAATCGTATCCCTGATTCCTGCCTCCTCCTGGTCAAAGGCATGCTCCGTTGCCTGGGTAACAATATCAAACCCTGCATCCACTAAAGCATCTCCTACTTCTGAAGGAGTGTAAAAATTCGGATAACCTGCAGCATTCTCATGGTCTGTCGTCAGCGGTGTTTCCTGATTGACAGAAGCCAGATCTGCTTCAGAAATATCTTCTTTGATGTTCTCATAAAGAAA
The DNA here is from genome assembly GCA_949291945.1 of uncultured Bacillota bacterium. GTDB lineage: Bacteria > Bacillota > Clostridia > Lachnospirales > Lachnospiraceae > Blautia. Next base: position 44,489 of record CASEXH010000023.1, on the reverse strand, counting down.
GTCAAAATCCCAGTCATTGTCCCTGCCGGCTTCAATAAAAGCATCATGGATCAGATTGTCCCCCACGGCTCTTATATGGAGAGTATTATTCTCTGCCTCCTCCTGAGCTTCTGCCTCCTTCTGCTGCTGTTTTTCAATTGCTTCCTGTTGTTTCCTCTCCTGGTTTCTTCTATGTATGGCAGCAGCTGCGACCACAATAAGAATCACCACTACCAGCAGGATTCCCAGTGCCATCATCCTACGTCGTCTGATTACCTGACGGCGGCGTCTGGCCCTGGCGATCCGCCTTCGCCTCTCTTCTTCATGGAGTCTTTCCTCCTCCATCTGCCTCCTTCTTCTCTCACTGCTTCTGCGGCGTTCACTCATAATTTCAGTCCTTTCCCGCAATATGATAATTTGACCAAAATCTTCAGAAATTTCAGGCCTTTTTTCTATTTGCGTTCTCTTATAAAACGGTGTATGATACTTCCGGTATTAGAAGAAAAAATTACTAATTAATTTCATATTTGTTAAATATAATATTAAATATAATAATATGAAAGTGAATCTTATGTCAACAAAATCCCGCAATTACTTTTTGGACAATTATAAATCCTTACTGATCCTGTTGGTGGTCATTGGACATTTTATTGAACCCTGTTACACAAACAACCTATTTCTCACTATTTTAAAATGGGTAATTTTCTCCTTCCATATGCCCGCCTTCATTTTTATATCCGGTTATTTTTCCAAAAAGGATATAGGGCTGGAAAAGCTGATCCAAAAACTGGTGATCCCCTATTTTGTTTTTGAACTGCTTTATTATTTCCTGTATGTGTTTGTGATCCACAAGGAAACCGGTCTGTATTTTAACCGTCCCAAATTTTCTCTGTGGTATTTAATGTCTTTGTTTTTCTGGCGGATCATTACCCCATATTTCAAAAAAATACCCGGGAATCTGGTTATCGCCATTATATTGGGACTGCTCGTAGGTTTTACTCAGCTGGGAAATTTCTTCAGCATTCCCAGAACTTTATTTTTCTATCCCTTTTTTCTGACAGGTTATTATTTCCAAGAAGACTGGTTCAAAACAGTATGGGGCCACTGGAAAGGCTTTACTGCCGGGCTTGGGGCATTGGCAGCACTTCTGGGCGGCTGGGTCCTTGTTACCGGCCAAAAGCTGAGTCCTCTCATTTTCTATGGAAGATATTCCTATGCAGATACAGATTTGAGCAACAGCCAGGGACTTTTTGTTCGCCTGATGTGTTATGGGATCTCTTTCCTGGCTATCTTTGCTGTTTGTTCCTTAATTCCCAGGAAACAGCATTTTTACTCTATACTGGGAGTACGCACTATGTCTATCTATCTCTTTCATGGACTTGTATACAGCCTTCTGAAGGATGGCCATATCCTGGAACAGGTGGATACTCCTGTTGAAACCGGTCTGCTTCTGGGATTTTGTGTTCTTCTTACTTTCGCATTGGCCGCAAAACTGCCCTACCGTTTTGTAACCCGGATATCTTCTTTTAGCATACGGTTTCCAAAAAAGCCCTGTAAGCCGAAAAAAACTGCGATATAAATATTGAATTGAAATCTAAAGTTCTCAGGGGGTAAGCATTTGCCTGACAGTTTCTTTCCATATTCATACCGCAGTTTTTCTATTCCTGGTAGTCTCTCTCACAATCCTTACATTTTCCATTGATCGTACAGTGAAAATGCAGCAGCGTATCCGGCACCCGGGTACAGGTTGCCTTTGCATATTCCACCTGATGTTTTCCTTTCTGCAGGGTTCTCGGACAGCAGACCGAATACTCTTTTACGTATCGCTCTCCCATTGCTTTTTCACCTCATTTTATTATATATTTCTGGTTCTGCATATTATCATAGCATCAAACTCTCTTTTTCGCAAAGAATTCCCTGCCAAACCGTAGAAAAAGGCCGTCAAAAAATTGAAATTTCCCCTTCTGGTATGATATAATGACCCTCGGCAAAATACTGCTTTGAAAGCACAAGGAGTTTATTATGGATACATTTATATTTGTTCTGGAGATCATTGGCACAGTTGCCTTTGCCTCTTCCGGGGCTATGACTGCCATTGAGAAAAAAATGGATATTTTCGGAGTCAATATTCTGGGGGCCACCACAGCTGTAGGAGGTGGAATGATGCGTGATATTATCCTTGGAGTAACGCCTCCCGCCGCATTTTCCCAGCCGGTATATATTCTCTTTTCGATTTTAACCTCCACTCTCCTTTTTGCTATCGTATATACCAACCCTGAAATCCTTCATTCCAGGATCAAAAGCCGGTATTACGACAAGATCATGCTCTGGTGCGACACTGCGGGGCTTGGTATTTTTACAGTAGTGGGTATCCAGACTGCCTCCAAAATCCTGCCCCAGGACAATCCTTTCTTCTTTGTCTTTATAGGTGTGCTCACCGGAGTAGGCGGAGGTGTTCTAAGAGATATTATGGCAGGAGAAACCCCTTATATACTGGTCAGAGAAATATACGCCAGCGCCGCTATCGCAGGGGGAATTACCTGTGTGGTCTGCGGCAGTACCATGGGGGAGGCTACTGCTACTGTACTGGGTTTGATCGTTACTGTAGTGATCCGATCTCTGGCAGCTTATTTCCACTGGAATCTTCTTCGGATCCGATAGAATTTCTTCCCATCCATTGACTCCCCCGGGAGAAATGGTATACTTATAAGCAGTTAGAAAAAAGGAGATGTTCAGATATGAGTAAGATCGATGATGTAAGAAAAGCCATGGTAGAAGCCATGAAGGCCAAAGATAAAGACCGAAAAGATTCTCTTTCCATGCTGCTGGCTGCACTGAAAAACAAAGCCATTGACAAACGGGAAGATCTCACCGAGGCCGAAGAAAATGAAGTAGTGTTAAAAGAGATCAAGCAGACAAAAGAAACTCTGGAGATGACGCCGGCGGACAGAACCGACATTATCGAGGAGTGTTCAAAGCGAATTGCTGTATATGAAGAATTTGCCCCTAAAATGCTCAGTGAAGAGGAGATCAAAGAAGTAATCCGGGGCGTTCTGGCAGATCTTTCCATTGAGACACCCACTGCAAAAGATAAAGGCCGGATCATGAAAGTACTTATGCCAAAGGTGAAAGGTATCGCAGAAGGAAAGACCGTCAATCAGGTACTGGCTTCTATGCTCCAGTAAAAATCCAAAAGAAATGTTGCCCCACATATGTTTCATAGAGCAGCACCATATTTTCTAAAGTCAGCAAAGGGACTGTACACACCGCCATTGGTGAAGTACAGTCCCTTTTTAATCAAATGGATAGCCCGTTGCTCTATTCTTTTCGTTTTCCCTCCAGCCGACTGTTATCTTAAGACTCCATGACCTGATCCAGAAGTTCCAGCAGAATATCCTTGGAGATCATTCCGCTGCCTCCTGTTACCAGACGTCCTTCAGCATTCAGGATATAAGTGGTGGGGAATGCCTGGATCCCATAGTTTATCACTGCATCCATTTCCAGGTCATAGTACACTGGAAAGGTAAATCCCTGTTCTTCCACATAGGCCCGGCCGGATTCCTCTGTCTCTCCCATACAGCCTACACCGTCTACCATGATAAACTGTATCTGATCCTTCATTTCCTGATATAGTTCTTCAAAGTCCGGCATTTCTTCTTTGCAGGGCGGGCATTTACTGGTCCAGAAATTAATCACCGCCGGCTTTCCTTCCAGGATCTCTTTCAGGCTGGTCTGATTTCCTTCCTGATCCCACACAGTAAAATCCGGCGCTGCTGCATATTCTGCGGCTTCCGGCACTTCCTCCTGCGAGGCAGTCTCATTTTTTTTGGTCTCTTCTGAAAGACTCTCTGTCCCGGTCTGTTCTTCTGTCTGCGCCTGTTCTCTAGTCTGGCTTTTCTCCTGTCTTTCAGCCTCTTTTTGAAGTTCCTGATAGCCGAATCCGGAAATCACCAGCAGAAGCACAAGAGCCACAGCCCCCAGAATCCATTTCTGTTTTGCGTTCATAGACTCTCCTTTCTCAACTTACCAACGCCAGATATTGATTCATCAGTCCTGTCATCATCAGGATTCCTACCAGGATCAGAAGTCCTCCGGAAATCTTATTGATGATCCCATAATGACTTTTGATCCAGTCAAAGGTGGTTTTCAGCTTTTGTATCAGCACTGCGCTGATAAGAAAAGGGATTCCCAGACCTGCAGAATAGCATAACAGCAGCAGGATCCCCTGTGTCCAGGAAGCCTGAGAAGACGCCAGCATGAGAGCAGAACCCAGAAAAGCTCCGATACAGGGTGTCCAGCCCAGTCCAAATACAACGCCAAAAAGAAGGGTGGAAAATATACCCATTTCTGTATTCTGCCCCATACCGCCGGTTCCTCTGAAAATATTCAGTCTGATCACCCCGAGAAAATTCAGCCCAAAGAGGATCACCATCACTCCGCAGACCAGATTTACTTCCATCTGATATCTTCTGAGAAATCCCCCTACTGTTCCCGCAAAAGCTCCCAGCACCCCGAAGGTAACCGTAAAGCCCAGTACAAAAGCCAGTGCTTTCCAAAAGGGAGAACGTTTCTGCTCCCCTTTTCCTCCGGCAAAATAAGCCACATATACAGGAAGCATTGGAAGCAAACAAGGAGAAATAAAGGTGATCAGCCCTTCTAAAAAAGTAATCAGATATGTCATAGATCTTCCTTTCTTCTTCCTACCGGCGCCGCATAAACTGCACACTCATAGTCCTTTTCTCCTGAAGGGCCTGGTTCAAATCCCAGAAGCTCATCCAGGCAGTCCTGATCATAAGCCCCAATGGCACAGGTACCGCAGCCTATGGACTGGCAGGCAAGATAGAGATTTTCACATACATGACCGGCATCCAGAAGAATATATTTGGCTGCTTTCTGGCCATATCGCCACTCGGTCCGGTAGGGCAAGGCGCTCCACACAAAGACCACCGGTGCCGAAGCAGCAAAATACTGACCGCACAGAGCCTGTGTCAGTTCTGTTTCATAATCTTTTTTATCTTCCCACAATTCCAGCCTGTGCTTTTCCGGCAGGTAGTGATAAATTCCCTTTTCCAGGCTCTCTACCCTGCTGACAAACAGATAGGTTTCAAAAGGATGTCTGGACCCTGCGGAAGGTACGTTCCGGAAGGTTACCGGATTTTTGTGTCCTGCCATATGCCGGACTCCCTGGGTCGTCCACAAAAGATAGGAAAGTTCCAGCAAAGTCAGCGGTTCCTCCTGATACTGCCTCCGGCTTTTTCTTTCGGTGATCAGCTCCAGCAAATTTCCCTGTATAGAAAGTGTCTGAAAATCATTGGGCAGGGATATGGTTCCGGTTCCGTTTTTTTCTTTCATTGGAGAGATACTGGGCAGTTTCTGCTGCTGGTCTGTCTCTTCCGCTCCTGCGTCTCCGGCGTGATATCCCTTTAAAAGCTCACGGTTTTTCATAAGCTGGTATTTTGTAGTTTCATTCATAATGAAAGTCCCCCTTTCTGATGTATCATACTGCCGGTGATTCTGCTGCCGGCTTTCTGTTCACTTCTCATATAATGATGCTAATATCCAGACACACAATCCTGTGAAGGCTGTATAAGGTAGTACCTTAGTATACCCTCTGCCTGAAAAATTGGCAAGAAAAAAGAAGCGGAATTTTTCGGAGATTTTCTCTCTGAAAATTTCGCTTCCTATTTATATGGTGGTACCAGAGTCAAAAGGCCTGCATACCAGCCATTTCGTTTTCTCACTGAGCAACAGCGTAGGGTTTTCTTTTGAAAATATCTTTGGCTTTCTGGCTGACCTTCGCTTCCATTCCTGAGTAGCTGCGCATAAGATCATATTTCATCTGTTTCCGGGTTCTTCTCTCTTTTCTCATTTCAAACACCTCGCTGTTTCTTATTGGCATGGCCGTTTTATTTACGCTTTTTTCTGTATGCAGGCCTGCCGGAGTTTTCTGCTCCTATGGCCTGCAAACATTGATTCTGTGGCTGCATATATATAGTAGCACAAGAATGTTTGAAACATATTATGGAACTTTCAAATCTATGTAAACTCACAAAAAAACACCGTCCCCGAAGCTCTACGTCTTCAAAAACAGTGCTTTTAAGTGCGCCTTCAGGGACTCGAACCCTGGACAAATAGATTAAGAGTCTACTGCTCTACCAACTGAGCTAAAGGCGCATTTCTTATGTTTTTGCGTTTCCTTAACGCAAGAGATATTATAACTCAGGCATTTACAAAATGCAAGCTTTTTTTTATATTTTTTTACATTTTGTTTTTATCCCCTTTTTTTGAATTTTACAGTCTTTAAAATCTTTTCTGTCTCTTCTATAGATTTTAAGATTTCCGCTGCCCGGGTCCCGGCTTTTCGGTTCTGATAGGCCCACTGGAACAGACAGCTCTCAAGGCCGCCTTTTTTCTTTCCCATAGCCTTTTCCTCCCTGTCTCTTTCTAATACAGCATATGCAAAAAGATATCCCCAGGTCCCGGCAGATCCGCCGGAAGTTTCCTGGATTGCCCAGCTTACCGTCCGGCGATCAGTTTATAAATAGGATTTCCCATAGAAGAAAACTTTTCTTCATATTCGGTCATTACATTTCCTTCACTCATAGAAGGATCGTGGTGAAGGTCAAAGGTATGGGCCATAAGCTTCCACCCTGCCTCTTCTGTCTCCTCCAGAGAAAATTCAAAGAGGGGACGGTTATCTGTCTTAAATTCCACCACGCCTCTGGGCGCCAGAATCTGGTCATATCTTTCAAAAAACTGCCGGGAAGTAAGCCGCCTTTTTGCATGGCGCTCTTTTGGCCAGGGATCGGAAAAGTTCAGATAGATTCTGTCCACTTCATTCATATCAAAGGCCAGAGGAAGTTCCCGGGCGTCCATGCGGATGAACCGAAGATTTCTCAGATCCATGCCTTCTGCCTCTTTTTCTTCCATTTTCTGAACTGCTCTCAGAAGAACGCTGTCATACATTTCGATCCCGATATAGTTGATCTCAGAATTCAGCGCTGCCATCTCCATAAGGAAACGGCCTTTTCCCATTCCCACTTCTATATGTATCGGATTCTCATTTCCGAAAACCCGGTTCCAGTTTCCTTTCTTTTCCTGGACCTGGTGGACTACAAATCGGCTGTTTGCAATAGCTTCCTTCGCTCCCGGTATATTTCTTAATCTCATGGTATTCCTGCCTTTCCTGATTTCCATAAGAGTATACCTGATATGCCACCGGAATTTCAAGTCTTCTCTGTTATATTTCGTCATTTTCCCAGGTTTTTCCATGGATTTTATGTGACTTTTTCCTAAAAATGGTGTATGATAAGTGGTAGTAATTTAAGGAGGAAATTCTATGGAAGATATCATCAGCAAACTGGCTGAAATAGAAGCTGCCGCCTCTCATATTATGGAAGATGTATCGGAGCAGAAAAAGCAGCTTGCTTTGGAATATGACCAGGCAGTTCAGGATTTTGACCGGGCCATAGACGAGGAAACCCAGAAAAAAACAGCCGGGATCCGTGAAGGACTGAAGATTCAGATGAAAGAAAAACTGGCCCGCCAGGAATCTGAGACAGCCCGCACTCTGGAAGAACTGGACAGGCATTATGAAGAATGCCATACCGTCCTGGCGAAAAAAATATATAACCGAATATTAAGGATGTGAGATTATGGGAAGTCTGCTTTCTTACAGCGGCCTGTCTACGAAAATACGGGCCATGCAGAGCAAACTGATGAGCGAAAAGCAGTACCAGGAGATCGCTCAGATGGATTCGGTGCCCCAGATCGTGGCCTATCTGAAAAAGCAGCCGGGATTTTCGGATCTGTGGGCAGATCTGGATGAGAACAGTCTCCACAGAGGAGATATAGAAAAGCTCCTTACCCACACGATCCACCAGAATTTTGCCAAGCTCTACCGCTTTGCCAATCCTGAACAGCGGACCTTCATGGCCCTGTACTTCAAGCGGTACGAGATTTCTGTCATGAAGGACTGTCTGCGGAACGTTTTCGATAAGGGAAGGGCAGAATTAGATCTTTCTCTTTTCCAGTCCTTTTTTGACCGGCATTCCAAGCTGGACATTGAGAAGCTTACAAATTCTTCCACCATTGAAGAATTCATTAACAATCTTCAGGGTTCTGAATACTACGGACCCTTGAGCAAACTGGGACGGGATTATAAGCCTACTCTTTTTGATTACGGCATGGCCCTGGATCAGTATTATTTTGCAAATATCTGGTCGGTAAAGGAAAAATTATTTAAGAAACGAGATCTGGAGGAGATCACCACTGCATACGGAAACAAATTTGACATGCTGAATCTCCAATGGATCTACCGCTCAAAGAAATATTATCATATGTCCTCCACAGATATTTATGCTCTGCTGATCCCTGTACATTATCGTTTGTCCAAGAATGACATTACGGCTCTGGTGGAGGCATCGGACCTGGAAGAGTTCCGGAAGGCCTTAGATGCCACCTATTATAAAAAACGTTTTCCCGAACTTGCCCCGGAAAAACTGGAAGAATATTATAATTTGAATCTGAAGACAGTTATAGAGAAAGAGGCAAGAAACTATCCACACTCAGTAATTGTGATCTATTCCTACCTTTATCACAAAGAGCATGAAGTAGACCGGCTGACCACAGCTATCGAATGTGTCCGTTACGGACTTTCGCCTGCTGAGACACTGGATTACATTCATAAAACTTAAAAACTCGGAGGTGATTACATGATCGAGAAAATGAAGTTCCTGAGTATTACCGGGCCGAAGGCGGATATTGACCGGGTGGTAAATGATTATCTCTCCAAATATGAGATCCATCTGGAAAACGCCATGGCGCAGCTTACCCAGGTGCAGCATTTATCTCCCTATATCCAGATCAATCCCTACAGAGACCTGCTGACAAAAGTCAATGAATTTGCAGGTCTTTTGGGAGACGCACAGAATATTCCTGTTCAGGATATATCCCTGGAAGAAATACAGCCTCTGCTGGATACCCTGGGGGAAAGGATTTCCAAACTGCGCCGGGAATGTGATGAGCTGACGGCCCGGCGTACCGCTGTTTCCGAGGATATCAGCCGCCTGTCCCCGTTTTCCTCCTTGCCGGAGGACGTGGACAAACTGCTCCATTACCGGTTCGTTCAGGTCCGGTTCGGAAGAATACAGCGGGAATATTATGAAAAATTCAAAACCTATGTATATGACAATCTGGACACTATGTTTTATCCCTGCCAGGATGATCCCGACTATGTCTGGGGACTTTATTTTGTTCTCTGGACAAAGATGGAGCAGGTGGATGCCGCCTTTTCCTCCATGCATTTTGAACGGATCTATCTGAAAAAGGGCTGCTATCACGGCACGCCCCAGACGCTCTGCAGCCAATACAGGCAGAAACTGGCGGATCTGGAAAAAGAATACGACAGCCGGCAGGAAGAAATACAAAAACTGCTGCTAAAAGATGCTTCTAAGATCCTTTCTGCCCAGGCTGCCTTAAATGCTCTGTCTACGAACTTTGACGTGCGGAAAGTGGCGGCCTGTGTGAAAGAGCACCAGGAGACCTTTTACATCCTCTGCGGATGGATGACGGAAAAAGACGCTTCCGCCTTTATGAAAGATATCGAGGATGACGCCAATCTTTTCTGTGTGGTGGAAGATGATAAAAACAAGATCAACTGCAAACCTCCCACAAAGCTGAAGAATCCCAAGATCTTCAAGCCTTTTGAGATGTATGTAAAGATGTACGGACTTCCGGATTATCATGAGATGGATCCCACCATCTTCGTGGCAGTGACCTATTCCTTCATCTTCGGAGTCATGTTCGGAGATGTTGGCCAGGGTCTTCTCCTGGCTGTGGGAGGATTTCTTCTGTATAAGGCAAAGCATATGGATCTGGCTGCCATTATCGGGACGGCGGGTATTTTCTCTACCTTCTTCGGTTTTATGTTCGGCAGTATCTTCGGTTTTGAAAATATCATAGAACCCATATGGCTGCGCCCGGCAGAGGCCATGACCCTGGTGCCGGGGCTGGGAAATATGAATACCATTTTTGTAGTTGCGATTATTTTCGGCATGTTCCTGATCCTGCTTACCATGGTCTTTCATATTATAAATGCCGTAAAAGCAAAAGATATGGAAGGCACCTGGTTTGACCAGAATGCGGTATGCGGACTGGTGTTCTACGGAACCGTAACTCTCTCCGCCATACTGCTGCTTACAGGAAATCCCCTGCCTGCAGCCGGCCTGCTGATTGTCCTTTTCGTGGTTCCTCTGATCATCATCATGCTGAAGGAACCCATTACCCGGCTGGCAGAGAGGAAATCCCCTGCCATCGAAGGCAGCAAGCCCATGTTTTTCGTTCAGAGCTTCTTTGAACTCTTTGAAATCATGCTGAGCTTTCTTTCCAACACTCTTTCCTTTGTGCGTATCGGCGCCTTTGCCGTCAGCCATGCCGCCATGATGGGCGTGGTACTTATGCTGGCAGGAGCGGAAAGCGGCGGCAGCGTAAACTGGATCATTATCGTTTTGGGAAACCTTTTTGTATGCGCCATGGAAGGCCTGATCGTGGGAATCCAGGTGCTCCGTCTGGAGTATTATGAAATGTTCAGCCGTTTTTATAAGGGAAGCGGAAAAGAATTCCGTCCGTTCCTGAAACGGGTAAACCGCAAAGGTACATCAGGCCAGGCATAGGTCTTAATCTAAAACAGAATTTATTAGGAGGATTTATACTATGACAACAATTATCCAAATCACTATCGCAGCAGCATTGATCTTAAGCATCCTTGTTCCTTTCGGAGCTTTTCTTCTGGGAGAAAAAAACAAAAAGCGCTACAAAAAATCTCTGGCAGTTAACTGTTTCTTCTTCTTCGGTACCCTGCTGGTAGCTACCATTGTTATGTTTGGCGGAACTGTAAGCGCTCAGGCAGCCACCGATGCCGCAGGTTCCGGTCTGGCAGAAGGTCTTGGTTATCTTGGCGCCGCACTTGTTACCGGCCTTTCCGGCATTGGCTCCGGTATTGCGGTTGCCAGTTCTGCAAGCGCAGCTCTTGGAGCCATCAGCGAAGACGGTTCTCTTTTCGGTAAGTCCATGATCTTCGTTGCCATGGCAGAAGGTATTGCCCTTTATGGTCTGATCATTTCCTTTATGATCCTGGGAAGATTAGGCTGACAATTAAGGAAGGAAGATTTCCTATGAAAATGTTTTTGATCAGTGACAATATTGATACTTACACCGGCATGCGTCTGGCTGGAGTGGAGGGCGTGGTCGTTCATGAAAGAGACGAGCTGAAGAAAGCCCTGGAAGAAGCTATTGCCAATAAGGAAAACGGGGTGATCCTTCTTACAGAGAAGTTCGGGAAAGAATTTCCGGATATCATTGATGATGTTCGCCTGAATCACCGTCTCCCTCTTCTCATTGAGATTCCTGACCGCCACGGAACCGGACGGGCCCCCGACTTCATTACTTCCTATGTAAATGAAGCTATCGGACTAAAATTATGACAGGAAGGTGATAGGTATGACAACGGAAGAAAAACTGCAGCACTTCTATAAAGTTTCCATAGAAAGCGCCAAAGAAGAGGCGGCCAAGGCCATTTCCCAGTACAGAGATTCTCTGGAAGAGGAATTGGAAAAGCATAAAAAAGCCAAAAAGGCGGCCTCGGAAAGTCAGTTTAAAATAGAATCTGAGAATGCTGCCAGAGAGGTCAACAAAGCCCTCTCCTCGGAACATCTCCATATTAAAAGGCGTCTCTCAAAAAAGCACCAGGAGCTTGAGGAAAAGCTTTTTGCAGAGGTGGAAGAAATGCTCCGGGCATTCCTTTCCAGCCCCCAGTATGCCGACTGGCTGGAAGACAAGGTGAAAAGAGCCCTGGATGCCGCCAAGGAAGATCCGTTAGAGATCTACCTCTCCCCCGGTGACAAAGATCTGGCGGAAGAAATCGAAAGACGCACAGGGATCCGGCCTCAGATCTCCCAGAACTCTTTTCTGGGAGGGATCCGGGCAGTGATCCCGGAGAAAAATATCTTGATAGATTACACCTTTAACACCTTATTAGAGGCGGAGAAGGAAAACTTTAATTTTGACGGAGGGCTGAAACATGAGTAGAACTGGTATTATTTACGGCATTAACGGCCCTGTCATCTATCTGAAGGGAAATACAGGGTTTAAAATGTCTGAGATGGTCCATGTGGGGGAAGAGCACCTGGTAGGGGAAGTCATTTCCCTGAAAAAGGATACTACCACCGTACAGGTCTTTGAGGAGACCAGCGGCCTGAAACCGGGGGAGACAGTCACTGCTACCGGCGACGCTATCTCGGTAACCCTTGGTCCCGGGATCCTGGACAATATTTTCGACGGTATCCAGAGGCCTTTGTCTGTCATTGCCCGGCAGTCAGGGAAATATATCTCACGAGGTATGCAGGTAGACTCTCTGAATACCGAGAAGCTCTGGGACGTGCATATGACCATCACTCCCGGCATGGAAGTCTACGGAGGCACCATTATCGCAGAGGTTCCTGAAACTCCCTCTATTGTCCACAAATCTATGGTTCCTCCTGATATTCATGGAACTGTAAAGTCTGTGGTTCCTGACGGAAAATATAACATTACCCAGACAGTAGCCGTACTCACACTGTCTGACGGAACAGAATATGAACTGAAACTGGCTCAGAAATGGCCTATCCGTGTTCCCCGGCCTACCAGCCGCCGATATCCGGCTTCTAAGCCCCTGGTTACCGGCCAGCGTATCCTGGACACTCTGTTTCCCATCGCTAAGGGCGGCACAGCCGCAGTCCCCGGAGGTTTCGGAACCGGAAAGACCATGACCCAGCACCAGATCGCCAAGTGGTCTGACGCAGATATCATTGTTTATATCGGCTGTGGAGAACGTGGAAATGAAATGACCCAGGTACTGGAGGATTTTTCCAAACTTCATGACCCGAAAACCGGGAATCCCCTGATGGCCCGCACCACCCTGATCGCCAATACTTCTAATATGCCTGTGGCTGCCCGTGAGGCTTCTATCTATACAGGTATTACCCTGGCGGAATATTACCGGGATATGGGCTATGACGTAGCCATTATGGCAGACTCTACTTCCCGCTGGGCAGAGGCCCTGCGAGAGCTTTCCGGCCGTCTGGAGGAAATGCCTGCAGAGGAAGGTTTCCCCGCCTACCTGGCATCCCGGCTTTCCGCTTTCTATGAAAGGGCCGGCATGATGCAGAACTTAAACGGTACAGAAGGATCTGTTTCCATTATCGGAGCCGTATCTCCTCAAGGCGGGGACTTCTCCGAACCGGTCACCCAGAACACCAAACGTTTCGTCCGGTGTTTCTGGGGACTGGACAAGTCTCTTGCCTATGCCCGGCACTTTCCTGCTATTCACTGGCTAACCAGTTACAGTGAGTATCTGGGAGATCTGGCCCACTGGTACAGCGAAAATGTCTCGCCCAAATTTGTGGAAGACCGGAATCAGCTTATGGCTATCCTGAACTCTGAAAGCAGCCTTATGGAGATTGTAAAGCTCATCGGAAGCGATGTGCTTCCGGATGACCAGAAACTGACACTGGAGATTGCCAGAGTGATCCGTCTGGGCTTTCTCCAGCAGAACGCTTTCCACCCGGATGACACCTGCGTTTCCCTGGAGAAGCAGTTTAAAATGATGGAGGTGATCCTCTATCTGAACCAGAAATGCAAGATCCTGGTGGGCATGGGAATGCCTGTATCGGTACTGAAACGGGAGAATATCTTTGAAAAGATCATTTCCATTAAATATGATGTGCCGAACGACCATCTGGAAATGATGGATGACTATATGAAAGCCATTGATGATTTTTATAATACAGTAATGGAAAAGAACGGATAAGGAGGGACTGGAAATGGCAATAGAATATTTAGGATTAAGCGAGATCAACGGCCCTCTTGTTGTCCTGGAAGGAGTAAGGAATGCCTCTTTCGATGAGATCGTAGAATTCCGTGTAGACGACGGTTCCAGAAAACTTGGCCGTATCGTGGAGATCTATGAAGACAAGGCTGTGATCCAGGTATTTGAAGGAACAGAGAATATGTCCCTTATGAATACCCACACAAGACTCAGCGGCCATCCTATGGAGATCGATCTTTCTCCTGAGATACTGGGCCGTACCTTTGACGGTATCGGAAGACCCATTGACGGCCTGGGACCTGTAGGCTCTGAGATGCGGCTGAACATTAACGGCCTGCCGCTAAACCCGGTTACCAGAGAATATCCCCGGAATTTTATCCAGACAGGTATCTCTGCCATTGACGGACTGACTACCCTGATCCGGGGCCAGAAGCTGCCTATCTTCTCCGGCAACGGACTTCCCCACGACCAGCTTGCCGCACAAATTGTTCAGCAGGCCTCTCTTGGGGGGGACAACGATGAAAACTTCGCCATTGTCTTTGCGGCAATGGGCGTAAAATATGATGTAGCGGAATTTTTCCGCCGGACCTTTGAGGAGAGCGGCGTATCGGACCATGTAGTCATGTATCTCAACCTTGCCAACGACCCGGTAGTGGAAAGACTGATCACGCCAAAGGTAGCTCTGACTGCCGCAGAATATCTGGCTTTTGAGAAAGGCATGCATATTCTGGTCATTCTCACGGATATCACTTCTTTCTGCGAGGCTATGCGTGAGGTTTCCTCTTCTAAAGGGGAAATCCCTTCCAGAAAAGGTTATCCCGGCTACCTCTACAGCGAGCTTGCCACACTTTATGAAAGAGCCGGTATTGTGAGAGGCGGAACCGGATCTGTTACCCAGATCCCTATTCTGACCATGCCTAACGATGACATCACCCACCCGATCCCGGACCTGACAGGGTATATTACCGAAGGACAGATCGTTCTGGAGCGCCAGCTTCACGGACAGGCCATCTACCCTCCCATTAATGTGCTGCCCTCCCTGTCCCGTCTGATGAAAGATGGTATCGGTGAAGGCTTTACCCGGGAAGACCATCAGGATGTAGCCAACCAGCTTTTTTCCTGTTACGCAAAGGTTGGAGATGCCAGAGCCCTGGCTTCTGTTATCGGTGAAGATGAGCTTTCCCCTATTGACAAGATCTACCTGAAGTTCGGAGAAGCCTTTGAGCATGAATTCGTGGGCCAGCGGCCGGATGAAAACCGGAGTATTACCGAAACTCTGGATCTGGGGTGGAAGCTGCTGGGTATGATCCCAAGAGAAGAACTGGATCGGATCGACACCAAGATTCTGGATAAGTATTATAAATCTGCCGATGAAGCTTCGGAGGGGGCCCTCTGACCGGCAGCAACTCATCATGTAGTGCTACGGCCACAATCCAGCCAATGACTTGTTTTTCTAAAGAGAGGTGATGATATGGATCCCAATACTTTCCCTACCAAGGGAAATCTCATATTGGCCAAAAATTCTCTGGCTCTTTCCAGGCAGGGATTTGACCTGATGGATAAAAAGAGAAATATCCTTATCCGGGAACTGATGGAGCTCATCGATCAGGCCAAGGATATCCAGTCTCAGATCGATGTGACTTTCCGCACTGCCTATGCAGCTCTCCAGAAAGCCAACATGGAGATCGGTATCCGCAATGTGCAGGAAATTTCCCGGACGGTTCCTGTAGAAAATTCCATTGAGATCAAAACAAGAAGTGTTATGGGAACGGAGATCCCTCTGGTCCGGTACGAACCGGATTCCGGAGCCCCCACCTACGCTTACTACGGCACCAAAGCTTCCCTGGATGAGGCCAAGGCAGCCTTTGAAAAAGTAAAGGAGCTGACTATCCGCCTGTCTATGGTAGAGAATTCCGCCTATCGGCTGGCGGTAAATATAAAGAAGACCCAGAAGCGGGCCAATGCTCTGAAGAATATTACCATTCCCAAATTTGAGGCTCTTACCAAGAGTATTTCCAATGCTCTGGAAGAGAAAGAAAGAGAAGAATTTACCCGGTTGAAAGTGATCAAGCGAATGCAGAGCGGGTAATCGTCAAAATTTCATAAAGGATAAACCTGATAACCGTCCTTTCCGGCAGAAAATCTGCTGAGGGGACGGTTATTTTGATGGAATTTTGTTTGTAACCGTTCCATTTATCCTGGCAGAACGGTTATATTTGCGGAGTCTTGCTTTGTAACCGTTCCATCTGTCTCGGCAGAACGGTTATATTTGTGGAATCTTCTTTTGTAACCGTTCCGCTCGTCTTGGCAGAACGGTTATTTTGGAGGAATCTTGTTCTGTAACCGTTTCATCTGTCTCGGCAGAACGGTTACATTTGCAGAATCTTACTTTGTAACTGTACCTATCGCTTTGGCAGAATAGCTATATTGGGGAAAGTCTGTTTATAGCAGCCTTATGCGATTACTGTATTGGCAAATATTAGAAAGCAGTCGCATACTTCTTTCCATAAAGAAGTAAGAAAGAAAATGACAGGGAGGATATTAAGGTGTTATAATATGCTAAAGTGGAATAATTGGAAATTGAGGAGAAATGATATATTGATTAGAATTGAAAAAATCAATGCAAAAAATATATGGGATATACTAAAACTGCATGTGAGCAAGGAACAGGAATCGTTTGTTGCACCGAATGGGCTGAGTATCATAGAAGCATATATTGCAATAGCAGGAAATGGACATGCTTTTCCATTTGGTATTTTTGAGGACGAAATTCCTGTTGGCTTCTTAATGGTAGGATATGACGTAGATGAATCCTTTGATAATCCGCCGCAGATTGCTTATGGCAACTATAGTATCTGGCGATTGATGATTGACGAAAAATATCAGAGTAAGGGATATGGAAAAGAAGCACTTCGTTTAGCCTTAGAGTTTATCAGAACATTTCCATGTGGTAAAGCAGAATATTGTTATTTATCTTATGAGCCTGAAAATGTAGTTGCGAAAAGACTTTATTCAAAGTTTGGCTTTATAGAAAATGGTGAAATGGATGCCGAAGAAATAGTTGCAATTTTAAAGTTATGACGAAGCATTGGCCCATTCCCATTTCGTCACGAGTCTGTTTTTCCGCAGTATATCCCGTCTGTGTCTCTGATATAATCATCAATATCCTGAACGATATAATAGTCCCCCATAGTATGCAGAGACTCAAAATATTGTTTAATATAGCTATAAACACCATGCTTTTCAAAAAGCTTCGCCACATCTTTTCCCGAAAGATTTTTGTAATAGCGATATCGTTCCATACAATAGATTAAAAAATCATCCTCTTTTCTCATCTCTCATGTCTCCTCCGGATAGTCATAAGTCCCTGTCATAAGTTCATCCTGATACATAGTATACAATGTCATAGGGCCATAATGCCATAATTCAGATTTTTCATTGGAAAGTTCTTCATAAAGTCTGGACTGATAAAATCTGGAAATTGCCTCGCTCTCTTCAATGTTACAGTTCCTTGTAATCTGTTCAATAACAGGCGGAACAATGATTGCCAGCAATGCACTAAACTGATCTTTCGTCATACAATTTCTCTCCCCTCAAAATGCAGATATTTCAAAGATTTTTCCGTTGCAAAAACCATTTGATCAAACAGTTTGCGGATCTTCAAAGCAGTTAGCGCCTGCTCTCTTGATAGGATTCCTGTCATATATAGGGTAATCGTACGGTATACATCATCATTGGCCACAGCTCCATAAATCAGATCATAATGCTTTCCTTGATAATTTCCCTGACGGTTGGCTGACACAAAATCCAGCCATTTCTCATCCGGTGTTTCGAATCGCAAAAGGCTACATTCCTTGAATGCTTCGTTTTCTTCAATACTGTAAATATTCAAGGTTGCTTCTCCAGATTTCCGGCGCTGCGCAACTTTTAAAGCAAAATTCTTAGCCTGTTCCCGATTTGTAGTCGTATAAAATCCAAATCCAAAGTCTAAAAAACGATTTTGCTTTATAAGTTTCGGCTGTTTAACAACCATATTACTTCCATGATATAAAATCATTTTGCCTCCACATAATTCTTTTCATTTTAATCTCAGTATAACCACAATAATCCATCAAG
Organism: uncultured Bacillota bacterium; assembly: GCA_949291945.1. Taxonomy (GTDB): domain Bacteria; phylum Bacillota; class Clostridia; order Lachnospirales; family Lachnospiraceae; genus Blautia. Next base: position 26,530 of record CASEXH010000023.1, on the reverse strand, counting down.
TCAATGAACAGAAACGCAAAATAATTTTCTGTCAAAGGAACTCCTTTACTTCTGCTTAAACTTCTCTTTCAGTTTCTGTATCTTCAGAAGATTCTGGGCGGTATCTCCCTGGTCTTTTTCGGAAAGGGCCAGAATCAGGGCGTCAATCATGGCCGCCGGAGCAGTCATGGAATGAAATTCTTCTTTTTCTCCTCTGTACACATACAGATTTATGTCTGCCCGCTGCTCCTGGGGGGCGTACAGGCGGCTGGTAAAGGCCATGGTGGTGTATCCTGCTGTTTTGGCATACTCCAGGATCATTTTTCCTTCTACAGAAACTTTTGAATAGCTGAAAATGATCACCAGGTCTCCTTCTCCCGCATGGACGATCCCTTCGATGACTTCTGAGCCTCCCGATGGCACCATAAATACTTTATACCCCAATCTCCGCAGGCGGAAGAAAAGAAGCTGGGCGGAGGAAGCCGAAGCATTTTTCCCATGGATATAAATATTCCTGGCGCTCTGGATCTGAGAAACTGCCCTGGAAAATTCCTTCTGATCAAAATTTTCCAGAGTACTGCTTAAACATTCCTGCTGCATGGCAAACCATTTGCCTATATCAAATCCCTGAGTCTTCAGGAGAGTCCCTGCAATTTTCCCTGCAGCTCCTTTTCCGGTCTTCTGTCCGATGATCTCATTTTTCATTTCCTTAAAGTCCCGGTATCCCAGATGTCTGGCTGCTCTGGAAATCGTAGCTTCTGATACTTCCAGACGCTTTGCCACTTCTCCGATACTCATAAACAGAAACTCATCTGTATGAGACTCCATAAACTCCAGGATCTTCTCGTCTGACTTTGTATATTTCCCTTCTCTCCCCGGTACCGTGATGGTCATAGAACATTCTCCTCTTCTTCCGCAATACAGCGGAACTCTTCTGCGATTCCCGGTGCTGATGCAAAAACTCTTTCCTGGTCAGCAAGTACGATTCCTCCTGCCTCTTCCACAAGAAGCTTTCCGGCCCCATAGTCCCAGATATGCAAATGCCCTTCATAAAATCCGTCTAATCTGCCGCAGGCTACATAGGCCAGCTCCAGGGCCGCCGTTCCCACTCTCCGGATGTCCTGGCAGCGGTCATAGATCCTCCGCATACGGGCAAAAGCCCGGTCTGCGTCTTCTCTGCAGCCAGGGGCCGTCCCTATACTGATCAGGCTCTGGGAAAGAGACCGGACATTGCTGACAGAAATCCTCCTGTCATTTAGAAATGCGCCGGAGCCCTTTTTCCCGGAGAAAAATTCACGGGAAAAGGGATTGTAAACAATCCCGAACTGGACTTCTCCTGCCTCTTGATAGGCAAGAGAGATCACACTATGCTGAAAATCATGGATGAGATTTGTGGTCCCATCCACCGGATCCAGGATCCAGATCTTCCCTTGAAGATCGATCTCCTCATTATCTTTTTCTTCCCCTAAAAACTGGACATCCGGATCTATCTGGGACAGTTTCTCAAAAATCATTTTCTGCACCCGGACATCCACTGCCGTCACATAATCTGTAGGGCCCTTTTCTGAAATATCATCAATGCCCTTCCGCTCTGTCAGCTGCCTTCCTGCTTCCAGAACGATCTTAATTGCTTCACTGAATAAATCCATCTTCATCCCTCCGCTCCTGCACTTTCCCTTTCCTTACATAATACCACAGATTTTCTCCCTAGTACATCATTCACTAATTAACTGCACCAATAGCGCAGGATGTTTTTTCGAGACGATGTACTAGTGTACTGTCTCTTATTAGCTGATCAATACAGAGACGTAATCTCCGCCGATGGCGTGGATTTCTTTCAGGGCTTTTTTCAGGAGTCCGGCGGTTTGCACCTGAAAACCGGCGTAGTCGGAGATTTTAATGCTGTATCTTCCTGCTTTCATTTCTTCGTACAGGTCTGCCACACGATTGGTTTCTTTTGTAAAATCGGTCCGGATACAGCCATACTGGACAGCCTGGTGGGTGTCGCTGCCTGCCACTACGGGAATGTCCAGCAATTTTCCCAGTTCTCCGGTTTTCTTTTCAGTGGCTGCCCGGTCTGCGGCAATGTCTTTGCCGTTGAGATCCAGAAAATCCAGACGTCTCAGCTGTTCCAGAGGCAGCTGGGGAATGTGGCCTCCTTCCCGGAAAGGGTGGCCTGCGCCTACGATCACATGATACTCATCAAAAAGATCCCGAAGTTTCTCAAAAGGGAGGAAGGTATCTTTTTCCTTGTGGGGCTCCAGGCGTTTATTTAATTCCAGAATTTCCTCCGGCACACCCATACAGAGGATATGGCCTCCCTCTGCAATATCGGTCTCCATTCCAGCGAAGATCCGCAGTCCCTGGTCTGTAAGCAGGGTGTCTCCATCTCTGTGGTATTTATCCAGAAGATATCCGTAAACCTGATCAAATCCCAAAGTATTAAAATGCTCTGTCAGGCACAAAGCATCCAGCCCTGCTCCTTTCGCTTCTCCAAAAAGCCAGTCCGTATACACAGTGGAGAAAGGAAGCCGCTTTGCCAGCTTCCCGTGTGTATGAAAATCCATATACATATTCCTGTTTACCTCCTAAAGTATTGTGGTTGCCAGAACTGTCAGGGAAACCCACAGAAAGGACACTGCCAGAAACAACAGGTCGTTGTAAGTCACCTTCAGTCCGGAAAGTTTCATTTTCTTAACCTCTTTATTGACGGCTCCGTAACGGTATCCTTTGATTTCCAGGGCTTCCACTGTTGTCCGGGACCGCTTGGCCGTATTCAGCATAAGAGGATAAAAAGAATGGATGATCATCTTGATCTGGTAGATCAGATACCGGATTTTTCCTATAATTGTGTCTGTATCCGGCGCATTTCCTCTCAGCCTGTAAGACAGAAGCACGTTCTGAAACTCCTCCATAAGCATGGGGAGCATGCGATACGCATAGGAGATGGAAAAAGAAAGTTTTTCCGGACAGCCGTACCACATCAGGCCGTTGGAAAGCCGGTCCGGATCCAAGCCGGAAAACACTGTAATAGAAGCCAGGGATACTGTAGCCACCTTCAGTGTAAGGATCAGAAGGGGCAGGATCGTCTCTGCATTTCCTCCGAACAGCAGGGATACTACAAAAAGATAACCGGTCTGGGAAAACACACCCAGGATAAACAGAAAAAGAACCAATCCCGCCACTCTTGCCATAATGGTGGTCGCTGCCACCAGGAGAAAACAGCCCAGCAGGAATACCAGGTCATTGACAAACCAAGGCGCCAGGGCAAAAAACACGTACCATACCAGGAGTATCCTGGGGTCCAGCATGGCAATGACCGTATCATCATTCCCATAGGCGTTTTTCAGCACCTGGTTCCGCAGGAAATCCATGGAAATTTTATCTACTACGCTGTCTGTCAGCTTTTTCATTACTTTTTCCATTTTCTCAACCTCCAAATCCCTTTACAAACTCATCCACTGTGTAGCAATAAGCCTCCTTATCAAGGGCCTGTCCCATAGTAAAGATTTCCGGCGGACGGATCCCGGCTCTGCGGACAGCTTCCTCATTGCCGAAGATCTCGTCTCTGGTTCCGTCTGCGATGATCTTTCCCTGAGAAAGAACAATGATTCTCTGGGCCCATTCACATACCAGCTGCATGTCATGGGTGGCGATCATAACCGTTTCTGTAATGTCTTTCATATCATTCAGCGTCCTCATGATTTCCTTTCTGGTGGCAATGTCCAGATTTGCCGTAGGCTCGTCCAGAAGAAGGATTTCCGGGTCCAAAGCAACGCCGATAGCCAGACTGGCTCTGCGCATCTGCCCTCCGGAGAGGAGACGTCCGTCCCGGTCTTTCAGGGAAGTAAGGCGGAACCGCTCCAGAAGCTTTCCTGTCCGCTCTTCCCAGTCTTTTACTCCCCGGACTTTCATGGCAAAAGAGATATCATTTTCTATGGAATCTTTGATAAACATATCCTCCGGATTCTGATAAACCAAGGACACATATTTGGAAAGATTTTCCGGTCTGGCCTTTCTGGTATTGATATCCTTGATAAATACATCACCGGAAGAGGGTTTTAAGAGCCCGGTCATCATTTTCATTAATGTGGACTTTCCCGCCCCATTGGAACCAATGAGAGCGATCTTCTCCCCCCGGCAGATTTCCAGATCCAGATCCTCAAAGATCTTTCTGGGTTCTCCTTTCACAGACCGGTAGGAAACTGCCGCATGCCGATATTCCACAGAAGGCTCTGTCTGCTTCTGTCTGATTCGAAACTCCATATAGCGTTTATCAAAAGTCAGATTCTGAAAAGCCTTTTTCCCGTCTTCTACAGTAGAAGGGTATTCCTTTTCATGGGGTATGGCCCCTTTTTTCTCCAGCCCATAGGCTGCCAGAGTTACCTGAGGCGGAAAGATATTGCAGGCCTGAAGCTCTTCTAGCCTGCTCAAAGCTTCCTTAGCCGGAAGTTTCCATTCCACATGCCCGTCCTTCAAAAGCATCACATGTCTACAGTAGTCTGCAATATATTCTGTATGATGCTCAATGACAATAATCGTTTTTCCCTGCTTCTCGTTTAATTCCCGCAGGATCTCATAGATCCTGTCTGCATGGTGGGGATCCAGCTGAGCAATAGGTTCGTCCAGGATCAGAACCTCCGGCTGGAGGGAAACCGCTCCCGCCAAAGCCAGAAGATGGGTCTGGCCCCCGGACAACTGGAACACATAATCATTTTCTCTCCCTGTAAGACCGCAGAGATCCAGGGCCTCCAGACCTCTCTCCTTATAATCCTTCATGCCGTAGTTCATGCATGCATAAGAGGCGTCATCCAAAACTGTCGGACGAACGATCTGATTCTCGAAATCCTGATATACATAGCCTGCTTTCTGAGCCAGCGTTCCGATATCTGCCTCCAGCGTGGAGATTCCTCCCACCAGCACTTCCCCCTGGAAATCACCGGTAATAAAATGGGGGATCAGCCCATTCATAACTTTACAAAGAGTGGACTTTCCGCAGCCATTATTACCCACGATAGCCAGAAAGTCCCCTTTTTCAATCTCTAAATTTACATCTTTTAAAGTGGGGGCCTGGGCCCCCGGATAAGAATAGGTAAGATTTTTTATTTCTATACTGTTCATAATCACACTCTCTATGCACGCTCAGCAGCACTGTCTGCTTTTTTCTTGATAACCAAAATCGCTATAATAGCCACGGCAGCAGCCACTGCCATTCCTGCCGCCATTGCTGTACCGCTTTCGGCCCAGCTTGCTTCCCAATCGATGAGAGACATGCCGCTTTCTGCCAGCATCTCCGATGCGATAGCCACTGCAAAGGCAGCCAGTGAACAGACCAGTACCTTCAGCCCGATAGGGTCCAGGGCTGTCTTCTCGGTTCTTGGCTCCATTCCCAGAAGCGGCTCGATTTTTCCATAAAGCTTCGGCACCAGGAAAAGGGTAGGAAGCATACAAAACAGGATTCCTGAAAATACGATATCATTGAGGCAGGCAAAGCCTTCTGTGGCAAACACACTCTGGGGAAGTCCGGGAACCGCTTCAAAATCCTGTACTGCAAACTGAACTTTCAGGATATCCACGATCATACCCAGGATCTGCTGAATGGCTACACCGCTGATAGCGGCAATCCCCACCATTTTCCGGTTTTTCGGATTTCTCACCAGACGTCCTGCAATATATACGCCGATGGTAACTGTAATGAATTTTTCCAGCTCTCCAAGTCCGCCAAACTGACCCAGCATGATCTCACTGAAGACCAGTTCTCCTGTAGCTGCTCCCAGAGCCGCTGACATAGGATCAAAAAGCATTGCCAGCACTAAAGGGATAAACAGGAAATATTCTACAGAAAACTCTACGATTCCCACCTGGAAGGAAGGGATCAGTTCTGTAAACAGCGTTGCTAATCCATAAAGAGACATCGTAAGTACAAATACCATTAATTTCTGCGACTGCGTCAGTCTTTGTGTTTTCATTGTCGTTACTCCTCCTGAAAAATAATGATTTTCTTTTTTACAGGAATATGATAGCAACGGCAGTTTAAATCTGATAGCATGTTTTTGTAAAATGTAATTTAATTTTCTTAATTCTATTTTTATGAAATATAATTTTCATTTCAAATTTTCTGTCTTTGCCTTGTGGTATAACAATATCGTCCGATTTCTGCTATTTTTTGCATAGGCAGGCCTATTGCATAATCATCCTGACACATCTATAATGAATCTCAAGTTACTTATAAAGGGAAATATTGAAAATGAAAAAATCGTATCCTGTAGAATCCAAGCCTATAAAGCCTGGATTTTACAGGATACGATTATTTTTTCAGAATTTATTAGTGCTATTCCGGCAGAATAAGGATAAATTTGCTTCCTTCGCCCAAAGTGCTTTCCACCTTCATGTCCGCACCCAGGAACATAGTGCCGTGTTTTACAATAGAAAGTCCAAGTCCCGTTCCGCCGATGGCTTTGGAGTGACTCTTATCTACCCGGTAGAATCTCTCGAAGATACGCTTCTGGTCCTCCTCTGAAATTCCGATTCCTGTGTCTTCCACAGTGACCACCGGTTTTTCTCCCTCCTGAGATATGGTCACAGTAAGGCTTCCGCCTTTTTTATTATATTTGATCCCATTGTCGCAAAGATTATAAATAATCTCATCCAGGATAGTTTTTACTGTGTTTGACTTGATATGAGGTCCGTAAAGATACAGATGAACCCCTTCCGCTTTGGCATGATCCTCAATACGCAGAAAAGTCTCCCGGACCGCCTCATACAAATCTACATCCTCTTTCTCATAAGGCAGTTTTCCCTCATCAAGCTGAGAGATCTTGATCACATCATTGACAAGGGTGATCAGCCGCTGGGCCTCTTTAAAGATACGGCCGGCAAATTTCTTGGTATCCTCCGGTTTTACGAAGCCATCGTTAATGATCTCTGCAAATCCGGAAATAGAAGTCAGAGGAGTCTTCAGCTCATGAGACACGTTTGCGGTGAATTCTCTTCGCATCTGCTCCCCTTTCATTTTTTCTGTCACATCCAGGATCAGGATTACTGCACCGGTAACCTTACCTTCCTGGAAAACCGGGTTCGCCGCCACCTGGCAGGTAATCCCCTGGAATTCCTGATTAGAGATCACATGCTGGCCGCCCAGTACCTTTTCCACTGTCCTCTGGAAGCTTTCACTCCGATTAAGAGCCAGCACACTCTGTCTGGCATCCTGTTCTCTGGCTCCCAAAAGCCGCAGGGCGCTGGAATTATAAGACAATACTTCTGTGTGGGAATCGATGACCAGAAATCCTTCTTCCATATTATCTGTGATAATGGAAAATTCCTCCTGCTGGCGCTTGGCATCGGCGATCTCTGCCTGAAGCGATTTCTGCTGCCGGTTGATCTTAGTAAGGAGAGGGGCCACCTCTTCATAAGTCTGGTTCTCCTCCGGATGATCCAGATCCAGCCGGTTCAGAGGATTCACAATATTTTTAGCCAGTCTTGAGGCCAGGAACCCTGCCAGGATCAGCATAAGGATCAAAATAATCAGCAAAGGCTGGATCATACCCCCTAAAAGTCCGGGAAGGCTGTATTGGGTACTGGAAACCCGCAGTACCGTACCATCTGCAAGACGCAGCGCATAATACAGTGTGCGCTGGGAAAGAGTATCTGACTCTCTCACAGCCATACCGCTGCCATCTTCCATAGCTTCCTGGATCTCTTCTCTGTCCAGATGGTTTTCCATGTCATCCGCATTGGAACGATTGTCAAAAAGCACTGTACCGTCTGTGTCAATATAGGTGATCCTTTCGGCCTCTGAGGGGATAGAGTCAAAAGCTCCCATTCCCTCATTCTCTACAGCAATGGAAAGGAACTCCGCTTCTGTGCGGAGTTCCTCCTCCAACTGATTGCCAAAATGGTTGTATAACACTCCCATGGTCAGCCCGCCGCTGGCCAGAAGTACGATCACAGACGCCAGGATAATCGATGTAAAAATCCTTTTTGTCATGAAGGTCCTCCTATTTTATATCCCATACCTCGTACTGTTTCAATATAACGACCTGCTTCTCCCAGCTTCTGCCGGAGCGTACGGATATGAACGTCCACAGTCCTGCTCTCCCCGTCAAACTGGTATCCCCAGATCTTATCCAGAAGCTGGGCTCTGGTAAATACGATCCCCGGGTTGGAAAGCAGAAGAAGCAGAAGCTCAAACTCCTTCAGAGTCAGAACGACTTCCCGGTCTCCCACCTTTACCTGGTGTTTTTTCTGGGAAACATACAGACCGTCAATACTGTATTCCTTGTCTGCCTGTCCTGTTTTTCCGCTTCTGCGAAGAAGGGCTTTGATCCTGGACACAAGCTCCATCATCCGGAACGGCTTTGGGATGTAATCATCCGCACCGCTGTCCAGTCCTTTTACCGTATCATACTCGCTGCCCTTTGCTGTAAGCATGGCAATGGGAAGATTTTTTGTATCGCTTTTTTTTCTTAATTTTGCAAGGATATCCAGTCCGTCTTCCTCCGGAAGCATAATGTCCAGAAGAATCAGATCCGGAACCTTGTTCTCTAAAGCTTTCCAGAAGTCAGAGGGCGTCCCGAAGCCTTCTGCTTCCATGCCCTGGCTGTTCAGGGTATAGACTACCAGCTCCCGGATGCTCTCATCGTCTTCTACTAAGTAAATCATGTATCCTCTACTCCTGTCCAAGAGCCTCATGTACCCCTGTTATGGAATATTCCACCCACTGGGCAATATTCTCTGCATGGTCACCGATACGCTCTAAATATTTTGCAATCATAATCAGGTCAATATAGTATTCAGCGTTCTTAGCATCCTTCTGCATAAGCTCAGGAAGTTCTCCTTTTACTTTAAGGAACAGATTATCTACAATATCGTCAGATTTCACTACCTCTTTGGCAGCCTCTAAATCTCTCTTTACAAAAGAATCTATACTTCCGGTTACCATCTTGATAGCAGCTTCTGCCATCTCCCCGATATGGATCTTGTGGGCAATCTCCTGTACTTTCACAAACTCTGCCATATTAGCGATATCCTGGGCCTGGTCTCCGATCCTTTCCATATCAGAAATCATCTTCAGGGCAGAAGAAATATTCCGCAGGTCTGTAGCTACCGGCTGCTGCTGAAGAAGGAGCCGCATACAGAGAGTCTCAATGTCTCTCTCCTTCTGATTGATCTCTTCTTCTATAATATCCACATCTTTAATGCTGGCATTTGTATTCTCTTCCATAAGAAGATCTACCGCTTTGCGGATCCCTCTCTCACAAAGAGAACCCATCTTAATCAGTTCCAGATTTAATTCTTCAAGCTGCTGGTCGAATCTTGGTCTCATCAGCCAAACCTCCCTGTAATATATTCCTCAGTTTTCTTATTCTTCGGCATAGAGAAGATCTGCTCAGTCTCACCGTATTCAATAACTTCTCCAAGAAGGAAGAATGCGGTCTTGTCAGAAATTCTGGCTGCCTGCTGCATATTATGAGTAACCATGACAATAGTATAATTCTTCTTTAACTCTACTGCAAGTTCCTCGATCTTAGAAGTAGAAATCGGGTCAAGAGCGGAAGTAGGCTCGTCCATAAGAAGGACTTCCGGTTCTACAGCCAGAGCTCTGGCGATGCAGAGACGCTGCTGCTGTCCGCCGGACATTCCCAGGGCGCTTAATTTCAGTCTGTCTTTTACTTCATCCCAGATGGCTGCACCTCTTAAAGAGCGCTCTACGATATCATCCAGTTTTACTTTAGAACGGATGCCGTGGGTTCTGGGTCCGTAAGCAATGTTGTCATAAATGCTCATTGGGAAAGGATTAGGCTTCTGGAATACCATACCTACTCTTTTTCTCAGAAGGTTTACATTCATATTACCATAAATATCCTCTCCGTCCAGAAGAATCTGTCCGGTGATCTTGCATCCCTCTACCAGGTCGTTCATACGGTTCAGGGATTTCAGCAGTGTGGATTTACCACATCCGGAAGGACCGATAAATGCTGTGATCTCATTAGGCTGAATCTCCAGGTTAATATTTTTTAAAGCCTTAAAGGCTCCGTTATCATAATAAAGATCCAAGTTGGAAATCGAAAATTTACTCTTGCTCATGTGCTTTCATTATCCTTTCTCTATCATTTTGGCCACTCTTCCGGATACCCAGTTAATAAAGAGTACTACTATCAGAAGGACTACCGCCGTGGCATAAGCCGCATCAATGTGGAGACCTTCGCTTGCCAGGGTATACATGTGCACGGAAAGTGTTCTTGTAGAAGACATAACGCTCTTGGGCATTTCCGCAACGGTACCTGCCGTATACATAAGGGCTGCAGTCTCGCCCACGATACGTCCGATAGCCAGGATAACACCGGAAAGGATTCCCGGTACAGCGGAAGGAAGGATAACTACGAAAATAGTTCTAAGTCTTCCGGCTCCCAGTCCAAAACTGGCTTCACGATACATATCCGGTACTGCCAGCAGAGCTTCCTCTGTGGTCCTCATGATAACAGGAAGGACCATAATAGCCAGTGTAAAGGCGCCTGCCAGCATAGAATAGCCCCACTTCAGTGCAGTTACAAAGAACAGCATACCGAAAAGTCCATATACGATAGAAGGAATACCTGTCAGGGTTTCAGCGGTCACACGGACAACGCTTACCAGTTTGTTGCCCTTTTTCGCATACTCTACCAGGTATACAGCTGCCAGGATTCCCAGAGGTCCTGCGATCACCAGAGACAGCAGGGTCATACCAACGGTATTGATAATTGAAGGCAGCATAGAAACATTGTCTGAATTATACTCCAGCTGGAATAAGCTGGGTTTCAGGTTCGGGATTCCCATAACCAGAATATATCCGATAATAAATACTAAAGTCAAGAAAGTGATCAGTGCAGCAAGTCCCACCAGCACGGCAAGGATCAGAGAGCCGGGATTGCTGGAATAAGATTTGATACGCTGCTTTGTAGTCTGCACATTAATTGGTCTTATTGCCTCATCCATTTGCGCTCCTCCTCTTCACCAGTGAGAATAACAGGTTAATGATCAGAATAAATACAAAGAGTACAACCGCTGTAGCGATCAGGGCCTCTCTGTGAAGATCTGTGGCATATCCCATCTCCATAACGATATTAGAAGTCAGGGTACGGACGCCTTCAAAAATTCCCTTTGGCATACGTGGCTGGTTTCCGGCGATCATGATAACTGCCATGGTCTCGCCGATAGCTCTTCCGATTCCCAGAATGATCCCGGCCATAATACCTGATTTTGCTGCAGGTACGATGGTACAGAACACACTTCTCTCATGGGTAGCCCCCAGAGCCAGGGAACCTTCATAATAGCTGTTTGGTACCGCACGGATAGAAGATTCTCCCACGCTGATGATGGTAGGAAGGATCATGATCCCCAGCATTACGGAAGCTGTAAACATGCTGGATCCGTTTCCTCCGAATCCCAGAGTCTGTCCGAAGAAATTCCGGACAAAAGGCACCAGCACCACCATACCAAAGAAACCATATACAACTGAAGGAATACCTGCCAGCAGATCAACTGCAGGCTTCATAAATCTGTAAATAGATTTCGGACAGAATCTTGCCATAAAAATAGCTGTCAGAAGTCCGATAGGAACACCGATGACGATGGCTCCTGCTGTTACATAAATACTTCCCAGAATGAAGGGAAGGATTCCATACAGATCATTTCCCGGTTTCCATGTCTCCCCCAGCAGAAAATTAAAAACTCCTATTTTGCCAATGGCAGGTACGCCATTGGCAAATAGGAATGCACAAATCAAAATTACTGCCAGGATGGAAGCGCATGCACATACCAGAAACACATATTTCATAACTGTTTCTTTAACGTCTTTCATTGTACTTTGCTCCTACTCCTCTTTTTTCAGATTACGATTACTGAAGATCTTCCCAGTTTGTAACCTCTCCCGTATAAATCTGTTTTACCTGATCAGATGTGATATCTGTCATGCTGTTTTCATTGTTTACGATAATTGCGATACCGTCAATAGCGATCTGAGTTCCTGTAACGCCTTCAGATGTCTCTGTATCTTTCAGTTCTCTGGAAGCCATACCGATATCACAGATACCGCTGATAGTAGATTCTACACCAGTTGTAGAATCGCTTGTCTGGATTTCGATAGAAGCGTTTGGATTTACAGCTTCATATCCTTCTTTCAGTTTTTCCATTACAGGAGATACAGAAGAGGATCCTGCAACTACTACGCTGCCTTCCGGTGATGTTCCTGCATAAGCTTCTGCCGCATCATCTACAGGAATATAATCTTCTCCTACAATAGCCTGTCCGTCAGAGCTGAGGATATAATCAACAAAATCCTGAGCCACATCACTGAGACTGTCACCTGTTACAATATTGAAAGGACGGGATACTTTGTATGTACCGTTCTTTACATTCTCAGCAGATGCTTCAGCTCCATCTACTTTCAGAGCTTTTACGCTGTCATCTAAGGAACCAAGGGAAATATAACCGATAGCCTGAGGATCCTGAGCAACGCCTGTCATCATAACGGCGGTGCTGTTTGTTACCTGGGCGTCTACGGTAGTGTTATCTACTTTTTCCCCATCAGCATTCTCTTCCTCTACACCGAACAGCTCTACAAAAGCTCCTCTTGTACCGGAACCTTCCTCACGGGAAAGTACGGAAATTGTTCCGCTTGGTGCGGAAGCATCAGAACCGCTGTCAGAAGATGCGCTGTCTTCTGTTGTTGTACTGTCTGAACTACTGCCTGAATCGTTTGAACCGCAGGCTGCCATGCTGAATACCATTGCTCCCATTAATACTGCTGCTAATACTTTCTTCTTCATTATTATACTCGCTCCTTGTGTTTGCTTTTTTGCTTTCTTGATTTATTTTTGACAGGATTAAATATAAAGAAGTTTTGTAAAATCACCAATCATCTTTCTGTTAAATGTATGTAAAATAGCAATTTAATATTTTACATAAAAGATTTTACATTCCACTTCACATACTTAACATTTCCCGTTTTTCCGTTATTATGTACCGTTTCTGCAGTTGCCCATTTAAAACTCTCTGTCCAAAGGCTTTACAAATTTTCTTAACATAAATAGCGCCGCTTGGCTGTAAAACCTGCGGCGCTGTCTTGTCCAATATATATATTATTTTTCATCCTAGTTTAGTGTATACCTCACTCTTAGTTGGAATCGAGGACTGTGCTCCTCTTCTAGTCACTACTATAGATGCAACTTTATTAGCAAATTCTGCTGCACTCCTTATATCCTTTCCCTGGGAAAGCATAACTGCCAAAGCTGCCGTAAAAGAATCCCCGGCTGCAGTAGTATCCACTGCATTTACCTTTAATGCAGGAATCTCCACAATACCCGCCTCCTCTGAGTTTATAAATACACCTCTCTCTCCCAAAGTAACGATTACATCTTTGATCCCCTTTTCTCTAAGTGTTTTTGTTGCCTGGATCAGATCAATTATATCTTTATTCTCATGTATCAGCATTCTGAGTTCCGTTTCATTTGGTTTTATTACATCAATGTAAGAATATAGCTCTTCTGGAAATTCTTCCGGTACAGGGGCCGGATCCAAGATTACTGTTTTGCCAAACTTTTTTGCTTTTTGAGCAGCATAAAGAACAGTCTCTATAGGGATTTCCAGCTGAAATATAATAATATCCGCATCTTTAATAGCATCTTCGTTTTCATCAATATATGCTTCGTCAACTGTACTATTGGCACCTGCCACTACAACAATGCTATTGTCCCCCTCACCATTTACCGTTATCAATGCCAACCCTGTATTCTCTTTCCTCTTAGCGATTTTTGATACATCTGCACCTGCCTGACAAAGGCTGTTCATCAGTATATCTCCGTAGGCATCTTTGCCTACAGCTCCCAGCAAGGCCACGCTATTTCCCAGTTTTCCTACTGCGTATGCCTGATTCGCCCCTTTTCCTCCAGGAATCATTTCCATATCTTTGCTTACTATGGTTTCTCCCACCTCTGGCATATGATCTACCCTAACCACAATATCTAAATTCAGACTCCCTATTACCAGAATCTTTTTCACTGCTTATTCCCTCCTTATCCCTTAACACCGCTGCTGGTAATTCCCTGCACGAAGTATTTCTGCAGCGGCAAAAACAAAAGCAGAGGAATCAATGCAGAAAACATGGAGCCCGCATATAATGCCGACCATGCTGTTCCATGTTCTGTGCTGAACTGTGTTAAAGCAATTTGTATGGTTCGTATTTCTCTGGATCTGGCAATCAAAAGCGGCCACAGGTAGGAATTCCACTGATCCATAAAAATCATCAGTCCGGCTGTAATAAAAATTGGTTTCGAAAGAGGCATTAATATTCTCGTATAAATTTTAGGCAAGCTGGCCCCATCGACTCTAGCTGCATCCAGGAGATCTGGTGGTATATCTCTGAAAAACTGTACAAATAAAAACAATACCAGTCCGCTGGCGATACAGGGGAGAATCATCCCCTGATACGTATCCACCATATTCATCCCATCTGCTATTTTATACAACGGCAGAGCAATCGCTTCAAAGGGAATCATAAAAGAAAGAAGCACTAAGGAAAAAATAACATTTTTGCCTTTAAAATTAAACATTGCAAAAGAAAAAGCGGCAATGCTGTTAATGATACAGCCTAATATGATAGAAATTCCGGTAACAATGACTGTATTAATTACAGGGGTCATAAACCCATACTCTGTAAATAATTCCACATAGGATTTTACTGTAAAATCAACAGGAATCAATGTATGTATTGTAAAGGGCTTTATATAGCTATACAGTTCCAAATCATCCCGTAGAGAGGCGGAAATTCCCCAAAGGAGCGGAAAAAGCGTCAAAATAGCTACAAAAATCAAGCATATATACAGCAGTATAGTTTTTAATATTTTTTTTCTTTTTCTCATCTTCCTTTCCTCCTTTTCCTCTCCGACCCTTCTTTCTCATTTAAAACACCTGCTTGAATCAGGCATATGCCAATGATCAGAATGAGCAGAATTGTAACAATAGCCGAGGCTCTGGGTCTGTCACCATATTTAAACGCACAACGGTAAGCTTCAAACATCAGAACATTGGTACTGGACTGAGGACCTCCATCTGTAATTACCTGCATCGGCACGAACAGGAGGATATTCGATGTAGTATTGGCCACACACACAAACAGAAGAACCTTTTTAATCAGTGGCAGAGTAATTTTGACAATCGTTGTAAGCCAGCCGGCACCATCTATTTTAGCAGACTCATAAATAGCCGTATCAATATTCTTCAAGCCAGCTAAGATAAACATCATCCAGTAGCCTACACCTTTCCATGTAGCAACCAGCACGATGCACCAGATTGCCTGATCTTTATCCACGAAAAAACCCTGGGAAGGGATTCCTAAAAAATTAAGGAAGCTGTTTATAACTCCATTATCCGGATTCATCATAATATTCCAAACCAGACATCCTATTGTTATAGAAATAGTTACCGGAAGATAAAAAATTGTTCTGAATACTCCGATCCCTTTAATGGCAGAATTCACCAGTAAAGCAATGATAAAAGATAATACCACCTGAAGAGGTATCATTACAATATTAATTTTTATAGTAACCCAAAAAGAATTCCAAAATGCAGGGTCCTGAAACAGTTTTATATAAGTATTGAGAGTAAGCTCAGAATCTACCCAAATGCTTTCCAAAAGGGTTGTTAAAATGGGAAGCAGTTTGAAGATACATATCAGCGAAAAAGCCGGTATGATCAACAAATAAGGAAGAAATCGCATTTTTTTAGATAAATGTAGCATGGCGGCGTCTTTCCCCTTTCTTAATATTTTTCAGAACAGCACTCTTTGAAAAGGGCTGCCGCTTTTGATCCTGCTCATCAAAGGCGGCAGCCTTATGACCTGTTCTACTATTTATTCCTTGTATCTTTCCAGTGCACTATCTATAGTAGCTGCTGCATTGTCCAGCGTTTCTTTTACATCGGCCCCATTTTTTATATCTTCCCACGCAGCCTGTACGCTGGTGTCATATTCTGTATAGCCAGGTGTCAGCGCTCTAGGAACAGCAGTATTTGCTGATTCATATGCAGCAATTTTCATATACTCTTCTGCTGTATCACTATTCATTAATTTCTCTACGCCTGCATTTGTTCCTGGAACGTCTCCATTTGTTTCAATCCACTCTTCATTACCCTCTCCAATGGACATATACTTGATAAATTCAGCTGCAAGTTCTTTATTTTTGGCGTTTTTGGGTATTCCAAAATGCCAACTTCCTGTTGGTGTAGCTACCTGATCCTCATAGCCTTCAAATGCAGGTACAGGAGCATATGCATAATCCGTCATTCCTTCTTTATCGCATGAATTTGCCATCCAGGTTCCGTCAATAATAAAAAGTACTTTGCCGGCTCTGAAATAGTCTCCTGCGTCATCAGCATTGATCCCCCTCTGAGAAAGCCCTTCTGTAAACAGGTTCTGATACCATGTAGCACTATCAATCCAAGCAGAGTCATTAATAATGCCTTCCGTTGTCAGTCCATCATCACTGATATTTTTTCCTCCCATACTATTCGGCAGCTGATTCATCTGGTAAGTCCTGCTAACCTGTCCGAATGTAATGCCACAAATACCTTTATTTCCGTCTGGATCAATCTTCTCCAAAGTTTCTCTTGCTATTTCTGTCACCTGTTCCCAGGTTAGTCTGTTTTCTACAGTACTTTCCGGAACCTCTACCCCTGCTTCTTCTAAAAGTGCTGTATTGTACCATAGCAACTGAGAGGAACTGTTCATAGCAGGAGAATAAAATTTTCCGTCATAGCTTCCTGCCTGCAGAGAGGAATCTGTAAACTGTGCTTTTTCTTCATCTGTAAACCATTCGTCCATTGGAACTATCCAGTCCTGATATGCATAAGATGAGACTAAAGGCACGTCTACACCAATCACATCATAGTCATCAGAGCCGGATTCCAATCTGACCTGAAGCATTTCCAAATAGTCTGAATGGGCATACAATTCAATGTTTACCGTAGCACCGGTTTCTTCTTCAAATTTTTCCACAATAGGTTCCAGTGTATCTTCCCAGTCTCCAGCACCAGTATCTGCAAAAGTAATCTCCTGTCCTGCAAAAGGTTTATCAGAATTGCTTTCCGCTGATGCATTCTCCTGTTCTTGCTGTCCATCGCTTCCGCCGCAACCAGTCAGTGACATCCCCAACAGCAGTCCTGCCATCATACACGACATCAAACGTTTCTTTTTCATAATGAATTCCTCCTTTGATATTATTTTGCTAATTTTTTAAACAAATCTTCAAAAAGCCTATCTCTGTTAATTCCGTATACATATTTAATAAAGTGTCCTGTTTTATTAATTGCCCATTTATCATCATACTGAGGCACAGGACAGTGTTCATACCTCTCTTCCATAAAATCTTCATCCAGCAGCCATGCAACTGCTGTAACATCCCATATAGCTCGACTCCAGCAGCTAGGTTGTCCGCACAACTCTGCTTCTTGGATTGTATTATCAATCAGATAATCGCACAGCGAATTTTTACCTCTCAACCAATATTCCAATTCCGGGCCAGTAGTCGCAAAAGATGATACAACACCCATACACGGAAGCTGTACAACTGGTACTCCACTTCCAAATACTACTCTATCGGCAGCTATATCCTGGTATGCATTAAATTCCCGATCATCCTTCCATTCTCTGGAATTTCCTCCCAGCCATACTACAACTATTTTTTCAATAATTTCCGGTTCCATTAAAATTGCAGAGGCAATGTTTGTAATAGCGCCAATTGCTACAACATACAGGGGATTGTCGTCGGCTCTGCCCATAGCACGTTCAATCAGATCTCTGGCCGCAGGAGACTCTACTGGCTTCTTTTCACTGGGCAAATATTCTTTTGAGCCTTTGAAAACCACATCGCAAAACTCCTGTTTTCCCATCAGCTTTAATACTTTATGAATCTCAGCATAACTTTTTTCCATCCCATCTTCCGGGCTTTCCGAATGATGATTAAAAAACGGTGCCGCATAAATCGCTTGTAGGCGAAGTTTCTCCTCAGATTTAATTAGGTATGCCAAGGCAAATTGATCATCTATTTCGTTATAAGTATCCGTGTCCAATACAACTTCAATTTGTCCTTTAGGCTTTTTCAGCCGTTCCATTCGCTTTTCTTCCGTCATTTTTTCTCCTTTCCTGAAAGTAAAATATTTTCCTAAAATGTTTTCTTATTGAAATAATACATTCCAATTCTTTTTTTGTCAATATAATTTTATATTTTCTATATTTTTTAATATTATTCACTATATTTTTTGTGCATTTTATATTACATATATACAACACCTTTCACATAGTCCGTTGGTTTATTCTCCAAAGTTTCAAAGGCCTTTTGTATTTCTTCTAATCTGAAGCGGTGCGTAATAATATGCTCCTGCTGAAAAACTTTTCTATTAATCAGTTCCATGGCTCGTCTGGCATCGTCTAAAGGATCCGGCGAGTATGCCGGATGAGGATTCAGTAATTTTATCGCTTTATCAGAAAACAATCTAAAATCAAACTCTTTTACTTTATTGCTGTGATAACTCATCAGTGCTAAACGTCCCTGTCCATTTCGTAAAAGTCCTGCTGCCTGTGCAAGCACTTCTCCTCTGCCCGTACCTTCGATGACAAAATCTGCCATATGTCCTTTTGTCATTTCTTTTATTTTTTCTTCAACGTCATCCCTTTTTCCATTAATCACGCAGGATGCTCCATATTTCTGGGCCAGTTCCAATTTCCTATCATCTACATCCACTGCCGCAATACCTGCATTCAGCATTCTTCCCATTGCCTGAATACACCAGAGTCCCATAGGGCCGCATCCCGTTATCACTCCAAAGTCTCCCGCCTCCGGTGCTGCCGCTCT
The DNA here is from genome assembly GCA_949291945.1 of uncultured Bacillota bacterium. Lineage (GTDB taxonomy): Bacteria > Bacillota > Clostridia > Lachnospirales > Lachnospiraceae > Blautia. The sequence continues at coordinate 7,667 of CASEXH010000023.1, read as the reverse complement.
CAAAACCGTAACAATACATTTCAATGGTTCCAGCAAAACTTTTTTGACATCTATATCAGGATTTACAAGGAAACAATTTTTTTCCTTTGCCACTCCATACTCTGCAAATCCTTCCAAGGTATCCGGCAAAACCGCGACTTTATCTCCTAGTTTCAGATTTTTTACATCTTTTCCTTTTTCGACAATTTCCCCTGCCCACTCATGACCTAAAGTCATAGGAAATTCTCCGAGAATTCCATTAAAATGATTCAGCTCCCAGTTACAGAGCCCACAGACGGCAATCTTAATAAGTACTTCATCAGGTTGTATTTCTAACTTTCTATCACAAATTTCAAATCTCCGTTTTTCCACAAGTACTGCTGTTTTTACTTTTGTCATTTATAGTTTCCTCCAATGCTATCCACCTTTTAAATCTATCGGCCTCTTCTGCCGCAAAAATAACTTTCATATCCTCTGCCACTTCAAAAATTCCCACAGGAGATGCGCTCCCGCTCCCTTCTACTATCGCTTTGACAAATGCATCCACTACCTGAGAATTTCCCTGACAATGGCAAGTCCATACTTTTCTTTCATCTTTTCTATAGACCAGTATCTGCTCCCTTTCCGCCTCTGGATCGATTACCATAACTCCCTCTGTTCCATATATAACCGTCTGATTTCTACACTTTCCATAGTTGCACCATGAGGAAATAACAGTTCCTTCTATTCCGTTTTTCATTTCCAGCTGGCATACAGCATAGTCACTCATCCCCAATGCTTTCTCTCTTCTCTGTTTTTTATGGAGTTTTTTTAAATCTGCCCCCACCATTTTCACATTTGTTTCTAAGAGCCATCTCATCAGATCAATTTTATGAATACCTAGATCTCCTAATACGCCCAATACAGATCTTTCTTTTTCCAAGAACCACGTGTTTTCTCCTTCTACACTCCATCCCTCAGGTCCACTATGGGAGAATTCGGTCCAGAAAGAAAGTCCCTTTCCTATCTCTCCTTTCTTATACAATTCTTTTGCCTTAATATGGACTTCAAGAAACCGCTGATTCTGTGCGGCCATAAACACTTTTTCGCTACAAGCAACTGCTGCTTCCAGCTTCTTTAGTTCTTTCATATTAACCACACAAGGTTTTTCGCACAGCACATGTTTTCCGCTTTCTAAAGCCATTATACTTATTTCCATATGACTATTATTAGGAGTCGCAACAATAATTGCTTCAACTTCCGGATCTTTCATAAGTTCATCCAGGCTTGTGTAAACTCTGCCACCATAGTTCTGTACCATTTCTTCCGCTCTACCGGTACTTCGATTATAAAAACCCTTTATAACTACATTGGGATTTTTACTGCATTCCGGCGCATGCCTCATTCTCACAATAGATCCGCATCCTACGATTCCTATACCGACCATATCTTCCCTCCTCTGTTGTTTTCTATCTGCAGTTTACAAATAAGTCCCAAAAATATATATCAAATTTCTACTATTTTTTTTAATTTTCTACTATAATATTTACATACTCAAAGGTAAAGGTATTCCCCTTTTCTATATTATTAATATCAACTACCAAAGGAGAGAATAATGATGTATAAGGAACTGACAGACCTTCTTTTTGAACAGCGAGAACAAAATATCAGCCATATCAGCTACGAACAGGAATTAATGCTGTTCAGCAGTATTCGTAAAGGCAGAACCGAACAGATTCCACAAATAGTAGATGCATTAAAAAGCAACCATACCAGCAGGCTTTCGCAAAATCCTATTCAAAATCTTCGCTACCTTTTCGTTGTCAGTATTGCCCAAATATGCCGATTTGCCATAGAAGGCGGCGTTAATATGGAAAAAGCATTTTGCATTAGCGATCTATTTATTCAAAAAATGGATGTCTGTTTACAACCTGATGATATTTATGAACTTTATCGTCAGGCATTGACCTGCTATGCCGAGGAGGTTCAATATTCCCATAAAAAGGAGCTGCATTATTCCAGCAGGATACGGCAGAGCATCGATTATATATATAACCATCTTCATGAAAAGCTAAATATAAATATTTTGTCTTCTAGAGCAGGCTTGTCACCCAATTATTATTCTAGCCTTTTCAAAAAAGAAACAGGCACAACTGTCTCCGCATATATAAATAAAGCACGTATATCGGCCGCCTGCAATATGCTCCACTATTCCGAATATTCCGGCCAGGAAATTTCTGATTATCTGGGGTTCTCCTCTTACAGCCATTTCTGCAGTATTTTCAAAAAGTACACTTTTCAGACGCCCTTAGAATATCGACGCACCCACTTCAGAAAAAAATGGTAAAAAATACCGCAGCATGAGAGTTTTATCTGATGCTGCGGTAAGATTTTTATTATATTGTTTTTCTATACTGCGCCGGAGAAATACCATACATCTCCCGGAACTTCTTTCCGAAATAGCTTGGATGATTAAAGCCGCTGCTAATACAGATTTCCGTAATGCTGCTGTCCGTATTTCGTAGTTTATGAGCCGCCTGCGAAAGCCGGTAAAAGGTCAGATATTCCATAGGTGACTGACCTGTTATCTTCTGAAAGCACCGAAAACACTCTGTCCGGCTGATATTTACTTCCCGAGCCATATCTTCTATAGTAATGCACTCAGCATATCGGCTTTTCATATATTTCAGTATTTGTTTCACCCGTTTTTCCTGTTTTGTATTCCCAGGTTTCTCTATATAAATCCCATTTTCCGGCTTTTCTTTTTCCGCCAGAAGTGCCCATGCCCGGCTCAGTTCATTCCGTACCAGGATTTCACCTTCCCATTTTTCCTCTCTGCAATAAGTATATATCCTTTCCAGACTGTCCAGGATCTCTCTCTGCCACGGAATTTCCTTTTTTAATAAGCACCCCTTAAAGTCCGGATTTTCTGTGACCGGTTCCACATACTTCCGATATAAAAGGCCTTTGCTGTCTCCTGATATAAATTCCGGTGAAAACACAAAAGAAACCGAACGTCCTTTATAAATCCCGGCATGAAGACCAGCCATATGAAGAGAGCCGCTATTAATAAAGATCCCCTCTCCCTCCTTCAGCTCAAACTGCGCTCCATTGACCCCGCACCGGATCTTGCCTTCCAGGACAAAAATAATCTCTGTCTCCGAGTGCCAGTGCCATCCTTCTCCTTCCGTGTCTCTATCTTCATTCATATAACCCTGAAAGGGGAAGCCTTTGGTTCCATGAACCTGTATTTCTCTCATTGAATCGTTTACCGACAGCCTGTCTGGTTTTATCAGAAGCATTTTCTCCGTCTCCTTTGGTACTATTGTTTTATTTTTTGAAAGTATAGTGATAGTATTTCTTTGCTTTTTTCTTTATTCTATTCTAGCACAGAAATATAAGGCTTGAAATTTTTTGAAAATATAATTTGAGGGATGGTATTATGTCAGATAAAAAGAAATCAGATAAGATCAGGCGAATTGTTATGACTGTGTCGGGAGTCAGCGCCAGCGGCGTGGCTGTAGGTTTTTTTAATTATTCCGCTTTCGGTATGGATCCTTTCCAGGTTCTGGCTCACGGGCTGTGGAATCTTACTTCTCTTGGTTATGGTACTTTTTATACTATTTTCAGTCTTCTTCTATTCATCTTTGTATTGATCACAGACAGAAAAAAAATTGGTCTGGGAACAGTTATCAATATGTTCCTGCTGGGTTATATCACAGAATTTTTCTCCTGGCTTCTGGCATGGCTTTTCCCAGACGGAGGACTCTTCCTCCGTCTGGTGATGCTGATCATCGGCATCACGATCATGTGTCTGGCGGCCGCTTTCTATTTTACCGCAAATATGGGGGTATCCGTCTATGACGCAGTAGCTCTGTATCTGTCCGAGCACACTCCTGTTAAATTTCAATTCTGTCGTATAGGCAGCGATGTGTTCTGCGTAGCCCTGGGATTTTTCTTCGGCGCACAAGTAGGCCTGGGAACCATCATTACCATGTTTTTTACAGGGCCTCTCATTCATTTTTTTCAGGAAACCCTGGCCATTCCTCTTATCCGGGGACGTAATCCCATAACCTGCAATGTTAAAAAAAGCAGGACTTCAAATCTCTGAGCATCTCCCAGGAAGCCAGCACGGTCTCTTTATTACCGCACTCTATAGTAAATGTAGGTTCATCCTCATCCAAAAGAAACGGCATCAGTGTCCGGGACAGAGAAATATTTCCCTGTCCCAGTGCCATATGTGAGTCCTTATCGCCCAGGTTATCATGTACATGCACATGGGAAATATGTTTTTTCATAGCCCTTGCCCATTCCTCCGCCGGTCTTGGGGAATAGCAGTGGGCATGTCCTATATCCAGGCAAAAACCCAAATTGGGAACATTTACCTCCTCAATAGCTTCCAGGATCGGCTCCCACTCTCTGTCAAAAACATTCTCCAGGACTACTTTTATCTCTTTTCTGTTTTCCAGAAACTCCTGATAAAACTCTGCCGTGCGCTGGGCCCAGCCTGTAAGAAGATAAATATCCGGGTGATAACAGGTATGGTAAACGATTTTTTCTGCTCCCAGTTCTGCCGCCGCCTCGTATGCCTGTGCGTAGCGCAGCATAGTCGCCTGACGTATCCGTGAATCAAAGGTCATGGGATTCAGATCCAGAAAAGGGCCATGGATGGTAAGATGTTCTGCCCCCATGGCCCTCAGTCTCCCTCTGTAGTCCAAAATATTCTCTTTCAGGTTATCCAGATTTTCCGCAATAGAAAACTCTATACTTTCCACCCCTGCTCCTGTTTGTTCCAGGACTTGTGCCATTTCCCTGTCTGGCAGAAGATGACTGATATACAGCATTTTGTCTTCCTCTTTTCCCAAAATCATCTACTGTCATTATAGCCATCTTGTCCATATAAAGCAAGAAGCCCCTAATTTTCATCTGCCGGGAAAACAATTTCCTGCTGTCTTCGCACTTCATCCATCAGCTCCATCTCCAGACGGGAATTTTCCAGGTATTTATGGTTATAGTCCTTTTCTTCTATAAGTCTCAGAAATTCCCGGGCCTCATAGACCATGTTATTCTCCGTCCCGGGGATTTCCAGAAGTTCTGTTTTTCCGTTTCTATAATAAATCCTAACCTCCTGTGGATCAGGAATCTCCCGGATCACCATCGTTCCTTCTTCTCCCTGGATCTGGCTGGGTACTCTGGGAAGCATGAAGGCTGTTGGGGCTGGCAATGTATACAGCATCAATTTCCGGACAGGCGGCCAGAGCTTCCAGGCTGTCGAAGGTCAGCTCTGCTCCCTGTCTTTTGGCGTTAGCCTGGGCCTTTTCCATGTTTCGTGAGTAAACGTCTCTGAGACAGAATCCCTCCGCCTGTCTGGCCGCTTCCAGAAACCGGTCTGTGATCACATTTGTACCGATCACTGCAAAATTAATCTTCATTTAAACATCCTCCGTTAGTTCTGATCACATCTTTGTACCAGTAGAAGGATTTCTTCCGGTACCGTTCCAGGGTTCCGGTCCCGTCGTCATTTCTGTCCACGTAAATAAATCCGTACCGTTTCCGGAGTTCCGCTGTAGAGGCGCTTACCAGGTCAATGCACCCCCAGGAAGTATAGCCCATGACCTCCACTCCGTCCTGAATGGCCCGTCCTACCTGGATCAGATGTTGTTTCATATAGTCGATCTGGTAGTCGTCTTCCACCGTAAGCTGTCCCTTCCATCTCTTCACCTCCCGCAGCCCTGCCTTTTTCGCAAGACTGTCATACTATCTCCATCTTACCTCTGGATTCCCGGGGATGTCAATTATTTACCTGTATGGTAAAGCTTTCGCCTATAGGTATACCTTCTTCCGGAACCGCCTCCCCCACTTCTCCTCTTGGAATTACTTCCGGGATTATGGTAATGCTTTTGGTATTGCTGTTGATATTTCGATTAAGCAGGTAAATATCTCCTGCCGCCGCCTTAAATAACACCTTCTGCTTCTGATCTGTAACCCCTCTGAACTGTAAATATCCGCTGTAAAATTTATCCGGATTCCAGTTTTCCGGTCTGGTGACCTTCACATACAGTTTTCTTGCCCCTTCATTTTCCGCATATCGGTAAACTTCCACAGTTCTTCCATCTTCAATAGAAAAAACCTGAGACAGTTCCTGTATCCTTGTGGTGTCCTTCAGATTTCTTTTCTCCAGATCCAGGGAAAAATTCCACTCTTCCTCTGCTTCCACATATCTTTGCCGAAGTGTCAGTTCAGCCGTCTTTACCTTGGACATATCTACCCCAAAGTCCCCGGTATAAATACAGAAACTCCCGTTGATCGCATTTGTCTCACTGCTCAGCCGGAACCCGCTGACCGCTCCGTTTCCGGCAGTCTTTCCGTCAACCAGAAGCTCCGCATCCAGAAAGTATTTCGTATTATCCTTTGTTTCTTCTGCCGGATTCCTGCTCACATATCCTCCCTGAAGGAAATTTTCAATACTCAGATCCCGGTCCTGGTAAGAAATCTGCAGCAAATCCTCATCAACGATCATATCCACAATGGTGATCTCTCTTCCGTTTGCGGTAGCTTTTCCATATACTTCCTGGACATAATCGTTTTCCTCCGGCGTTCCTCCAACCCACACGGCAATACTTCTGTAGGTTTCCTCTACCGCCTGTTTTGCTACTGCCAATACTTCCGAGTCCGCCAGCAATAAAAACAACCCTGCGGCGATTCCCAGACAGCCTGCGCTGACAGCTACTTTTCTTCCTGTTTTCACCGGCTTTTTGATCTCTTTTCTCAGCTTTTTCTTCCACTTTTGCTTTTCCAGATCATTCATAACTTCCAGATCTTTTTCTTCTTCCAGATTTAAATCGTTAAACACTTCATATAAATCTCTCATAATCAGCGCCTCCTTTCTCCTGGCCTGTTTTTGGAAAGTGTCTGCGGATCTTCTTCTTCCCTCTGGAGATCCGGTTATAAAGGTTTTCCCTTTTGATCCCGTTTTTCCGGGCTACTTCATCCGGCTCCATTTCCTCTATGAAAAGTTGGCGGAAGAGAAAACGGTCCTCTTCTTTCAGGCAGGACAGGAAAGCCTCGGTTTCATCGGAAAGCTCTTCCACAAGTTGGGAAAGCTCCCGGCTCTCCTCTCCCGGCTCCTGGATTTCCTCCAGTCCTGCTGCCTGCTGACGTTTCAGATATTTCCGCTTATAGGTAAGAGCCTTATATCTGGTCACTCCTCCCAGCCACTTCTCAAAACTGCCTTTTTCCGGATCATAGGAACGGCTGTGCTGCCAGACTGCCAGAAACACATCATTGATACATTCTTCCTGATAATCTGTCAGCCCCCGCAAATGCCGTTTCACAATGGTCTTTATCAATCCGCCGTACACGTCTACCACATACTCCAGAGCTTTCTCATTTTTTCTGGATAATTCCTGGAGAAAATTATCCTGATCTACTTTTCTCATGCCGCCTCACCCCTCTTTCGGAAGCTTCCTTCTATTTAATACTTCGCTGTACATATTCTAAATCTATCAGAATCTCCAAAATTTTTCTCCTCTGATCCTGCCTTCTGTCTCGATTTTCTTTACAGATGCACAAATCTGCAAAAAACGTGCTACAATATGTTCAACTGTTTAAACAGAAAGCTTCCTGTATACTTTAAATCAAGGAGTTGACCAAAGAAAATACCTCAAGTAAATTTAGATTATTACTGACCTGGCGAGTTGGTAAAATCT
>CASEXH010000022.1 GCA_949291945.1 uncultured Bacillota bacterium | reverse complement strand
ACGACAGGATTTACTGTACTTATTGAGAAAGCATAGCTTTCTTCTGGAACACCGATCAATACTGATCAGTGGGGCGGAGTACCCTCTGCCCTGCTGATAACCCAGGCTGTCCGTTTAATATGGCCCTGACTGTCCGGGAAATGCGGCCCTGCTGTCCGCAGAAAGTGGCTATTTGCAAAAGTTTTTTTATAATAGTTCTATTTTCGCAATGAAGCTGTGTATTTTCAATAGATTTAGTGCGAATTATTTTTACCTGTCAAAACTGACAGGCACAATAGCTGCTTTCTGAAAATATAAAATTATAAAATGAGATTTTAGCCTCATCTATTTTCTATACGAATCGACTTTCTTAAAATACCAATTGTAATCATTGCAAATACTATTCCTATCCCTACTACGACAACTGTGTAAAATATTGATATTCCGATAATCCCATATCCGCTTACAATTAACTTTCCCCCGATTATAAAAGCTAAGTATGCTAGCAGATATCCAATAATTAAAAGATTTTGTTTTCTTGTCACCGTTATAATCATCTGAAGAAAATTTACAAATGCCAACGCTCCTCCACCTATCAAAAGTATTACTAGCGCAATCTTATATTCTCTTAAATCTACACCATAAATTAACGATAATATAGGAATACCTAATAAATAGCCGCCTATAACAGCACATACAGCTAGTAGTAAAATAATTCCTATTTGTCTAAATATCATTTCAGTAAATTCTTTTAAATTATTATTATGCCATAAAAAAGCCATCCTGTTAATTACTGGCTGATATACAAACTGACTCAGTAAACTAATTACAAATACCGGCATAAAAATATAAGTAAAACATGCTTGTGCCTCACTAGACATAACTTTGTCAATAGCGTATTTCGGAGCATTACTTATATACATTATTAAATAAGATGAAATAAATAGTGGAAAACATTCAACAAACAACTTTCCTATGTTTTTATAGTTAAATGATTTTTTGTTTATTTTAAAGTCTTTTAAAGCGATAGTGTTTAGCATTATAAATAATATCATTGATAGAATGAGCGCTACCGCAGATGTTATTACTAAATTTTGAGTAACGAAATAAACCAGCATATATGTAATGATATAAAAAAATTGTCTTACCGTAAGGATTTTTCCAGCTACATCCAATCGAGTATATTGTTGTAACATTCCGTGCATTACATCTTCAAAAGCATCTACCACTCTTGCGAAACATATAAGAATCACAACCGTACATTTTTCTAAATTATATAATCCACTTAGTCCATTATATCCTACGTAAAGTACTGAAATAAAGATCATAATGATAGTTGTAATTATACGAGAAGTCAAATATTCCTTAAAACTATATTTTTCGTCTACATCTGACACTTGAAATTGCCGCATTCCATATTTTCCAATCGTCAACATCAAATTTCCAATAGCAAAAGCTATTGTAAACACCCCTGCATCAACAACTGGATCTATTCTTGATATAAGCATTAATATAAAGACTGTTTGGAACGCATTCAGCATGGCCGCACTAGTGTTCCATAGATAGGCTGACTTGGTAGAATTCTTTGAATTATATAAAACGTGCTTAATCATTTTAATCTTATCCTTTATAGAGTAAACTTTTTAGTTATATCTTATGTTAACAATTCATTTTATTGCTTTCTCATCGGCATTACATCTATCTGCCTTGCACAGAAATAGTTGAACTTTATTTATCCATTCGTTATAGCCAATGATTGCTTTTGCCTTTTCGATAATAATCGACAAAAAGCACGATAGAAGTATTAACATAAGTACACTAATAATCACGTTTCTAGACCAATAGATAATTTGAGGGTAATATGCATATATAAACGAATGTGTCATAAATATATTACCAGAATGTCGTCCTAAAAACATAAAAATTTTTTCTATAATAGGATTTTTCAAATATTTATAAACTAGCACACATATACATAATACAGAAAAACTACAAAATGCTGTTGTTACTTTAGTAGTATCAACAGTAGAATATTTAATTCTTAAATATGCGAAAATCAAAAATCCAAAGCACAGAGCAATGGCCTCTAAAAAATTTAAAATTTTATATTTACTCTTTTTACTCCTTTTTTCGAAAAAATTATATTGAGCACATAGTACTCCTAAAACTGCTACCAGTAGATAATTTAAATATAGACCTCCAGATTCCGAATGAATACCATCAGGAATATATTGTAATAATACAAAAGTAATAAAATAAGCAGAATACCCTATTTTGCGACACACTTCTGCGAAAATCGGTAGAAAAATCAGTATACATTGTGCCAAGCACATATACCACCATACACCTGAAAGCATAGGTGTACCAAATAAATCTGCCACCCCCCAAAAATCTAATACAACATTTAAAACATTCCCATTATAAATAGAAATTCGATGGTTAAATAAAACAAATGATGCAATAAAAAAAATCACATAAATAAACCAATATGATTTCATTAAAGATATCCAATATTTAAGCACGAAATTCACAGGCTCATTTCTAAAACGCATGTATTGTTTTGTCAAACCATATGCTGATAAAAATACAAATATCCATACACATATTCTTGCAGTAGCAGCCAATCGTTGCAAAAAAGTCGGCGAAATAAAAAGCAGTTCGACATTACTTGCTGTAATCCTGTCACTAGTCAAAAAAAGATGATGAAATAGTAACAATATTATAGCAATCCCCTTAATCTTTAACGTATCCTCTTTTTTAAACATTTCATACCCTATCTAAATTAAATAATTTTAAAAGTCTATAAGTATAAAAATATAAATCAAAAAGAAATATAAGCAACCCGGAAACCACATGTTCATGTCTTAAAATATATTTTACTTTAAAATAAATCAGATAATTTTTAGCGCAAATTATCATTTTTCTTCTGTATATATATAATATCCTCTTCGACTAGAACTATCATGTATATCCTTTTCTGACTTATCCTTTTCTATATCGCTCACTCTAAATATAGTTTCCGGCTTTTCTTTTTTTCTTAATTCAAGTTCTTCTATATCCCTATCAGAAAAAATAAATTTGATAAAAGCTTTATTTCTATTTTCTTTTTCAGCAAAAATCGGGGCTCTACCACAAGCCACATCAATAACCATCTTCACAAAGTCTTCTCCTGTAGATAGAGGCACCAAATCCGACCCGATACAATCTCCTCCCATACGAGCGCCTATCTCAATTATTTTCACTTCTCCCTTAGAAGTAATCTTAAATTCTGTATGTGAGGCACCTTCCCTTATCTCTAGAGCATTTAAAGCTTTAAAAATCACATTTATAATTTCATCATATTTTTCTTTTTCAATATCCGCCGGTTGCATATGACCTGTTTCAATAAAATTAGGAGCACCTGTTGTATATTTCTTTGTAAAAGCTAAAAAATGATGTTGACCATGATACGAAATACATTCGCAACTATACTCCTTACCATCTATAAATTCTTCAACAATTGCAGCATGTTCAAAAGACTGTTCCATTGCTTGTAATACTGCATTCTTCAGTTCTTTTTCTTCATCTACCTTAGTTATTGCTCTGCTACCAGATCTATCTGTTGGCTTTACAATGACTGGAAATTTTATTTCATTTAGGGTCTCTAAATCACTTACATCTTTTATTTTCTTATGCATAGGAGTCCAAATTCCACCAGCTTGTAATGCTTCTCTCATCATAAATTTATTAGTTGCAATTAAATCGCAGTGTTCTGAATTTGCAGATAGATTTAATGCTCTTGCGACATAATTAGCCGTCAAGCTAGCTAAATCTGATCCTATAGTGACAACCGCAACAGGCCTTATTGTTTTACAAACATTTAAAATTTTATCTTTTTCAACAATACTGATAGGATAAAAATAGTCCGCTGTATATTCTCCAATATCGCCTGCCTTCCAAGCAAATACATGAGTTTCAAATCCTAATTCTTTTGCCTTCACAATAAGTTGATTTTGAAAGCTATTAGCACCAATAATTACTATTTTATTTTTATTCATCATTACCTCCGCTATTATTGTCATATGTGAAATGTAAACTATCTACACTTTTTCCATTTGAAAGCATAAATTGATCCGCTAGTTCAATTGAAATAGATGAATCTATTGTTTCAAAATAATTATTTAATCTATTTGAAACATCAGAACTTCTATCACTATCAACCATAAAATAGATATTTCCATTTTCTTTAATAGCTTTTGTTATACTGTTTATATCATATTTTTTTAAAAATTCCTGATAAAATGGTGTATTATATGTCCATCCGCCAGCATTAATGCAATTACCACTGCTAATTCCTAACCCAGCACCAACTCGCTCACCATATTGTGTAAACGAATTAAAATCTAAGAAATAAACATCTTCGGGATTTTGATTGCACTCTTCAATCAACTCATATCTCGCCGTTGCATTTAATGCATCAGTCTCGTTTTGAGAATGCAATTTCACTAATGAATTAACTGAACCAAATATAACAAGACATAAAATTAATAATTCTGTTAACCAAGTACAAACTTTTTCTATCGTATTACTACTTTTTGTTTTTTTAGTACTTAGGCACAAAGCTCCTAGCAAAATTCCAAGTATTCCATAACTTATTGATACTGCAACCCTAACCGGCAATCTCCCGCTGAATCCTAAGTACCCATATAGTCCACAGCTCCAGAATATAACTATTATAGCGAATACAACATTAAGCAAGCGTCTTCTCTTATTAAATAAATTATATATCAATAAAGCTATTATTAATATACTAATATCTATCACCTGTCTAGCACTTAAAACGCTATAAATCCTGTCTACTGTCTTCGAAATTTTGTCACCTAATGTTAGTTCAGTCTGTAAATTTCTCGAAAAGCCAGCTAATTTTTCAAAGTCGTAATTATTAAACTCATCATTTAAAAATATAAAATTATAATCATCTTTCATTATTTCATATGCTGCTTTTGAAATTCCTATGCTATCATAAGTATCTTTATTAGTATCATAATCTGGATATCCATAATAATCTACTAACGTTGATCTATATGCTGTGTATTCTTTATAGTTGTCCCAATCAATATTATGATATGCTACTGCATTAATTCCTAAGGTTAATAATATTCCTACTATAAGAATTCCTATTGAAATAAAGTGTATTCTTTGAGTAATTAGTGGTCTTTTTTTTATTTTATACTGAAAAAATATATTGACAATTAGCAAAACTACTATCAGCGGTAAATACATTAATGCTACCGTACTCCGTAAATTAAACCCTATTAGAAATAAAATCAAGCAAATAGCAATATTTACAAATTCATCTATCTTTTTACCATTATTTTCCCTTGATATGTAAAAAAATATAGCTGTCGCTGAAAGCAGCCCAGCAGTAACCGTCCATTCTAAATTGACAAGATTATTGATACTAATTGTATATAGAAGCACAATACTTATCAATTTAGTAAGCCAACGATAAGGTCCTATTTTTTCAAATAATCTAAGTAAAATCAGATAAACGCATAAAGCATTACAACCTAATAAAAAAATTTCATACCAAGCAATATTAATGCTTAACGTATATAAGAATGATAATACTTTACCTAATGGATATTTAATAAAATAAGCGTACGCATTTGGTTCACTAGTAAAAAAACCTGATATAACATTCCTATAAGAAATATCATCCGGAGAAATTAGCAGCACATCATAAAATTCCTTACAGATTAATAACAATATTCCAGTTAAAACAGCACATATTAAATAATTATTTAATATTTTTTTTAATTTCATCACTTTTATCCTAGTAATAGTTCTTTAAATAATATAAATAAATTTCATATTATTAATAATTAAGAATCATATTATTTCCTTTTTCATCATAAATTTTAAGTTTATTCTTTATATTTAATATCGCCTGATCTAATTTATCTTTGCTTTCATTTTCCATGTAAATACGTGCAAATACTTGATTCAATGTTCCTCTAGCATCTAATACATCGCCCACACTTTTAAATTGTACTATATCAAAAACAGAATCGTCTTCAAGAACATCATCTAAGCCTTCAATTCTATCTATTTTTCCATTTTTTAATAAGATAACAAAAACATATGCTGGATGTCTAAATCGAGGGTTATCATAAGTTTTTAAATCCCAACCGTCAAATTTTCCAGTTACTGCATATCTTAAATGCATCTCTGTCTGGTCAATTTGATTTTGTTTTCTAATCTGAAGATATCCTGCACCTCCAGTTAACCTTAGTCCCATTTCAAAAAAAATTATATCGTTATCTACAATAAATCCTTGCATAAAAAAAGAACCATTACGAATTTCTAAATTATCCATCATTTTCTGAAGTTTTTTATGCACTTTATCATAATAGATATCGATATATTTAGATGGAAATGAATATCCCATTGGTTGAGGGGCACATCCGTATTGGTCATTATTCAATAGTCTATCTGCCATTGCAGAAAGAGAAAGTAGTCCATTTTGAACAGTAAAGTACAAATAGACGTCCTGGGCATCTATAAATTCTTCAACGACAATTTCCTTACAATTAGATTTATCCATAGCTTTATTCAATGCTTCTTGCATTTCTTCTGGATAAGAGCATACTGATATTCCTTTACTACTATAGCTATCTGCCGGTTTTACTATTACCGGATAATCAATTTTATCATATATACCATCTAATAATTCGGGATTAACATCATTCGCTACTCTAATGCCAAATTTTCTACAGTTATTTTTAAAATGAACCTTATTCATTGTCTCATCGAGTTGTTTCAATGTTGCATAAAACGGCAAACCTAAAGCATTACATATTTCACAACAAGGAGCTAAATTAATATCAACATACGCTGTATATACTGCATCAACTTGTTTTTCTTTAGCAAGTTTTATAAGAGCTGCAACATCTAACGTACTAATATCATATGCCTCATCCGCAATTTTTTTTGCAGGTGCATCTTTTATATAATCAGTTACAATAACATACATTCCCATTTCATGAGCCTTTTCCACCAAATGCATCATTAATGTATGCGCACCTAATAATAAAATTTTCTTTCCTTTAAATTGTGTATAATCTCTCTGTCTCATAAACTCACTCCTCCTATTGTTTCTCATAAATCTCCCGTATTACATACTGAGGTGTTTTATTTATACACATGTAAATTCTGCCTAAGTACTCTCCTATAAGCCCTAACATACATAAAATTAAACCTCCAATAATTAATAACAGACAAAAAATAGAACTCCAGCCCATTAATATATTGGGATCGATGATTTTTCTAATAATAAGTATTAAAGAACTAAGCACTCCAATCGCACAGCAAAAAAAACCAGTAAAAGAAGCAATGCGTAATGGTTTAATTGAAAATGCTGTAAATCCATTTAACCACATGCTCAGAAGTTTTTTAAAATTATAGCCCGATTGACCAGCCCCCCTTGCTTTTTGTTTCATTTCAACATTAGCAATTTTTGATGTGGTTCTTGCGATAAGTCCAGGAATAAATGGATATGGTTGATCATATTTAACCATTTCATCTATAATAACTTTTCTTGCAACAAAAAAAGTTGAAAGAACAATTCCCTTCGGCTTATCAATTAGCCACTCCATCATTTTTCTTGAACATAGTGTACCAAACCTTCTTACAATTGATGGTTGAGATTTTTGGGTATATTTAGCACAAACGACATCGTAACCTTCATCAATTTTTTCAACTAACTGCATAATATTTTCAAGTGGTGTTTGACCGTCATCATCAGACGTTGCAATCAGCTCTCCCGTGGCACATTTAAAGCCTGCCAACATAGCAGAATGCTGTCCTGAATTTTTTACCAGGTCAACTACTTTCACATTTTTAAATTTATCTGCCATCGTTTTTAAAACTTTAATAGTATTATCTTTTGAGCAATCATTTACTAAAATCAGCTCATATTCCCATTTGTTTTGGCCATCAAACATATTTTGGAACTCTTCAAGAACATTTCCAATATTCTTTTCAGAATTATAGCATGGAATAACAACCGACAATTTTCTCATAAACTACTTTCCTCCCTAATTCAGTTTTTTCGAGTGTGCTTTATTTAAATGTCAAGATATCTTTCTTGAATATATTTCACCATTATCATGTCATAAGTCTCACTGTCAGACTATAACATTATGATGCTATTACCTTTTATGCTTCATAAATAAAATCTATTTTTAAATAGTCAAGTAAACATCTATGAAATATAAACTCATATTCTATAAAACCTTTTCACGGTGTCGACCACTATCCTTACATCTTCCTCTTTTAATCCATAGTATAGTGGTAACCTTAATAATCTCTCGCTTTCTTTTGTAGTATATTTATCTTCTCCATGAAACCTTCCGTACTTTTTCCCCGCTGGCGCATTATGAAGCGGAATGTAATGGAATACCGCATTGACTCCATTATCTTTTAAAAACTTAATCAGCTCTGTACGTTCTTGTAAATCTTTTGCCTTAATATAATACATATGTGCATTATGCTGACATCCTTCCGGAATATATGGTGTTTCAATAATCCCCTCTTGGGCCATATCTGTAAACATTTCATTATATAAATTCCATGATTTCATACGGTCGTCAAAAATTTGATCTGCTTTCTCCAACTGCGCCCAGAGATATGCTGCATTAATATCACTTGGCAAATAAGAGGATCCTGCGTCAACCCATGTATATTTATCAATTTGCCCTCTAAAAAATTTACTTCTATTTGTCCCTTTTTCTCGGATAATTTCCGCTCTCTCTACATTTTGGACATCCTTGATCAGTAATGCTCCTCCTTCTCCCATACTATAATTCTTTGTTTCATGGAAGCTAAAGCAACCATAATCACCAATTGTCCCCAATGCATTTCCATAATACGAAGCCATTACTCCTTGGGCAGCATCCTCAATCACATATAAATGATATTTCTGTGCCAGTTCAGAAATTTTATTCATTTCACAGGATACCCCGGCATAATGGACCGGAACAATTGCTTTAGTCTTTTCCGTAATAGCATCTTCAATCAGATTTTCATCTATATTCATAGTATCAGGTCTAATATCAACAAATACTACCGTGGCCCCTCTTAAAACAAATGCGTCTGCCGTAGATACAAATGTATAGGATGGCATAATCACCTCATCGCCTGGTCGAATATCAGCTAAAATTGCTGCTAATTCCGTTGCATGAGTACATGATGTTGTAAGCAGAGCCTTTGCTGTACCAGTTTTCTTCTCTAACCATGCAGAACATTTTTTCGTAAATTCTCCGTCTCCGCAAATTTTATTATTATGTATTGCTTCTTCAATATATTTTGTCTCAGTTCCCACTACAGGTGGTACATTAAAACTTATCATCTCTTGTTCTTTCTCCTTCTAAATTATTCTCTGCATATTTTCCAAATCTGGTATCCATCTACTTCTTTATATAATTCTGCATAAGCCTCTGGATAATAGTGTTCTCTAAGAAAGTCTACCTTTTCTTCTAAGTTTTTGCTATCTGAGTCAATAATGTATACATTTTCTTTTATTAAATCTTTTAACGGACTTTCTATATCATTGTTTTTGAGCACTCTATTATAATCAGGAAAATTCGACATAATTCCCGCTAAGTAAAGGTTATTATCATAAAATCCCTCTGGCAATGTGTAAAATGGATTCCAATCATAATATAATATCTGGATAGTTGTATTAAAATCTAAGAAATAGAAATTCTCTTCATTTTCTGTAATTTCCTTGATTAAATTTTCACATTTACTTCCTTTATTAACCACTTTTCGATATTTTCTAGCATCATAGTCCCAGGAATTATTAAATACATTTTCGATATACTCTCGTCTTGTGTCAGATGTATTATCCTGATAACTCCTATCCGGAATGTATATTACACTTTCTATAGCAAAGCATACTAATATAAATATAGCACATATTTTATTCATTTCAACAAAATATGTTTTTGCAATATCTTTATTTTTTTTCCATAAAAATAAAACACATAAAAAAATCCCCAAAAAAATCCCATATTCTATTCTATAAAGTGTCCGTTCAATAGCAAAAAAGTATAAAAGATATAAGCCTCCTACAGCCAAACATAATATATTTAGTACCCATTCTTTTTTCAGTAAAATGATAGACGCAAAAATCATCCCCACGCATGCTATGCAAATAGGATATCCTATAATCCCTCTTGTCTGGAAGCTTTCTAAAATAGCTTCTTTTGAAATCCCTCTTTCTTCTTTATAGTCATCAATAATATTTCCAGTCTTCTCTAATTTCTCTGCTGAAAACACATCATTATCGCCAAAGCTCCAAGATCTCATCATTTTGTAATCATTCTCAGAAACACCAATTTTTTTAAGCTCTTCCTCATATGCCCAGTATCCATAATCACTGGCATCTGTGACCGAAGCTCGTGCTATATTATATTCTTTATAGAAGGCGTATTCCTCATCTAAATTATATATATAAGTATCTGCTGCTTTCATGCCCACAGCTGTACAAATAAGAACGCCTCCCGAAATCATTATCCGAACAATTTTTCTATAATTTTTATTTCTAAGCAATTTCCAAAATTCTACGATCAGGATAATTATGAAAAATCCACCTGCGATGTAAATAGTCATAAATCTTACTAGCGTTCCTGCAAGGCAAATAAGCCCAGCGCCTATAAGTAATGGACGAAATTTTTCATAAAACAGAACCCATAAGAAAACAATTCCCCCCCCCATCACGGCGATCATTGCTGTCTTTGTAAATTGAACTAAAATATAGGCGTCATCAGCAAATATAGTCAGCAAAATTACAATAAATAAGAAAGCTATAGGTCTTTCCAGTCTTTCAAGCAGCATATATGAAACCACTGTAAAGGAAAGAAAACATAGTAACAATTGTGCTATCAGATACCAACTGATAGACGGTAAAAAATAATAAAAGGGCAGAAGAAAATATCCCCATAAAATATTGATAAACATTAGATGAGGATTATATCCATTCCCATATGCACCTGATATAATAGTGGACATAACAAAATCATCAGATACCTCATATTTTATGTCACAAAATAGAAGGATGGATATTAAAAAGACTAGATTTAAGCCAATCGCCCATAACCAGTTATTTTTTCTCCCTGATGCAAATAAAATTCTTTTTATTCTTTCCATACTATTTTCTGCCTATCCTGTTTTTTAATTTCCGACTAAATATCCGATCCAGCATCTCCATCACAAAAGGCTCTCTCACCAGGATTAAAATGACTCCTTCACATCCAAAGAATGCCACTGCTGTAACAGCCAGTTCAAAGAATGCTCCCAGTGTACTTGATTGGGCAAAAATATATGGAATCTTTATCCAATACTTAACTCCCAACATCAGGATGGTTCCTGCCCCCACTGAAACAATATATTTCCAAAAAGGAATATATTTAACAATTTCTCTTAATAATTGCCTTAAATAATAGCATTGTACTACAAGTACCAGCAGTTCTGCAAGAAGAGTAGCGAAAGCTGCACCGACTGCACCATAATTGGGTATTAATAAGAGGTTCAGAACAAAATCTAATACTGCGCCTCCCACAATAGACACCAATACTTTATTTTCTTCCCCATAAGGAGTCAGGATCTGCATACCGGTAATATTAGAAAGACCTATCAAAAAAACCGTAGGCATTAAGATCTGCATGGGGGCTATAGAATCATAATAGCCGTCTCCGCCTAAAAGGAGAAGGGCCTCCTCTGCCATAAAAATAAAGTACACCGTCACCGCTGATCCCAGGATCAATACAAAATGAAAAGCTTTAGAAACTGTTTTTTTAAACAGTGCTTTTTCTCCTTTTTCAATATAATAGGAAAGTCTTGGCAGAAGAACTGCCCCCAGAGATGTCGTCAGACTTACTAATAGATTTTTAATCTTTATCCCAGCCGTATAATACCCTACTTCTGCTTTGTCTTTCATAATTCCAAGCATAGCTGTATCAAGGTTTGTATATACATTGATTGCAGCGGACATAGAAAAAAATACTAAAATCGGTCTCAAATGTACCTTAAAACGGTAAGGCCTGGTCTTCTTAAAGCGGATATGTTTTCTGAGATTCAGAAAATTTAAAATATACGAACCAGAAGCAGCAAACACTGTAATAGCACCATACTGCACATAATCCTCCGAGCTTTTTACCAAAAGGAACATCAAAACGATAGAGGCCAGTTTAAAACCAATAGAGCATACAGTAATATAAGCATACTGCTCAATGGCATTGTAAAACCATGTTACGCCTATGACATTCAGCACCATGCTGATACTATTGATAAATAAAAGGGTTTTTTCTTCCGCAAATTGAGGGACCAGGAACACAAGGATCAAAAAGGCCAAATAGGTCAATGCCATAGTCACTGTGTTGATGATCATCAGTTCCTGAACTGTATTCGACAGTTCTTCTTTGTCATCCCTTACTTTTGCGCATGTCCTGATCCCATAGGTGGGAATTCCCAGTGATGCAAACATCATAAAACAGGTCATTACTGAGGATGCAAAATCAACTCTTCCATTTCCCTCAGCCTGCAGCACCCGAAGGATATAGGGTGCTGTGATCAGAGGGAATAGGATAGAAGAAGCCGTCAGAATAAAGTTCATGATAAAATTAAATCTTATAGACCTTGTTTTCACAATAGCTCTCCCTGATATTCTAGTATCTTTTTCTGAAACGAAATTTTTCAAATTTCCATTTGTCGTTGATGTATATTGTAAATCCGCCTTTGAACCGGATCTGCATCTTTGCAAAGAACCAATACATCAGCCATAAAAGAATAAATGTAGTTACAAATGTCTGGCTTACATATTGAATATAGAAATATCCATCTATTGGATGGAAAACGATCGTATAGACAAGGTAAGAATAGAGTACTAACCAAAATCCCATGTTCTTAAATTTTCTATATTTCAAATGGTTATAATACAAGCTCATCACCGCAGCCATAATTCCCTGGAGCACTGCTGCTCCAATATATCCGAAATCATATATCCATCTGCGGTAAGCCGTGTAAATATTTCCAACCATAACATCATGATAATACCGGAATTCCAAATGGATAGGATAAAACTCGTCCAGCTTCAAAAGTCCTAAGTCAAATAATTTCAAGTTCAGATTATAAAATGTTTCTTTTCCCCAAATAGAAGAAGCCGCCGGTGGATCCTTAAAAAATTGATTCAGGCATTCTATCGAACAGCCGCAGTAAAAAGTTATGTATTCTAATGGGCCTTTCGTGTTGATCCTTCCGATAAAACTTGTGCTGATGTAAAACAACGCAAGTCCCAGACAGGCGCAAAGCGCTAGAATCCCTACTGTTTTAAGTGAAATATATTTTTTCCCAGTCTGATAAGACCAGAGCAGAAAAGCAATAACAACTCCACCTACAACTATCTGAAGGATCTGGAGCCTGTCCGAAACCAGAAATCCGTTTGCCATATGTAAGATAATCGGTACCAGGCAAAGGATCAGTTTTGCTATTTTTTCTTTCGTATATTTACCTTTCTGAGAAATTAAGTTCACCAGGAAAATATATAAGAAAATGTAGGCGCACAGCATTGCGATCCGTTCTAATTGTCCCAGCCACCAGGGAAGAGAATCTGCCAGTGTAACAGAAGTTTCTTCTTTAAAAATATTTAACGCCTCGGCAAGATTATGATAGGTTCCGTGACGGCTGGCGATCGCCATTACATTTCTGTACAACAATATCATATATATACAGCAAAACGCAGATGTAAAGATCAATTTCCACCAGGGAAGGTCGATCTCTTCCAGTTTTTTTCTGTTTTCCTCATGTAATAAGTTCTCTTTTTTCTGATATCTCTTATCAACCAGCAAACCTATTGCTATAAATTCCAATGCTCCCAGAAGCAATACCAAAAAGGTAGTGGGGATCATTTCAATATTCCAGAGTTTTACATTAAATAATGCGCATCCTACACTCACGATATAAGCGAGAAGGAAAAGAAGAGGCGGTGAAAAAATATCTCTATTAATTTTTACATAAATACATATATATATAAGAACAAACAATATAAAAAGTATATAGATCAGCATTTTATCTCCTCGTCATTTTAAATATCCAATTTTTCCAGGACTCTGCTCAACATCTGCCCCTCTCTCAGTCTGTCTCCCATAATCACTGCATTCTTTTTCAGTTCTTTATACTGTCCATCTGACATATTCTCTATAATATCTGACATTTCATTCAGCGATCCCACAGTAATCCCGATTCGTTTTTTTTCTATAAAGTCTGCTATCGCTGCTTTATTCCATACAACCACAGGAATCCCGCATGCCAGATAAAGAGAGGTCTTATGGGGATTATTATATCTCATATATTCTCCATATTGACCTGCACATTTGTCTATGCTGTCTCCATCCCAGACTAAGCCGAATTTGCCGTTCAAAACTTTTGGCAAAACATCTGGCTGAAAAGACCCCTTATATTCTATATTTTTTCCAAGTTCTCTTTCCTCAAGATTAGGTCCGTATAAATTATATCTTACTGCATTTTCAGGAATTTTATAAATATAACCGGCTTTTTCTTTTGACAAGTTTCCCGCTATTGTCACGATATTTTCCTGGCAGTTATCTTCCATATCCTCTATTTTCCCTTTCTCAAGATAATCAAAAATCTCCAGGGAATATATAGGCATTTGAAATCCTTCTTTTCTTAAATAATCTTCCATCACCGGATTATGGGCTATTATCCAATCTGCTGCTGAAAAGAATTTGTGCTCAGCCTGGTTATACCATTTTCTCTCATCCTCGTTTTCCATCCGGAGGCTGTCAATATCATGAATAATGATCCCGATCTTTGCCCCTTTTTTCTTTATCTCATATAAATATTTCATGGCAGTCATAGCAACTTTAGGATACATATCAAGAGGATATTGGATCAATAAGGTATCGCCTCGCTCTAATTTTTTTGAAATATTTCTCCATTCTGTTACAAAATTGGGTATTACACGGATTCTTTCTAAGTAACTAACGTTATATCTCACTTTTAAAGGCTTTACATAAATCGGTATCCATCCATGACGCAATAAGATCTGAGCCACATCGCATCTGGCTTTAGAACCTGCATGCTGTTCCAGCAATCCATTTTCTACTATACAATACTTTCCCATATCTATATCCTTTATAAAATCTTCTGAAGCAATTTGTTAATACTTTCTTCCTGATGTCTTAGATCATATCCAGCATCTATAATTTCTTTTTTACGTGATATCCGGGTACAGTTTTTACTTTCGATGATTGCCCGTTCCCACATTTTCAGATCATTGATCGGAAGAAACTCTGCCAATTGGGTGATTTTCGTTTCTCTCGTGATCCTGTCTGACAGAAGGCAGGGAAGACCAGCCGCCTGGGCCTCGATGGCCACAATAGGAAGCCCTTCATATATGGAAGGAAGGATAAAACAATCTGCTGCCTGAAGAAGTCTATATACGTCCCTACGGACGCCCAGAAAGCGGATCTGATCAAAAACCCCTTGTTCTTTCGCATACTCCTCCACTTCTTCCTTCATGTCACCTTCCCCTGCCCATAAAAGTATAACATCTTTCAAAGATTTCTGGCATTGTTTCAAAATATCCACTACACCTTTAGGATTCTTTTGATACACAATTCTTCCTATATGACATAGCACGAACTTATTTTCAATTTTCAGCTTTTTCCGTTCTTCATCTCTGATACTTTTCTGAAAATCGTATTTAGCGGCATCAATGGCATTAGGAATGATCAGCACATCTTTTTTCTTCGCTGTTTTTTTCCCAAACATAAACTCCGCAGCCAGTCTGGAGCAGGAAACAAATTCACTGCTCATGGCAACCATAAATGGGCGGCACAGATTGTGAAGTCTAATATTATCTGCTGATCCATTATGACTGTGCACAATAATCTTTCGTCTCATATACCAAGGGACTGCCATAGTAAATGCTGCACCTGCATTTAAAACATTAAAATAAACACTGCTGTATTCCGGGTGCTCTTTAAATATTTTTCTCAATGCACGCCACTGCTGAAATACCCCATTACTTTTAGCCGGTATGTAATAAACCTTTCCACCTGCGTTTAGTAATTCTTCTTTGTATGCAATTTCCGGAAAATCTGTAACAAAGTCAAAACAGATATTGCGATTTCTGGTGGCTTTTACCAAATTCAGCAAATAAGTCTCAATACCTCCGGGATTGTCCGACATCCCATATACCAGAATACGCCTTACTCCTGTGCCCATTGTATTGCTCATTTTTATAATTCCTTTTCCACCAGACTGAAGGCAGATTCGATCACTTTGTCCATATCATAATACTTATACTCTGCCAGTCTTCCTCCAAACATCACATTCGTCTCTTTATCCGCCAGTTCTTTATATTGCTGATAAAGTCTCTGGTTCCTCTCATCATTGATGGGATAATAGGGCTCCATTCCCTCTTTCCAGTCGGCAGGATACTCTCTTGTAATTACTGTTTTAGGCTGCGTTCCGAATTCAAAATGCTTATGTTCAATGATTCTTGTATAAGGAGTTTCTCTGTCTGTATAGTTTACAACTGCTACTCCTTGATGATTTTCCTCATCCAAAGTTTCTGTTTCAAACTTCAGACTTCTGTACTCCAGCTTTCCATAACAGTAATTATAATAAGAGTCTATTGTTCCTGTATAGAGGATTTTTTCTCCCAACTCTTCATATTTCTCCCTGTTTTCATTGTAATCGATTCCTGTCTCTATATCACATCCCTGGAATAAACGGTTGATAAGCACATTATATCCTCCGATGGGAATTCCCTGATATAGATCATTAAAATAATTGTTGTCGTAAGTAAATCTAACCGGAAGTCTCTTGATGATAAAAGCTGGCAGATCTTTACAGTCTCTTCCCCACTGTTTTTCTGTATATCCTTTTACCAGCTTTTTATAAATATCTTCTCCTACCAGGCTGATGGCCTGTTCTTCCAGGTTTTTGGGTTCATCCTGAATGGAAGCCCTCTGTTTATCTATGATAGCCTTTGCCTCCGCCGGGGTGCTGATATTCCACATTTTACTGAAAGTGTTCATATTAAAAGGCATATTATACATTTCTCCATGGTAATTAGCCACAGGGGAATTGGTATAACGGTTAAATTCTACCAGGGAATTTACAAAATCCCATACTTTTCGATTGCTGGTATGGAAAATGTGGGCACCGTATTTATGTACATGGATACCCTCGATATCTTCACAGTATAAGTTGCCTCCCACTGTATTTCTTTTTTCTACTACAAGACACTTTTTTCCAGCCTGAATCGCATGATATGCAAACACTCCTGAAAAAAGGCCGCTTCCCACTAAGATATAATCATATTTTTTCATGATCTTTAAACTCCTTTATCTTCCTGATTTTATTTTTGAATACAAAACCGGCAGTTTCTGTCTGGCTATGTGAATTCCATATGCAAAGAGGAGATTAAGCGTTATATTCCTGCTCTTCATCAGCCTCAAAGCTATTTTAAGCATCCTGCTTTCAGAAGCCTTCCCTTTCATCACTAATTCTCTAAATAATTCATCTTTAAAGATATTCCTGCAAAAATCCCTCCGCTCTTTTACAGTCATCTTAGCTCTTTTGTCATAATTTCTTTCAAGAGCTGAAAGAATATATCTTGCGTACAGGGATCCCAGGATATTTCTTGCCTGATCCAGATCCATCTGCCAATATTTCTGCTGCTCCCACAAAGCCTGGATCCTGCGCCTGTGCAGCTGATAATATTCCGGCACAAATTCATTAGTAAGACTTTCATTTCCCCGCTTTCCATAATGATATGGGGCGATGTCCAGTATGTTCATGGAGTCAATATCCATGCAAAAAGCAATGTTAAACAGAATGTCTTCAATAAATTTGTTTTTTCTGTAATCTTCAAACTTCAGGCCCAGACTTTTCAGATAATCCAGATCATATACTTTATTCCAGGGATATCCATATAGTGTCCGTTGCTCTAACCCCAGCACTTCTTTTCTCAGCGCTTCTTTATCCTGCAAGACCCCAGCACGGGCCTTTCTTATGTTTTGATACTCCAGCTGTCCATCCCTGGAATAGTATTCTTCCACCAGCCCAAACACAACAAGCTGTGCCCTGTTTTTCTGCAATGAGTCGTGGACCTTTTCCAGTAAGTCCTGTTCTGCTTTGTCATCAGCATCTGTAAACCACAGATATTCTCCCCGGGCCTTTTCGATCCCAAGGTTCCTCGCCTCACTTACCCCTGCGTTTTTTTCTCTGTGGATCACTTTGATCCGCTCATCTGTAGATTGGTATTTTTCGGCTATTTCCAGTGTTTTATCTTTTGAACCGTCTTCAATGATCAAAAGCTCCCAGTCCGGAAAGCTCTGAGCAAGAATGCCTTTTACTGCATTTTCCAGATATTTTTCCGCCTGATAAGCCGGCATCACAACTGTAAAAAATGGTCTGTCCATATCAAGTCAGCTCCTCGATCAACTCAATTATCTTTTTATACGATTCCGGCCGGTCAAACTGCTCCTCGGCGATCTTTCTGGCCTTTTCTCCCATAATCCTGCACCCTTCCTTGTCCTTATACAGATCTACAATAGCGTCGGCCAGAATTTTTACATCTTCCGGCAGAATGTTAATGCCAAATCCGTCTGTTTCCACCTTCTGGCGGAATTCCGGACTCATACAGGTATTGATCATAGGCTTTCCTGCTGCCAGATAGTCGCCGATCTTTGTTACAATACTCTGGGGAGCCTTTTTCACAAAGGAATTTACCAGGATATCGGATTTGGCAAGATATGCCGCCATCTTAGGATAAGGAGCATATCCTACAAACTCTACATTCACACATCCCTTTTCCTTTGCCAGATTTTCCAGCTCCTCTTTTAGAGGGCCTCCTCCCAGGATCTTTATTTTTATTTGATCCATTCCCCGGTCCAGCAATTCTCTGCCTGCCAGCACCATGGTCTGGATATCATAGCTGGTCCCAATGGTTCCCGCATAAGAAACCCAGAACTCTCCTTCTGGTTTATGGATCTGAGGGCCGTATGTTTCTACCCCTTTATCAAACTCTGCGATTTCATTTCCCACATAAACGGTTTTTCTGGGAACGTCCAGCTTCTGGTTTTTCAAAGGTCTGTCCCGGTATTCATCAGAGGTACCGATAATACCGGATACCAGAGAGTAGACCTTTTCTGCATCCCGCTTAAGGGGATAGAACAGAATATCGCTGATCACCGGAATGTCCACTACCATCCGCATGGCTTCCGGCCACAGATCATTTACATCAGGAACAAATGGAATCCCTTTCTTTTTTGCATATTCTGCTGCTGCCAGAGCTACATCATTAGGTGGAATCTCGCAGTAGACCAGATCGTAGTCTCCTTCCTGCTCCAGCAGTTTTGTCAGATTCTTTGCTGCAATATGATGACTCCAGATCCTTCTGGGATCTATATTTTTCCGGTATCCCGGTTCATAGATAAATTTCAGTTGAAATTTGTAGGCCTCTTTTTTAATAGTACCTACATCCCGCTGGGCTTTTTCCCAGTGCTGGAAAGTAGTGGTAATCAGATCCACCTGGTATCCTGCCTCCGAAAGAAAGTCACCAATATAGCGGAAACGGCTGTATCCTTTCTCCCCATTAAGCTTTACTCCCATAGAAATTACTGCTATTTTTTTCTTCATAACTGTCTCCTGTCTGCTATGTAACTTGTTATCGGATTACTGCAAGAGCTGTATCCACCATGATCTTCAGATCTCCCAGCACACTGAATGACCGGATATATTCCAGATTATATTTCATCTTTTCCGGCAGAATATATTGAATGTAGATTTCTTCTGTTTCTTTTCCGGTTTCTTTTTTATAGCGGTCTATCTCCGCCTCTTCGTCTTTATAGGCAATACTGGTTCTGGAAGTAATTCCTGCCGGAAGGAGAAGGGTTGCCATCATCTCCGGTGTATAACTGTCCACATATTTCTGTACTTCCGGCCTGGTTCCCACAAAACTCATGTCTCCCTTCAGCACATTGAAAAGCTGAGGTATCTCATCCAGACGGCAGCTTCTCAGCTTTCTTCCCATTCTGGTGATCCGGGAGTCTCCTCCTCTAGTAACCAAGGGGCCTTTTTTATCAGCATCTGCCACCATGGTGCGGAATTTAAAGATCCTATAAGGTCTGCCATACTGGGTAATCCTCTCCTGACGATAAAAAACCGGCCCCTTGCTGTCCAGCTTAATACATATTGCAAGTATAAGCATTACGGGCGACAAAAGAACCGTTAAGATCAGTGCCAGAACCACGTCCAGAAAACGCTTGGCAGCAAGTGCCGGGCGTTTTCCGGAAAGTTCTCTATAATATTTTTTTACTTCTTCCTTTCTCATATATTCAGGAAGGCTGTTCCAATCTTTCAGCATGGTCTACAGCTCCTTGATAATTTTTCTATAGTTTTCTATGATGTACTCAACCTGTTCATCTGTCAGACAGGTATGAAGAGGCAGAGTGATCTCATTTTCAAACATATGGTAGGCATTAGGATAATCCTCGATATCAAAGCCCAGATTTTTATAGGCTGTCATCATTGGCAGGGGTTTATAATGAACATTAGTTGCAATTCCTGCCTCTGCCATTTTTTCGATCACTGCATTACACTGATCTCTGTTCTTTCCCTCCAAACGGGTCAGATAGAGGTGTCCGCTGGAGGTATGATCTTCTCCATAGTGCTCCAACACCTGGATATCCATATCCTGAAATCCCTCATTGTAACGTTCAATGATATCTCTACGTCTTTTCAGAAGACCCGGAAATCTCCGGAACTGTGCCAGCCCCAGAGAAGCCATAATATCTGTCATATTGTATTTATAATAGGGTGCTACAATATCATACTCCCAACTTCCCGGTTTTGTCTTATCCAAGGCGTCCTTTGTCTGTCCGTGAAGGGAATAATCCATAAATTCTTTATACAGTTTATCACTGGAGATGCCGGGAATTTCTTTCCATACGGCAGCTCCTCCTTCCGCTGTAGTAAGATTTTTCACTGCATGAAACGAGAAGCTGGTAAAATCTGCGATTTCACCGCACATTCTTCCCTTATGCCTGGCTCCGAAAGCATGGGCTCCGTCTGCAAGTATGGCAATTCTGCCCAAAGCCTCTTGAAGGGGACTGGAAGGTTTAAAAAAGCCTTTGCTTTCTTCAGCAATCTGATAGAGCTTATCATAGTAAGAATAAACAATTCCTCCCAGATCTACACAAATCACCGCTTTCGTTCTATCTGTAACCGCTTTCCGGACTTTCTCCGGATCCATATCGTAGGATCCCGGAATCGTATCTACCAGCACCGGCGTAGCTCCCACATGACAGATCACACTGCAGCTGGCCGTATAAGTATAAGCCGTAGTGATCACCTCGTCTCCAGGCCCTATTCCCAGGATCCGCAGACACAGCTCCAGACAAGCTGTTGCAGAGTTAAGACACACCGCCCTTTTGGTATGGCAGAATCCGGCAATCTCTTCTTCAAATTTTTTTGTCTTCGGTCCTGTAGTAATCCAGCCGCTTCTTAATGTATCTATTACTTCATTTATTTCTTCTTCCGTTATATCCGGAGGTGAAAATGGTATATTCATCATAAGCTATCTCCTGAAATTTTGCATACTTAAATACATTATACCTTTTTTCCTTATAAAAGCAAGACTATTGAAAAAATACTCGAGCTGAATCTTCCTGGTAATATCTGGCATCTATTGTGCATTCCGCCCTTTGATTTTCCTGGTCTAAAGAAAAGTCAAACTGGCGGTCTCCCATAAGCAAATATCCCCTCTGGACTTCCTGAGGCATATCCATGGAAACTGTCACCAGATTTCCTTCCTGGGTTATGCTGCAGTCCATCTTGGAAAGTTCTATAAGCTGATCCCCGTATTCTTCTGTATCAAGAATGGGATTCAGTTCTTTATTCTCCAGACCTTCATAGGAAAAGTAAGCGCCATTGGTAGCATATTCGGCTGTTTCCAGGATTACACAGTCTGGCTGAAAAATATTAAAATAATAATCAAAATCTAAAAAATTTTCATAATTATGTACTGCATCATATTCCTGAAAAGCAGACTGAAAATACTGGGTCCGTTCGTTATAATAGCTTCCCTGAAACACCAGTACTCTTGGAAGTTCCTCTGCTCCTTCCTTATGATTGATCAAACAAAAGCGTTCATTATAATTCTGATCCATTTTCATATTACTGTAGCTTTCCGTAATATCTTCAATATTTTCCTGATTCTTGTCCCAAAAAGCCGGCACATCTTCGTCAATAGCAAAATGGGAAACCAAAAGACTGTCCTCATGAACCGTCCCAATCTCAAATTCTGAAATATCTCTGGGCCTCACATTTGGGAAATATTGAGAAATCTTTTCCAAAATATGATTCGTTCCATAAAAAGCCCCCAGATCATTCCAGTGTCCGGCATCGTATTTTACATTGAATACTTGCTCTGTTTCACTTTTTTCCTTTAGCACATATTCATTTGTAATATAATTAACCCCATATTCTTCCAGTTTCTCATACATCATCTGGTTCAGCTTATCCTGATAAATATAACCTGTCGGAAGATACTGCTGGTATATGGTGATCTTGGAAGGATTCAGACAGTAAATAAAAGGGACTCCCCTTTCTTCGCAGTAATCCTGTACCTGCCGCAGATAAGCGCAGAACAGATCCACAAATACCGGGTCCGGGTTTTCATAGGACATTTGAAAAAACACATATCCGTCTTTTCCATATGTATAGGTAGGATGTACCATCATACCGAAAACTTTGTCATTTAATTCTGTATATGCATCAATGGCCTCTGTACGGAACCCCACCCTGTCGTTTATATAAGATTCTGTCATATCTGTAATATCTCCCCCGTATGGGTCCCACTCTGTAAGCATCCGGTTGTCAATGGGAGAGGCATAATTTTTTTCCAGATTAAAATTTATGAGAGGCAGCAGCAGGGCTATACACAATATGGCTATAAAAGCAATTCTTATTTTCTTCATTCCAACGCCTCCTAAAATTGAAAATACAAAAATGGCTGATAACCTTCTGAGACAGAAGTGATAAAGCAGAGGAATACACATGCCAGAAGCAGTACATACTTGACTCCGTTAAATATCTGTGACTCCTCATTCCACTTCGACAGCTGGACCTGGACCTTTCTTCTGCTGAATATCAGCGTTCCAAAGATTACCACTGCCCACAAAGTCACCAGCCTGGGGGTAAGATAGAACAGCCAGGTAAAGGAGACCGGAGTGCCTCTTCCGAACAAATATCCCAGAAATTCTGTAAATTCGTCGAACTTCGTAACATTAAAGGTAATCCATCCAATACTTACAATAAAGAAAGTTGCCGCCCAACGGAAAATCGCCGGTATTTTTTCGTACCAGCCTCTTCTCATAAGATACCTCTCTACAACCACACAGGCTCCATGCATAGCTCCCCAGAAAAGATAGACCCAGGCTGCTCCGTGCCAGATTCCCGTTGCCAGAAACACAATAAAAAGATTCAGGTATACATTTCCTTTCCGGCTTCCGCCCAGAGGAAAATAGAGATACTCCCTGAACCAGGCTCCCAGAGAAATATGCCATCTTCTCCAGAATTCCGTAACAGAGGTACTAAGATAAGGAAAGTTAAAGTTTTCCTTAAAGTCAAATCCGAACATAGCCGCCATTCCGATAGCCATATCCGAATATCCGGAGAAATCCATATACAGACTGAATGTATAGCAGAGCAATGCGATCCATGCAGTTCCTGCATCCATTCCCATCTCCATGTTATAAAAAATACCGCCAGAGGTCTGTCCCAGAATATCTGCTATAAGGATTTTTTTTGATAAACCGATAATAAATCTTTCCAGACCCTGAATAAATTTATGAAAGGTGATTTTCCGATATTTCAGCTGTCCTTCCATATCCTGACATTTCACAATGGGGCCTTGTGATATCTTAGGGAAAAAGGATATATAAAGAGCAAAATCCAATAAATTTCTGCAGACTTTTCCTTTCTCATGATATACATCAAAAATATAAGAAATACACTGGAAAATAACAAAAGAAATGCCTAAGGGTGCTATAATCTCCCATAGAAAGAAATCTCTATGTAAAATGTCATTGTAAGTCGTGATGACCAGATTCAGATATTTGTAATAGAAAAGAATGCCCAGATTTAAGAGTATCCCCAAAGCCAGTACCACTCTTGACTTTTTCACAAAAAATCCAAGGAGGTAATTCAATAGAATAAAAAACGCCAGTATTTTTATGTACTGTGTTCCACTCCATGCATAAAACAGCAGGGAAAACAGGACTAAGATCACATTCTGTATCCTGACACGTAAACGTCCTCCTATCTTTTCAATAAATAACACGCATATAATACAGGGAATAAAACAGAGAAAAATAAATGTCAGAGAGTTAAAAATCACTTCTTTTCTTCCTTTCTACAAACTTCAAGCCATCTGCAATCTACAGGTGGCTTGATATTATAGCTGATTATTTATTATACCTTATTTTACAAATGGAAGACAACAAAATTCAATATAATTTGACATTTTGGTAATTATTCAGGCATGAAACTTTAGATACAGCTGAATAGTTACCATTCTTTTATATAGTTCTTTAAAAACTCATAAATCTCCTCTTCTGTAGGAGGACATCCTTTCAGAAAATGCCGGAATTTCCTGGTACACTGACCGATTCCCAGTTCTCCGGTTTTCCCTCTGAATCCCTGGCCAATACAGATTTTTTCCTTCAGTTCTTTCAGCGTCCCCTCTTCCTTCAGTTTCTGAAGGGCCGGTATCAGGTATCCGTAGCAGGCACTGCAGGACTCTACTTCCTCCACAGCATCCTGAAGTTCCACGATTTTTCTCTCTTTGGGAAGTATGGCTTTTTCCTTTGGAAGATTCAGTTCCCGAAGCTGGACCAGTTCCCAGTCTTCCAGACCGGCTCCCAGTTCGGCAGCCATCTGGATATAAGGAATTTCTTCCAACTCGTATCCCATAAGGTGAGCCACATAAGCATCGCATAATACCGGATCTACAGCAACCATGACCCGGTTGATTACCACAGGATTACCTCCATCTTCAAAATCCCAATCTCCGCAGATATTATCCACCACGATAAAATCCTGGTGAATGCCTGTTGCCAGATGAGCAATGGGTTTATGGAGTCCCATTGCATGGAACCGCCGTTTTTCAGAATTGGGGATCAATCCCTTCATATTTTTCAGGGCACAGGTGATCTTAGTCTGGCAGTGTCCCTTCATTACCGGCACGTTGATCAGAAAATCCAGCTTCATGGCCTCATCACAGATCTTCAGCTCCAGTCCCTGGCAGTCATAGGTTTCATAGCTGTCTTTCTGCATGTCCAGGAATTCCACGCCGTATTTTTCTGAGAGATCATAGTACCCGCAGAGTCTGGCAGTATCTTCTGTCTTATCCCCTACCCAGGAGCCTTCCAGCATAACCAGGTCTTTAAAGCCTCTCTCCTGAAGATATTCAATAATTCCCGCCACAATCTCCGGATGGGTGGTGGCTCCCCAGGAAGGTTCTGAGGGGGAAACCAGGTTGGGCTTGATCCCGATACGGCACTCTTTGTCCGGTATCCTGGAAGCCAGATCTGCCTCCTCTAATAACCGCTTTGTCATTTTCTTATATTCTGTTCCATAGATAGCCAGGATCTCTGTATTTTCCATAGTTTACCGCCTTTCTCCCTATTATTTTATATGGGATTCAGGAATCCCACGGATATCCTTGATTCCCTCACAGGTTCATTTATTCCTGCGAGCAACGAGCCAAGCGGACATGCTTGCATGTCCATTTGGCGATTGCCGCAAGGGTCTAATACCCCGTATGCTTGCATCGGGGTCTTTGACCTCTGTTATTATAATCATAGCGAAAACCCCTGTAACTGTAAAGAAAAAAGTCTTTTTCCCCATCTTCCTCTTTACAATCCTATATAAGATTGTGTAAAGTAGTATAGATATTAATTACATATTATCCAGGAGGATTTTACTTATGTCAAAACCCAAAGCTTCTATCTTTGAAATGGACGGTGTGCCGGAATTTAGCCAGGCCCTTCCTCTGGCTCTACAGCATGTAGTAGCTATGATCGTGGGCTGTGTGACCCCTTCCATTATTGTGGCAGGCGTGGCAGATCTGAATCCCGCTGACCGGGTAATCCTGATCCAGGCCGCCCTGTTTGTTTCTGCCATCAGTACCCTGCTTCAGCTTTTCCCTGTGATCAGAGGAAAGAATTTCCAGCTGGGAGCAAAGCTTCCCGTGATCATGGGCATCAGTTTTGCCTATGTACCCAGTATGCAGGCTATCGCCGGACAATATGATGTAGGCACCATTCTGGGTGCTCAGATCATCGGCGGTATTGTGGCTGTCATTGTAGGTCTTACGGTAAAAAAAATCCGTATCCTGTTTCCGCCTATTGTTACCGGAACCGTGGTATTTACCATTGGTCTTTCCCTGTATCCCACAGCCGTAAATTATATGGCCGGAGGAACTTCCAGTGAAACTTACGGCTCCTGGCAGAACTGGCTGGTGGCTATTTTCACTCTGGCAGTGGTAACTGGACTGAATCATTTTGCCAAAGGCTTTTTAAAGCTTGCCTCTATTCTGGTGGGTATCATTGCAGGCTATATCCTGGCAGCATGTTTCGGTATGATCGACTTTTCCGGTATTGGTACTTCAGGTTTCTTCCAGCTGCCTCAGCCTCTGCACTTTGGTGTCAGCTTTGAGCCTTCCGCCTGTATTGCCATTGGGGTTTTATTTGCCATTAACTCTATTCAGGCAATCGGAGACCTGTCCGCTACTACTGTAGGAAGTATGGACCGGGAGCCTACCACCAAAGAGCTTCAGGGTGGAATTGTCATGTACGGAATTGAAAATATCATCGGAGCTTTATTTGGAGGCCTTCCTACTGCTACCTACAGTCAGAACGTAGGTATTGTAACCACTACTAAAGTTATTAACCGCTGTGTGCTGGGACTGGCTGCCATCGTTCTGATCATCGCCGGACTGGTACCGAAATTTTCCGCTTTGCTGACCACTATTCCCCAGTGTGTCCTGGGAGGGGCAACCATCTCTGTATTTGCCTCCATTGCCATGACCGGAATCAAACTGGTCATGCAGCAGGAAATGAATTTCCGGAACACTTCCATCGTAGGACTGGCTGTAGCTCTGGGAATGGGCGTAACCCAGGCACCTGCCTCTTTAGCTGCTTTCCCGGACTGGGTAACCACTATCTTCGGTTCCTCACCGGTAGTTCTGGCAACCATTGTGGCAATTCTTTTAAATGTCATTCTTCCAAAAGAAGAGAAAAGGCAGAGCACTGCAAGTAAATAATAAAAAACTGTTCCTCCAAAACAGAATCTTTCTCAGACGGGAGATCCTCTCCCGTCTGGTAAGCTCATGGATTTCTTTTAGGATGGAACAGTTTTTTCTTTTCTCTATATTTAAAATCCGTTTCTTTTTTCAAATACAAAAGATACTTATACATATGGTACATAAAGATATGATATGCCGGTCTATTCCCATACAGCACAGCGCTACCCTCATACCAGGGGCTTTCTTTTACATAACCTGAAGAAAAGCCGCTCATCTTCCCCACCTTATTCCAGACATGGTTTGCCTTTAACTCTTCTTCCGTCATTCTTCCCGCCGCTGTCTGATCTCCTGCGTCAAAAATATCATCAGAAAAGGGCTGATTTCCGAATATCTGTGCTTCCTGGAATTTTGGCTTTCCCATAAAACGGCTCAATGACTTCTCTGTTTCCTGTATGCCTCTGATCAAATGCAGATCCTCTATATCTTTCATGGAAGCCGCCTGATTTCTCGTATATTCAAGCAATATTTTTTCCAGCTCTTCCAGAAACCTTTTTCTCCCTTCATCTGTCCGGGCATATACAGTTCTCCACTGCCCATGTACTTTCTCATATCCTGTGGTCATTCCGTGGGGAGCGCTGAAAATGCTCTCAAACAGACTGTTGCTGAAATAAACTTTTTTCTTCAGACCTGCTTCCGGAGAAAAATAATAGCAGTGATAGTCTTCTCTTCTGACTCCCTCCGGCAGTTCATAAAGGCCCCAGTAATATCCTGTCAGTCTCCCCTTCTTTCCCAGTATCCCCAGGGCCTGACAAATTTCTTTCTGCATAGAGCCAGTCCATCCACTATCCACCAATGCCATAGGGACTTCCTCTATCAGCCCTTCCTGTGCCAGATAGCCCAAAAGAGAGGGCAGTTTTTCCCTGGAATTTGTTTCCACTGCTTTTAGAAAAAAAGGGCAGTCTTCCAGTTTCTGACGGATTTTCTTTAAATAAGGATAGGGAATAGGTATCTTTCTTTGCTCTGTCATTCCCAGCAGTTCCAAAGTGATCCTCTTTTCCTCCGCTCCAATGCCGGAACGGTCAAGGATCTTATCCAGAGTCACTTCTGTGCCGCCTCTGCATATATAGTCCAGAGCCGCCCCCATATCTCTGTGGTACAGGGGCCGTCTGAGAGAGTACCGGGAACAGCACAGGTATCTGCATTCTATAGGAAGCTGAAATCTCTCCACATAAATCCGGGCACAACGGTACATCAAATATCCGTCTCTCGCAAGGAAATACAGCCGCCGGATCCCATTGCGCTCTGCCTTTCGTAAAATCCACAATACAAAGCCATTTAAGGCCGGGGCCAGGATTTTCCTTGAGGTTTTTTCAAAAACTCCATTTTCTTTCATATTGAACACCCTATTGTTTTTATACAGTATACCCCAAACTTTACAAAAAATCCTGGATAAGTCAAAAATGCCCTATCTCCAACATAAGCCGGAGATAGGGCAGATTTTATTTCGGGACAATATTCAACAAATGATTATTTATTATTCAATGCTGCCTGTGCGGCTGCCAGTCTTGCGATCGGCACACGGAATGGTGAGCAGGAAACATAGTTCAGACCTACTTTGTGGCAGAACTCTACGGAAGAAGGATCTCCGCCGTGCTCTCCACAGATACCCATCTTCAGAGTCGGGTTTGTAGAACGTCCTTTTTCTGCTGCCATCTTAACCAGCTGGCCAACACCCTTCTGATCCAGTTTTGCAAATGGGTCAGACTCGTAAATCTTGTTCTCATAGTAAGAACCTAAGAATTTACCAGCGTCATCACGGGAGAATCCGAAGGTCATCTGTGTTAAGTCATTTGTACCGAAGGAGAAGAACTCAGCTTCTTCAGCAATTTCATCTGCTGTCAGAGCTGCACGAGGAATCTCGATCATCGTACCAACATGGTAGTTGATGTACTCGCCTTTTTCCTTCATAACTTCTTCTGCTGTAGCAACTACAACATCTTTTACATATTTCAGCTCTTTCTTTTCGCCTACTAATGGGATCATAATCTCAGGAACGATATCATAGCCCATTTCATCTTTTACTTCGATAGCAGCTTCGATGACAGCTCTTGTCTGCATCTTAGCGATTTCCGGATATGTTACAGCCAGACGGCATCCACGATGTCCCATCATTGGGTTGAACTCATGGAGTTCATCGCAGCGAGCCTGTACTTCTTCTGCTGTAAGACCCATGTCTTTTGCCAGAGCTGCAATGTCTTCAGGATCTGTAGGAACGAACTCATGCAGAGGCGG
Organism: uncultured Bacillota bacterium; assembly: GCA_949291945.1. Lineage (GTDB taxonomy): Bacteria > Bacillota > Clostridia > Lachnospirales > Lachnospiraceae > Blautia. The sequence continues at coordinate 37,489 of CASEXH010000022.1, read as the reverse complement.
ATCCAGATAACGAACAGTCATTGGACGACCTTTCAGAGCTTTGTACATAGCTTTGAAGTCTTCTTTCTGGAATGGGATCAGCTCGTTGAGAGCTTCTTCTCTCTGCTCTACTGTATCGGAAAGAATCATCTTACGGATCTTCGGAATACGGTCTTCGTTGAAGAACATATGCTCTGTACGGCAAAGTCCGATACCTTCAGCGCCTAATTTCACAGCGTTCTCTGTGTCAGCAGGTGTATCGGCATTTGTACGAACCTGTAATTTACGGAACTGGTCAGCCCATCTCATGATACGGCCGAAGTTTCCGCCTACAGAAGCTTCTACAGTCTTGATGTCGCCTTTGTAGATCTTACCTGTTGTACCATCTAAGGAAATGTAATCTCCTTCGTGGAAGGTGTATCCGCCTAATGTGAACCATTTCTCTTCTTCGTTGATCTTGATATCGCCGCATCCGGATACACAGCAGGTTCCCATACCACGGGCAACAACAGCTGCATGAGATGTCATACCGCCGCGGACTGTCAGGATACCTTCGGAAGCATGCATACCTTCGATATCTTCCGGAGATGTCTCAAGACGAACCAGAACAACTCTTTCCCCTGCTTCGTGAGCAGCTTTTGCTTCTTCAGCTGTGAAGTAAACTTTACCTGCAGCAGCACCTGGAGATGCTGGAAGAGCAGAACCGATTACTTCTCCTGCTTTCAGAGACTCAGCGTCAAAGGTTGGATGCAGTAACTGATCCAGAGATTTTGCTTCAATACGGCAAACAGCTTCTTCCGGTGTGATCATACCTTCATCTACCAGGTCGCAGGCGATCTGGATAGCAGCCGGAGCTGTTCTCTTTCCGTTACGTGTCTGTAAGAAGTATAATTTACCTTCCTGAATGGTGAACTCCATATCCTGCATATCACGATAGTGGTTTTCCAGCTTCATAGCCAGTTCCATGAACTGTTTGTAGCATTTTGGAAGGTCTTCAGCTAATTTGCTGATCGGCTGAGGTGTACGAACACCGGCAACTACGTCTTCACCCTGTGCATTGATCAGGTATTCGCCATAGATACCTTTTTCACCGGTAGATGGGTTACGTGTAAATGCAACACCTGTACCTGATGTTTCGCCCATGTTACCGAATACCATAGCCTGTACGTTTACAGCAGTACCCCAGTCGCCTGGAATATCGTTCATACGACGGTATACGATAGCACGTGGGTTGTCCCAGGAACGGAATACAGCTTTTACTGCTCCCATTAACTGCTCCTTAGGATCCTGTGGGAATTCTTCACCGTTCATCTCTTCAGAGTAAACAGCTTTGAATCTCTTAACTAACTCTTTTAAATCATCTACAGTTAATTCTGTATCGTAATGAACGCCCTTAGCTTCTTTTACTTCGTCAATGATCTTCTCGAAGAAAGACTTTGGAACTTCCATAACTACGTCAGAATACATCTGGATAAAACGTCTGTAAGAATCATATGCGAATCTTGGATTGCCTGTCTTTTTAGCAAAGCCTTCAACTGCCACATCATTCAGACCCAGGTTCAGGATTGTATCCATCATACCGGGCATAGATGCTCTTGCTCCGGAACGAACAGAAACCAGCAGCGGATCTTCTGTATCACCGAATTTTTTGCCCTGGATTTCTTCCAGCTCTGCTAATGCGTCGAAAATCTGTCCCTGAATTTCTTCAGAAATCTTCTTGCCGTTATTGTAGTAGTCTGTGCAAGCTTCTGTTGTTACTGTGAATCCCTGAGGAATGGGCATGCCTAAATTGGTCATTTCTGCCAGATTGGCTCCCTTTCCACCCAGGAGTTCTCTCATGTTGGCGTTTCCTTCGCTAAATAAGTAAACCCATTTTGCCATTTGAACATTCCTCCTAAAAGTAGATACTAGAAAATATACTTGTTCATAATATATTTCCCACGGTGCAGGCAGAGTTTGCCTGCACAGTATTATTTTAACATAAGACCTCTGATAGTCAAGCAAGTTTTTTGAAGTTTTGCCTTATTTTCTCTTCATTTTCAGCACAAGATGTCTGGGCATACCGTTTACCATGATTGGCGGATAATCTCCCTGGATCAGTGGCTTAATATAATCTACAAAATCTTTTGTCACATTATTAGCTTCCTTGTTCATCCAGGAGCGAGGAACCAGCTTTTCCTCATTAGCGATCCTGTGTACGTCATAGATCCCGGTAGCGCTCATATAAGGATCATCAGATATGCGATCGATAACTACCATCTTGCCGGTATCTCCTTCGTCTGCTGCTTTTACTGCCGCACCTCCAACCATAAAGGCCTCATCGATATCTACTCTGGAAGCCATATGGGAAGCACTTCTCTGAAGAGTGGAAAGTTCTACTGCCCTGGTCTTGCATCCACACTCTGCTGCTAGGAAATTTGCCAGATAGGTGGCTGTTCCCTGAAGCTGCTTATGTCCGAAAGCATCTACATAATCTCCCACACTGCCCAGCTCACATACATAACGTCCGTCTTCCAGTTTGATTCCTTCTGAAACTGCAATAACGATAGAAGACTTCTTGTTCAGCAGTTCCTTTACTTTTTTCAGAAATTTATCAATATCAAAGGGAACCTCCGGCAGATAGATCAGATCCGGTCCGTCACAATCCTCGGATTTTGCCAGAGCTGTAGCTCCGGTAAGCCAGCCCGCATTTCTTCCCATAATCTCCATAATAGTGATCATATTTTTCTTATAAGTCAGACCCTGAGCATCCCGGATCACTTCTTTAGTAGAAGCACCGATATATTTTGCGGCGCTACCGAATCCCGGTGTATGGTCTGTAAGAGCCAGGTCATTATCAATAGTCTTAGGTACACCCAGGAATTTCTGGCTCTGTCCTGTAAGGATAGCGTAATCGGAAAGTTTCTTTATGGTATCCATAGAATCGTTACCGCCGATATAGATAAAAGTATCAATTTCCAGCTTATTTAAGATTCCAAAAATTTTTTCGTAAATTTCCCTGTCTTCATGGATCTCTGGCAGCTTAAAGCGGCAGGATCCCAGGAAAGCGGAGGGCGTTCTTTTCAAAAGTTCGATATCCAATTCGGAATGAATCTGTGTAGAGAGATCCACGTACTGTTCATCCATAAGGCCCTGGATCCCGTGAAGCATACCGTAAACCTTGTCAAATCCACGCTCAATCGCATTTTTATACACCCCTGCAAGGCTTGAGTTAATTACAGCGGTAGGTCCGCCTGACTGTCCAACAATAATATTTCTTTTTTTCGCCATTCTGTCTTCTCCTCCTTCTGAATCAACAGGCCTTTTCTATCGGCCCCATGAGCAATATTATAGCAAAAAAAATCCATACCAGCAATAGCGGCATGGATTTTTGCATACTCTTTTCTGTAATATTCTAAATTTTTTATATATTTTGCACAACTAAAACAATTTTATCAGCACTCCTTGTCTCTTCTTTTTCTGATATCCCTGTCTAAATATCTTCATCATTTCCCTTGGCCTTTGTCTCTTCAAAAAGTTTCTGGTAATATTCCAAAGAGAATTCATCAGAGTTGTCCTGGTATACAAAATGGTTTTCTATAAGTTCCTGGGGATAATCTTCCAGCTTATAAATGGCCGCCTCAGGAATCTCTTTATTGTAATACATCAGTAGAGGGGTAAACTCATGCTCCGGAATCTCGATCTCACCGGTTTCAATATTCTTTCGGACTGTGATCTTAGCCATAGCTCCCATCAGGCTTGGAAGATCTGTCTGGGTGGAAGTGAAATTTCCCAGAGAGTAGTACACCAGCATCTTGTGTCCATCTTCTCCGGTCAGAGTCTCCATAGTCCGAACCACATGGGGATGTGAACCGATCACAATGTCTACCCCTTCTTCCAGGAAAATATCTGTCCAGTCCTGGGTTTCCTCGTCCACGTCCTGATCATATTCTACACCTACATGCATGACCACAACTACCACATCTGCCAGCTCTTTCGCCTTACGGATATCTTCTCTGGCCTGTTCCTCGTCAAAGATGTCCACCATATATTCCTTTCCCTCTGGGAGTTCCAGACCGTTAAGCCCGTAAGTATAGTCCAGCATAGCAAGTTTTAGATTCTTACAGGAAATAACTGGTATCTTATCTGCCGCCTCTTCGCTGTCATAAATCCCAAGCACTGAAATATCAGGATGGTTTTTCTCCCACCAGTCCAGTGTATATTCTATAGAATCTGTACCTTTATCCAGGGCATGATTAGTAGCACTTGCGATCACATCAAAACCTGCATTTACCAGAGCATTCCCAAACTCTGGAGGCGTACCGAAAGTAGGATACCCTGAAATATCCTCTCTATCTTCTACAAAAATGGTTTCCTGGGTAACTACTGCCAGATCTGCAGTTTCCACATCCTCCTTAACATTTGCATACACCGAATCATAATTCCAGGGTCCGTCATCCCTCATACCTGTTTCACGGATGGTCTCATGAGCAATATTATCTCCCACCGCCAGAAGCTCTATAGTATTGTCCTCCTGCTCCTGTTCCAGGGCCAGTCTTTCCTGCTCTGCTTTTTCTCTGGCGGCCTCCTCTTTTGCTTTTCTGGAAAGATTCATTCCTACAGCAATGCTGATGACCAGCACCACAATCAAAGCAGCCAGTACCCCGGCCCCTGCTACCATCCGTTTTCTCAGTTCTTTTTCTCTCTGGAGCCGCCGCTGTTCCCGTCTTTTCTCCCTCTCCCGGTCTCTCCTGAGAAGTTCTTCTCTTTCGTCCATTCCTTTTCTCCTTCGTTTATCCCGCCTGGGGCTTTTGATCGGACAGCCCCGTAAAAAGAACCAGAGCTGTTCACACAAACTCTGGTTCTGCTGTCTTTTCATATTCTGCTATCTGTGTCTGCTGCCCGATAGGCTTAAAAATCAAACTTATCCTCGAAATAAGCCTTCAGATCTTCAATTTTTACTCTTTCCTGTTCCATGGTGTCGCGGTCTCTTACCGTCACAGCTCCGTCATTTTCAGAATCAAAATCATAAGTAATGCAGAATGGAGTACCGATCTCATCCTGACGGCGGTAACGTTTTCCAATGTTTCCTCTGTCATCGTATTCGCAGTTATATTTCTTGGAAAGCTGCTGGTAAACCTTCTGGGCCCCTTCCGCCAGTTTCTTGGAAAGAGGCAGAACCCCAATCTTCACCGGTGCCAGCGCCGGGTGAAAATGAAGGACTGTCCGGACATCATTCTTCTCAGCATCCAGAACTTCTTCATCATAAGCACTGCACAGGAAAGCCAGCACCATACGGTCTGCACCAAGAGAAGGCTCAATAACATATGGAATATATTTTTCTTTTGTCTCGTCATCAAAGTAAGTCAGATCCTGACCGGATACTTCCTGGTGACGGGACAGGTCATAATCCGTTCTGTCTGCGATTCCCCACAGCTCACCCCATCCAAATGGGAATAGGAATTCAACATCTGTGGTAGCCTTGCTGTAGAAACTGAGTTCTTCCTTATCATGATCACGGTAACGGACTTCTTCTTTCTTCAGTCCCAGGCTATACAGCCAGTCCAGGCAGAACTGTTTCCAGTAAGCGAACCATTCCAGGTCTGTATCCGGTTTGCAGAAGAACTCCAGCTCCATCTGCTCAAACTCACGGGTACGGAAAGTAAAGTTTCCGGGAGTGATCTCATTACGGAAGGATTTTCCGATCTGGGCAATACCAAATGGCAGTTTCTTTCTGGAAGTTCTCTGTACGTTTTTAAAGTTTACAAAAATTCCCTGGGCTGTCTCAGGTCTTAAGTATACCGTATTCTTAGCATCCTCTGTAACGCCCTGAAAAGTCTTGAACATCAGGTTAAACTGACGGATATCTGTAAAATTGTGTTTTCCGCAGCTTGGACAGGGAACATTGTGCTCTTCAATAAAATTTTTCATTTCCTCCTGGCTCCAGGCGTCTACGCTGCCCTCCAGTTTGATGTCATTTTCTGCGCAGTAATCTTCAATAAGTTTATCCGCACGGAATCTTTCATGACACTCCCTGCAGTCCATAAGAGGATCAGAAAATCCTCCCAGATGACCGGAAGCCACCCAGGTCTGGGGATTCATGAGAATGGCGCAGTCCACACCTACATTGTAAGGGCTCTCCATAACAAACTTCTGCCACCAGGCTTTTTTTACGTTATTCTTTAACTCCACGCCCAGGTTTCCATAATCCCAGGTATTTGCCAGGCCGCCATAAATCTCAGAACCCGGATATACAAAACCTCTGGATTTTGCCAGGGCAACGATTTTTTCCATTGTCTTTTCCATTGTATGATCTCCTCTGCTACAACATATTTCCACAGAAATCCGCCTGGATCCCCGGGATTATCTTACCAATAAGCCATATTATAACTGCTGCCGTCCTTCTTTTCAACCACTAAAAGGCTGTTTTTCCCGGTTAATCCATGATTTTCAGGATTTCCAGGCTCTTAAACTCCCGGTCTATGTACCTTTTCATATAGGCCCGCAGGACTCTTCCCACCTCTTCCCGGACCTCTTTAGTCACCGTAAAGGAATAAAGCTTTTCCAGTTTTGCTGCAATAATAAACTGAAGGGTGTATGCAGCCGCAGGTCTTATGTGGATCAGTCCCTTTTCGCTCCTGCCGCAGGTGGAACAAAAGACACAGGCATTTTCTACAGAAAACCACTCAATATTCTCTGCAGTGCCGCAGGATGCGCAGGTAAACACAGAGGGGTATTCCCCATTGACTGTCATAATTTTCAGCTCAAAAATATACCGTATCAGCGCATTGTCCACCTGGCCCTTTACCAAGGCTTTTAAAGTGACATACAGCAGATTCAGCATTTCCATTCCGTCTGCATTTTCTCTGGCATAATAATCCGCCAGTTCCAGAAAATAAAATCCATAATATACTCCCGGCTGGATCCCTGCCAACTCAGAAAAGTAATGCATCACCGAAGCAGAACGCATCTGATAAGCAGTCCTGCCCTCATAGAGAAAGAAGGATCCAAAGACAAAGGGGTTGGCCGCAGCCAGAAGGGAACTGTTCTGGCGTCTGGCACCTTTTGCAAAAGCTGTGATCTTTCCTCGTTCTCTGGTAAGTAGCACCAGTCTTTTGTCATAGTCGCCAACCGGCATGGCAGATAACACCATGCCGGTCACAGTGATCAGATCGCTCATCAGACTTCCTTCTTATCATATCCGAAATTTTTTATAAGAAAATCACTGTCTCTCCAGTCTTTCTTTACTTTCACCCAAAGCTTAAGATTTACTTTCTCCTCCAGCATTCTCTCGATTTCGGTCCTGGCCTGACTGCCGATCTTTTTCAGCATAGCTCCCTGTTTTCCTATGATAATTCCTTTATGGGAATCCCTCTCGCAGATAATGGTAGCGTCAATGTCCACCAGGCCTCCCTCCGGCCGTTCTTTCATCCGATCTATGGTCACAGCAATGCCATGGGGGATCTCTTCTTCCAGGCAGCGAAGAGCCTTCTCACGGATCATCTCTGCCACAATCTGTCTCTGAGGCTGGTCTGTCACCGTATCCTCATCATAGAACTGAGGTCCGTAGGGAAGGTATTTAAAAATACAATTCAAAAGGGTATCCAGATTTACAGACCTCAGAGCAGAAACAGGTACGATCTCTGCAAAATCCAGAATCTTACGATAGGCATCAATAAATCCCGGAAGTTCCTTTCTGTCCACTTTATCCACCTTGTTCATTACCAGGATCACCGGCAGCTTTGTTCTCTTAAGCTGCTGGGCGATATGCTGTTCTCCTGCCCCGATATAGTCCGAAGCTTCCACCAGCCACAAAATCACATCTGCATCCTGAAAAGTTCTCTGGGCCACATTTACCATGTATTCTCCCAGTTTGTTTTTGGCTTTGTGGATCCCCGGCGTATCCAGAAATATGATCTGACCTCTTTCACTGGTATATACAGTCTGTATCCGATTTCTGGTGGTCTGGGGCTTTCTCGAGGTTATGGCGATCTTCTGTCCGATCAGATGGTTCATCAGTGTAGATTTTCCCACATTAGGCCTGCCGATGATCGCCGCAAATCCTGATTTAAAGTCTTCCTTCATAAATTCTCCTTTTTACAGCAGGTGTTTAATCTCCTTAAACACCTCTTTATCCTGCTGAATCTTTTCCTCACTTCCGATAACGCAGATCCGGTCCTGTCCCACAATAGCATCTACAATTCCTGCCAGGTTCCGGATATCCTCCGGCTGGGCATCCAGAATCTCGTCCCGTTCCTTCTGCATATCTTCTCTGGTAATTCCGGAAAACCATGCGTTTAAAGACATGGCCCCCTTTGCAGAAGGAGTCAGCGGCGCATCCAACTCACTGATAGTTCCGATAATATACTTGGTCATTTCCCTCTCGTCTGCCTCAAAGGATCGGATAAAGTCTCCGGTCTTTTGGAATACCTCCAGGGTGTTCTTCAGATGGGGATCACGATAAGACACTAAAAATCCATCTCCGGTCCTGCGAAAACCGCTCATACATCCGTATGCCCCTCCTTTAACCCGGATATTGGTCCACAGATATTCATAGCTGAGCATGACCTTCAAAATTCTGAGAGCGCCTGTATATTCATATCCTGCCTCAGCAAAATTACCCGCTGTGGCCACATACTGCACCTGGCCGGAGGTCTGGAATCCTTCGTTTTTATTTTCAAATACAGGCTCCAGAGCCGCATTTTCTATTTTACCGTCCCCAAGGATTTCTTTTAATCCCTGGATTTCCTCTTCCAGGCCTTTGTATCCTTCCTGGTCCGCCGTATAGCTGACGATAAGATTTTCTCCCCGGAACACCAGTTTCATCAACTCTTTCAGATTTTCAATGATCTCTCCTTTTTTCTCCTGGAAATTCTTTTCCAGGTCATCTATCAGATTATAAAAATCAATTCCTGCGATTTTCTCTTGAAAATAAGCATTCTCAGAGAAATAGGACAGGACCCTGTTCACTGCCGTTGAATGACCAGCAGAGACCATGCTCATCTGCATTCTGGATTTCATCTTTGCAATGATCTCATAAAGCCGCTTTTCATCGTCCAATCTGGATGTGCAGAGGATCTCTCTGATCATCTGGAAAACAAAGGGCAGGTCCTCATACAGGGCCTTTGCTTTGATCCCCATCATATGGGTAGTCAGCCGGTTATCCCGGGCATTACCAAAAACCTGGATTCCGAAAAGGATTCCTCCTGTCCTGGCATTAATCTCGTTAAACAGTTCTCCATAGGTATAATGTTCTGTATCTACATAACCCAGGACTGATTTCAGGATCCCCAAATAAGGAACCAATCCGGAAGGTACTTTCTTTGTATTAAACAGCAGGTTCAGATAACCGATACCATTTGTATACAGATCGTGATGGAGGATCAGGGTTTCTCCTGCATATTTTTCCGTATTATAGAATTTCCCGGTTTCTCTGGTGATATCTTCCCGCTTCAAAAGAGGAATGGTCTTGAGAGCTTCTTCTGTTTCCGGCGCATCCTGGTACTCTTTCAAATGAGCCGTGGCTTTCACCAGATTTTCCAGTTCTTCCTGGGAAAGGGAAGCCTTGTACTGAGCCAGCTTTTCCTCCAGCTGGGCGTCTCTCTCGGCCGCCAATCCTCTTTTGGGATTTACTACCACTACAGAAGCATGGGTGTTGTCCAGAAGATACTTCTGGATCAGACCTTCAAAATATCCGGTGCCGGCTTTTTCTTTTAATCTTTTATAGACATCCAGCCGCATAAGCTGATCAAAAGGCTTGCTCTCATCATATAGCCAGCTGTCAAACACATCAATGCCGTACATCAGGCCCTTGGGGAAGGAAGAATAGTCTGCTTCCCGGAACCGGAACTCCATATAATTGATCCCGGCAGCCACAGCCTTCTGATCAATGCCCTCCTTCACGATCTTTTCCAGGGTTTCCCGGATCAAGGAAAGAAACTTTTCTTTATTCTCCGGTCTGGCATTCTTCGCCACAATAGAAAAGAAAGGCTGATAGATTCCGTCTTCATAGGAGCCCAGAATGTCCTTGCCGATACCGGCGTCCAGGAGCACCTGCTTCAGGGGAGCTCCCGGGGCGCTTAAAAGCACATAGTCCAAAACTTCAAAGGCTATACATTGTTCTACATCCAGGCTGTCTCCCACCACAAGATTATAGGAAAGGTAGGAATTCTCCTCCACAGGTTCGCTTTCTGACACCGGATATTCCATTTCAATCTCCTTTACCTGGTCAAAAGGCTTCTGGAGAGGAATCTTGGAATCTACAGGTATAGCGTCATATTGGGAAAGATACTCCTGATCCATCCAGTTGAGGCGCTCTTCCATATCCATATCTCCGTAGAGATAGATATAGCTGTTGGCCGGATGATAATAACGGCTATGGAAAGAAAGGAACTGAGAGTATTTCAGATCCGGAATGCAGTTTGGATCCCCTCCTGACTCTACTCCGTATGGGGTATCAGGAAACAGAGAGTTAAAAATTTCCCGGTCCAGCACATCCTCCGGAGAGGAAAAAGCTCCCTTCATCTCATTGTAAACCACACCATTTATGGTAACAGGGCTGTCCAGATCCTTCATCTCATAATGCCAGCCTTCCTGACGGAATATCTCTTCTTTTTCATATATATTTGGGAAAAATACAGCGTCCAGATAGACGTGCATTAAATTTTTAAAATCCTGGTCATTGCAGCTGGCTACCGGATACATAGTCTTATCTGGATAGGTCATAGCATTTAAAAAGGTATTTAGAGAACCTTTGACCAGTTCTACAAAAGGGTCTTTTAAAGGAAAATGTTTGGAACCGCACAATACGCTGTGTTCCAGGATATGGGCCACCCCTGTACTGTCTTCCGGAGGAGTCCGGAAAGCAATGTTAAAGACCTTATTATTATCATCATTTTCCAGCACCATGACTCTGGCGCCGCTTTTTTTGTGTTTCAGCAGATATCCTTTGGAATGGATATCGGAAATATCCTGCTCCACGATCAGCTCATATGCAGGTATTCCTTCCAATCTCATAGTCATTCCTCCTAAGTTTGTATTTTTAACCGGACTGCCGCAGAAGCAAAATCCCACGGCAGCCCCGTTTTTGCCGATTATCATTTATAGCCCGGGCAAACACCTGCCCAGGCTATAAATATAGCACATTTTCAGTTAAGATGATAGGGGCATATAAAATCTTTAAAGCTTTGAATACCCATATCCGTTGACGATAGCATCGATTTTTTCTTTCTTTTTGCACATAGGACACTGCTCTGCAGGGTAAGATTCATAATTCGGTACGTCCTGCTTATAAAATACTGAATTGATATCCAGCCCCGCCACTTTGGTCACAGCGCTGAAGATAGCGGAAACGCCCTGTATCACGCCACCGTAATATAAAACGCTTTCCATACACTGGCGGAGAGTGGCTCCTGTGGTAATGGAACCCATGAGGATCACTACGTTCCGGTTCCGCACCATATGCTGGATATTATCCCGGAAAATCATCTGGCCGTTGGCATTAAATTCCGGAGTCACAATGTAGATCGTTTTGTGGGCATTCATGGATAAAACCCCTGCTTTTGCCAGCTCCTCGGCAAGAAAGGCACCGATCACTTCCAGTCCGTCCATGCAGATGATGGAATCAACCGGTGTTGAAGTCTCATATCTGCTGGAAAGAAGCTTTGCAATCCTGGCAGCCTCTGCACAGCGGGTTTTCATGGTAGTCATTTCCAGATAATGACTGATATGGGACTGGGACGTAACAAAATGTCCCGGTATGATCTTCAGTTGGATCTTTTCGTCTCCTTTTGCATAAACTTTAAACATCCTATCTTCTAATTCCATACTCATGCCTCCTCTCAAGATTTTCTGTTAATCCTTTTTTTCACGAGCAATTTTCTGATAATTATTATAGCACTCTTTTCCGCTAAAAGGAAGAAAAACCTTGGCTTTTTCCATGGCCTAACATAGTTTTTTCTTGACAATATCTGAAGGATATGATAATTTTATTAGCAAATCAGAAAGGATGTGAAAATTTACATGGACGGAGATCCTGACACTTGTAGTTGTAAATATCGAAATTCTGCCAATCCATGTTTATTATTATGAATACATAACGGGGCAGTTACACAAGGAGTAAACAGAGGTTTTTCTGTTCTTTTTTGTGTAACCGTCCCTTTTTGCGTTTCTTAAATAATAACATTGGAGGAAAATAATAAATTATGATTGGCTCGATTATTCTATTAATTGTATTAATATTTTTAAATGCTATTTTTGCCAGTGCAGAAATCGCTGTGATTTCCATGAATGATGCGAAACTGAAGAAGCTCACAGAAGAAGGCAACAAAAAAGCGATTAAGCTGACCAAGCTGACCGAACAGCCTGCAAGATTCCTGGCTACCATACAGGTAGTAATTACCTTAGCCGGATTCCTGAACAGTGCTTTTGCCGCAGACTATTTTGCAGATCCTCTTGTAGATCTGTTTGTAAGTCTGGGCGTGCCCATTCCAAGAAGTGTTTTAAGTTCGGTTTCGGTTATTATCATTACCGTGATCCTTTCTTATTTCAACCTGGTATTCGGTGAGCTTGTCCCGAAGCGTATTGCCATGAAAAAGACAGAATCCCTTTCCCTGGCACTGGCTGGTCCTTTATACACGATTTCCAAGATCTTCACTCCCCTGGTATTTCTTCTTACAGTATCTACCAACGGTGTGCTGAGGCTTCTTGGAATTGATCCAAATGAAAGTGAGGAACAGGTTACAGAAGAAGAAATCCGCATGATGCTTTCGGAAGGAAGTCAGCAGGGCACCATTGACCAGAGTGAAACGGAAATGATCCAGAATGTATTTGATTTTAACGATATCTCTGTAGAACAGATCTGTACCCATCGTATTGATGTAACTTCTCTGGATATCAACGATAGTCTGGAGACCTGGCAGGGAATTATTTTTGAAAGCCGGCACACCTTCTATCCTGTATATAAGGAAAACACAGATAATATCATAGGAATCCTGAATACAAAGGACTACTTCCGTATGGAAAACAAATCGAAATACGAAATCGTAAAGCATGCCATTGATAAGCCCTGGTTTGTACCGGAAAATATGAAAGCAAACGTTCTCTTCCAGAATATGAAAACTTCCAGAAAATACATTGCCGTACTGATCGATGAATACGGCGGCATGTCCGGTCTGATCACACTTCACGACCTGATCGAGGCTCTGGTAGGCGACCTTTACGAACTGGAAGACGCCGTACAATCTCCGGATATCCTGCAGATCGGAGAAAACTCCTGGGAAATCCAGGGTTCCGCAGATCTGGGAGATGTGGCTGAGACACTGGGCATTGATCTTCCCACTGAAGATTTTGACACTTACAACGGTTATGTCTGCGACGTGATCGGACGGGTCCCTGCAAACGGCGAGACCTTCTCCTGCGAAACAGAAGATCTCAGCATCCAGGTACATAGTGTAGTAAACCACCGTATCGGAGACAGCACTGTGATCAAAAAAATAAAACCAGCGGAAGAAAACGAAGAAGATTAAGGAAAAAAGAGACTACCTCCTAAAGATCTTGTTTTTTATAAAAACCTGAACTTTACGAGATAGTCTCTTTTTCTGTATATCAGATCAATCCTTTTTCTTCTAGAAAATTTACAGCTGTTTCTTCCGGAGTTTTTCCTTCCACATCTACCTGATAGTTCATTTCCATCATTTCTTCAGTGGTGATTGCACCTTCCAGCATAGCCAGCACTTCGCTCAGCTCTGGGTATTGTCTCAGGGTTTCATTCCTTGTGACAGATACTGCCTGGTAAGGCGGAAAATAGTTTATATCATCCTCAACCTTTACCAGATCCATATCTAGCAGTACAGCATCTGTCTCAAAAGCATCGATCACATCTACCCGTCCGGATGCGATGGCTTGATACCGGATATTTCCTTCCAATCCATCCACACTGGCAAAGGAAACATTATATTCTTCCTCCAGCTTAGGCAGTAAGTCCTCCCTCTGGGTAAAGGCAGTAGTGCATCCCAGACGAAGAGAGGAGGCATTTTCCAACAGCTGAGACAGCTTTATAATACCATACTCCTGGGAAGTTTCCCGGGTAATAGCAAAGACATACGTATTGCTGAAACCTAACGGCTGGGAAACTTCCATATCATATTCCTCTTCCATTCCCTCCCTCACATCCTGATATAGCTGTTCTGTATCTGAAGACAGTTCCATTCCCAACACATTTGGCGCAAGAACTCCTGTATAATCTGTAAATGTATCAATATCACCACTTTCCATAGCTGACATGGTGATCATCGTGCCATTCAGATTGAACCGTTCCTCCACATCAAGATCTGTGTGGTGCTGGATCATCTGGCTATAAATGTTGCCTAAAATAATTGCTTCTGTAAAATTTTGGCTGCCAACTACGATCTTATTTTTCTCTGCTCTAAAAGAAGATACCATCGAAACACAAAGAGGCAGTATGAGTATGACTGCTAAAAGAACAGATGCCGCAGCAATCCGCCTCTTTCTCTCTCCTTCTGTACGGAATATGATCTTCTCTGCAGATTTCAGCCCCTCCGGAGTCAAGGCAGCTTCCACCTTTCCCAGGACAAAATCAACGACCAATGCCAAAAGACAGGCCGGTATGGCACCCAGCAGCACCAGATCCGCATCATTTGCATTTAATCCCAGGTTGATAAACCACCCCAGACCACCGGCACCGGCAAAGGCTGCAATTGTCACCGTTCCTACTGCTGTAACAGCAGAAATCCTGATACCGGCCATAATATAGGGCATAGCAATGGGGATCTGAATCTTAAAAAGTGTCTGTGCCTTTGACAATCCAATTCCATTGGCTGATTCCAAAGACAGTGGATCAATTCCCGTAATCCCGATATATGTATTTTTTATAATAGGAAGCAATGCATATACAATAACCATGATGATTGCTGGTCTTTCCCCGATTCCTACAATAGGGACCAGAAATGCCAACAGACCAATGCTGGGGATGGACTGCATCAGATTGGCTGTACCTATAACAACAGAAGATACCTTCTTATTTTTGGTAATGAGGATTCCAAGGGGAATACCAATGCATATAGAAATCAGAACGGCAATGGCTGTCATTTCCATGTGCTGGAATAGAAGTTGAAGGAGTTCCTCTTTTCTCTGAAAAAATACATCAATAAATTCTTTCATTCCTCCTCCTTCCTCTGGCGGTATCTGCGGCTGAGTACAGACAGCAGTCTGCTTTTTGTCAGAATTCCCTTCAGTTCTCCTCTATGGTTCAGCACGGAGATTACTCCCGATCTGTTGTAATCTATGGTATCAATAACCTCCTGAAGGGTGGTTTCCTCATACACATATTTATAGTTTTGGGAAATAATCTGATGGAGTCTGAGACCCATCTGAGCGTCGTCCAGCTTCTGGATATCCTCTAACCAGACAACACCCTCAAGCACGCCATTACTTCCGCTGGTTACAAGCACACTGTTTACTGCGTTTTCCCGCATGACCTGAAGAGCCTGTATCACTGTCCGGTCTTTAGAGAGCTGTAGACATTCTCTACACATAATATCAGATGCATGAATATATTTTGGGTTCCCCCATATCCTGTTCTTTCCCACAAATTTTTCCACATAATCATTTTGGGGATGTTTCAGTATTTCTTCCGGCTGACCAAACTGTACAATATTTCCATTCTGGATAATGCAGATCTTATCTGCGCATTTAATGGCCTCATCCATATCGTGGGTAACAAAGATAATCGTCTTTTTATATTCTTTCTGGAGATTGACGATTTCATTTTGCAGTTCTTCCCTTGTCAAAGGATCCAGTGCTGAAAAAGGCTCATCCATAAGTATCAGATTTGAATCTGTAGCAAAGGCTCTTGCCACTCCAACTCTCTGTTTCTGTCCTCCGGACAGCTGGCAGGGATAGCTGTTAGCAAAAACTTTGGGGTCAAGATTTACCATATCCATCAATTCCAAAACACGTTCTTCTCTCTTTTCTTTGCTCATTCCCTCAATCTTAAGGACAATCTCCAGATTCTCCTTTACTGTAAAGTGGGGAAAGAGTCCTCCGTCCTGGATCACATACCCGATTTTTCTCCGCAGTTTTGTGTCCGGAATCGATTTTATGGATACTCCGTCAATAAGAATATCACCTTTATCCATAGGAAGGAGCTTATTAATCAGCTTTAAAAGAGTGGTCTTTCCGCAGCCGCTGGATCCGATAATCACAATAAACTGACCGGATTCAAATACCAGATTTATATTTCGAAGGATCAGCTTATCTCTGTAGGATTTTGAAACATCTTTTATTTCTATCATAGTCTTTCCTCCCAACAGCTTTCGGTTTCAATTACCACTTCTGTATAAAGCATGATCCTTTTTGATTTTTTCCATCGTCTCCGGATGGCTGGCAAGCTGCCAGGCTAATTCCGCTAAAATCCTCCCGCCATCTTTTAAGGCTCTCTCCATTTCTTTAGTATGTAAAATTTCTTCAAATTTTCTATCATGAAGAACAATGTCCTTTCTGCCTCCGGTAATATCCAACATGGGATGAAAAACCGGTATGCACATACTCACATTTCCCACATCGGAAGAGCCTGCAGGGTCTGAAGGGGAAGAAGGCGTCCTTCCTGTTTTTTCAAAAATTTTTCTGACCAGCTGGTCTATAAAATTATTCCAGTAGATTTCTCCATAATCCGGATATCTCTGCTGCCACTCTACCGTTGTTCCGGTGGCTATCGCAGCCCCTTTTGCACATTCTTCTGAAATTTTATTTAGTTTCCACAGATTCTCTATTGTCCCGGCTCTGTAATAATAATCAAGACAGACTTCGTCCGGCACAATATTCGGTGCAGTTCCTCCTTTTACCACAATCCCGTGAAACTGGCAGTCTTTCGTCAGATGCTGCCGCCACATGTCCATAGCTTCCATAAAAATACGGGCTCCGTTTAATGCATTCAGCCCTTTTTCCGGAGCTGAAGAGGCATGAGCGGCTTTTCCGCGAAAGGTAAAATATCTGTCATTAGAGGCCAACACCTGGAAACAGGTCTCATCCTCATTATTTAGATGGATCATAGCCCCATATTCGTATCCGTCAAAGCAGCCTTCCTTTGCCATATAACATTTTCCTCCCACAAATTCTTCTCCGGGAGTACCGATCAGATCTATCCGGATCGGCAGATCCGGACAGGCCTCCCTGAGGGCCAAAGCCCCCAGGATGCTGATCGCACAGCTAAAGGAATGTCCACAGGCATGCCCTACCCCCGGCAAGGCATCATATTCACAGAGAAAGGCCGCTTTTTTCCCTTTGTCGCCTCGTCTTTTTTTATCTACTGCCAAAAAGGAATAGGGAACCGTTCCATATGGAGAGAGAATCTCATAGCCCTGTTTTTCCAGAAATCCCATAATATATCTGGAGGAATTTTCCTCCTGTCCGCTGATCTCCGGATGTTCTGTAAGATAATCCCCCAATTCTTTTGCCTTTTTATAATATAGGTCAATTCCTTTTTTGATTTCTTCCTGAATCATATAAAATTATCATCTCCTCTACTGTCCGACTTTAACAATCAGAGCATCGGCTACACCTACCCCTTCTCCTTCCGGGTACACAAACAGAGGATTGATATCCAATTCTTTAAGTACATCTTGATTCGCAGCCGCATAACAGCTGATACCTGTGATGGTCTGGCACAAAGCTTCCAGATCACAGGGGCGGCTTCCCCTGTATCCGGTAAGGAGTTTATAAGATTTCAGAGATTTCAGCATATCCATGGCTTCCTGCTTGTTAACAGGAGCGGGATAAAGAGCTACATCCTTAAATACTTCTACAAAAACTCCGCCCATGCCTACCATTACCATAGGGCCGAACTGAGGATCATTGTTAACTCCAATGATCATTTCCACGCCTTGTTTTAACATAGGTACCATCAGGATACCATTGATCCTGGCATCCGGTCTTTTTTCAATGACATTTTTCATGATCTGTCTGTATGCTTCTCTGGCTGCTTCTCCGCCTTGTATATTCAGCTTTACGCCTCCCACATCACTTTTATGGAGAATATCTGCAGATTCCACTTTCATGGCCAGATCCTTTCCGGAAGCTTCCGCAAAGGCTGCTGCCTCTTCCTCTGAAGTAACAATCCGTTCTTCTTCTATGGGAACTCCGTATCTGGCCAATTCTTCCTTGCTGCTGTGTTCGGAAAGAGCATAAGTCTCTCCGTTTTTTTTATCTCCTGTACAGAGAGAAAGCGTTTTTTCTTCCGGTTTATAAGAAATAAAATCTGTGAGATGTTTCAAAAGTTTAAAAGCATAAACCGTAGGGGGCAACACCGGAACTCCTATATGAAACAGTTTTTCCTGATATTCCGGATTCCGGGTATTTTCTGCAAAAGGAATCATAGCGATGGGCTTGCAATTTTCTCCTTTTTCTTTTACCACCTTTTTAATGCCCTGATACATATAATGAATAGCCGGATCCGCAATTTCATATAACAGCGTATAACCAATAAGCACCATACCGATATTGGGGTCATCCATAACTGTACGCAGAGCTACTGCATATAGATCTGCATCATAAGAAAGGCTGGCTGTCATATCCAGAGGGTTGTTTGGAGAGGCATAGTCCGGAAGTTGCTCTTTCAGACTCTTTAATGTCTCTTCTGTAAAGTCAGGATATTCAATTCCGCAAAGGCTTCCCACATCAGCGCAGATTCCGGTCTCTCCTCCGGAAAGATTCATAGATGCAAATGCTGGTTTTTCGGGAAGTTTTTTCAAAGTAGACAGCATGAGAGACATTGCCATTAGTTCTTCCAAGTCGTCCACCCGGATAGCTCCGAATTTTTTCAGCACAGCATCAAAAGAAGCATCGGACCCAGAAAGACTTCCTGTATGGGAAGCAGCAATAGCTCCGCCCTTTGCGCTTCTGCCCGCTTTCAGGATAACCACCGGTTTTTTCTTCTTGGCTGCGTTCTTCAGCACCTTCGCAAATTTCTCTGGATTTTTTACTCCCTCAATATAAACACTTACTACCTTTGTATCCGGATCTTCTACCAGGAATTCCATATAGTCTTCCATCTGCACTATTTTGGCATTGCCCGCAGATATATTATAGGAAAAACGCATACCCGGGCAGTCCATCAAAGACAGACAGAGCTGGCCGCTTTGGGACACAACTCCTACACCGCCTTTCCGGTCTCTTTTTTCTGAGATAAAGGCAAACGCCTGGACATTATCTATATAATTTACAAAACCAGCACAGTTGGGACCCATAATAGCGATATCTAATTTTGTAGCAGTCTCCTGTAGTATCCTTTCATTTTCTCTGCCTTCTTCTGTTCCCACTTCACCGTAACCACTTGCAAAGACAACTGCACCTCCGCAGCCTTTCTTTGCTCCTTCTTCCAGAAGAGGCACTACCGTTTTCTGGGAAGTACAGATAATCATCAGATCAATGGTATCCTGGACATCTGTCACTGTCTTATAGCAGGGCACGCCAAAGACCTTTTCTCTTTTAGGATGTATAAAATAGATCCTTCCCAGCTCTTTTGTATAAGCCAGAATATTCCTGCACACATCTCCTCCGAATCCTTCTTTTTCACTGGCTCCGATAACAGCAATAGATCTGGGCTTCAAAAGTTTTGTTAAATCCATATCTGCTTCCTCCTGTTATTTTCCTTCCACTCCTCTTCTGTAGCAGGCAACATTTTTTTCGTTATATTTTCCTTTTCCCTTTTTTTCAAAAAATGAAACTATGGCCTGTTCCATGTATTCTACCGTAAACAGATCGCTATGGGCAGCCAATGCGCCCAGCATAACCAGATTGGCCCCCTTGGGATTCTGGATTTCCGCAGCAATATCTGTAGCAGGGATTTTTACCACAGTAATATCTTTTCTGTATTCTCTGTCATCGGGAACAATAGATGAATTTACCAGAAGAAGTCCTCCCGGTTTTAATCGATCCTCGAATTTGTCTACAGCAGGAGTATTCATAGTAAAAAGGATATCCGGATTTTTCGACACAGGACTGGCGATAAGCTTATCACTGACCTTGACCGTACAGTTTGCGGTTCCACCTCTCATTTCCGAACCATAAGAAGGATAAAATAAAACATTTTTGCCTTGTTCCATTCCTGCGTTTATCAAAAGCATCCCGGCTGTCAGCACTCCCTGTCCGCCAAAACCGGCACAGATAATTTCTTTTGCCATTGTTCTATTCCTCCTTTTTATCCTTAAATTCACCCAGTGGGAAGTATTTCACCATTTCCGTTTTGATTCTCTCCATGCTATTTACAGGCGTCATATTTAAATTGGTAGGACATGGGGAGAGAAGCTCTACCAAGCAAAAACCTTCCCCTCTCATATGTTTTTCAAATGCTTTCTTAATGTACTTTTTGCACTGCATCATTCCTTTGGCGTCAGCCATAGATCCTCTGGCCAGATATGCAATGTCAAAACCGGTAAAAGCTTGCTCTACTCTAAATGGCATGCCGCATTTTGCAGGATCTTTGCCATGAGGAGTTGATGTAGTAATCTGACCTGGAAGGGAAGTAGGCGCACACTGACCTCCGGTCATTCCGTACAGACTGTTATTGATAACAATCGCTACTACGTTATCATTCCTTATAGCGGTGTGCATAGTCTCCGCCATACCAATGGAGTAAGCAGCCCCATCTCCGATATAGGCCATTACCGGATTTTTTTTACGGATTTTCTTTACTCCCACTGCTGTAGCTATAGGACGGCCATGGGCAGCCATAATCGTATCAAATCTCCAGGAATCAATATTTAAAGAACCGCAGGCTACATCTACAACAGCCAGAAGCTTTTCGCTGAGTTCCATTTCTTCCATAACTTCTGCAATAAGACGTACTGCAAGTCCATGACCGCAGCCGGGACAAAATCCACTCTGGGTAAAAGTTATGGTTTCAGGGGCAACTAATCTCATATCATACACCCTCCTTTTTCAGCATCTCTTTTGCTTTTTCTATAATCCCATCGGTTTCAGGGATCTCAAAGATAGATCCATAGTGATCTACCGGGTAATTTTCCTGGGTAGCCAGACGCACATCATCTGTCATCTGCCCCAGAATATTCATTTCTACTGTTAAGAATCCCTTAGCTGATTTCGCTTCCCGGAAGGCTTTCACAGGGAAAGGCCATAAGGTGATGGGACGGATAAGGCCCAGCTTAAGTCCCTGTTCTCTGGCTACCTCCACTGTCTCTCTGCATACTCTGGAGCTGATTCCATAAGCGACTAATACAATTTCTGCGTCTTCTACCAGGATATTTTCATACCGCTGTTCTTCTCTGTCCATTTGCTCGTACTTTTCTCTCAAATAATTTTCGTAATCCGGGTGGGTATAATATACATTTTGTATTTTCCGCTGTTCACAACCTTTTTTACAGCCTTTAATACTCCAGTCATATTTATCAATATCATGTTCCTTAAATTCCGGAATTTCCACAGCCTCAATCATCTGGCCGATGGCCGCATCAGAAGCAATAAGTACCGGATGACGATATTTCTCAGCCAGATCAAAGGCTTCAACCATAAGATCTGCATTTTCCTGAACAGAAGCAGGTGCCAGAACCAATGTATGATAATCTCCATGTCCGCCCCCTCTTGTCAGCTGCCAGTAATCTCCCTGTCCCTGGGCAATATCTCCCAGTCCTGTTCCAATCCTCATAACGTCTACGATCACTGCCGGAAGATCGGCTGCTACAAGATAAGAGATTCCTTCCTGTTTCAGAGAAAAGCCCGGTCCCGCAGAAGTGGTAAGAGCCCTCGCCCCTGCAGCAGAAGCCCCCAGAACCATATTGATTCCTGCCAGCTCTGATTCAGCCTGAATAAATTCTCCTCCTACTTCTTCCATTCTCCAGGACAGATATTCCAGGATTTCCGTCTGAGGAGTAATGGGATATCCGCTATAAAATCGACATCCTGCCGCTAAAGCCGCTTCCGCCAGAGCTTCATTTCCTTTCATTAACACCTTCGCCATATTCCATCTCCTCCTTACCGAATCTCAAATACATAATCCGGACATACTCTGTAGCATGTTCCGCATACGATACACTTGCTCTCATCTACCTGAACGGCATTGTAACCTTTCGGATTTACGTAATCTGAAAAAGAAAGTGCACCTTTAGGGCAGGCGTTTACACAGTATCCGCATGCTTTACAGCGTATCTGATTTACATAAAGTTTTTCTGTTTTTTCTTTTCCCATATTTCTACCTCTTTTCCGCTTGGGCAAGCTTTGATTTTTTCCCATTTCTGTATACCAGTATCGCCAGGACTGCTCCTATGACCCCGGAAATTGCCAAAAACCCAAAGATATAATTATATCCTGCTGCGCCATGTCTATCCAGCCAGCTTCCAAACAAAACAGAGTATAAAGAGTCTGGTATATAGCCGATAATCGAGGCGATTCCTATGGCTGTTCCGGTCATTGCTCTGGGTATTCCCGCCTCACTGACTGTTGAAAATACAACTCCATACATCATCATAGCTACGGCCCCCGGTATCAAAGTGTATAAACTTGCCGCTGTCGGACTGATATCAGAAGGAAGAATCAATACTGCTGCAAAAAGGACTGACAAAATAAGGAATGCCGTGCAAAGCCACTTACATGTAGATTTGAAAAGCTTATCTGCAATCAGTCCGCCTACCGGAGCTAAAAGCAAAAGAAGATAATTTCTTATTATGGAGATCAGACCTGAATCCTCTGGTGAAATTCCCATTACCTCTGTCAGATATGGATTAAAATATGAGGTACTGGTATAAAATCCGTATCCGCAGAGAATCGCAAAGGAAACGATCCAGATAAAAGGACTTCTTAATAATTTGCCCAGATCACTGAACTGAAATTTAGGTTCATTCTCTCCTCCTGCTTCACTTTCGTTTTTGTTATTCATAAGTACCAAAAGAAGGACAGCTGCCACAACTGCTACGCTTCCTCCCGCCAGAAGAGCTCTGAAAAATCCCTGAGCCATATCACCGCCTGCAGTTCTGTATACATTCAAAGCAAGTGCGTTTGTCAATGCACCTGTGATACCGTTGCATGCATAATAAAGCCCATACATAAATCCCTGTTCTTCTTCCGTTCCAATGATCCTGACGGCTTTCATAAGGGAAGACCAGAAGACAAAAGCAGTACTGAAGGAGAGTCCCAGCCAGATCACCAGAGAAACTGCATAGTTCATTGTAAAGGCATAGACATATGTCAGAAGAGCTGTACTGATCAGAGATACTACCAAAGCTTTCTTTGGAGAAACCTTATCTGCTAAAATACCGCCTGGGATATACAGGATCATATTCCCGATCGTATACATAGTAAGAAGCATTCCTGACTGAGTATTCGATATCCCCATGGAAGTAATCTGGGCATCATAGAAAACATTTCTTATATATGGCAGAAAGTATATAGATCCTCCGGCCAAGCCTAAGGATAAAATAGTCAGATATTTTCGTAATTTGGGGCTCATAAAATTCTCCTTTCTTTTTCTGTTAAGAAAAGGAGCCGCCGCATGAAACAATATACGGCAGCTCCTAAAGACTACTCCGATCACATATCCGGCGTGTCAGATTTATCTGGTGTAAACAATCTTCTTGCTACATCACGGGTAAATTCTCCGGTTTTCTTAGATTCTTCAAATACCAGACGGGTTTGTTTTCTGATCAGATCTACAGTATCTTTTACAATTGCTGCTGCTGCTTCCTCATCACTCATATTTTCAATCTTTACAATACGGAAAATGACTGCTTCATAGATGCGGATCCCTCCCAGATTGGAGATAAAGTCAACAGCAACGTCTACATTGTTTTTCTTTAAAATTTCATCTGCTTCAGGAGTTGTTGGAATATTAGCCGCTTCAACCACCAGAGAAGCTTTAATCTTATCGGCATTGTCTTTGTTGATCACATCTTCCAGCGCTGCCGGAATCAGAATATCGCAGTCCATTTCCAACCACTGGCTATTAGGCAAAATCTGATAGTTTTCCTCAAAAGCCTCCCTGTTCAGTTCACCTTTCGGAAGCCTTGTCTCTACCAGTTTTGGAATATTTAATCCGTCCTTGCAGTATACCAATCCGTTTACATCGGCAATACCTACCACTTTATAGCCCATCTTATTCAGAGAGTTTACGCAGCTTGCACCGACACATCCGAATCCCTGAATCACCACAGAAGCTCCTGCTTTTCCGCCTTTGATCTTCCAGGCTTCATCCACAGCTGCAGCCACTCCATATCCGGTAATCATATCGTACATTTTGAATCCGTCATAGGTAAGCTCTTTCTCAGCTCTGTCATGATTAACAATCCCCTGATGGATATCCGGGTCTTCTTTCATGGCTTTCGTCTGAGGAATACCGATTCCCAGGTCGTCCAGGATCTTCAGAACATCTGAATAATCTACTCCTAAATCTCCTCCAATAGATACTCCTGCATTAATATAAGGTGCTGTAGCTGTGAGAAATCTCCTTAACACATCCAGAGCATCGGGAGCTTTATAATCATAAGCAATTCCCGCCTTACATCCTCCGGTAGTAAGAGACTCACATGCCTTATACTTATAACCCATAGTTGTTGCCAGACGAATAACTTCTTCTTTGGTAACTGTAGGATGCATTCTTGTTCCACCGCCGCAATAATGATTCACAAAATTGTAGGCGCACATCCAGCCTTTGGCATCGGTTTCTGTGTCGTTCCATTCCACTACTACATAAGGTTTGTTTGGCATAATAAAGTCCTCCTTTTTGTTCTGTATTATAGAACTCTGTTCTCTTTATATTCTTAAAAGAGAACCCGATCCCTCGGGTTGCTATGCGTTCTATAATTAAGAACCACGTTCTATTTTTTATATTCACATACTAACATTTTTCGTCTTTTTTTTCAATATCATAATTGATTTTTTTAACATTTTATAAGTTATGCACAAGAATCAAAGTCTTTTCCCTATTTCTTCCGCATTCTTTTTCAGCACATTAACAAATTTCATGGTATTTTCATCATCCATACGAAGGGAGGGGGTACTGATACTCAACGCTGCCATAACCGTGCCATTTTTGTTTACTATAGGTACTGCCACACACTTGATCCCATAACTGATTTCCATATTGTCAAATGCATATCCTCTTTCTCTAGATATTCTGATCTCTTCACGAAGCTTTTCTTTATCCGTAATCGTGTAATCTGTATATTTTTCAAGTTCTCCTTTTATACATTCCTCCATATCCTCCTCTGGCATTCTGGAAAGCATTGCCTTACCAACGCCTGTGCAATACATTTTACAATGTTCACCCTGAACCGATGGAGAAGCAAAAAAATTTCTCTCCGGATATACTGCTTCCAGGTAAACCACTTCATCCTTGCAGGGTACAGCCAAATATACCAGTTCATGGACCTCCTGAGATATTTTCTGCATATAAGGAAGTATGATCTTTGCAATGTTATAGCTGTCGCCTACGGCTCTGGTCAATCCATAAATCGCCGGCCCCAGTGAAAATTTTCCTGTTTCCTCATCCTGATCCAGATAATCCATTGCCGCAAACGTAATCAGTATATTATGGACGTTACTTTTATATAGTCCTAACTTTTCGCTGATTTCTGTTACCCCTAGAGGCTGTTTTTCCACAAAACAATTCAGCACTTCCAATGCTTTTTCCAAGCTTTTAACCTTTACCTCAAACTCTCTCATCTTTTCCATCCTCCTGTACACTTAGCTTTATCATATCATTGCTGCCGTATAGAGACAAGAAAGTTTTCAAAATTTGTAAAATCACATATAAAAAAACTCCCGTCTCCATTTAGGAGAACGGGAGCTTATTATTGCTTTTTATGAGAATTATTCTTCTGTCTTACCGTACAGAGTAACCAGTTTCTGGAGATATGCATATCTCTCTTTAGCCTGTTCCTCATTCAGAGCAAACAGTCTTGCAGCCTTTTCAGGATTGGAGCGTTTCAGAGAATTGTAACGAACCTCTCCGTCAAGGAATGCCTGGTAATCATCAGCTGTTGGAGCCTTGGAATCCAGTGTGAACTTGTTCTCTGCAGCAGGATTGAAGCGGAAGTTGTGCCAGTATCCGCACTTAACAGCCAGTTCTTCCTCTGTCTGAGCTTTGCTCATACCTTTCTTGATACCATGGTTGATACATGGAGCGTAAGCGATGATCAGGGATGGTCCCGGATAAGCTTCTGCTTCTGCAATAGCTTTCACAGTCTGATTGAAGTCAGCACCCATAGCGATCTGTGCTACGTATACATAACCATAGCTCATAGCGATGGAAGCCATATCTTTCTTCTTAGTCTCTTTACCGCCTGCAGCGAACTGTGCAACAGCACCTGTAGGTGTAGATTTAGAAGACTGTCCGCCTGTGTTGGAGTAAACTTCTGTATCGAATACCATTACGTTGATATCCTGTCCGGAAGCCAGTACATGGTCAACACCGCCGAAACCGATGTCGTATGCCCAGCCGTCACCGCCGAATACCCACTGGGATTTCTTAGCCAGGAAGTCTTTGTTCTTCACAATGTCTTTGCATACGTCACAGTCAACACCTTCCAGTGCAGCTACTAATTTATCTGTAGCAGCGCCGTTTGTAATTCCGCTGTTGAATGTATCCAGCCACTCTTTGCATGCAGCTTTTACTTCTTCAGAAGCATTTTCGTTAGCCATTACAGACTCAACTTTTGTCTTTAATCCGCCACGGATTGCTTTCTGAGCCAGCAGCATACCATAACCAAACTCAGCGTTGTCTTCGAACAGAGAGTTAGACCATGCAGGACCCTGTCCTTTCGCATTTACTGTGTATGGTGTGGATGGTGAAGAGTTACCCCAGATAGAGGAGCATCCTGTTGCGTTTGCAATGTACATTCTGTCACCGAACAGCTGTGTAATCAGTTTTGCATAAGGTGTCTCGCCACATCCTGCACAAGCTCCTGAGAACTCAAGGAGAGGCTGTTTGAACTGAGAACCTTTTACTGTATTCTCTTTGAATTTAGCGATAACATCTTCTTTTTCAGGTAATGTTACGCCGTAGTCAAAGTATTTCTGTACCCCTGCATTTGCTTCCATGTTTTCCATAGTAAGGGCTTTAGCGCCTTTCTTACCTGGGCAGACATTTGCACAGGAACCGCATCCTGTACAGTCATAAGCAGATACAGTCATAGTAAATTTGTATTCTTTCATACCTGTCAGAGGCAGTGTCTGCATTCCTTCCGGAGCTGCAGCAGCTTCTTCTTCTGTCAGGGCTACCGGACGGATAACTGCATGTGGGCAGACATATGCACAGCGGTTACACTGGATACAGTTGTCTGGATTCCATACAGGAATATCTACAGCGATACCACGTTTTTCGTATGCAGAAGATCCGGATGGAGTTGTACCGTCTACATAATCTTTGAAAGCAGATACTGGCAGGGAGTTTCCTTCCTGAGCATTTACTTTAGACTGGATATTGTTAACGAATTCAACAACATCCTCACGTCCGCTTTCCGCATGTGCCATTACAAGGCCTTCATCTGCACAGCTCTTCCAGCTTTCCGGAACCTGTACTTCAACAACCTGTTTTGCACCTGCATCAATAGCGTCATAGTTCATCTGAACGATAGCGTCACCTTTTCTTCCGTAGGTTGCTTTTGCAGCAGCTTTCATTAATTCGATAGCATGCTCTTCCGGAATGATGTTCGCCAGTTTGAAGAATGCAGACTGAAGAACAGTATTGATACGTCCGCCAAGTCCGATCTCTTTACCGATCTTGATACCGTCGATGACATAGAATTTGATGTTGTGGTTAGCGATGAAGGATTTCACCTGTCCTGGCAGATGTTTTTCAAGGCCTTCCATATCCCATGGGCAGTTCAGCAGGAATGTACCGCCGTCAACCAGTTCCTGTACCATGTTGTATTTGTTGATATAGGAAGGATTGTGGCATGCTACAAAGTTAGCCTGTTTGATCAGGTATGTGGATTTGATCGGGCTCTTACCGAAACGCAGGTGAGACATTGTAACACCGCCGGATTTCTTAGAGTCGTAATCAAAGTATGCCTGAGCGTACATATCTGTGTTGTCACCGATGATCTTGATGGAGTTTTTGTTTGCACCAACAGTACCATCAGCGCCTAATCCCCAGAACTTGCAGTTGATAGTTCCTTCCGGTGTAGTAACCAGAGGAGCGCCAACTTCCAGAGATAAGTTTGTAACATCATCTACGATACCGATTGTGAATTTCTGTTTTGTTGTGTTTTCGTATACAGCAACGATCTGAGCAGGTGTTGTATCTTTGGAACCTAATCCGTAACGGCCTGTGAATACAGGTACATCATTGAATTTTGTTCCCTTCAGAGCTGCTACAACGTCTAAGTACAGAGGCTCGCCAAGAGAACCTGGCTCTTTTGTTCTGTCTAATACAGAAATCTGTTTTACAGAATCAGGAATCGCATTTACCAGTGCTTCAGCGCTGAATGGTCTGTACAGGCGAACAGTAACAAGACCAACCTTTTTGCCCTGAGCCATTAAGTAATCGATGGTTTCCTCGATTGTCTCACATGAGGAACCCATAGCGATGATCACATGCTCTGCGTCTTCTGCTCCGTAGTAGTTGAACAGTTTGTAGTTTGTTCCGATCTTAGCATTTACTTTGTCCATGTATTCCTGTACGATTTCCGGCAGAGCATCGTAGTATGGATTACATGCTTCTCTTGCCTGGAAGAAGATATCAGGGTTCTGAGCAGAACCTCTCTGGCATGGATGATTTGGATTTAATGCATGTTTACGGAATGCATCAACAGCATCCATATCTACTAAATCCTTTAAGTCTTCATAATCCCATGTCTCGATCTTCTGGATCTCGTGAGATGTACGGAATCCGTCGAAGAAGTTAATGAATGGAACTTTTCCTTTGATAGCTGCACAGTGTGCAACTGGTGTCAGGTCCATAACTTCCTGTACGGAAGATTCACACAGCATAGCGCAGCCTGTCTGACGACATGCATATACATCGGAGTGATCACCGAAGATAGATAATGCATGACTTGCCAGAGCACGGGCGGATACGTTAAATACGCCCGGAAGCTGCTCACCGGCGATTTTATAAAGATTTGGGATCATCAGCAGAAGGCCCTGAGATGCAGTATATGTTGTAGTCAGGGCACCAGCTGCCAGAGAACCGTGAACTGCACCGGCTGCACCGGCTTCAGACTGCATTTCAGTAACCTGAACTTCCTGTCCGAAAATGTTCTTTCTTCCCTGTGTTGCCCATTCGTCTGTGGCTTCAGCCATTACAGATGACGGGGTAATTGGATAGATAGCTGCAACATCTGAATATGCGTAGGAAGCATGAGCTGCTGCATGATTACCATCCATGGTTTTCATCTTTCTAGCCATTTGATTTTTTCCTCCTTGAAAATTGTTTTGAACAATATTCCACTTCTAACCTGAAGTCTATGAGAATTATAGCACGATTTAACAGGCCTGTCTATTTATAAAAGCAAAGAAAATCCAATGTTTTTACAAAAAAACATTGGATTTTTCCGCTTTTTTCTATACTCTTGTGCTCTTTTTCCACCCTAGTCCATTTCCATAATTTCCTTTATAGAGTGAACAGAAAGCTCTTTTGCAAGCTGTTTCTGGATCCGGTACAACTCCCTGTGGACCTTGCAGCTGGAATCAGACTGATTATGTACGCAGGCCTTATCCGGATTCATACATTCAATCATATAGAAATCCGGTTCCACGGCCAGATATACATCCAGAAGAGTCAGTTCACCCAGAGATTTCTTCAGAGCATATCCGCCGTTGCTGCCCCGGAAGCTTTTTACGATCTCTTTTTTCTCCAGTTTCTTCAATATTTTATAGACAAATGCCGGTGTCAGATCTTCCTTTTCACAGATCTGGTTGACACAGAGCTTTTCTCCTCCTGCCAGAGCCCGGACGATCCGCACTGCATAGTCGCACTCTCTTGTAATTAACATGAATACCTTCCTTCCCTGCGGTTTTCATTCAAGACTTCCCCGAATCATATCCGGGACTTTTGTGAAATATTATACCAATCTGTACCGTAATTATCAAGATATTTTTCCCAAGAAAGGCTTGCAAAATCCCGTTTTTACGGTAAAATAGAAGAGATTACGCACCAACAAATCTTGAACAAGATAAAAGTGAGGGAAAATTTAAAGATGATTGCAGCAAATAATGTTACATTACGTATTGGTAAGAAAGCACTGTTTGAAGATGTCAATATTAAATTCACAGAAGGAAACTGCTATGGCCTGATTGGGGCCAATGGCGCCGGTAAGTCCACTTTCCTGAAGATCCTCTCCGGGCAGCTGGAAACTACCAAAGGAGACATTACCATTACCCCAGGTCAGCGTCTCTCCTTCCTGCAGCAGGATCATTTTAAATATGACGCTTATCCGGTGCTGGATACGGTGATCATGGGAAACCAGCGCCTTTATGATATTATGAAGGAAAAGGAAGCGATCTATGCAAAAGAGGATTTCACCGATGAAGACGGTATCCGTGCCAGTGAACTGGAAGGTGAATTTGCAGAAATGAACGGCTGGGAAGCAGAGTCTGACGCCGCTACACTCCTAAACGGGTTAGGTATTGAAACAGATCTTCACTATGCCCAGATGGCAGATTTAAACGGCAGCCAGAAGGTAAAGGTACTTCTAGCCCAGGCGCTTTTCGGCAATCCGGATATCCTGCTTTTGGACGAGCCTACCAACCATTTGGACCTGGATGCTATCGAATGGCTGGAGGAATTTCTCATTAACTTTGACAATACCGTCATCGTAGTATCTCATGACCGTTACTTTTTAAATAAGGTATGTACCCACATCGCTGATATTGATTATGGAAAAATCCAGCTCTATGCCGGCAACTATGATTTCTGGTATGAGTCCAGTCAGCTTCTGATCAAACAGATGAAAGAGGCCAACCGCAAGAAAGAGGAGAAGATCAAAGAACTCCAGGAGTTTATCTCCCGGTTCTCCGCCAACGCTTCCAAGTCCAAGCAGGCCACATCCAGAAAGCGTGCTCTGGAAAAGATCCAGTTAGATGAGATCCGTCCTTCCAGCAGAAAGTATCCTTATATTGATTTTCGTCCCAATCGTGAGATTGGAAACGAGGTGCTGATGGTAGAGGGCCTTTCCAAGACCATTGACGGAGTAAAGATCCTGGACAACATCTCCTTTACCCTTGGAAGAGAAGACAAAGTTGCCTTTGTAGGGGGCAATGAAAGAGCTAAGACCGTGCTTTTCCAGATCCTGATGGGCGAAATGGAGCCGGATGAAGGAACTTATAAATGGGGAGTCACCACATCTCAGTCTTACTTCCCCAAAGACAACACCAAGGAGTTTGACAATGATCTGACCATTGCAGACTGGCTTACCGGCTATTCCGAAATCAAGGATGCCACCTATGTCCGGGGATTCCTGGGCCGTATGCTTTTCCCGGGAGAAGACGGAGTGAAAAAAGTACGTGTTCTTTCAGGAGGAGAAAAAGTAAGGTGTCTTCTTTCCAAGATGATGATCTCTGGTGCCAATGTGCTGATCTTTGACGAACCTACCAACCATCTGGATATGGAGTCTATCACAGCGCTGAACAATGGTATGATCAAATTCCCGGGAGTGATCCTTTTTGCCTCCCACGATCATCAGATCGTACAGACTACAGCTAACCGTATCATGGAAATCCTTCCAAACGGCGCTATGATCGACAAGATCACTACTTACGACGAATACCTGGCTAATGATGAGATGGCAAGGAAACGTACAGTCTACACCATGACCCAGGAAGATAATTAAACTCTGATAAAATATGCATTATAAAAAGCCGCTGTATTGGGGTTCCTTCCCGTCCAGCGGCTTTCTCTCTGCCAGAACTCCGGCCGGGATGTCCTTTAAGAAGTTCCTTTCCCGGCCTTTATAGTCTGCTGTTCCGGCTGGATCTTCATATCCCGGAATTCTTTCGGAGAAATCCCGTATTCCTTTTTAAAAGCCCGGTAGAAACTGGAATAATCTTTAAATCCAAGCATAAGGTAAGCCTTTGTAATGCTGATGTTGCTGAGTATGGCATCCTGGCAGGCGGCCAGCCGCTTCTTCATAATATACTGATGAATGGAGATACCTGTATTTTCTTTAAAAATATGGGCAATATGATATTTGCTGGCATAAAATTTTCCAGCAAGATGTTCCAGGGATAGATCCTGGTCTAACTGGGTATCTATATACTGAATAATATTTTCATAAAGATTCTGATCTTCTTTCAGCTTTCTGGGGTGGTTTTTCTCATAAGCCATCCGGCTCAGATGAAGAAAAAGGTCACAGATGCCAATGAAGATTTTTTCCTCTTTTCCGAAACGTTCCCAGTGGATTTCCTCGATCAGGTGAAAGATCCTGGACTGAATGCTGCTGAAAGCAACCGCATCATTATGAAAAACATACTGCCCCTTATCTGCAGCAAGGCGGATAATGTAGAAATATTCTTCCGACATCTGCCGGATCCTTTCATAATAATCCATGCTGATCCAGAAAACAAACCGGCTGTATGGCTTCTCTGAATCACGGATCACTGCTTTATGATGGATCCCCGGAGGGATCACGACTACATCTCCCTCTTTCAGGTCATAGAGCTGCTTTTCAATAAGATAAGAGACGGTTCCTTCCAGAAAAAAATAAAATTCATAATAATCATGAGTATGACTGTCCACATTCGCCATATGGCTGTCGCTGTAATAATAAAGCTCATAGTCTTTCGAGAGCATATACTGCCTGGTCAAAAACTGGGTTTTCAGGGTTTTTTTCATAATTTTTCTTTTCTCCACCAGAATTTATATAGATATCTGTACTTATTTTAATACAAAACCGCAACTTATGCAATGTATACAACAAAGTTATCAATTGGTTTTTTTTCCCTTGTCCACTATAATAAAGACATAAATTGAAAGAGAGGTATTTATTATGGAAATGACAATGCGCTGGTACGGCAAAGACCACGACACTGTAACTCTGGAACAGATTCGTCAGAGCTGTTATGTAAAGGGGATCATCACAACTCTGTATGACAAAATGCCTGGGGAAGTATGGACTCTGGACGAGATCATGGCAATGAAGAAGGAAGTAGAAGACGCCGGTCTTCATCTTGCAGGTATCGAAAGTGTAAACGTAAGCGATGCTATCAAAACAGGAGCTCCGGAACGTGACAAAGACATCGAAGCTTACATCGAGACACTGGAAAACCTGGGCAAAGCAGACATCCATATGGTTTGCTACAACTTCATGCCTGTATTCGACTGGACAAGAACCGAGCTGGAACGTAAGAGAGACGACGGTTCTACAGTTCTTGCCTACAATCAGGACACCATCGACAGCATGGATCCGGAAAAAATGTTCGACAGCATCAAAAATGACATGAACGGTACTGTAATGCCAGGCTGGGAACCGGAACGTATGGAGAAAGTAAAAGAACTTTTCGCTCTGTATAAAGACATTGATGAAGAAAAACTTTTTGACAATCTGGTATACTTCCTGAAAGCCATTATGCCGGTATGTGACAAATATGACATCAACATGGCTATCCATCCAGACGATCCTTCCTGGAGTGTATTCGGACTGCCCCGTATCATTTCCACTCAGGAAAAACTGAAAAGAATGATGGACGCTGTTCCAAACAAACACAACGGCGTAACCTTCTGCATGGGCTCCTACGGAACCAACTTAAACAATGACCTGATCGAGACTATTAAAATGCTGAAAGGAAGAATCCACTTTGCCCATGTAAGAAATCTTCGTTTCAACGACGGCATGAGAGATTTCGAGGAAAGCGCCCACTTAAGCGCTGACGGAACCTTTGATATGTACGCAGTAGTAAAAGCTCTTTATGAATCCGGATTTGAAGGTCCGATCCGTCCTGACCACGGACGTATGATCTGGGGTGAAAAGGCAATGCCAGGATATGGACTTTATGACCGTGCCCTTGGTGCCGCTTATATCTGCGGACTTTGGGAAGCAGTGGAGAAACAGGCAAAAGAAGCAAAATAAAAAGAAAGGATCGTGTGTAGATTATGAAACTGACTTTAGAAGGTCTGAAAAACACAAAGGACTGGGAAGCAGCCGGTATCGCTCTTCCATCTTATGATGTTGCAAAAGTAGCTGAAAACACAAAGAAAGCTCCTGTATGGGTTCATTTCGGAGCAGGAAATATCTTCCGTATCTTCATCGGCGGTCTGGCTGACACACTGATTTCCAATGGTGCAGCTGACAAAGGTATCACCTGTGTGGAAACTTTCGACTTCGACGTAGTAGATAAAATCTACGTGCCTTACGACAATCTGGTATTAGCTGTTACTTTAAAGGCTGACGGCTCCACAGACAAGAAGGTTCTGGGATCTCTTACAGAGGCCATCAAAGCTCAGTCCAATGTTCCGGAATACTGGAACCGTCTGAAAGAAATCTTTGTTGATCCGGGTCTTCAGATGATCTCTTTCACCATCACAGAAAAAGGCTATGCTTTAAAAGGCGCTGACGGAAATTACTTCCCATTTATTCAGGCCGACATCGACAACGGTCCGGAGAAACCGGGCGCTGCTATGGCAGTTGTATGCGCTCTGCTCTTTGAGCGTTACAAAGCCGGAAAATATCCTCTGGCAGTGGTTTCCATGGATAACTGCTCTCATAACGGTGAAAAACTCCAGAATTCTATCACCACTATGGCAAAAGAATGGCTGGCAAAAGGATTTGTGGATCAGGGATTCGTGGACTATATTTCTGATGAGAAACAGGTTTCTTTCCCATGGTCCATGATCGACAAGATCACACCAAGACCTGCAGATTCCGTATGTGCAGATCTGGAGAAAGCCGGAGTGGAAGACATTGCTCCTGTTATCACCTCCAAGAGAACCTATATCGCTCCTTTTGTAAATGCAGAAGGACCTCAGTATCTGGTTATCGAGGACAAGTTCCCCAACGGAAGACCCGCCCTTGAAAAAGCCGGCGTATATATGACGGACAGAGACACGGTTAATAAAGTAGAGAGAATGAAGGTTACCACCTGTCTGAATCCTCTCCACACAGCTTTGGCTGTATACGGCTGTGTATTGGGTTACACACTGATCGCTGATGAGATGAAAGATTCTCAGTTAAATAAACTGGTTCATGAGATCGGTCCCGTAGAAGGCATGCCTGTGGTTACAGATCCCGGTATTCTCTCTCCTGCTGATTTCGTTGATGAAGTTATCAACGTGAGAATCCCGAATCCGTTTATGCCGGATACCCCACAGCGTATCGCAACAGATACCTCACAGAAAGTAGGTATCCGCTATGGAGAAACTATCAAATCTTACGTGGAGAAATATGGCGATGCTAAGAAGCTGACAGCCATTCCTCTGGCTATTGCAGGATGGTGCAGATATCTCCTGGGCGTAAATGACGAAGGCGAGAAATTCGAACTTTCCGCTGACCCAATGCTTCCTGAACTGTCTAAAGTACTGGAAGGCATTGAGGTAGGCAAACCGGAAACTTACACCGGACAGTTAAAGTCAATTCTTTCCAACGCCAACATCTTTGGAATCGACCTGTATCAGGCAGGTATCGGCGATAAGATCGAGGAAATGTTCAAAGAAGAGATTGCCGGACCTGGCGCCGTAAGAGCTACTTTGAAAAAATACATGGATTAATCATTACTCCTAAAAGAAAAAAGAGGAGGCTGCTGTAAAATGCGATAGCCTCCTCTTTTTACGAAAAACCTTTTATTACATTTGTGCAGCTCTGTCTGCCTGCTGATATCGTTCCGCCCGGCGGAGTACTGCCCGGATCCGGGCCATCATCTCTACTTTTCCCATAGTCCTGGACAGATAATCATCGGCCCCATGGTCAAAACACCTTGCTTTTCTGGATCCATCATTTGTATCTGATACCATGATCACGGGAATCTGAACATATTCAAAAGAATCTCTCAGGATATCCAGGATATCCAGGCCCTTTTCCCCGGGCAGATCATAGTCCAGAAGGATCAGTTCCGGACGGTGCTGCTTTAAAACTTCCAGCAGTTCTTTCCCTGACGGGATCGCCTCTGATGTATAGCCGCAGGATTCCAGTGTATACATCAGGATTTTTCGGAATTCCCCCTTCGGTTCAATACAGTAAACCACAGCTTTCCACTCCTATTTCTTCCTTACTTCTTTACCTTCTCATGTTCTCCTGTGATAGAGTAGATCACCCAGTCTGCAATATTTTCCGCATGATCTCCTATCCTTTCGTAGTATTTTGCAATTATGACCAGATCAATGGCGGAACCGTCCTTTCCAGGTTTTTTGGACAGCTCTCTTTTTATTTCCAGGAACAGGCTGTCGACTCTGTCGTCTCTGGCCATCGTTTGTCTGGCCAGATCCAGGTCTTCTCTCAAAAAAGCCTTCATACTGTCCTTCAGCATATGGACGGTTTCCTCTGCCATCTCTTTTAAAGGAATCTGGCTGTCTGACAGATCTGTCTCTCCTGTAAGGATCATTTCACCGATATCTCCTGCCTGTATTCCTATTCTCTCCATGTCCGTCACAATCTTCAAGGCAGAGGATATCTTACGCAGATCTGAGGCCACCGGCTGCTGGAGAAGAAGAAGCTTCATACACTTTTCTTCTATTTCTCTTTCCATGTGGCATATCTTGTCACACAGTTCTGAAACCTCCCAGGTCAGACTCTGCCGGCTTCCTTTCAGAGCCCTGATAGTTATTTCAATGCTCTTCTGGCAGGCATTTCCCATACAGATCAACTGTTTATTCAGATCTTCTAATTGCTTTTCATAATACTCTCTCATGTCTATCATTTTAAAGCTTTACTGTAAAGAAAAAAATCATGTTTTTGTAAATTTTCCGAAAACATTCTACATTTAAGATTATTCCCCCAGAGCCGGATCCTTTATACCATTTGCCTCAAAAGCTTTTCGTCTGTCGATACAGGTACCGCATACCCCACAGGGACGTTCTTTACCCTCATAGCAGCTCCAGGTAAACTGATATGGAACTTTCAGTTCCAGCCCCCTTGCCACGATCTGACCCTTATTTTGGTTGATAAAAGGCGCCTCTATACGAAGAGCTTTTCCGCTGCCTTCCCAGACCGCCTGATTCATGCTCTCATAAAAGGCCTGACTGCAATCCGGATAGGCGTTTCCTGCCGCATCATCCATGTGAGCCCCATAGTAGATCACCTGGCAGTCCAGGGACAGAGCAAGACTGGCAGCACAGGACAAAAAAAGGCCGTTCCGGAAAGGCACATAAGTAGATACCGGTGCTCCCCCTGTCTGCGCCAGCTGTTCCCCATAAGAAGCCTCTGGAATTTCCTCCTGAGAATGAGTAAGGAGAGAACAGTTACTATAAGCAAAAATGGATGTCAGATCTATTTCCATTCCTTTTATCCCATAGTATTCCAGTATATTCCTGGCAGCTTCTACCTCCTAGTATAATAATGGTGTAGTCAATAATGACTACGAGTTAATAGTTACAAAA
The DNA here is from genome assembly GCA_949291945.1 of uncultured Bacillota bacterium. Classification (GTDB taxonomy): domain Bacteria; phylum Bacillota; class Clostridia; order Lachnospirales; family Lachnospiraceae; genus Blautia. The sequence goes on along the minus strand of CASEXH010000022.1, from coordinate 42 downwards.
TCTAAATGAATAACTGAAGGAGGGATTCCCTCTCCATCAGAA
>CASEXH010000021.1 GCA_949291945.1 uncultured Bacillota bacterium | reverse complement strand
CGATGTAAACCTTGGGAGTCGCTATAGGGTTCGTCGGCAACTACGCCCCTTGTGGACTTTCACCACAGACTGACGGCATGCCCGTCATACACAAAAAAACCAGGCAGATAATCTGCCTGGTCCCTTTCTCATACAAAAGTTTTCTCAAATTATTTAAGAGTAACTTTAGCGCCTTCGCCTTCCAGTTTTGTCTTGATCTCTTCAGCCTCAGCTTTGGAAGCGCCTTCTTTAACAACCTTAGGAGCTCCGTCTACAACTTCTTTAGCTTCCTTCAGTCCTAAGCCTGTTACTTCACGAACAACTTTGATAACTTTAACTTTGTTTGGTCCAACTTCTGTCAGTTCAACGTCAAACTCATCTTTCTCTTCAGCTGCTTCTCCAGCTCCGCCAGCTGCTGCAACTACAACACCTGCTGCTGCAGATACACCAAACTCTTCTTCACATGCTTTTACTAAATCATTTAACTCTAATACAGATAACTCTTTGATAGCTTCAATAAATTCAGCTGTTGTTAACTTTGCCATTATTATTTACCTCCGATTATATTTTCTTTTTTATTTTGCCTGTTTTACACAGACGGTTCACTTTGTTAAGTTCTTTGCTCATTAAGCCTGCTGCTCAGCGATCTGATTAAGCACACGAGCAAAGTTTGCGATAGGAGACTGGATGCTTCCAAGAAGTTTTCCGAGAAGTTCTTCTCTTGAAGGAATCTTGGACAGTGCTTCCATTCCTGTCTGATCGTAGTAAGTGCCTTCTACGATACCTGCAACTAATTCCAGAGTAGGAACTGTCTTTGCATATTTAGCGAGGATTCTTGCAGGAGCTGTAGCATCTTCTGCGCATACAGCCAGAGCATTTGTTCCCTCTAAATGCTGGCACAGTTCTTCACATGGTGTTCCTTTGAATGCAAAGTTCATCATTGTGTTTTTGTAAACTTTGTAAACAACACCAGCTTCTCTTAATTCCTTACGCATCTGAGTATCCTGCTCAACATTGATGCCTTTGTAATTCACCAGCACTACAGAAGCTGCATCTTTAATGCTGTTGGAAATCTCTTCTACGACAGGTTTTTTAAGTTCTACTTTTGCCATGAATTGTGCACCTCCTTATTTTTTTAGGCTGCGCTGCTTCGGCCCGGATCTTCGCCCCGGCCTCGAATAAGAAAAACCTCTTTGTCCGGAAGACAAAGAGGTGCATATCAATCTTATAACTGCAAAAACCTTCGGCTTTCGCTTCTGTAATTAAGAATGAAACTTTCCTCGGCAGGCGTTTTCATCATTATACCTTACGGCACCTGCTGTCTTCGGCAGCTAATCCTTTGATAACATATCATAAACTTTCGGGCTTGTCAACAACTTTTTTAAGAAAACAGTCCCCGGAAGAAATCCAGGATTTTTTCAAAAAATCCCTTTACCTGCTCCTGGTTAATATCCAGGTTCAGATCCAGTCCAGCAATCTGATCGTAGAGATTACTGGCCTGTTCCTTCAAACTGTCGATGTTTAGATTCAGGCCATCAATCTTCTTCATCAAGTCGATAATAGCCTGGCGGTCTTCCTCAGAAAGGCTGACTTCCATTTCTTGAGCCGCCTGATCTACCACGTTGCCAATTTCTTCTGTGGTAGTGGCATTTCCCTCTACCACTTCACCTTTTACCGCACCGATAAGCTGTTCTGCCTTTTCCTGGTCTCCCACATTTTCCGCCACCTGTCCGGTGACTACCAATTCATTTGTGGCTGTATCTGCGTTTTCCTCACCGACCTCTTCCCCGGTCATATTTTCATAAGCTTTAATTGCTCCAACCAAAGCCGCCGTACCGGAAATATTAAAGGGCCCCGCCACCTTGATATCTGCATTCTCTACCCCTGCCGTAGCCAGAGCGTTCTCATACATTCCCGGTGTGCAGTAGGTAATATTACTGGTAGTCACATTAATTCCATTTCCATCTTCCTTTCCCTCTACCAGAACCGAGGAAAGCGCTCTGGAACCGATAATACTGCTGCTCAGGTAGGAATCCAGATACTCATGTTCATCTGCATTGGTAACTGTGGTCACCGTATAATTCTCCAGGTCATCTTCTGTAACTCCCAGAAGCCGGAGGACTGTTGCCCGCTCTTCCTGATTCAGATCTGCCCCTAAAGATATGTAGGGTGTACCTGTGCTTTTATTATCACTGGCTCCATATGCCGTAATTGGAAGAGCCGCCGCTATTATGCCGGTTAATAAAACTGCCAGAATTCTTTTTTTCATAATCATATCATCTCCTCTGTAAAGAGCAAATTTAGGTAACGTTGTTTATTATAGCACAGTTTTCCAAATCTTACATCTAAACTTTCTGTGAATTTCAGCAGTTCTTTGTATAGTGCCTAAACAAATTCCTCTTGCTCTTATTTTCCCTTCAGTGTTATGATAAAGAAAAATTCTATTAAAAGGAGGCTGCTGCTATGCCTATCGCCAATCAGGAAATGATACGTGACAATAACCGGCGTCTGGTTCTGGAATATATTGTGAATAACCCTCCTGTTTCAAGAGCGGACCTCTCCAAGCATCTGAAACTGACAAAAGCCACCATTTCCGCCATCGTCCAGGATCTGATCTTACAGAATCTGATTCTGGAAATCGGAAGCGCCAAGACTTCTCTTGGACGTAAACCGATCCTTCTGAAGTTTAATCAGCAGTACGGCTATGCCTTAGCCATAGATGTGCGCCCCCGGCAGATCCTGACTCTGATCTCAGATCTCAAAGGAGAAAACTGCCATGTACGGGAGTATCCGTTTTTGCCGGATGCAGAACTCCTGCCTCTTTTATCTGCCATCATCCGGGAAACCTTGGCCCAATATGAAGAGGAAAAGAGAAAAGTTCTGGGAATATCCGTGGGTATCTACGGTGTTGTTCAAAAAAACCAAATCCTCTTCACCCCCTATTATCCTCTTCCCGAACCAGATCTGGGCAGTCAGCTTGAAGAAAGCCTTCATATTCCGGTGCTGGTTGAAAATGAAGCGAATCTCTCTGTACTGGGAGAATCCGCCTTCCACGATAACTGCCGGAATATGATCCATATAAATGTCCATGACGGTATCGGTATGGGAATCCTGATCGACGGCCATCTGTATAAAGGAAAGGATGGATACGCAGGAGAGTTCGGCCACACTATTTTATTTCCCGACGGAAAACCCTGTCCCTGCGGGAACCGGGGCTGTTTTGAGCTTTATGCTTCAGAAAAAGCAATCCTGGAAGAATACGGAAAACAAATGGGGACAGAACATGTAAGTATTGATGAGTTTCTTGCCGACTATAACCGGAAAGTCCCTCAGGCCCGTGACATGATGGAACTTTTTGTCAAGTATATGTCTATCGGCATTAATAATCTGATCAATACCTTCAATACCGATCTGATCGTGCTGAACAGTTCCTTTTCCAACTATATCCCCGATGTCAACTCAAGGATCGTGGAATACCTGGCCAGACATCAGAACCGGAACTGCCGGATCATCCCCTCCAGCCTTCAGGAAATCTCTGGTCTGATGGGCGGGATCCGGCTGAGCAGTGAACATTTTCTGGATATCCGTCATTTAAAAATCCGCACAAGTCCTCCGGATCTGGATCATTGAAAGGTTCCTCCGCTCATTCATAAATCTTTTTAATTTCGTTCATGAAAACTTCACAACTTAAACATGATTTCAACATATTTAGCGGATATACTAAAACCATAAAAATAATAAGAACAAATTATTTTTATATTTTCTTTTTCATATGTCGACCCGACAGGGTCGGCTCTCCTTCCTTTAATATTTATAGAGAAAGCCATCGCAGCAAAGCTGCGGTGGCTTTTACGTTTTATGTTTCCGACAGGCAGTTGGCCAAATCGGCAAAATTCTGGAGCGTCAGCGCCTCTCCCCGGATCCCGATAGGAAATCCGCAGGCAGATACTGCTCTCTCAATCTCTTCTTTTGTAAAATCCAGTTCCCGGGCGTTTTTCAGTCCGTTTACCAGAGTTTTTCTCCTCTGGTTAAAGGAAGCCCGTATAATCCGGAACATCAGCCGGGAATCTTTCACATTCACCGGAGGTTTTTCGTGTCTGGAAAGGCGGATCACTGCACTTCCCACCTTGGGTCTTGGCATAAAACAATTGGGCGGCACATTAGCCACAATATAAGGGCTGGCATAGTACTGAACCGCCAGCGACAGGGCTCCGTAGTCCTTGCTGCCCGGTCCGGTCTGCATTCTATCCGCTACTTCTTTCTGTACCATTACGGTAATGGATTCTACAGGCACTTCTTCCTCGAACAACCCCATAATGATCGGCGTTGTAATATAATATGGCAGATTCGCCACAACCTTAATAGGTCTTCCCTGGTTGTGCTCCTCTGCCAGTTTTCTGATATCCACTTTTAAAATGTCTTCATTCAGGATCGTCACATTTTCATATTCACTAAGGGTATCCTCCAATATGGGGATCAAAGCCTTGTCAATTTCTACAGCGAAAACCTCTCTGGCTCTGGAAGCCAGGTACTGAGTCATGGTCCCGATCCCGGGACCAATCTCCAGTACAAAATCATCTTCTGTAATCTCCGCTGCGTTTATGATCTTATCCAGAACGTGAGTATCGATAAGGAAGTTCTGCCCGTATTTCTTCTGAAAAACAAACTCATACTTCTGAAGAACTTCTATAGTCTTCTTAGGGTTTCCCAGATATGGGGCTGTCATTTTATCTTCCTCCCTTAAATATCAAAATCTTTCTCGTACAGCATGATCCTGCCGGTTTCATCCAAATGACGCTTGCTCACTCTTTTTCCCGGGCGGCGTCCTTTCCTGGCGGCTTTTTTCAGAGCCGCATCCATCATCTCTCTTACCATACCTATGGATACCGGATTCTCCTCGTTCTGGTTATCTCCGATCAATGTATAAAGGGCCAGAACCGCCATATCGTCAATCTTATATCCCAGTTCCTTTGCATATGTTTTCGCAAAGGATACCAGTTCGTCATTGGTAAACACCGGAATCACAATACGGGAATCAAATTTTTTCATGAACTCCGGATATTTTTCTTCCAGATCCCGGATTCCCGGTTTCAGATCTTCTAGGATCACCGTAAGCCTGTTGGTCTTAAATTCCATAGCTTTGGACATATTTTCCACAATGTCCTCCTCCAGGGCTCCTGCATGTTCCACCACCAGAAATCCTCCGGAAAGTTTATCTACCACTGCGGCAGGGTCTTTCTTATTCAGCTCCTCAGCTTCGATATAAGCAACTTTTGCCCCCTGCATCTGGCGTTCCTTGCACAGAGCTTTGATCAGGCCTTCTGAAAGTTTTGTCTTTCCTGACCCTTCTCTTCCGGTAACAATAATGTTTCCGGCCTGGGAAGTTTTGGCGCAGGCAGACTCCTGAGCTGTATCAAGGACTTCATTGATCTGCTGGCTCATGCCGGGAACCGGAGCAAAATATGTAAAGAGTCTTCTGTGTTCTTCTTCAGTAAGGTGATGGCGCATTAAACCTTCCACCGCCGTACCAAACGCAGCAGGCTGGAAAACCGGAGCTGTCTCTTGGGCCGGTTCTTCCACAGGCTCCTCTGTTTCTTCCTGCTCTCCCTGTTCTTTAGGAAGAACCGTATCCTCAAGTTCCTGTTCAAGGGCTGAAGACAAGTCGATCTCGCCTAAAGCCTCCCGCACCTCATCATCCGGGATCACCTTGGTTTCCTGAAGATCGGTCTGGGATTCTTCCTGAATCTCAGAAGTCTCCTCTGTCTCGGCCTGATCCGCTTCCTCTGCCTCCGGAATTTCTTCGGGCTCTGCCACAGGTTCTCCCATGACTTCGGACACTTCAGCAGGTTCTTCAATTTCTTCCGGAATTTCTTCTGCTGCTGAAACAGGTTCCTGAATCTTCTCCGGAACTGCCTCAGGCTCTGTGACAGGCTCCTGGATCTCCTCCGGAGCTTCCTCCAGCTCTGCGGCAGACTCCTCGGTCTTCTCCGGAGCTTCCTCCGGCTCTGCGACAGGCTCCTGGATCTCCTTCGGAACTGCCTCAGGCTCCTGTACATTTTCTTCTTCAAATTCAGCCTCTTCTACGGCCTCCACCACAGGTAATCCATATTCAGTATCCAGAATCTCTTCCGTGACGATCTCCCGTGTATCTTCCAAAGTCTCCTTGGCATCTTTTTCAAATTCTTCTGCTTTTTCCATCAGAGCAGAAGCAATGGCATCTGCCACCATGGCAGATTTTGCTGCCGCCGGCGCCGGGATCTCTTCCTGAGCGGAAGTTTCTTCTTCCTCCTCTGGATTCTCGGTCTCCGGCTCCTGCTCAGCCTCAGGTACTTCCTGAGTCTCCTCTTCACGAATCTGTTCTTCCTGGGCCTCCGGTTCCTGAACTTCCTCCTTCTGAGCTTCCGGTTCTTCCTGTGCAGGCTGAGAGCTTTCTGTCTCTTCCGCTACTGCCTGAGCCAGCTCGCTGGCAGTCTCTGCCAGAAGAGCTTCCAGATCCAGCTCTTTTTCCTTCAGATCCGTTTTGAAATCTTCCGGATTCATATCTTCTTCTCTGAAAAGCTGAGACTGAGGCGCCTGGACCTTGGCAGTGGGCTTCATAGCTCCTCCCATATGGAAAGGTTTCAATTCAGAAGGATTTCCAAAAGTCTCCGGTTCCAGGTCTTTCACAACATATTCTTTCTTCTCAGTTTGTTCTTTCGTAGCTGCCGCTTCTTCTTCTCCGATGCTTCTGCCCGGCAGGACATCCAGAATCTCCTGGGCTGCTTTATCCTTCAGATCCTGTGTATCGGAAATCTGGGGAGAAGCATTCTCTTTAGCGGCCTGGGATCCAGACTGAGAAGTTTCATTTCCAATAACGCTCTTTAGGATATCGTCAATCTCGCTGTCCTGGCTATTTGAAGCAGGCACAGCAGCCTTGACAACATCTTCCGCCGCCTGTGCAGCAGCGGCCACTGCCTTCGCCGCTACCCCAGGGGTATATCCCTTCTGGAAACGATGGTCATACTTATCCTGCTGTATAGGCGTCAAAGGCGTGAACTTCATTTTCAGTTCCATAGCCTTTGTCACATACTTGCCTTCGCTGAACCACAGAATCAGATCGTCGCACTCTTCTATACAGGCTTCTTTTTTCCCTGCTTTTGCGTAAAGCTTTGCCAGTTCATAAGCCCATCTCTCTGTATACTCTTTGCTCTTATATTCCTTAAGGATTGAGATCTGCTCTTCCAGAGGCGCCCTTTTTGCCCTGGCAAGTTTATATTTCAAAATATAACGACTGTCATCATTAGGAGAAATTTCTACAAACTGTTTATAATAATCTGCGGCTTCATCAAAATTTCCCATTTTTATAGACAATTCTACCAGACGGTATATCACTGTCCTTCCGATAGGTGCTCTGTGATGAGCCATTAAAAGCAGCTTCCGGCTGTCCTCATAACGCTTATTTGCCTCATAGATCTCTCCCACCATACATAATGTCCTGGCGCTTCTTACCCTGCGCCAGTCAATGGTGTCTACGATCTTAAGGGCGCCTTTGTAGTCCTGCCGGTCTACCAGATCATTTATTTCATCCAGTTTTGCCCTGTATTCATTCTTATCCACTTCGTTCACCTCTATACATTTTAATTCAAATAATGTCACCGAACCCTGAGGGTATAAGACTCCATAATTGATTTTAGTTTATCATACTGAATATAGTATGTCAAAGTAAATGATTGGAAGAGCCAAAAGATTTTTCCAAACAGGAAAAAGGAGTATTCCTCCAAGTCCTTTCAGAAGACTTTTTTGGAATACTCCTTTTTATTTTTTGAAAGTTTTTCTTATGCCCGATTAAAGATTCTGTTTCTGTATCTGCCCAGAACAGAGATCAGGAAGTTTCCCAGGATTCCGCAGGAAACCACTTCTCCGATCCCTACTGTAAGCATCAGGAAGGGGATCGGCAGCACCACGCCGTAAGCATAGCGGAGCACAAAAGGCACAATACAGATATTCGCCGCAATAGGGGGAAGTACTGCAAAAATCCTGTTGGAATTTCTCAGACAATAGGTTCCCACAGCTCCTATAAGGGTGGCCAGACTTCCAAAGATCACATCCGGCAGAAGGCCTCCACCGGTAATATTTCCGATCAGGCAGCCTACGAACAGCCCCGGAATGGCAGCCGGTGTAAAAACAGGCAGCACAGTAAGCATCTCTGCAATACGGATCTGTACCTCTCCGAAACTGATAGGTGCAAAAACAAAAGTCAGCACCACATAAATGGCAGCAATCATAGCCGCCTGGGTCAAAAAAGTAACTTTCTTGTCTCTCATATTTGGTTTTCTCCTTTAGTTTTGTTTTACGAGTGGAAGGTCTCGAACACTCGATTCATTTAACGCCGGGAATCGGCGGCAAGCCCGATAGACCTTGGTTTTTGTGGGCTTGGCAACGGTTCACAGTATAGCATGACTGCAGCAGGAAATCAAGAAAAATACTAAAGTTCCTCTATGATCCTTTTCATTGCCGGATAATCAGGGACCGGCACTACCCTGGTGATGTCTCCGGCCAGCTCGGCCACTGCCTGTCCGCCCCCCTTTTCCAGGGTCTCATAATTACTGGTCCTGAATCCATGTTTTTCCCAGGCCAGACGCTGTACCTCTTCATCAAGAAGGGCTGCAGTCCCATTTTTCCCCTGATCATCCAGGGCAATATACACATGGGTAGACCAGACCGTAGGCGTAGGATAGATCATCACGATATCCTCTTTCAGCTGATCATAATCCTCCGGATTTTGGACCGCAAATTCCAGGATCTGACTCTCATAGCCTGCGATCATAGGTTTTGCCCCTATGCCCATCTTCAGGAACTGGTCAAAAATATCAGAAGAAGAGGTTTCCATATATCCAAGCCTGGAATAAATCTCCTTTAATTCAGGCAGCACCGCCTCTACCGTCTGTTCATTTACTGTCTCCCCGCCGTTCAGCACACTGGCCAGAAGAGCGGCAAACATATTTCCGGAATTGGATTTCACCGGATCCGTTGTGTCTACGGAAATCCTGCCGTAAAGCTCACTAAGGCCGATGTCCGCCCACTGGGTGTCCTCCATGATCATCTGGACAAGCTTCTCCATATCCATATAAAAAACCCCGTTTTCTTCTGTCACCGCCCCCTGATCCTGAAAGGCATCTTTAATGCTCTGATGGGTATACAGGACAATGGGCGTATTGAAGATGATCTGATCCTGGACAGGATCTCCCATCTGGTCTTCATATAAAGCCAGGGCCGTCTGACTGGAGGGAAAAAGATAATCCATATCTGTATGATCTGCCGTAACCATATCCAGGGAGCCCGCCCTGGCATAGTCAAATTCTATATGATATTTTTTCTTCAGGATCTCCTGCACCTCCTGATCCTCAAAAAGCCCGGTCTTTTCTCCGCCCAAATATCCACGGAGAACTGTTGTCTGACTGCTCTGGCTGTAAAAATAATAACCTCCTCCGGCAAAGATCACCAGGATCAGAACCAGTACTCCTGCAATTTTCGATCTCATAAAGGTCCCTCCATCTTCATCATGTTCTCGATCATCTGGATCTCTACATCCATATCCATCAGTTCATTCCTCATCATCCTCTGGAACTGCTGTTCAAAGGCCTTATTCAGCATGCATATAGCCTTTTTGGTATTTTCTTTTAGATTTCTGGTTTCCGATGTATCCAGGCCTGAGTTCTGAAGCTCCACATATTTTTTCAGCAGGGAGGAGGCTGTGTCCTGATAGTAATCTATAAATCTCCCAGCCATAGAAATCTTATCGGGATTTTTTTCCAGATAAGCCAGTATGTTGGAAGAAGTGTCATAAAGCCTTTTTGATTCTTCCCGCAGTCCCCGGTCCTGGATCTTTTCCAGGGACCGGCGGATACTTTCAAAATCTTCTCTGGCCTCCTCCAGTCTTTTTTCCAGATAGGCGCCGTCGGGCCTCATATCCAAAGGGATCTTTCCCGGGATCTTTTGGGGCTTGGTTATAAGATACAGCCCCTCAAAAAGGCCTGCAGCCAGAAGAGCCGCCATCAGAAAATTCCAGTCCAGGCCCAAAAGCAGCCCCAAAAACAATGCTCCTGCAGCCAGGCCGCAGAATATGCTCCGCATAGTTTCCTTTTTCTTCATCAGTTATACCCCTTTACACTTCTGAAGGCTCCGATCAGATCGTCCCGTCCATCAAAAACCCTGGCGTTGGTCAGCGCAGCCAGTTCCTCCAGCTGGCTCTCCTGGGCGTCTCCGAACATAATGGAAAATACGGGAACGTCTATCTGCTCCTGCAGGTAAAAGTCCTGGAAGTCCTGAAAAACAGTAGATCCGTTGGACATCCCGTCTGTCATTAAGATCACTGCCGGCGTATACTGGGTAAGATCGTAATTTTCTTCCATCTCTCTCAGCGCAGTCATGGCAGGAAGATAGATATCCGTTCCTCCCCCTGGTCTCTCCTCTTCCACAGCCCTATAGAGCTCCTCCAGGCTTGCAGAAGATGCATCTTTTGCTTCGTAGGCGTGGATGATCCCGCTGTCGAAAGTGATCACAAGATTCACATCACGTTCTCCTGCCTGGAGGAAATTCTTTTCCGCATTTTCCTGGAGGAGCACCTGAGCCATAGCCTGTACCAGCTGGTCATTGCCTTCTCCTATCATACTGCCTGAAAAGTCCAGGCAATAGACCGTAAGGGAAGGTTTTCTCAGCTTGCTCTGGTAAAGGTTCAGGGCCTGGGTAAGGACTTCTGAAGAAGGCATGGTAATGGTAGAAAGGATCCTTTCTGTATCGATCCCCCACTCCGTTTTAAAGATATCTTTATTTTCTTCCTTTACCCCTGCATATCCTGTCCGCCTTCCGGTACGCTGGATCTCATCCTGAACGCTGTCAGAAAGGAGGTATTCCTGGACCTTAAGAAAAGCATCTTCTTTTTTCTTTTCTCCGTGATCCACATAGCCCAAAGGAGAATCCGCAATGTTCAGGCCGTCATAGGGATATACCACATAAAGAGGCTCTTTCCCTTCCTCCTCAAGCTTCTGGTTGGTACTGATGACCAGACATTCGTAATTTACCATGGCGTCATAATTTCCCTCCAGGAACATATCCATAAGCCACTCAGAGCTCCCCGAGCTTCTCTCGATCCCGGAAAGAAGCCGGGTCATATCCTGCTGGAGCTGAGGATTTTCCAGATCTGCCGAAGTAAGCGCATCCTGTTTTCCCAGCAGCGCATACAAAAAGCCGATATAGGCGCTGGCCCCGGAATTAGACTGGGTAGCGCTGGTCATACAGAAAGACATCTTTCCCTCCTGTATAGCAGCCAGGATATCCTTTACGGAAACCTCATTCCCTGCAAAGCCCAGTTCCTGGGCCAGACTTTTTCTGATGCCGAAAACCACAGGGGTATTGGAAACGGATTCTGTATGTTTGACCAAATGCTGCTGATCTCCCATAGAGATCCATAGGCTGCTGGCTGGCCATACAGCATCATAATCCTCTGCTCCCGCCTCCAGGTCTCTCATAATATCCACAGAGCCCTGGTAACTGATCTCTATATTCACCTTGGTCTCCTCTGCACACTTTTCCAGAATATTTTCCAATTCCCGATTTTCTGAACCTGATAGTATCCGGATGGTCTCTCCGGCCCCAAAAGAGGTAAAACTCTGCTGCTTTGAGGGATCTCCTTCCTGCTGCCCGCCGCCGGATCCAATGCAGCCTGACAACAGGAGGAGAATTCCTGTCAAAAACAGAGAAAATACGGCTTTGCCTTTCCTTTTCCTTCCTTTCATACCTTTCCTCCTGCACTTTTCTTTAAGTATAGCACAGGGATTTTCCCTCTTTCGTTAAAGCCTTGTGAAATGTATGTAAAAAGGAGGGTGCTGTCGCATTAGTCAAAATCGAGAATATTTATACATTTTATTGCTCAGTCTGCGCCGCTTTGAGCCTATGGTCTCAAAGCTATGCTCGACAAATTCGCATAAAATGTATAAATATTCCTGAGATATGACTAATGCGACAGCACCCTCCTTTCATGAAGAGCTTCTTAGTTAAGTCCTCTTTTTATTTTCCGATGGTAACCTTATCCAGGTGCCAGATTTCATCTACATACTGCTGGATCGTTCTGTCAGAGGAGAACTTGCCTGAGCAGGCAGTGTTCAGCAATGCCATCTTCGCCCATCTTGCCTCATCTCTGTAAGCTTTTTCCACTTCTTCCTGAGCTTTTGCATAGGACTTGAAGTCAGCCAGGATAAAGTAGGTATCTGCTCTGTCGCTGCTGTTGGTGTTCAGCAGAGAATCATAGATGTCACGGAACAGGTTGAAATCTCCGTGAGAATAAGTTCCGTTGATCAGCTGCATCAGCACGTTCCGGATATCCGGGTCGTTGTTGAAATACTGCATTGGATCATAACCGCCGTTATTCTCGTAATTGATAACTTCATCTGCAGACAGACCGAAGATAAAGGCGTTGTCCTTTCCTACTTCTTCTACGATCTCTACGTTAGCGCCGTCCATGGTTCCCAAGGTAGGAGCTCCGTTTAACATGAACTTCATGTTTCCTGTTCCGGAAGCTTCTTTACTTGCTGTAGAAATCTGCTCAGAAACATCTGCTGCGGCAAAGATCATCTCTGCATTAGAAACACGGTAATTTTCAATAAATACAACTTTCAGTTTTCCATTGATGGAAGGATCGTTATTTACCACATCAGCTACTGCATTGATCAGCTTAATGGTCAGTTTTGCCCTCTTGTATCCTGCCGCTGCCTTAGCTCCGAAAATAAAAGTTCTTGGATAGAAGTCCATTTCCGGATGTTCTTTGATTTTGTTATACAGATACATTACATGAAGAATATTCATCAGCTGACGTTTATACTCATGAAGCCTCTTAACCTGTACGTCGAAGATAGAATTGGGATCTACCTCAATTCCGTTATGCTCCAGGATATATTTTGCCAGGCGGACTTTATTCTGATGTTTAATATTCATAAACTCCTGCTGAGCCCTTTTGTCATCTGCATAAACTTTCAGTTTAGACAGTTCTGGCAGATTTGTGATCCAGCCGTCCCCGATATGATCGGTGATCCAGGAAGCCAGCAGCGGATTGGCATGGAGCAGGAAACGTCTCTGTGTGATACCGTTTGTCTTGTTATTGAATTTCTCCGGATACATCTCATAGAAATCCTTCAATTCCTGTTTCTTCAGGATCTCCGTATGAAGCTGCGCCACACCGTTTACAGAGTAGCCGCCAGCGATAGCCAGATGAGCCATCTTCACCTGTCCGTCGTAGATGATCGCCATCTTGCGGATCTTCTCCTGATTTCCAGGATATTTTGCCTTGATCTCCTCAATAAATCTCCGGTTGATTTCTTCAATGATCTGGTAAATACGGGGAAGCAGTTTAGAGAACAGCTCAATAGGCCATTTTTCCAGAGCTTCTGCCATAATGGTATGGTTTGTATATGCACAGGTATGTGTCGTAATATCCCATGCCTCATCCCAGGACAGGTTCTCCTCATCAACCAGGATACGCATCAGTTCAGCCACTGTCATGGTAGGATGGGTATCGTTTAACTGGAAGGTCACTTTTTTCGGCAGATCATGGAGATTGCTGTGGGCCTTCTTAAATTTAGCGATAGCAGCCTGGATGCTTGCGGAAATGAAGAAATACTGCTGTTTCAGACGCAGCTCTTTTCCTGCATAATGGTTGTCATTCGGATACAGCACTTCCACAATATTCTTAGCCAGGTTTTCCTGTTCTACAGCTTTGTGGTATTCTCCCTTGTCAAAAAGATCAAGACGGAAGTCTGTAATAGGCTCCGCATCCCAGATACGAAGGGTATTTACGATTTTATTATTATATCCTACGATAGGCATATCATAAGGAACTGCCAGTACAGACTGATAGCCCTTTTGTACAAAACGGGTCCTGCCTGTAGCATGGTCGTATTCCACATCTACATAACCGCCGAATTTTACTTCTTTTGCATATTCCGGACGGCGCAGTTCAAAGGGATAGCCGTTTTTCAGCCAGTTGTCAGGAACCTCTACCTGATAACCGTCTTCAATTTTCTGCTTAAACAGACCGTAATGGTAACGGATACCGCAGCCGTAAGCGCAGTAGCCCAGGGTAGCCAGAGAATCCAGGAAACATGCAGCCAGACGTCCCAATCCTCCGTTTCCAAGAGCCGGGTCCGGTTCCTGGTCTTCTATTACATTCAAGTCAAATCCTAATTCGTCTAAGGCTTCTTTCACCTCGTCATATGCGCACAGGTTGATCAGGTTATTTCCCAGCGCACGTCCCATAAGGAATTCCATGGATAAGTAGTAAACAATCTTCGGGTCGTCCTTCTCGTACTGTTTCTGTGTCAGCAGCCAGTTATCAATAATTACGTCCTTCACAGCAAGAGATACTGCCTGAAAAATCTGCTCCTGAGTGGCCTCTTCGATGGTCTTTCTGTAGAGCATTTTCACGTTTTCTTTAACGCTTTTCTTGAATTCCTCTTTCTTAAAATGATTGTCTAACATTTCCTTTCCTCCTTCAGAGTGGTGAAGGCAAGTACTGCACACCTTCTTTTCTCATAAGAATAGGGCTGCCGCAAAAACAGAACCAGAGCTATTGAATTCCCCGCGACAGCCCTTTTTCTTATGAAAGTTTCAAAACGCCTAATTTCACGTTTTCTGAATTGATTTTCCAGTCTTTTTCGTAACCGCTTACATTACCGTATACCACATCTTCTGCAAGCACCTCAGATCTGATCTGATCTTCATACTTATGGAAGATATCTTCGATCACCTGGTTGTCTCCAAGTGAAACTCTGATCTTGTCTGTAACTTCAAATCCAGCCTCTTTACGCATAGTCTGGATCTTACTGATGATTTCACGGACAAATCCTTCCTCGATGAGCTCAGGAGTCAGGTTTGTATCCAGCACAACAGTAATGTCATTATCGGATTCGGACACATACCCCTCTGTCTGTGCGGTATCAATAAGCAGATCACTGTCTAATAATACTATTTCCTGTCCGTTTATGTCAAGTTTTAGCTGGCCATTTGCCTTTAATTCATCCATAGCCTGGTTTCCGTCCAGTTCAGACAAAGCTTTCTTAATGCCTCCCAGGAACTTGCCGTATTTCGGTCCTACAGTCTTTAACTGAGGTTTGAAAGTATAGGAAGTAAAGGCTCTCACATCATCTGTAAAGGCCATTTCCTTCACATTCAGCTCATCTTCAATGATTTCTTTGTAAAAGTCAGCCAGAGTGAACGGGGCTTTTACAAACATCTTGCCGATAGGCTGGCGGTTTTTTATATTCGCTGCATTTCTGCATGCCCGGCCCATAACCACGATCTTCAGAAGATTGTCCATATTCTCTTCCAGTTCTTTGTCGATCCACTCTTCCTGAACCTTGGGGAAGTCGCACAGATGAATGCTCTCAGGAGCTTCTTTGTCAACGCTTCTCACCAGATTCTGATAAATTTCTTCTGTCATGAATGGAACCATAGGAGCCGCAGCCTTGCTGATAGTCACAAGAGCAGTGTAAAGAGTCATATATGCATTGATCTTATCCTGTTCCATTCCTTTGGCCCAGAAACGCTCACGGCTTCTTCTTACATACCAGTTGCTCATATCATCAACAAATTCCTGAAGAGCTCTGGCTGTTTCCGGAATCTTATAATCATTTAAATCCTCATCTACTTCTTTTACTACAGAATTCAGCTTAGACAGCAGCCATTTGTCCATAACAGACAGCTTCTCATAGTCCAGAGTATACTTTGTAGCGTCAAATTCATCGATATTAGCATAAAGCACAAAGAAAGCATAGGTATTCCACAAAGTTCCCATGAACTTTCTCTGTCCTTCCTGTACGGCCTTTCCATGGAACCGGTTGGGCAGCCATGGGGCACTGTTCACATAGAAATACCAGCGGATAGCATCTGCTCCGTATTTTTCCAGAGCTTCAAAAGGATCCACCGCATTTCCCTTGGATTTGGACATCTTCTGCCCGTTCTCGTCCTGGACATGCCCCAGAACGATAACATTTTTATAAGGAGCTTTATTAAACAAAATAGTAGATTCTGCCAGGAGAGAGTAGAACCATCCTCTTGTCTGGTCTACAGCCTCGGAGATAAAATCTGCCGGGAACTGCTGCTCAAACAGTTCTTTATTTTCAAAAGGATAATGGTGCTGTGCAAAGGGCATTGCCCCTGAGTCAAACCAGCAGTCGATAACTTCCGGTACTCTGTGCATAGTCTTGCCGCATTTCGGGCACTTCATAGTGATCTCATCGATATATGGACGATGAAGCTCCACAGTTTTCGCTTTCTCGTCACCGCTTCTCTCAAAAAGTTCCTGGCGGCTGCCGATGGATTCCATATGGCCGCACTCGCACTCCCATACGTTGAGAGGCGTTCCCCAGTAACGGTTTCTGCTGATTCCCCAGTCCTGAACATTTTCCAGCCAGTCGCCGAAGCGGCCTTTTCCGATACTCTCCGGGATCCAGTTGATCGTGTTGTTATTCCGGATCAGATCCTCTTTAACTGCAGTCATCTTGATAAACCAGGATTCTCTTGCATAGTAGATAAGTGGTGTATCGCATCTCCAGCAGTGGGGATAGCTGTGTTCAAATTTCGGCGCTGAGAAGAGCAGGCCTCTTTTGTCCAGATCTTTCAGCACTTCCGGATCTGCCTTTTTGCAGAAAGTTCCGGCCCAGGGAGTTTCCTCTGTCATCTCGCCTTTTTCATCTACCAGCTGGAGTACGGGAAGATCATATTTCTTTCCTACTTTATTATCGTCTTCACCGAAAGCCGGTGCGATGTGTACCACGCCGGTACCGTCTGTCAAAGTTACATAAGTATCGCAGACTACATAATAAGCCTTTTTATTTAACTTCTTGAAGTTATACAGGGGCTCATACTCTTTATATTCCAGATCAGTTCCTTTATAGGTCTCCAGGACTTCATAGGCAGGAGTTCCCTCTTCCCTCTCCAGAGAGCCCAGAACTGTATCCAGAAGAGCGGACGCCATATAATAAGTATAGCCGTCTGCTGCTTTTACCTTTGCGTATTCCTCATCAGGATTCACACAAAGAGCCACGTTAGAAGGCAGGGTCCAAGGGGTTGTGGTCCATGCCAGGATATAGGCATCCTCGCCTTTTACTTTAAAGCGGGCGACAGCGGAACGTTCTTTTACATCTTTATATCCCTGAGCCACTTCCTGGGCAGACAGGGGCGTTCCGCAGCGTGGGCAGTAAGGCACGATCTTGTGGCCTTTATATAAAAGTCCTTTATTCCAGATTTCTTTCAGCGCCCACCATTCGGACTCGATATAGTCATCATGATAGGTTACGTAAGGATTTTCCATATCTGCCCAGAAACCAACAGTAGCGGAGAAATCCTCCCACATGCCTTTATATTTCCAAACACTTTCTTTACACTGATCGATAAATGGGACCAGTCCGTATTCCTCGATCTGGTCTTTTCCGTCCAGGCCCAGTTTTTTCTCCACTTCCAGCTCTACCGGCAGTCCATGGGTGTCCCATCCGGCTTTTCTGGGAACCATATAGCCTTTCATGGTACGGTATCTGGGGATCATATCCTTGATAACACGGGTGAGCACATGGCCGATATGAGGTTTTCCATTTGCAGTAGGCGGTCCGTCATAGAAGGTATAAGTAGGGCCTTCCTTGCGGTTTTCCATGCTCTTTTCGAAAATGTGATTGTCTTCCCAGAGCTTTTCCACTTCTTTTTCCCGTTCTACAAAATTCAAGTCTGTAGCAACTTTCTGGTACATCGATTTTTCTCCTTTCCAAAATTCAAAAATATTTTACAAAGGCGTTTCTATTCTTTCCTCTTGAACCGGAAATATATAGAAAAGGCTTCCGCCCTGTAACAGGACGAAAGCCTTATTGCGCTGTCGTTATACCACCTCTTACATCATACGAAGCATACGCCTTTATATGTGTCCCCGGTAACGTGGGGAAACCGGCCTCTCCTACTTAATTCAGATGGCAACTCCGGAGTGATTTTCTTTGGCCCCTACTCGCACCGGGATTCCACCTTCCCCGGCTCTCTGGGACTTTGGACTGGCCAAATACTGTCTCCATCTCAGTTTTTGTCAAGTACGGAATTATTATACCGGGGCTTTTGGCATATTGTCAAGAGGTCTGTAAAAGGTTTCACAGCATTTAATTATTTTTCACTTCAGGATTTTTGACATTGTAAGGCATTTTTCCGCTGAAGAACTCATCAATGCAATCTGCAATGATCACTTGAGAACGATGCTCGCTCTCCAGTGAAGCAGCACCCATATGTGAAGTAATAAATACATTTTCCATATGAAGAAGAGGATTGTCTTCACTGGGCGGTTCCTGGCAGAGCACATCCAAACCTGCCCCTGCAATCTGCCCGGTTTTCAGAGCTTCTACCAAGTCTTCCTCGTTGATAACACCGCCTCTGCAAGTATTAATAAGATACGCCGTTTTTTTCATCAATGCGAATTTATCTTTGTTAATACTGCCCTGAGTCTCTTCCGTCAGAGGTATATGTAAACTTACAATATCACTGTTCTTAAAAATTTCATCCTGACTGTCTACAAAGGTAACACCCCATTTTTCAGGATCTTTATCCTGAATATAGGCATCATATACCAGGATTTTTACCTGGAAGCCTTTCATCATACGGACAAGCTGTTTTCCAATATGCCCAAATCCTAAAAGTCCTACTGTTTTGCCGTCTAGCTCTGTGCCAGTAATCGTAGAAGGCCAGATTCCTCTTCTGACGCCCTCCACACAGTGGGAAAATCTTCTTCCCACATTTAAAATGTGCAGCATAGCTGTCTCCGCAACAGCTGCAGAATTAGCTCCCGGCACATTTCCTACGGGAATGCCTGCTCTGGTAGCCGCCGGAATATCAATATTATCTGTTCCAGCTCCATATCTTACAATATATTGAACTTTATTTTTTACTGCTTCCAAGGTTCTTTCATTCCAGGGTTCCCAGGTGCTGATAACTGCATCTGCCTTTTTTCCCATTTCTATCGTTTTCTCTTCATCACCTGAATCTATAGGACATTTTATAAATTCATATCCGCTTTCTGCAAAGCGTTGATCAAGATAGGTGACATCTACTTTATTTTCGTCTAAATTTAACCATACTGTCTTCTTCATAACGATTCCAGCCTTTCCTCTATTATTCTACTGTCCCCTGTACTTCTTCTATTGTCGAAATCGCTCCTGAAACAGCTCCGTCCACATCCTCAGCTCCCGTAGCCAGCTGATTGAGCATTTTTGCCATAGGGAATGTAAAATAGTTTTTAGCTGCCACTGCTCTTCCCTGGATGCTTTCCACCGGATACCCATAATAGCCTAAAGAGTTCTGGGCATAATCTACAACCTGTGCATTAACACCCTCTGACCAGATACCACTTCCTACACAATCTTGGAATACAGGTGCATATACAGGTGCAGTGATTTCCAGATAATCATTATACCACTCGGAATCCATAAGATATCTGATCAAGTCCTTGGCAAGATCAACATTTTTACACCCTTCCATGATAGATAATCCTGCAGCAAATCCCATTGTCGTATTATTATCACGTCCCCCCGGAAGGTTGACAACCTCTGTATTCTCCAGCAGTTCTTTATTAGCTTCATCTGTCGCTAAAGTATTATATAAGGTAGGCGCATTAAATACGATTCCCGATTCTCCCATAAGATAAGAAGTATTATTTCCGCCGGAATCCCAGGTTGTGGCAGCCGGTGGTATTACCTCTTTGTCATAAAGTTCTTTATACTTTTCAAGAAGCTCTCTGGCAGCGTCGTTATCCAGGGTAATGTTGCCGTCTTTATCAAAAACATATCCTCCCTGATCCCACATAATCATACGGAACATGTTTTCACCATCTTCATCGGTGGGGCCGCATCCCATGCCAAGTCCATAGAATCCATTATCTGGATCTGATATTGCCTCAGCCACTTCAAAAAGCTCATCCCATGTCTGGGGAACCTCTGTGATCCCTGCTTCTTCCATTTTGTCCTTTCTGATAAACATCATAGTAGAAGAACTGGTCATCGGGACAAAATAATTTTTCCCCTCGATCTTGCTTCCTTCATAAATAGATTCCATATACGGCCGTTCTGCATTAATTTCATCTACCAAATCCGACACATCCATGTAAGGATTGCTGGGATAATAATTTACCACTTTTGTCACTGCTCCCGTAGTAATGTCCGGTATATTGCTTCCAGCCTCAATAGCCGCATTCAGCTTAGTCACAAAATCTGTAGCCGAAATAAATTCATAATTAACATTCACGCCGTTCTCTTCTGCAAAACTCTTAATCCTTTCTTCCATAGCAGTATTAGCATCGTCGCTGAAAACTTTCTCAATCCAAACAGTGAGAGATTTATCGTCTTTACCTGAACCGCTTTGGCTTCCTCCGCTTCCTCCGCAGGCCCCCAATGAAGCTGCCATAAGGGCGGCCATTCCTAATGCTGCAACTTTTTTAAATTTCATGTGAATCCTCCTTTAATTATATAAATATTGTTAATAGTTTCCAAGCAAAATTCCGCTGCTGTGTCAGCCTTTTACGCCACCTGCTGTCTGTCCTCCTACCAAAGAACTGTTAGCCAGTATATAAATAATAAGGATAGGAACACTGGCCAAGATCGCACCAGCCATCAACTGATCCCAAGGATACATATCTCCGAAGATCAGTCCGGAAATAACCAGTGGGAAGGTCTGCATAGAAGTCTTTGTAATATTTACCAATGCATACAGATATTCTCCCCAGCACATTGCAAATGCAAATATTGTGGTAGATACAATACCTGGCAGAGCCAGAGGAAATACAATCTGGTACATTACTCTTAGTCTTCCGCATCCGTCTACTATAGCTGCCTCATCCAGATCATAGGGTATTGAAGAAATATGGGGGATCAACACCCAGGCTACATATGGAAGCGTAAATGTAGGGTAAATCAACATCAATCCCAGAATATTATCAGTTAAACCAACTTGCGCAACCAATATGTAAAGAGGAATATACAAAATGGAGGTCGGAAGCAGGTAAGTAAACAGGATTGCTTTGGAAAATGTTCTTTTTCCCTTGAATTTAATTCTTGCAATGGCATATGCTGCAGGATATGCGATTACGATAGAAAACAGTGAGACAAAAATTGCTACAATTAGACTGTTCCTGATACCAGTAAGGAAGTTCGTCTCTGTAAGCAGGTATTTATATGCATCCAAACTAGGGTGCTGGGGAATTAAAGTCGGAACTTTACTGTAAATTTCTGCCTGCCCTTTTAAGGAGGTATTCAGCATCCAGTAAATAGGTGCCAAAGCTACGATCAGGCAAAGAATGATAAATAAACGGCTTAAAATCTTTACGCTTTTTTTCTGTTTCATTCTGATTTCCTCCTTATCTTAATCTTCTTTTGCGATCATTCTCCTGGTCAGCAGACTGATCAGTATAAGCAATACCGGCATAGCCAAAATAGAAACCGCTATACCTTTTCCTAACATCATGCTCTTCATTGCTGTCTGATAACTAAATACGTTCATCACTTCTGTAGCACCGTTGGGGCCGCCTCCTGTCAACAGCCATACAGATTCAAATTCATTCAGCGTCCATATTGTAGACATTAATGTGGACAGTAAAATAACATCTTTAATCTCCGGCAAAGTAATGTACCAGAATCTCTGCCACATGTTCGCTCCGTCAATTGCAGCTGCCTCATATCCGTCCTGAGAAATGGTCTGGAGTTTTGCGAGAATAGAAACTCCGAAAAACGGGGTTCCTCTCCATATATTTGCTACAATGACAGTGGTCATGGCCAGACCGGCAGATCCGAACCAAATCAGATCTTTGTCGATAATATGCAGAGATTTTAAAAGGTAATTCGCAATACCTCCCGTAGAACTGAAAATCCATCTCCAATTCAATACTGCTACGATATTAGGCAAGGTCCATGGAATCATCAGCAGAGCCCGGACAATATTTCTTCCTTTAAATTTAATGTTGAGAGCTAAAGCCATCAATATCCCAAAAAAGCATTTTCCCACAATTGAGAAAAAAGTAAAAACGAGGGTGTTTAAAATAGATCTTCTGTACTCTTCATCGGCAAGGAGCGTAATATAGTTATCCAGTCCTATAAAAACAGCGTCCCCGCCAATTGTCTTATTTGTAAAACTCATCCAGATTCCCCAAATAATGGGGCCAAGCAGAACACATGCCAGATAGATAATAAGTGGTGCATTAATCGCATAGGCAAATTTTGTGTTTTTCTTATTATTCATAGATTCTTCTCCTTTCCTTGATTTTTCTTTTCCGAATCTTTTTCTAAACTATAGCAACTATTTAAACTTTTTTCAATTATATTTCACGCTTCAGAAAGTACTTTCATTCTTTGTATTATCTGCGCATTTATATCTATTTTTAAGCGGATAGTTTTGTATGCTTTTCACAATTTCGTTGAATGTTTTTTCTGTATACCATATGTATATTGAATTTATTTTCCGTTTTTTTATAATGTAGATATCAAGTATTTCTCAGAAAGGAGGAGAAACATGTCCCCAAAAAAAGACAGCAAAATCAACTCTCTGCACAACCATCTGATTGTCTCTTGTCAAGCGCTTGTGAATGAGCCCTTACACTCTTCATATATAATGGGACGTATGGCAGCTGCAGCCTTTGAAGGAGGTGCCGCCGGTATCCGGGCAAATACACCTGAAGATATAATAGAAATCAAAAAAAATGTTCCTCTGCCCATAATAGGAATTATTAAAAGGGATTATCCTGACAGCCATGTGTACATAACCCCTACTTTAGCAGAGGTAGATGAATTAATGCCTGCAAAACCTGAGATCATTGCGCTGGATGCAACCTTAAGACCCAGGCCTGGTAACCTTTCTTTAGAACAGCTTTACTACCAGATTCGAGAAAAATATCCTCAACAGCTGCTTATGGCGGACTGTTCTACTATAAAAGAGGCTCTTGCCGCCGATAAGTTGGGTTTTGATTTTATCGGCACCACTTTGGTAGGATATACGGAAGAAAGTCAGGGAGCAAAAATTGAACATAATGATTTTGAAATTATTCGCCGGATATTAAAAGAAGTTTCTCATCCGGTTATCGCAGAAGGAAATATTGATACTCCCGAAAAGGCTCGGCGTGTCATTGATCTGGGCTGCTACAGTGTTGTAGTTGGTTCTATCATTACCAGACCTCAGCTAATTACAAAGCGTTTTACCGAAGCTTTAGCCAAGCTTCCGCAAAAATAAAAATATAAGAATAAGGAGGAAAACACTATGAGTAATGCAAAATATCACGGCATATTCCCTGCATTTTATGCATGCTATGATGAAAATGGGGAGGTAAGCCCTGAAAGAGTCCGTAAACTGACAAAACACTTTATAGAAAAAGGGGTTAAAGGAGTATATGTGTGCGGCTCCTCCGGTGAATGTATTTATCAAAGCGTAGAAGACCGCAAACTTACACTGGAAAATGTTATGAAAGAGGCTAAGGGCAGACTTACAGTCATTGCCCATGTTGCTTGTAATAATACAAAAGACAGTGTAGAACTGGCCCGTCATGCAGAAAGTCTCGGGGTAGACGCCATTGCAGCAATTCCGCCTATCTACTTTCGTCTTCCGGAATATTCTATCGCTGCATACTGGAATACTATAAGCGCTGCTGCCCCTAATACAGATTTCATTATCTACAACATCCCGCAGCTGGCGGGAACAGCGCTTACTCAAAGTCTGCTCTCAGAAATGCTGAAAAATCCTCAAGTAAAAGGAGTTAAAAACTCCTCTATGCCAGTACAGGATATCCAGATCTTTAAGTCAATAGGCGGCGAGAATTTTGTTGTATTTAACGGCCCTGACGAACAGCTGATCAGTGGACGCATTATGGGCGCTGATGGTGGAATCGGGGGAACATATGGAGCTATGCCGGAACTGATCATGAAAGAAAATGAACTGATAAATGAGCAAAATCTGGAAGAAGCCAGAAAAATTCAGTACGATATAAATTCTATCATCTATAAACTGTGCTCCGGTCACGGAAATATGTATGCAATGATCAAAGAGGTTCTCCGCATAAAGGATTCTCTGGATATAGGCGGTGTACGTGAACCTCTTACAAACCTGATATCTTCTGATATCCCCATCGCCCGGGAGGCTGCTGACATGATAAAAAATGCAATTGAAAAGTACTGTCATTAAATCTTTTCAGAAACAGGAGGAGACATGGATGAAAAAATATTTTTGTATTGATATTGGCGGAACTTCTGTTAAATATGGGATATATTCCGAAAATTGCGGTTTCTTATCCGAAGCTTCCTTTCCAACCCAATCCTGGCTGGGCGGCCCTTCCATAATTGACCGAAGCCTAAAACTTGTTTCTCAGATTCTGAAGAGCCAGCCAGATATCTGCGGAATCTGCATCTCAACAGCAGGAATGGTAGACTGTAATGCAGGATGTATCACCTATGCCTCCTCACTAATACCAGAATATACGGGAACACCTATCAAAAAAATTTTCGAGCAAAAGTTTCATCTTCCTTGCGAAGTTGAAAATGACGTAAATTGCGCTGCTCTTGCGGAATATTTTTCCGGAGCTGCAAAAGGCGCTTCTTCCTGTCTCTGCCTTACTGTAGGAACAGGTATCGGCGGAGCTTTTGTAAATCACGGAGAAATCTTTCACGGCTTCTCAGGAAGCGGTTGCGAAATCGGATATATGGTTCTTCCAGATGGTCCGTTCCAGAACATTGCGTCTGCCAGCGCTCTGGTCCGCAATGTAGCAAAACGCAAAAACCTTCCTTCTTCCTCTTTATCCGGAAAGAAAATCTTTGCTCTGGCCAAAAGTAACGATACAGACTGTATAGAAGAAATTAACCGGATGGCTTCTTATCTTGGCATGGGCATTGCAAATATTTGTTATGTATTAAATCCTGAAGTTGTTGTCCTCGGCGGCGGAATTATGGTGCAAAAAGAAATATTATATGGTAAAATTAGAGAGGCTCTAGATAAATATTTACTTCATTCTATTGCCGAGAATACTACTCTCAAATTTGCTCATAATCAAAATCGTGCGGGAATGTTAGGTGCTTTTTATCATTTTAAAGCCAGAAGGAAGGAAACTGACCTATATGTCTGATTACAAAAAGAGTATTGTCCCGCAAATCGAAGCGATTTATACCTCACTGTCACCAACGGAAAAAAACATCGCTGATTTCTTCATTCACAACCACCAGCGGATGGATTTTTCGGCTAAAAATATTTCCTCTTTGCTTTTTGTTTCCGAGCCATCTCTTTCCAGATTTGCAAAAAAATGCGGATACAAAGGTTATCGTGAGTTTGTTTTTTATTACAAAGAAGGGCTAAGCGAAAAGATCAGCCCTTTAATCACTGATAATTCTACAACCCAGGTATTAGATACCTACCAAGAACTTCTAAATAAAAGTTATGCATTGGTAGATAATGCACAGCTAAATCGGATATGCGAGATCTTCGCAAATCAAAAACGATTTTATGTATACGGAAAAGGAAGTTCAGGGCTTGCAGCTCAGGAAATGAAGCTGCGGCTTATGCGCATCGGTGTAAATATAGAAGCTATATCTGATAACCATGTAATGAAAATGAATTCCGTATTATTAGACCGCACCTGCGCAGTAATCGGGGTCAGTATCAGCGGGAAAACACCCGAAGTCATGACTTCCCTGAAAGCCGCAAAAGCTGCCGGTGCCATTGTTATACTAATGACCTCTCATAGAGAGCCTCAGCAGTTCGATTTTTGCGATGAGGTAGTTTTACTTGCATTACGTGAAAATCTTGAAAACGGAAAGGCCATCTCTCCACAATTTCCTATTCTCATAATGCTGGATATTTTCTATTCACATTTTTTGAATTATGATACCAGTCGTAAAGAAATGCTGCATGATTATACACTTAATGTTTTGAACCAGTCCTGACATTAATTTCAACTGCCTGATAAAGGGAACTCCTTTATCAGGCAGTTTTCTTTATATATTCATTGCTATAAAAGCAGAAATCGCATATAATAATAGTTCAAGGATATTCGTTCAAGCGCCCAGGTGCTTGATACTGTCAAAATGGAAAATAAGCAAAAGAGGATTTAAATGAAAACGAAAAAGAAAAAAAACTGTCAGGCTCTTCTGTTGGCCGCAGCTCTGGTCATGAACCTGCAGACAGTATCTCCTCTGGCAGCTGCTCCGGATCCCGAAGCCGCCCAGACTGCCCAGGAAAACAGCCAGGAATCTGCCGAAACCCAGGAACCGGCCATTCCGGAAAGCTACGAATGGGAAATTCAGTCCAACAGCATTCCCGGCTGGCCCCAAGGCCCTAAGATCATCTGTGAAACCGGGATTCTTATGGACCTGGACACAGGAGAAATTCTGTATGCCAAAGGAATTGATGAAAAACGGGCTCCGGCCAGTATCACCAAGATCATGACCGCTATGCTGGCTATCGAAAAAGTGCCTCTGGACACAAAGATCACTTTTACCGATGAAGTAAACAATATTGAACCGGGCAGCACCCACATTGGTATTAAGCCGGGAGAAACTCTGACTATGGAAGAAAGTCTCTACGGCATCCTTCTGGGATCTGCCAATGAAGTTTCGTCCGGAGTGGCAGAATATATCGGAGGAACAGTGCAGAATTTTGTAGACATGATGAATGAAAGAGCCCAGGAACTGGGCTGTAAAAACACTCATTTTGTCAACGCCAACGGTCTTTATGATGACAACCATTATACTTCTGCAAGGGATATGGCGCTGATCGCCAAGGCGGCTTTTCAGAATGAAACATTCCGTAACATAGTGAAAACGCCTTACTATATTATCCCTCCCACCAATATCACCCCGGAAGAGCGGTGGATCAACAACCATCACCGGATGCTCACGGAAGGGGGGATCCATTATGAAGGCTGCCTGGGGGGAAAGACCGGATATACAGAAAGAGCAGGAAATACTCTGGTCACTTATGCAGAACGTAACTCCATGCGTCTGGTCTGTGTAGTTTTGAAGGGAACTACAGAATATTACAACGACACAAAAAATCTTCTGGATTATGGTTTTAATAATTTCCAGAAACTAAGCCTCTCCTCTGATGTACTGGCTGAGTCCGGCTCCCTGGCTTCTTATCTGAAAGATCAGGGATTGTTAGACGCAGCAGTGGAAACTTCCTCCGCAGATGTTCCTGTAGCCCCTTCTCAGGAAATCACCTGCCAGGCAGCGATTGAGAACAATATGCTAAACCTGGACTTTTACTATGGAGATACCCTTCTTAGCAGTTCCAGTCAGGAAGCTTCTCCAGAAATTCTGGCCGCTGCCCAGACTTATGATCTCCAGCAGAGGCAGAGCCAGCAGGCCCAGGACAGCCAGTCCGTATCTGCCGAAACCGAAGAACCCTCTGACAGCCCTTCGGCCTCTGTAAACCACAACTCTCTGGATGGTTTTTTTCAAGAAGCAGTATCTGTCTTTCAGAGCCTTCCCAGTTGGAAATATCCTGCTCTGGGGCTTCTTGCCGGTGCATTTATTTTCTATATCGTGCTTTTGATCATTAAGATCCGCCGGGCTCTCAGCTTAAAAAAACGGAGAAAATCCAGAAAAAAGAAAAAGCACTAAATTTTCTGCATTCTCTAAGGAGACTATGAAGATGAAAATCACTTATATCGGCCACAGCGGTTTTCTGGCGGAATTTTCCAACTGCTGCTGCCTGTTTGATTATTACGAAGGAAAGATTCCGGAGCTTGCCAAAGAAAAGCCGCTTTTTATCTTTGTTTCTCACCGCCATCAAGATCACTTTAATCCGGAAATCTTCCATATCACCGGACCTGGGGAGATCCACTATATTCTTTCCTTTGATACCAGAAGATACATGAGAGACCGTTTGGAACTGCCTAACCTCCATTTTATGAAAGCCGAAGAAACACTCACCTTAAACTGGAATAAGGGCGCCGGCTCCATGAAGGTAAAAACCCTGCATTCCACAGACTGCGGCATAGCTTTTCTTGTACACACAGAGGATAAGACCATTTATCATGCCGGAGACCTGAACTGGTGGGTATGGCCGGGAGAATCCAAACAGTACAATAACAATATGACAGCGAATTTTAAAAAGTATGTGGAGCCCCTGAAAGATCTGGAACTTTTTGCCGCCTTTCTCCCTCTGGATCCAAGGCAGGAGAAATGGTATGACAAAGGTTTTTCCTATATACTGGATAATACGACAACCCGGTATGCTTTTCCCATGCATTTCTGGAAGGATTTTTCGGTGATCCCAAAATATCTGGAGACCCCTGCCGGGAAAAAATACAAAACCCATATCATTGTGTTAGAAAAAGAAGGACAGGTTATCCCCTGCCCGGAAGATTAAGGAGGAAATCCATATGAAATTTCAAATGATCCATGAAAACTATAATGTAAGAGATTTAGACCGCTCTCTGGCCTTCTATGAAAAAGCCCTGGGCCTGAAAGAAAAGCGCCGCAAAGAGGCAAAGGACGGCTCTTTTATTATTGTATATGTAAGAAATGATACCACAGATTTTGAGCTGGAGCTGACCTGGCTCAGAGATTTTAACAGAGATTACAATCTGGGAGACTGTGAGTTCCATCTGGCCTTTGGCACTGCAGATTTTGACCAGGCCCACAAGCTCCACGAAGAGATGGGATGTATCTGCTTTGAAAATCCGGATATGGGAATCTACTTTATTAAAGATCCTGATGGATACTGGTTGGAGATCGTTCCGGAAAGATAGAACACTACCGTTTATTCAAAGAAAGTAATTACGAAGGCTTATCCCCGCCATGATTCAGCAAGGATAAGCCTCTCCTCTATTCTGTATATAGTTTAAACAATTTCCCTTCATGGGCCTTTAATGTAACTGTAAAGTAATTTTTCGCTTCACCCAGCTCTTTTCTGTCCCACATATCTCTAATCCGTACAGTTTCTTCTGTTTCCAGTTGATCCAGACTGATGGAGAAACTTTCTTCCCAGTTTGCAATATTAAAAACCGCCGCATAAATATTGCCCTCTTCATCTTCCGCCCTCCACAGGATCATATCATAAGACCTTAGTACTTCTCTTGCATTTCTGCTTTTCTTTAAAAGCTCTAGAACCTCCAGGTTGGTTACAAGGCTCCTGGTCCAGGGATCCATATCTGTCAGTTCGCAGCCCAGCATCAATGGGGAACGAAAAATACACCACAAGGTCATCATAGACCTCTGCTCTTCTCTGGTAAGCTGCGTCATTCTTTCTCCCATCCCATGTTCACAGCCTTTGATGGATAAATGCCCAAGAGGAAGCATATCACAATCCGGGAAGCAGCCCGGGGCTACATAGGGGCTCCAGTCACGGCATCTGTCGAACATTTCCATAATATCTGTCCATCTGTCCCAGAAATCATTGGTAATTCGCCACATATTGGCGTTTTTGCAAAGATGTTCTGCCTTATCTACCATGGCCGGACCAGGAGAAAGACTAAGGACAATGGGCCTTCCGCATGTGTCAATAGCTCTTCTGAGAAGCTCAATCTCATCTCTCCCGTATTCAATAGTACTCTCCTCTCCCGGTCTGCCATACTTTACACAAATATCATCCACTTTAATAAAATCTACTCCCCAGGAAGCATAAAGTTCAATAATAGAATTATAGTATTCCTGCGCTCCAGGTTTTGTTGCATCCACTCCATACATATCTGTATTCCAGCAGCAAATGGAGTATGGATGGGCAATATCCCTGGCCGTATAGGTTGTTCCTTTCACAGGAGCTTTTTCAGCTACTGCCTGACGGGGAATCCCTCTCATAATATGGATTCCGAATTTCAGTCCTTTGTTATGAATATAGTCAGCAAGCTTCTTAAAGCCGCCTTCTGATGCAGATGGAAAACGGTTTGGCGCCGGAATCACTCTTCCATATCCGTCCATGCAAAGATCTGCAAATTTCCGGTAATGGCTGGAGTCTGCCAAAGGCTCATACCATTGTATATCACAGACAATATATTCCCAGCCAAATTCTTTCAGGTTTTCCGCCATATAATCTGCATTTTGCAGAAGCTCTTTTTCTGTTACTGCCGCTCCGTAACAGTCCCAGCTGTTCCAGCCCATAGGTGGTGTTAAGGCAAATTCATTTTTATCCACTATAATCCTCCTTCGCCAACATTTTTTATTATTTTATTACAAATTTAAAAAGTCTTCCACAGGTTTCTGCGGACATATCCACTTTCAACTCATCATTTTCGCCACTATTGTACAGCAATTTCATCCTCTGAATATCGAAAACTCTATAATAAAAAAGGCTCATCTCTGCTATACTCAAGCAAAAATAAGCCTTTCACTATCGTCTGATCCAATAACTATTCACACAGCGCAGCTTTTATGATTCCCCCAAAGGTTCAATCTCTCTCTGGTAAATATGTCTTCTAAACGCCAGACACAAAGCCAGCGAAAATATCTCCGCAAAGGGAAATGCCCACCACACCGCATCCAGTCCGCCAAGCTTTGACAAAACAAAAGCTGCCGGCAGCAGAACGCAGAGCTGTCTAACCAGAGACATCCACAGGCTGAGCATTCCATGGGCCAAAGCCTGAAACAGTGAGGAAGATACGATATTGAACCCTGCAAAAACAAAGCTCAAACTGATCAGACGCAGTGCAAGAGTTCCTATATGGACCATGTTCTCCGAAGCATTAAAGATCGCCAGAAGCTGGGCCGGGAAGATCTGGAATATGGCAAGTCCCAACAGCATGATTCCGGTAGCATAGCAGGAAGCAAGGAAGACTGTTCTCTTGATCCTCTCCTTTTTCTTTGCGCCGTAATTAAAAGCTACAATCGGCACCATTCCGTTATTCAGGCCGAAAACCGGCATAAACACAAAGCTCTGAAGCTTAAAGTAAACGCCGAATACCGCTGTTGCTGTAGACGAAAAGGAAATCAGGATCTTATTCATGCCAAAGGTCATTACCGAGCTGATGGAAGACATCACAATTGACGGCACTCCCACGGCATAGATACTCCGGATAATTTCTCTGGAAACGCAAAATCCCCGGAAGGTAAGATGAAGTTCCCGGTTTTTCTTTCGGTTCACCATAAAGGCTACAATGCTTGCAATGATCTGACCCAAAACCGTAGCCAGGGCGGCTCCCGCCACCTCCATTCTGGGAAAGCCGAAAAGGCCGAAGATCATGATCGGATCCAGGATTATATTTATAATTGCCCCCAGCATCTGGGTCCACATGGTATAAATCGTTTTTCCGGTGGACTGCAGAAGCCTTTCAAAGGTAATCTGAAGAAACATTCCAAAAGACATGATGGTGCAGATCCGCAGATAGCTTGTCCCGTAAGCTACGATCTGAGGGTCAGAAGTCTGTACCTCCATAAAAAGGCCGCTGCCAAGGAGTCCGGCCACAGCAAATACCCCGTAACTGAGCAAAGCCAGTAAAATTCCGTGGTTTGCCGTTTTATTTGCCCGTTCATACTCTTTCTCTCCCAGACTTCTGGAAAGAAGTGCATTAATACCTACGCCGGTTCCCACCCCCACAGAAATCATCAGGTTCTGGATGGGAAAGGCAAGAGAAACTGCTGTTAATGCATTCTCATTTAGCTGTGCCACAAACATACTGTCTACGATATTATATAAAGCCTGTACCAGCATGGAAATCATCATCGGTACGGACATGGTAATCAAAAGCCGATTTACCGGCATGACCCCCATTTTATTTTCTTCTTGTCTTTCTTGTGCTCCCATAAAAGCCTGATCATCCTCCTTCGTATAGCTGATTATTTTTCCTGGTGCCTCCGCTGGCGGCGTTTTTTTCTGAGGGCATCTCGCTTATCCCGTATGAGCTGCGCCTCTTCCGGTCCGATCTTTTTCAGCGTTTTTACCACATAATATTTTCCCTCGTCTGTCTTTTTCAGCCTTGCTTTCCCTCTGAAATATCCATGGTCCGGACAAAAAGCCAGGCACATGTGGGCCTTGGTATTCACAGAAAACCATCGGATCTTTTTTTTAGCTGTTTTCTGGCAGAGGAAACATTTGGTCCGGGTAACATCCCGGTCTTTCATCGCCTCTTCCTTGGAGACAAACTCTCTGGATATAAACTTGGAATATTCCGGAAAAACTGCATAAATCTGTTCCTGTCTGCTTTTGGGATTCTGATAACAGTCTATAGAATAATACTTCTGCATTTTCTCCGAAGGTATTCCCTTAAAAATTTCTGCAGTATAATATGCATCATTTAAGGCTCTATGAAAGCCTCCGTCTTTTTTCATATCCAGATAATCAATGGCGCTTTCCAGGGACCTGGCTGTCCGCTGCCCCTCATATGCCAGGCCGAATAGCTTTTGTATATCATAATAAAAAACCGGCCCTTTCAGCAAGTTCAGCATATGGTAATACTTCATATTTCTCTGAAGCTCTACCAGGTCAGAAGAGCCCCATGTGCAGAACTTTGCTTCGGGACCGCACCATTTTATAAATTTTTTCACTGCTTCTGCAAAAGAAATCCCATGTTCCAAATCTGAACCTTTGATATCCAGAATCTCCTTTGTACGGTAGTGCAGTTTTTTATAAACAACAGGTTTTATCACCTGATGGAAAGAATCCGTATAGTTCCGGTCTTCATCTAATTTTAACGCTCCTATTTCTATAATTTCAAAAGGAAGCCTTTTATTTTCTCTTTCTTTCCCATAGGGGCATTGATTCCACTCTAAGTCAAATACAATGTAATTCATTGCAAAACCTCCGTAGTCATTCTAGCAAAATATAATATGTAAGTCAATCCAGCCCCTTTACCTTTGTGCATTTTATGTCCATACTACAATCTGTATGAATTATTTTTGTAAAAACAAACAGTTTATAGAATGTTTCTCCCTGATTTTTTCTGTTAAAATAAATATAGAATTTTAGAAGGAGGCTGTAATCGAAATGATAATTATTGGTGAAAAAATCAATGGTTCTATTCCTTCCGTGGCAAAAGCCATCGCAGAACGGGACGCTGAATTTATAAAAAACCGGGCCCGCATGCAGGCTGAAGCAAATGCCAGCTTCATCGACTGCTGCGCTTCTGTTCCAGAGGATGTGGAAGTGGAGACTCTGAAATGGATGATCGACTGTATCCAGGAGGTTACAGATCTTCCCATCTCTATTGACAGCCCCAGCGCTCATGTACTGGCAGAAGTTTACAGTTACTGCAAGAGACCGGGACTTTTTAACTCTGTTTCCGGAGAGGGCGATAAGATCGATACGATCTTCCCTATTATGGCAAAGGAAGAGAACAAAGATTGGGAAGTTATCGCACTGCTCAGCGACAACACAGGTATTCCTAAAACTGCAGATGACCGTCTGAAGGTATTTAAATTCATTATGGAAAAAGCGAAAGAGTATAACATTGCTCCTTCCCGTATCCATATCGATCCTCTTGTTGAGATGCTCTGCACTTCAGAGGACGGCATTGCAATGAATGTGGAAGTTATCTCCACTATCAGAAAACAATATCCGGATATACATATTACTGCTGCTATCAGCAATATTTCCTTTAACCTTCCGGTGCGTAAACTGATCAACTGCTGTTTCCTGACACTGGCCATGAATGCGGGTCTGGACAGTGCCATCCTGGATCCTGTAAACCGTGATATGCTGGGACACATCTACGCTACAGAAGCTCTTCTGGGTCTGGATGACTACTGCATGGAATACATCGGCGCTTACAGAGAGGGTCTCATCGGACCGGAAAAGAAATAGCAGGATCTTTAATTTATTAATATGAAGAAACCATTATAATCATTTATTTTAAAAATAAGGAGGAATTTACTATGAGTCAGATTCAGAATGTTGCGGATGCTGTTGCTGCCGGAAAGGCAAAGGTTGTGGGCGGACTTGTTCAGGAAGCGTTAGATGCGGGATGTGATGCTACTGAACTGTTAAATGCTATGATCGACGCTATGGGTGTTGTAGGTGAGCGTTTCAAAAAGAATGAGATCTTCGTTCCGGAAATGCTGATTGCTGCAAAAGCCATGAAGAAAGGTGTTGAAGTTCTGAAACCTCACTTAGCCGGCGACAGCGCAAACAAATATGGCAAGATGATTATCGGAACAGTTGCCGGTGACCTTCATGATATCGGCAAGAACCTGGTTGCTATGATGATCGAAAGTGCAGGATTTGAAGTAATCGACTTAGGCGTTGATGTTTCTATCCAGAAATTCATTGATGCAGTTAATGCAAACCCTGATGTTAAGATCGTTGGATGCTCTGCTCTTCTTACAACTACAATGCCGGCACTGAAAGATACCGTTGCCGCATTAAATGAAGCTCCATTCCGTAAGAACATCAAGGTTATGGTAGGCGGCGCTCCTATTACTCAGGAATTTGCTGATGAGATTGGTGCAGACGCTTATACACCAGATGCTGCATCTGCTGCACAGAAAGCAAAAGAGCTGGCAGCATAAGCAACGAATTTATAATGTAGCATGTGCACAGGACTGCTGTATGAACCTTCTGTACGGTTTCATACGGCAGTCCTTTTTGGTACAATGTAAAAAAGTGTGATAAAGGAGGATTCCTATGCCGCAAAAATATAAACTTACTTTTCGGCCTGAAAGTACTTCCATAGAAGTTCTGGAAAACACCACACTTATGGAAGCTCTGAAAGAGGCCGGAATCTTTCTGGACGCCCCCTGCGGAGGCCGGGGTACCTGTGGAAAATGTCTGGTAAAAATATCAGAAAATGGTTCAGACTGGACAGAAGTACGGGCCTGCCAGACAAAAGTGAAAGGAGCTCTCCTGGTGGATACCGAGAACAGTCCGAAAAATCACCGGATCCTCACTTCCTCCAGTATCCGGCAGGTACCCTTTCACCCTTCATTTTCCAGGCTTCCTGACAAAGAGCCTTATTATATGGCCGCCTTTGATATCGGCACCACCACCATCGCCGCCTATCTTCTGGACGGCCGGACAGGAAAGGAGCTCTGTACCGCCAGCAGTCTTAATCCCCAGGCCGCCTATGGGGCTGATGTGATTTCCCGGGCCAACTATGTGCTGGAGCACGGACACAGAGAACTGGCAGACTGTGTCCACAACGCTGCTGATAAACTTATCGGCCAGCTTGCTCAGTCTGCCGGGATCCAAAGGGAAGACATTTATCTCCTCTGTTTTGTAGGAAACACCTGTATGCACCATATTTTCTTCCAGTATCCTATGGAATCTCTGGTAAGAGCGCCTTATGTGCCCTCTCAAAAGGGACTGATCCGCAAAAAAGCCTCTGAATTTGACATTCATGTCCACCCGGAGGGCGAGCTGATATTCCTCCCGGTTATCGCCGGTTTTGTAGGGGCTGATACCATGGGCTGTATCCTTTCTCTCAGGCCGGATCTTCAGGAGGAGATTTCTCTTATGCTGGATATTGGAACTAACGGGGAACTGGTCCTTGGAAACAAAGACCGGCTGGTCTGCTGTTCCACTGCCGCCGGACCTGCTTTCGAAGGAGCGAAGATCCACTGCGGAATGAGAGGAGCTCAGGGGGCCATAGATCATATATCTTATGATTCTTCTGGTTTCCACTTTTCTGTAATCGGCCAGGACACCCCCAAAGGAATATGTGGTTCCGGTCTTATTGACACCATTGCCTGTCTGCGCCGAGCTGGTCTCATTGACGAATCCGGACGGCTTCTGAATAAAGATGAAGCCACAGAACTAGACCCTGCTTTCGCCCCTCATATGACTCAATGGAATCACATGCCTGCTTTTCTCTACGATCCTGCTTACCCGGAAGTATTTTTGACACAAAAGGACGTCCGGGAAGTGCAGCTTGCAAAAGGAGCCATTGCTGCAGGCATCCTTCTCCTGGAAAAACACCTGGGCATCACCCATGAAAATATCCGTAAAGTGTATATTGCAGGAGCCTTCGGCAATTATATGGATCCAAAAAGCGCCTGTGATATCGGCCTTCTTCCCTATTCCCTCAGAGACCGGGTAGTGCCTGTGGGAAATGCCGCAGGGGAAGGGGCGAAAATTGCCCTGCTCAATACAGAAGAGTTGGACAAAACTGTTCAGCTTATGGATCAGGTAGATTTTCTGGAGCTGGCGGCTCTGCCGGAGTTTCAGGACTGTTTTATAGATGAGCTGGAATTTCCTGAGATCCAGCCGGAAAACTAGTGTACTGTATTATTCACTTTCAGGCAAGTCATTATACGAAATGTGAGTGATACAGTACACTAAGGGAAAGGATGTGTTTTATTATGTTAGATATAGAAGAACTAAAAAAACTGGGAGAGGAGTCCGGTTTTACTCATGTGGCTGTCCTTGACTGTTCCACCATCAAGCTGCTGCCGGATGTACGGCAGATGTGCGCCTCAAACACCTGCCATATGTATGGGAAAAACTGGCACTGCCCTCCCGGCTGCGGTACCCTGGAAGAATGTGAGGCCCGTGTCCGCCGCTACTGCCGGGGAATCCTGGTACAGACAGTGGGAGAACTGGAAGATTCTATGGATGGAGAGGGTATGATTGAAACGGAGAAGGCCCACAAAAAACATTTTTTTGAGCTGGAAGAAAAACTCCGCAGTAAATATCCTAAGATGCTTCCTATCGGTTCCGGCGCCTGTACCCGCTGCGCTTCCTGTACCTACCCTGATGCCCCCTGCCGCTTTCCGGATAAAACCTTTGCTTCTATGGAAGCCTACGGCATGCTGGTCACCCAGGTATGCCAAGACAATAATCTTCCCTACTATTACGGGCCCTGCACAATTGCATATACCAGTTGTTTTTTGCTCGAATAAATAGTAAAATAAAAAATAATAGGCTTTTACAGGAGAGGAAAATGACGACAATACTGGAGAAAATCAAGAATTCTGTGGAACAGGGTCACTATAAAGTAACGGAACAGCTGATCAATCAGGCTTTAAAAAAACACGTACCCGCTTTGCGCATTGTAGAGGAAAGTATGGTTCCTGCTATGCGCCGGATGGGGGAAAAATATAAAAATGATGAGGCAGATATTCCTAAAATCCTGTCCTGCGCCAGATGTATGCGGAAGGGACTGGATCTCCTCACTCCTTATCTGGAAACAGAGCGGGGGCTCTATGTGGGAACCGTAATCCTGGGTACTGTGGAGGGAGACCTCCATGATGTAGGAAAAAATCTGGTTGCCATCATGTTCCGCAGCGCCGGTTTCAAAGTGATCGATCTGGGTGTAGATATCTCAGAAAAACAGTTTTTAAAGGCTGTAAAAGAAAACCCTGATGTTTCCATTGTATGTCTTTCCTCTCTTCTCACCACAGCCTGCCCTACCATGAAACATGTGGTAAAAGCCCTCCGTCAGTCTGATACGGAACACCGTCTGAAGATCATGGTAGGTGGCGGCGCCGTCACCAAAGAGTTTGCAGACTCCATTGGGGCGGATTCCTACACAGAAAATGCTGTGGACGCCGCAGAAGTAGCAAAAACCTTTATCGTCTGACCCAGGGAGGAACTAGCATTGCAGCTTACATCCATTTTGCTCTACGAAAGTCTGAAACAACAATTTCATATAGCGGATTACCGTCTTCTTTCAAAAAACCAGCCCCTTGCCCGCCCCTTTTTCTACGAGGCAGACAGGGGGCTTCTAAGTAATCATATTTACCTTACTGAAGAGATTCTGGATCTGTCGGTATTTACTTCTATGCCGGAAGACGTGGTCCTTGTCATATGTCAGAAAAACAGAAATTCTTTTCTTCCTGAGGGCCGCTTTTCCTGTATTCTTTTATCCTGTGACACATCCGTACTTCATGTGTTCAATGCTATACAGAGTATCTTTGACTACTATGAAAGCTGGGAGCAGCAGCTTATCTCTGTATGTCATCAGGACGGCACTTTAGATGAGCTTCTGCAGCTGTCCATGCCGGTATTCCGAAATCCTTTATGTATCCTGGCCAATGACGGTTCTCTGGTAGCTCAGTCCGCACTGGAAGAGCTTCCCGATATGGAGTCCTTTTTCCAGGATGCTTCAGTGCGTATTGATTATTTGAATTCTTTTAATCAGGATCCGGCCTGCCGAATTGCACCTGAAAGCAAGGTCCCTGCCCTGTTTCCTGCTTACATTACCGGGCACCGTTCTCTGAACATAAATCTCTTTCTCAACGGCCAGGGGCAGTACAGGCTTTCTATTATTGAAAAAGAGGAAACCATTACCGATGCCGACCATTATCTGATCACTGTTCTGGCTCACCAGGCAGAGTATATCCTTCACAGGATGTATTCCGAATCTTCTTCCAGAAGTACTACCCTGCAGTCTATCTTTCAGAGCGTACTCTCGGACCGGACTGCAGATTATATGAACATCAGCCATTTGCTGAACAGCGTGGGATGGCTGCCTCAGCACAATTATCTCTGTTCTGTGATACAGACTTCCGGAGATGTCCATGCTTCCCTGAATGCAGATACAGTGTGCAGTTTTATCGGTGCAGAATTTTCCGCTTCCTGCAGTG
Organism: uncultured Bacillota bacterium; assembly: GCA_949291945.1. GTDB lineage: Bacteria > Bacillota > Clostridia > Lachnospirales > Lachnospiraceae > Blautia. The sequence goes on along the minus strand of CASEXH010000021.1, from coordinate 31,728 downwards.
TGGTTTATAAAGATAATGTGGTCAGCTTCTTCAATCTGAGTCTTCTGGATCTGGAAGCAGAAGAAGTCTTCCAGGGACTGGTCCTCTTTATCCGTGACAGCATACTCAAAGCCGGCTACAGCCGGTCTATGACCGGCCATATGAACCTTCGCCGCCAGTATCATCAGGCCTATACTGCTTTGAAACTGGGAGGGGAGATCGATCCGCAGCTATGGATCCATCATTTTGACCAGATAGCAGTCCCTTACATCCTCCGTCAGGCTACCAGGATCCTGCCCGGAAATATGCTCTGCTACGAAAAGCTTCTGGATCTTGTCCAATCCGACAAAGTGCAGAATACAGAATATATAAAAACTCTCCGAACTTATCTGGAGCATAATCTGAATACCGTGCAAAGCGCCAAAGCCCTGTTTATCCACCGGAGTACTTTTCTCTATCGTCTGGAAAGGATCCGTACGATCCTGGAAACAGATCTGGAAGATGCCGATGAATTGTTTTATCTGAACCTTTCTCTCCGTCTCCTGGATATGGACGAAAATCAGTCTCCTACATAGTGTAGTATTGGTCTAAGGTAAAAACCTTCTTTATACGGATTTACAAGCCTTTTTCTCTTTTGTATAATATGTACTATAGGGGGAAAAATTCCAAAGGAGGTATTGTGTATGTTAACGAAAAGACAAAACTTATTAGAAACGATCCGGGGCGGGAAACCAGATCGTTATGTAAATCAGTATGAGGCCTTAGCCATGGTGGTCATGAATCCGTATATGGCCCATAACCCTGCAGCAGAGTATGGTAAAGGACCTGTGAAAAATGCCTGGGGTGTAACAAATGTATGGCCCGAAGGAACTCCCGGAGGCTTCCCGATCCATGACGAGGAGCATATCGTATGCAAAGATATAACCCATTGGAAAGACTATGTTCATGCTCCCAGTCTGGATTACTCAGATGCCGATTGGGAACCTTTTGTAAAAGAAGCGGAAAAAATTGACCGGAAGGAATATTTTGTCACTCAGTTTGTGGCTCCCGGCATCTTTGAACAGTGCCACCACCTTCAGGAAATCCAGAACTGTCTGATGAATTTCTACGAAGAGCCGGAAGCTACCCAGGAGTTGATCGACTACCTCACGGATTGGGAACTGCAGTATGCGGAAAAAATCTGCAAGTACATAAAACCAGATGCTATCTTCCATCATGACGACTGGGGAAGCCAGACTTCTACCTTTATTTCTCCTGCTATGTTTGAAGAATTTATTCTTCCTGCCTATAAAAAGATCTATGGCTACTATAAGTCTCACGGCGTAGAACTGATCATTCACCACAGCGATTCCTATGCCGCAACTTTAGTCCCCTATATGATCGAGATGGGCGTAGACATCTGGCAGGGAACAATGAGCTCCAATAATATTCCGAAGCTGATCCAGAAGTACGGCGGACAGATCACTATTATGGGCGGTATCGACAGTGCTTCCATTGACCGTCCGGATTGGAACAAAGAACTGGTAGAACAGGAAGTTCGCAGGGTGTGTAAAGAAAACGGCACAAAATATTATATTCCCTGCCTGACTCAGGGCCTGGGCATCAGTACCTTCCCCGGCGTTTATGAAGCAGCCAGCGAAGTCATTGATGAAGTAAGCAAAGAAGTGTTCTGATTTTCTTTTCTATTATATCACGGCATTAAGGTCTGCAGCTTAAAAGGGCTGCAGGCCTTTCCTGTCCCATAAAATCCTTGTTTTTCCAAAAGATGATCAGCGATAAATTTTATAAATCTTCTGTTACCACAAAAAAACTGCTGTATTCCGCAGCAGTCTGCAAAATACAACAGTTTCTTCTTTTCATATATATTTTTCTATTATGCCTGTGTCTGGTCTTCTGACCCTTCTCCGGCTTCTTCCTGGTTCATTGCGATCCTTGGCTTCGTAGTCAGGATCCTCATAAACTCTTCTCCCGTGATAGTCTCATGTTCATAAAGATATTTGGCCAGCTCATGAAGCTTGGGCATATTATCCTCCAGGATCTTCACAGCCTTGTCATGCTGTTTCTGCACCAGATCCACTACCATTTTATCGATCCGTGTCTGGGTTTCAAAGGAGCAGGTAAGAGAGCTGTCTCCTCCCAGATACTGGTTGGTCACCGTCTCCATAGCCACCATACCGAATTCCTTGGACATACCATATCTGGTGATCATGCCTCTGGCCAGCTTGGTAGCCTGTTCAATATCGTTGGAAGCGCCTGTGGTAATGGAATGGAAGATCAGTTCCTCTGCAACTCTTCCGCCGGTGAAAGTAGCAATTTTATTCTCCAGTTCTTCCTTGGACATGAGATAATGTTCTCCGTCTTCTACCTGCATGGTATAGCCCAGGGCTCCGGAAGTTCTGGGGATAATGGTGATCTTATGCACCGGTGCGGAATGGGACTGCATGGCAGCAACCAAAGCGTGCCCCACTTCATGATAAGCCACAATAAGTTTTTCTTTATTGGAAAGAACCTGGTTCTTCTTCTGATATCCGGCGATAACCACCTCAATACTTTCTTCCAGGTCGGCCTGAGTGGCAAATTTTCTTCCGTCACGGACAGCCCTAAGAGCCGCCTCGTTTACAATATTAGCCAGGTCGGCACCGGAAGCTCCGGGAGCCGCCTTAGCAATATCGCTGAAATTCACATCATCGGAAATTTTGATCTTTCTGGCGTGAACCTTAAGGATTTCCTCTCTTCCCTTCAGATCCGGAAGTTCTACAGGGATCCTCCGGTCGAAACGTCCCGGTCTTAAAAGAGCCGGATCCAGAGAATCCGGACGGTTGGTGGCGGCAAGGATCACCACGCCCTTGGAGCTGTCAAATCCATCCATCTCTGTAAGGAGCTGATTCAGAGTCTGTTCCCGCTCATCGTTTCCTCCGGCAAACTGTCCGTCACGCTTTTTGCCGATGGTATCAATCTCATCGATAAATACAATACAGGGCGCCTTCTCATTGGCCTGCTGAAACAAATCCCGGACTTTAGCCGCACCCATACCTACAAACATCTCCACAAATTCCGAACCGGAGATGGAAAAGAAGGGGACATTTGCTTCTCCGGCCACCGCTTTGGCTAACAGAGTCTTACCGGTTCCCGGAGGTCCCACTAACAAGGCGCCTTTCGGAAGAGATGCTCCGATGTCTGTATATCTTTCCGGATTGTGAAGGTAGTCCACTAATTCCGTAAGGAGTTCCTTGGCTTCATCTTCCCCTGCCACATCCGAAAACTTGATTCCTGTAGAAGATTTTACATAGATTTTGGCATTGCTCTTTCCGAAAGTCATAGCTCCCGGTCCTCCCATGCCGCCCATGTTTTTCATCATACGCTTCATCAGCCAGCCGCCGATAACCCATAGCAGAACCAGGGGCAGGACAAAGCTGATAAGGGACGAAAGAAGAGGATTCATCTGCTGAGGAATCTCCTCAGAGAAAACCACCCCTGCCTGATCCAGTCTTTCTACCTCATTAACATCGAAAATGCGGCCAGTCTTATAAATCTGCTGCTGATTGCCGTCCTTTACCAGATAATAGATGGTATCTTCTTCCAGATTTACTTCTGAAATCCTGCCTCCTTCAAGAGCATCCAAAAACTGGTCATAGGTGGCATCCTGTATGCGGCTCTCTGATATGGAGGGCACAAGGAAAAAATTCACTGCTGCCAGTATGACCAGTACGATAAGGTAATAAAATATCACCGGTTTTTTTGGAAGCTGGGGCTTTTTCTTTTCTTTAATGTCCATTTGTTTACCTCCAACCTTTTTCATCTTATTTATATCGGGTAAAAATAGTATTCCCCTTGATATCGCAATTTCTTCGCCTTTAGGGGTTCAGAAAATCAATTAGCATATCATATAAAGATGATACTTCTTATTATAAAAACAATCAATGAAAAAACTGTGAAAACTTTTAAAAAATTCAGAAAAGAAGCCCTGTGTTTCCGGCCTTTCCTCCGGGCATATCGCTCGGAAGCAGCCAGATACACAGGGCTTCTTTCATTCATAACTATAAGGGCTTCCACAGGTCTGGTGTCCATTATTTTCCGCTGTCGTCTCCTGTCAGACGGAGAATGGCTTCCATTTCTTCCGGCTCCATATCCAGAAAAACGGCCAGCTCTTCTACACTGTATTTCACATTTTCATCTTCTGTAAGGGCCTTCACTCTTTCTTCCAGGTTCTGGACCTTTTCCACCAGGAAATTATCTTCTCTCTTCTGCCTGGTCTGCTCCTCCAGAAATTCTTCCACCAGGCTGCGGACTTTATGCATAAGCCATTCTTCTGCCGCTTCTTCCTCTGTCACATCCTTAAGCTCCTCCAGTGCCATAAGAAGAGCTGTATTTGCCTCAGAAAGCAGATCTGCGAAGAGAACCTCCCGGCAGTTCAGGTCTCTTGCCACATCTGCCAGTTCTCTCTGGCAGGCCTTTACCAGACTTTCCCTGGCACCTTCTTCATTTCTTTTGCAGGCCAGAAGCAATTCCTGCCGGTCTCTTAAATTTTCCTCAAATCCAAAGGCTTTCAGATACTCCTTAAGATACTCTTCTTCCTCTGCTGTAAGAGGAACTCTTTCCTGTTTTTTCTCTATATGAGGAACCGGCCCTTGTCCGGCGTCTTCTCTGTCTCCTGTTCTTCCGGTAACACGGATTCCCTGGACTTCCAGATAATCGTAGACCTTCTGGAGTTTCTCCTGATCCATATCCTCCTCACCGAAAAATTTTTCCACCAGCTCTGCCCGTACCTGTTTCCCGTTATTCAGAGCCAGGGTCTGTATATCTTTTAATTTATTCTGAAATTCAATAATATCCATAGCTTTCCTCCCATCTTCTACAGTAGCTTACCACAAAAGAGGATGGTTTTAAAGCTCTTCCGGATTTTTCTTTTCTGATGTAAGATCCTTTAAATCCCTTACGCTATGCCTTCTCCTCTGCCTCCTGAAGCTTCTGTCTAAGAAGCTGGTTCACCTGTTTAGGATCTGCTTTTCCTTTCATCTGCTTCATGATCTGACCTACCAAAAATCCGGTGACTTTCGTCTTTCCTTCCAGATACTGCTTTACCGTGTCTGGATTTTCTTCCAGGACTTTTGCCACGGTCTCTTCCAGAAGTCCTGTATCCAGAACGGTTTTCAGCCCTTTCTCTTCTGCATAGATCATGGGGTCCACATCGTCTGTAAAAATCATACGGAAAACTTCTTTGGCAGTTTTATTGTTCAGCTCTCCCCGGTCTGTCATCAGGATCAGCTCTGCCAGATGTTCCGGAGAGAAGGAGATTTCTTCTGTCTCTATTCCTTCTTCTTTTACCAGGCGCAGAGTTTCCCCAATATACCAGTTGGCCGCCTTCTTCGGCATCTGGCAGATTGCCGCAGTCTTTTCAAACATTTCGCTCAGGTGTCTGGACTGGGTCAGAAGGCCGGCGTCATAATCTGACAGCTCGTACTGCTCCATATACCGTTTTGCCTTTTCCTCCTGAAGTTCCGGCTGGGCATTCCGGATCTGGGCTATCCACTGATCGCTGATGCGCACCGGAGGCAGGTCCGGGTCCGGGAAGTAGCGGTAATCCTTGGCGTCCTCCTTGGAACGCATAGCGTAGGAATATTCCTTATTGTCATCCCACCGCCGGGTCTCCTGGATCACCGGGCGTCCCTCTTCCAGAAGCTCAATCTGCCGGGCTCTTTCTCCTTCGATAGCTCTTGCAATAGCCTTAAAAGAGTTCAGATTCTTCATCTCTGTCCTGATTCCCAGCTCCCGGGACCCCACCTCTCTTACTGAAAGGTTTACGTCGGCACGCATAGACCCTTCCTGAAGCTTACAGTCAGAGACTCCCAAATACTGGCAGATAAGCCGCAGTTTTTCCAGATAAGCGATCACTTCCTGGGCGTTTCTCATATCCGGCTCAGACACGATCTCAATAAGGGGAACGCCGCTTCGGTTGTAATCCACCAAAGAGCAGTCATCCCACTCGTCATGGATCAGTTTTCCTGCATCTTCTTCCATATGCATCTCATGGATCCGGACTTTTTTAGGACCTGCCGCTGTCTGGATCTCCAGAAATCCGTCGTGGCAGATGGGAAGATAAAGCTGGGAGATCTGATAGTTCTGAGGATTGTCCGGATAAAAATAATTCTTTCTGTCAAATTTACAGTACTGGTTGATCTGGCAGTTGGCCGCCAGACCCAGGGCAAGGGCGTATTCCACCACCTGTTTATTCAGTACGGGAAGAGCCCCGGGAAGGCCAGCGCATACCGGACAGGTATGGGTATTGGGAGCTCCCCCGAACTTAGTAGAGCAGCCGCAGAAAATCTTGGATTCTGTAGAAAGTTCTACATGGACTTCCAGTCCGATGACCGTCTCATATTGTTTTTCCATTATCCTTCCTCCTTTGCAAATGCCAGAGGAAAGTCCCCTCTGATTTTTTCCAGTCCCATAGCCGCCTGGAGAACCTTCTTCTCTTCAAAGCAGTTTCCGATAAACTGCAGTCCTACAGGAAGTTTCTGGCTGTCCAGAGTCCAGGGCATGCTAATGGCAGGAAGTCCTGCCAGGTTTACCGCTACGGTATAGATGTCGCTTAAATACATCTTCAAAGAATCCGTAAGACTTTCTCCCAGATGGGGCGCCGGCGACGGTGAGGCAGGAGCCAGGAGAACATCATATTTTACAAAGGCCTCGTCAAAGGCTTTCTTGATAAGGGCTTTAGTCTTCAAAGCTTTCAGATAGTAAGCGTCATAGTAACCGGAACTTAATACAAAAGAGCCCAAAAGGATTCTTTTCTTTGCCTCTTTGCCAAATCCCTCTGCTCTTGTTTTCTTATACATATCATGAAGGTCTGTTCCTTCCATAGAACGGTATCCGTATTTTACCCCGTCGAATCTGGCCAGGTTGGAGCTGGCCTCGGCACAGGCGATAATATAGTAGGCCGGGATCACATAATCTGTCATCCCAAGGGAGAAAAACTCTACAATAGCGCCGTTCTGGCTCAGAGCGTTTACCACATCTACAATGGCTTTTTTGATCTCACTGTCCAGACCTTCAGAGAGATACTCTTTAGGAACGCCTACCCGAAGCCCCCTGATATCCTCTCCCAGATTTTTGGAGAAATCATAAAGTTTTCTCTGAATGGACGTGCTGTCCCGCTTGTCATATCCTGCGATCACATCCAGAAGAGCGCCGCAGTCTTTTGTATTTTTTCCAATGGGACCGATCTGATCCAGGGAAGAAGCATAGGCCACCAATCCATAGCGGGATACCGTGCCGTAAGTAGGTTTCAGCCCTGTGACGCCGCAGAAGGCGGAAGGCTGGCGGATAGATCCTCCTGTATCAGAACCTAAAGCCAGGGGCGCCTCTCCTGCTGCCACTGCCGCACAGGAACCTCCTGAAGAGCCTCCCGGCACCCTGGTCAGATCCCAGGGATTTTTCGTTTCTCCAAAGGCAGATGTTTCTGTTGTGCTTCCCATGGCAAATTCATCCATATTGTTCTTTCCCAGGAGGATCATTCCTGCCTCTTCCAGCTTTTCCACAGCACCTGCGCTGTATGGAGGCACAAAATCATTTAAAATTTTAGAAGCACAGGTAGTGGCCTGTCCCCGGGTGCAGATATTGTCTTTTACCGCAATGGGAACACCTGCCAGAGGACCGGTATATTTTCCCTGGCGGATGCCTTTTTCCACTTCTTTTACTCTCGCATATATCTTTTTTTCGTCAATATCCAGATAAGCGTGGACAGAGGGTTCCACAGCTTCTATCTGATCCAGGTAAGCTTTCACAGCTTCCTTTACGCCGATCTGCCCCTTTTTAATCTCCTCTCCCAGAGCAGTGGCTGACATCTCTATGATCTTCATGTCTTTCATCCTTTCTACACGGTCTTGGGAACCTGATACTGTCCTTCTTTTTTCACCGGAGTATTGGCCAGCATTTCCTCCTGGGCGTCCCCGTTAGTCACTTCGTCCTCCCGGAACACATTTTCCAGGGGGAAGATATGAGAGGCCGCCTCCACATTTTCCGTATCCAGTTCATTAAGCTTTTCCACATAATCCAGGATCTTTTCCAGTTCTGTCCGCATTTCTTCCCGTTCATCCTCAGACATGGAAAGCTTTGCCAGGATCTCTATATTTTCCATTACTGTATCGTCTATTCTCTGTGCGCTCATTGTTTTGCTCCTTTCTAGGGCTCCAGCCTTGTTAAATCTCTTGGGAATAAAGTAGTCTCTCGAATATTGTCCTCTCCTATCAGCTGCATGGTCAGTCTTTCCAGACCGATTCCCAGACCTCCGTGAGGAGGCATACCGTATTTAAAAGCATCCAGATACTGTTCCAGTCCTTCTTCGCTCATACCCTTTGCTGCAATCTTATCTTTCAGCATCTGATAATCATGGATCCTCTGGCCTCCTGTGGTGATCTCCAGTCCCTTATACAGCAGGTCAAAGCTTAAAGTATAGCGGCTGTCTTCCGGATCATCCATAGCGTAGAAAGGACGTTTCTTAGAAGGATAATGGGTGACAAATACAAAATCTGAACCCCATTCTTCCTGGAAATATTTTCCGATCAGTTCTTCCTCCTCCGGTTCCAGATCAAAAGGCGCCCGGATCTTTCTCTGGTATTTTTCAGAAACCAGTTCCTTTGCTTTCTGGAAAGTTACACAGGGAATTTCTTTGATCTCAGGAAGAGTTACCTTTAAGATATCCAGTTCTTTCCTGTATTCTCTGTTCAAAAGATCCATGGTGTATTTCAAAAATCCTGTCTCCATCCGGCAGATATCGTAAAAGCTGTCAATATAACCCATCTCAAAGTCCAGGCTGGTATATTCGTTCAGATGTCTTCTGGTGTTGTGTTTCTCTGCCCGGAATACAGGCCCGGTCTCAAATACCCGGTCAAACACACCTACCATCATCTGTTTATAAAGCTGGGGGCTCTGCTGGAGCACTGCAGGATGATGGAAATATTCCAGCTTGAAAAGGTTGGCGCCGCCCTCGGCACTTTTTGCTCCGATCTTGGGGCTGTGGATCTCTGTAAAGCCCTGATGATACAGGAAATCCCGGAAACCTCTGGTGATCCCTTCCTGAATACGGAATTTAGCCCTCTCTCTTACATTCCTTAAAGAGACAGGGCGCATGTTCAGTTTGGCTTCCAGGGATGTGTTCAGGTTCCACTTTCCTACCGGCAGGGGCAGAGGCTGGTCAACCTTAGACAAAAATTCCGTTTCCTTAATCCTCAATTCCTTTCCCTGGGGAGCTCTCTCTTCAGTTTTCACAGTTCCCGTCACACGGATACAATCCCCTTCATGAAACTCCTTCAGATCCTCTCTGGAGACGCCTTCCTCCCAGACAGCCTGAAGAAGCCCTTCCCTGCTTCTAAGAATCACAAACCCAATCTCCCCCATATCCCGAAGACTATGGACCGTCCCCTCCAGACAGGCAGTATCCCCCTCCGCCTTCTCCAAAAACTCCTCATATCCAGACTTTTCTCTCTCAACAATACCCTTAACAAATTCCATAATCCCATTCCCTTCCTTCATCAAAACTATCACTCTCTATTGTCACCATTTCGATTCTCTTTTATCTCTAAACACCTGCACACCGACCAACTGTACGTTTCACTCGAACTCCAGCACCAGCATACCATCCAAATTTCTTTTTTAATTGAGTTCCCGCAATACCGTACGGCCTTTGCCCCCGGCAGCGGAAGCAACCGTAGCTTCAAGAATATATGTGTATTTTATGCGAATTTGTCGAGCACATCTTTGAGACCTTAGGCTCAAAGTGAGCGCAGACTGAGCTGAAAATACACATATATTCTTGCCCTCCACGCTCCCCCGGTTCACCAAAGTCACTCCACTCAATCAAAAAAAGAAATTAAAAAAGTCCGAAATACCCAGAAAAATCCAGATACTTCGGACAGGATATCTTTGATTACATCTTCGTAATCCTCTTAATCGCCTCTATTGTGTTTTCATAGGTGCCGAAAGCACTTAACCGGAAATAGCCTTCTCCGCAGGCGCCGAAACCGCTTCCAGGAGTTCCTACCACATTCACCTCATGGAGAAGGGTGTCAAAGAACTCCCAGGAGGTCTGATTACCCGGCGTTTTCAGCCATACATAAGGAGCGTTTACACCGCCGCTGACCGTATAGCCTGCGTCTTTCAGACCATTATATATAGTATGCGCATTTCTCATATAATATGCAACCTGCTCCTTTACCTGGGCTTTTCCTGCTTCTGTATACACAGCAGCTCCTGCTTTCTGCACGATATAAGGAGCTCCGTTATACTTGGTCCCGTGTCTTCTGGCCCAGAGGTCATTTAAGGAAACTCCTCCGGATTTCAGATCTTTCGGCACTACCGCAAATCCCAGACGGACGCCGGTGAATCCCGCATTCTTGGAAAAACTTCTCAGCTCAATAGCACAGGTTTTTGCTCCTTCACATTCATAAATGCTGTGAGGCACGTCCTCCTCAGTGATATAAGCCTCATAGGCCGCATCGTAAATGATCAGACTGCCGTTTTTATTGGCGTAATCCACCCAGCCCTGAAGCTGTTCTTTACTGATCGTAGAGCCTGTAGGATTATTTGGAAAGCAGAGATAGATCACATCCGGGGTTTCCTTTGGAAATTCCGGGGCAAAATTATTCTCTGCCGTACAGGGCATGTAGATCATACCGTCAAAATTCTGTGTCGTCTTATTATAATTTCCTGTTCTTCCCGCCATAACGTTGGTATCTACATATACGGGGTAAACCGGATCGCACACAGCAATCTTATTATCTAATCCCAGGATCTCCTGAATATTTCCGGAGTCACATTTCGCTCCGTCAGATACGAAGATTTCTTCTGGATCAATGTCACAGCTGCGATCCTGATAATCATTTTTCGCAATAGCCTCTCTCAGGAAAACGTAGCCCTTATCCGGCGCATATCCGTGGAAGGTCTCTGCATGAGCCATCTCTTCCACAGCTCCGTGAAGAGCCTCAATGATCGCCGGCGCCAGGGGCTGTGTCACATCTCCGATTCCCAGTCGGATGATTTCTTTTTCTGGATTTTCCTTCTGATATGCTGCGATTTTTTTTGCAATATCAGAGAACAGATAGCTTCCAGGAAGCTTCAGATAATTCTCATTAATAGTAAACATATCACATTTCTCCTTTAACATTCGTCATAGATCAACGTCAATATCATCTGGGCAGTTTCTACCATATTCGTGCCGTTGTCCATGCTGCATTTCTGAATGTAGCGATAGGCCTCTTCTTCTGAAAGATGATTACGCTCCATCAGCAGGAACTTGGCGTTCCTAATATAGTTTTCTTCTTTCTCAGTCCTCTTCCTTGGTTTTTTCCTGTCTTTTTTATACCGCCGTTCTACCTGGCTGAGGACCATTTCCACGGTATTGACTAAATCATATATTTTCACTGGCATAGTCACGGCGATGATTCCGCCTTCTGCCGAGCTTACAACATTTGCTGATCCCATCAGCAGCATTTCAAAATATTTTGGTATACATTCATACAACTGGGTATAATGCATATCCGGAAGTTTATAGCCGCTGATGATCAGTCCTCTCTGATCTTGATTTGCCTCGATTAAAGCTGCGGAAGCGGTACAGCAGGATACTACATTTTCAAATCCATGGTTCATCAGGATCTTTCGTATCCGCTTTGCATCTTCAATCTTGGGTAATGCCACAATGATGATGCTCATATACTGCTCCCTGCCTTTTCTTTAATTCTGCGAGTACCTTATAGCAGACATCCTATAGGATATTTGCATTGCCGATTAAAAAATATTTAAATCTGGTACAGATACTGTTCCAGTTCCCATTCGGAAACCTGCTTCATATAACTCTTCCACTCTTTTCTCTTGCCTTTTTTATAATGCTCCAGAAAAGATTCTCCCAGCATCTCCTTTACCCAGACATCTCTTCCCATCTCATATAACGCATCGCTTAAATTTTCCGGCAGGGCTTCGATACCCTGATTATTTTTCTCTTCTTCGGACAAATCCCGGATGCTTCTCTTCAGTTCGGCAGGTGCCTCCAGTCCCTGTTCTATACCGTCAATACCGGCTTCCAGACACAGGGCAAATACCAGATAAGGATTTGCGGAAGGATCCGGACTTCTCAGCTCAATAGCCTTCTCTTCTCTCATACCCTGGCATACCTTTATGAGTGCTGTCCTCTGGGTAGAGGACCAGGTTACATCTGAGGGTGCTTCAAATCCCGGTACCAGACGTTTGTAGGAATTCACCAGAGGATTGAAAACCGCTGTCATACCCTTGATATGTTCCAGCAGTCCGGCGATAAAGGAATATGCTTCTTTACTCAGTCCCAGACTGTCCTGGGGATCTTCAAATATATTTTTCCCATCCTTGTAAAGAGCCATGTTGATATGCATACCTGAACCGTTTACCTCGGATCTTGGCTTTGGCATGAATGTGGCGTGGAGCCCATGACGCTTTGCCACAGTGCGGACCGCCACCTTAAAGGTCATCAGCTTATCCGCTGTGTCCATCACATCTGACATGGTAAAATCAATCTCATGCTGACCGGGAGCGATCTCATGATGGGAAGAAGCTACTTCATATCCCATATCCTCCAGAGTCAGTACAATGTCTCTTCTGGCATTCTCCCCCAGGTCCACCGGACTCAGATCCAGAAAACCAGCTCTCTCGTGCGTCAGGGTAGTAGGAGAACCATTATCATCGGTATGGAAAAGGAAAAACTCACATTCCGGATTTACCTTAAAAGTATATCCCTTTTCCTCAGCTTTTTTCACAGCGTTCTGAAGAATATATCTGGGACTTTCCTTATAAGGTGTCCCGTCCGCCTTATAAATATCGCAGATAAATCTGGCTACCTTTCCCTGCTGGGGTCTCCATGGAAGAATGCAGAAAGTATCCAGATCCGGGTGGAGGTACATATCCTCCTCTTCGTTTCTATAGAAGCTCTCCATAGAAGAAGCATCGATCACACATTCATTATCCATAGCCTTTTCCAGCTTGCCGAAAGGAATCGCAATATTCTTCATGGTACCGAACATATCGGTAAACTGAAGACGGATAAATTCCACGTCTTCTTCCTCTGCCATATGCAGAATATCCTCTCTGGTGTATTTCGCCATAATGACCACCATGTCCTTTCTGAATTAATCAACAATCCCGCTTAAGGCAGCGGGCAGCCGGCCCTGCATTCCTATTTGGCGACAGGATATGCTCTGGCCTTTTCATCACACAGGAAAGTCCAGCGGATTTTCTTATGTAATGAAAAAGGGCGCACTTACTCAGGTCCCCGCCTGAATAAGAACGCCTTTGTCCTTCATGGGTGGTATTATAGCAGTGTAAAATTGAAAAGTCAAGATATGGCCTGCTAAATCCCGAAAAATTTTGTAACTGTCTGGCCTGGCGGGCTATACAAAAAAGGAAATCATATTTCTAAACTTCTTAAACTCTTATTGATCACATAATACGGTTTAATTTTAAAAATCCGATTTTTAACCGTATTTTTTAGGCTTCAAATACGGTTATATACTCGAAAAATGATTTTTTAACCGTATTTTTACCATTTAAAATACGGTTACTATGGCCAAAATTGCTTTTTCAACCGTAATTTCTCTATAAAAACTACGGTTATATTAACTAAAAGGCCAATTTCAGCCGTAATTTCCCATAAATATTACGGTTACAAAGCCAATATCTTCTTTTTCAACCGTAATCCTCAATCTAATCTACGGTTACATCAGCTAACCTTCCCATTAGAACCGCAATATTCCCAGATAAATCCCACAAGATTCAAATCTTCTGAGGGAATTTACGATTCTATTCTGGGAGGGCAGGAAAAAAGGCGCCGGGAATTCCAGTCTTCCCGGTGCCTCTAAACACACATATACTATTTTTACACTGTATATCCCATCAAATCTTTATCTACCGCCTCTGCCGCTTTTCTTCCCTCTGTAATGGCCCATACTACCAGGGACTGGCCTCTGTGCATATCTCCTGCTGTGAATACTCTGGGCACGCTGGTCTGGTATTCATCGGGTTTTGTCAGCACGTTGGTCCTTGGATTCAAGTCTACTTTGAAAGCGTCTGTCACATATTTCTGGCTTCCCAGGAAACCTGCTGCGATCAGCACCAGCTGGGCGTCAATGACTTTTTCTGTGCCTTCCACCGGAACCATGTTCATACGTCCTGTCTTTTCGTCTTTCTTCGGCTCCAGGCTGACGATTTTGGCTTTCTGCACATTGCCTTTATCGTCTTTTAAAAACTCTGTCACAGTTGTCTGATAGATTCTGGGGTCTTTCCCGAAGACTGCAATGGATTCCTCCTGACCATAATCGGTCTTCAGCACTCTTGGCCACTCCGGCCATGGATTCCCGGGAGTTCTGGTTTCTGAGGGCTTAGGCATCATCTCCAGCTGAGTAACGGATTTTGCTCCCAGGCGGATAGCAGTTCCCACACAGTCATTTCCCGTATCGCCGCCGCCGATGACCAGCACATGTTTTCCTTTCGCAGGGATAAACTGGTTGTCTTTAAAATTAGAATCCAGAAGGCTCTTGGTCACAGATTTCAGGAAGTCTACGGCAAAATAGATGTTTCCCGCATCTCTTCCCGGCACCTGGATATCTCTTGGATTGGAGGCTCCGCAGGCCAGGACTACCCGGTCAAATTCTTTCAGAAGTTCCTGGGCTTTCACATCTTTTCCTACGTCCACGCCGGTCTTGAAGACTACTCCTTCTTCTTCCATGAGCTTCACTCTCCGGTCAATAATGGATTTGTCCAGCTTCATGTTGGGAATCCCGTAGCGGAGAAGTCCTCCTACCCGGTCGTTTCTCTCAAATACCGTTACCCAGTGTCCTTTCCGGTTCAATTCCTGAGCTGCCGCCAGTCCGGAAGGGCCGCTGCCTACTACAGCCACTTTCTTTCCGGTACGCACAGGAGGCACCTGGGGAACTACCCAGCCATTTTTCCAGGCAGTCTCGATAATTGCCTTTTCATTGTCTTTTGTGGCTACCGGGTCTCCGTTAATATTACAGGTACAGGCAGCTTCGCACAGAGCAGGACACACATGGCTGGTAAATTCCGGAAAACTGTGGGTCTTGGACAGTCTCTCGTAAGCCTGTCTCCATTTTCCCCGGTATACCAGATCATTGGTCTCCGGCACCAGGTTGTGCAGCGGACAGCCGGAAGCCATCCCTGCGATCATCATACCTGCCTGGCAGAAGGGAACGCCGCATTCCATGCAGCGGGCTCCCTGGATCTGCTGTTCCTCTAAGGGCAGAGGTTTCTTGAATTCATTAAAGTTCTTAATTCTCTCTAAAGGCGGTGTCTGTACTGCGTCTTTTCTCTCATAATCTAAAAATCCTGTCGGTTTTCCCATCTTTATACCTCCGAAAATACTTCTGTAAATGCTTCCAACTGTGCCTGTTCTGTACTCATTCCCTGTTCCTCCAGCTTAATGCTCAGGGATGTCATTCTCTTGTAATCATCAGGAATGATCTTCTTAAACTTCGGAAGATATTCGGTGAAGTTTTCCAGGATTTCTTTTCCTCTCTCAGAGCCGGTATACTGTACATGCTCCTCAATCAGGCTTTTCAGTTCATGAACATCTACCTTGCTTTCCACCTGTTCAATGGAAATCATATCTTTATTCAGATTTTTATAAAGAGTATTGTTTTCATCTAATACATAAGCGATACCGCCGCTCATACCTGCGGCAAAATTCTTTCCTGTAGATCCAAGGATCACCACACGGCCTCCGGTCATGTATTCGCAGCCATGTTCTCCTACCCCTTCTACTACCGCATAGGCGCCGGAGTTTCTTACGGCAAAACGTTCTCCTGCAATACCGCTTATAAATACTTTTCCGCTGGTGGCTCCGTAAAGAGCTACGTTACCGGCGATCATATTATCCTGGGCAGAGTATTT
The DNA here is from genome assembly GCA_949291945.1 of uncultured Bacillota bacterium. GTDB lineage: Bacteria > Bacillota > Clostridia > Lachnospirales > Lachnospiraceae > Blautia. The sequence continues at coordinate 15,825 of CASEXH010000021.1, read as the reverse complement.
CCGGTTTTTCGGCGGATACAGGATCAGCTTTCCGCCGGAAAGTCCTTTGCCGTAATAATCGTTGGTATCTCCTTCCAGTTTCAGGGTCAGACCTTTCGGGATAAAGGCGCCGAAGCTCTGTCCGCCGGCTCCCTTGCAGTTTACAGTCAGGGTGTCTTCCGGCAGTCCGTGTTTATGCTGTCTGGTGATCTCTGCACCCAGAATGGTGCCGAAAGTCCTGTCTGTGTTGCTGACTTCCACAGATACAGAAGCTTTTTCTCCTTTTTTCAGGGCAGAAGCAAATTTCTTCAGAAGTACTTTCTCGTCCAGGGTCTTCTCCAGCTGGAAGTCGTATACATCCGCCGGGTTAAAGGTTACCTGTTCTTCTTCTTTTGCAAAAGGATTTTCCAGAATAGCACTAAGGTCGATCTTAGCAGCCATTGGATTCTGAGCTTTATCCTTTACTTTCAGAAGGTCGCTTCTTCCTACCATCTCGTCAATGGTACGGACGCCCAGTTTCGCCATATATTCACGGAGTTCCTCAGCGATAAATCTCATAAAGTTTACCACATATTCCGGTTTTCCGGTAAAGCGTTTCCGAAGTTCCGGATTCTGGGTTGCCACGCCAACAGGGCAGGTATCCAGGTTGCAGACTCTCATCATCACACAGCCCATCGTTACCAGAGGCGCAGTGGCAAAGCCGAATTCCTCTGCTCCCAGAAGGGCGGCGATAGCCACGTCTCTTCCGCTCATAAGCTTACCATCTGTCTCGATCATCACACGGCTTCTCAGTCCGTTCATCAGCAGAGTCTGATGAGTCTCTGCCAGTCCCAGCTCCCAGGGAAGACCTGCGTTGTGGATGGAGCTTTCCGGAGCTGCGCCGGTACCTCCGTCATATCCGGAGATCAGGATAACCTGGGCGCCTGCTTTGGCAACGCCGGCAGCTACGGTTCCCACACCTGCCTCAGAAACAAGTTTTACGGAAATACGTGCATATTTATTGGCATTTTTCAGGTCATAGATCAGCTGGGCCAGATCCTCGATAGAATAAATATCGTGATGTGGCGGCGGAGAGATCAGGCTTACCCCGGGGGTTGAATGTCTGGTCTTGGCGATCCATGGATACACTTTTCTGGCAGGAAGATGTCCCCCCTCTCCAGGTTTTGCTCCCTGAGCCATCTTGATCTGGATCTCTTTTGCGCTTACCAGATACCGGCTGGTAACGCCGAAACGGGCGCTGGCCACCTGTTTGATGGCGGAACATCTGTCCACAGCAGTTCCTGCAGAATCCAGACGTTCTTCACTTTCTCCACCCTCACCGGTGTTGGATTTTCCATGAAGCATATTCATGGCAATAGCCAGAGTCTCATGGGCTTCCTGGGAAATGGAGCCGTAAGACATAGCTCCGGTCTTAAACCGTTTTACAATGTCCTCTACACTTTCCACTTCTTCAATAGGGATTCCCTTTTCCGGGAAGTTAAAGTCCATTAAGGAACGAAGATTTCCGCTTCTCTCCTCGTCTACCATTTTTGTATATTCTTTAAACATGCCGTAATCTCCCATACGGGTAGATTTCTGCAGCATGTGGATAGTTGCAGGATTGTACCGGTGTTCCTCGCCGCCACTTCTCATCTTATGCTTTCCAATGCTGTCCAGAGTGAGATCCACTGCTCTTCCAAGGGGATCGAAGGCTTTGGAATGAAGCTCATCCACGTTTTTGGCAATGTCATCCAAGGTGATGCCGCCTACACGGCTGACTGTGCCTGCAAAATATTTATCGATGACTTCCTGGGAAATACCGATAGCCTCAAAGATCTTTGCGCCCTGATAGGACTGGATGGTGGAAATACCCATTTTGGAAGCAATTTTTACAATGCCGTGGATCACAGCGTAATTGTAGTCATTTACTGCCGCATAATAATCTTTGTCCAGCAATTTTTCATCGATCAGCTCCTGGATCGTCTCCAGTGCCAGGTATGGATTGACTGCACAGGCCCCATATCCAAGAAGGGTTGCAAAATGATGTACCTCTCTTGGTTCTCCGGATTCCAGGATCAGAGAAAGAGAAGTCTGTTTCTTGGTATCTACCAGATGCTGGTGTACCGCAGATACCGCCAGCAGAGAAGGAATGGGCACATGGTTCTCATCCACCCCTCTGTCGGAAAGAATCAGGATGTTAGCCCCGTCTTTATAGGCTTTATCCACCTCTACAAAAAGACGGTCAATGGCTCTTTCCAGCTTTGTACTCTTGTAGTAAGTAATAGGAACCACCGCTACCTTAAAGCCTTTTTCCTTCATGTTCTTGATCTTTAACAGGTCTGTATTGGTCAGGATCGGATTGTTGATCTTCAGTACCTGGCAGTTTTCCGGCACTTCTTCCAGCAGGTTTCCGTCTTTTCCTACATAAACCGTGGTACTGGTAACAATCTCTTCACGAATGGCGTCAATCGGCGGATTGGTAACCTGTGCAAAAAGCTGCTTAAAGTAATCAAAGAGAGGACGGTTCCTCTTGGACAACACTGCCAGAGGGGTATCCACGCCCATGGCAGCAATGCCTTCACTGCCTTTTAAGGCCATTTCATAAATGGACTTTCTATATTCTTCATAAGTATATCCGAAAGTCTTCTGAAGTCTTCTTCTCTGCTCGGAAGTATATTCCTCCACCCGCATGTTAGGGATCTTCAGGTCCTTCAGTTCGATGAGGTTGCTGTCCAGCCACTCGCCGTAAGGCTGTGCATTAGCATAGATCTCCTTGATCTCTTCATCGCTTAAAATCTTGCCTTTTACAGTATCTACCAGAAGCATTTTCCCAGGATGTAGTCTTTCTTTCAGAACAATCTCCTCTTCCGGTACAGGAAGAACACCCACCTCAGAAGCCAGGATCACATCACCGTTTTTCATAACATAATATCTGGAAGGACGAAGGCCGTTTCTGTCCAGTACAGCGCCCAGCAGATCGCCGTCTGAAAATACAATAGAGGCCGGACCGTCCCATGGTTCCATCATGGTTGCATAATACTGATAGAAATCCCGGATCTCCTGGGAAAGGGTCTGGTTGTTGGCCCAGGGCTCCGGAATGGTGATCATTACTGCCAGAGGCAGATCCATACCGCTCATTACCAGGAATTCCAGGGTATTGTCCAGCATGGCAGAATCAGACCCCTGGCGGTTTACTACCGGAAGGATCTTGTGAAGCTGATCCTTTAAATGAGGAGACTCCATGTTTTCTTCCCTTGCCAGCATTTTGTCCGCATTTCCCCGGATGGTATTGATTTCCCCGTTATGTACGATAAAACGGTTAGGATGGGCTCTCTCCCAGCTTGGGTTTGTATTGGTGCTGAATCTGGAATGGACAGTAGCGATAGCAGATTCATAGTCTTTATCCTGGAGATCCGCAAAAAAAGTACGAAGCTGGCCTACCAGGAACATACCTTTATACACAATGGTACGGCTGGACATAGAAACCACATAAGTATTATCGTTACTCTGCTCGAAGACTCTCCGGGCAATGTACAGCTTCCGGTCAAAATCCAGTCCTTTTTCTACATTTTCCGGTTTTTTAATAAAGGCCTGCATGATATGAGGCATACACTCTTTGGCCTTGTGCCCCAGAACATCCGGATATACAGGAACCTCACGGAAACCTAAAAGCTCCAGTCCCTCTTTCTCCACAATGATCTCAAACATCTTCTTGGCCTGGTTTCTTTTCAGTTCATCCTGAGGAAAGAAAAGCTGGGCAATACCATATTCTCTCTCTCCTCCCAGATCGATCCCCATTTTTTTACAGACCTTGGAAAAGAATTTATGAGAAATCTGAAGAAGGATTCCCACGCCGTCTCCTGTCTTTCCCTCTGCATCTTTTCCGGCTCTGTGTTCCAGGTTCTCCACGATATGGAGTGCTCTCTCCACCGTCAGATGGCTCTTGATTCCCTTGCTGTTTACCACTGCGCCGATTCCACAGTTGTCATGTTCAAAGGCGGGACTGTACAGTCCCTGTTGTTGTTCTCTCATCACATTTTCCTCCCTATCTGTTTCTTTTTCCTCTTCCATACTCGTCTGCTGCTTTTACGAATCCTCGGAACAGCGGATGTGCACGGTTTGGTCTGGATTTCAGTTCCGGATGCCCCTGAGTTCCAATGAAGAAGGGGTGATCCTTCAGCTCTATCATTTCCACGATCCGTCCGTCAGGGGAAAGACCTGCCATGGTCATTCCATGTTCTTCCAGAGCAGACCGGTAGTCGTTGTTTACTTCATAGCGGTGTCTGTGACGCTCGGAAATTTCTTTTGCTCCGTATAATTCATATGCCTTTGTTCCCTCTTTCAGCACACAGGGATAAGCTCCCAGCCGGAGGGTTCCTCCGATATTTTCCACGCCGTTCTGTTCCGGCATAAGATAGATCACCGGGTGCATGGTGTCAGGATTCAGTTCTGCGCTGTTGGCGTCCTTAAAACCGGCTACATTTCTGGCAAATTCTACAATAGCCATCTGCATGCCCAGACAGATTCCCAGGAATGGAATCTTGTTTTCCCTGGCATATTTTACAGCCTGGATCTTTCCTTCCGTTCCTCTGTGTCCAAAGCCTCCCGGGATCAGGATTCCGTCTACACCTTTCAAAAGCGCCTGGCAGCCCTGGCTCTCGATTTCTTCTGAGTCTACCCAGCGGATATTGACGTTTACCCGGCTGGCGATACCGCCGTGTTTTAAAGCTTCTACCACACTTAAGTAAGCGTCATGAAGCTGGATGTATTTCCCTACGATAGCGATTTCTGTCTCAGACTGGGGATTCCGCAGGTTCTCCACCATAGCCGTCCAGTCTGTAAGGTCCGGTTCCGGGCATGGGATATGAAGACATTCACAGACCACCTGAGCCAGATGTTCTTTTTCCATAGCCAGAGGGGCCTCATACAGGTATTCCACATCCAGATTCTGGAGTACATGATTGGGCGGTACATTACAGAACAGTGCGATCTTGTCTTTCAGCTCATCAGACAGCCGATACTCCGAACGGCATACCAATACATCCGGCCACAGACCCATGCTCTGAAGTTCTTTTACACTGGCCTGAGTAGGCTTGGTCTTCAGTTCTCCGGAAGCTTTCAGATAAGGTACCAGGGTCACGTGGATCAGCACTGCGTTTTCCTTTCCAACATCATGCTGGAACTGACGGATGGCTTCCAGGAAAGGCTGGCTCTCAATATCTCCTGCAGTTCCTCCCACTTCTATAATCGCAATCCGGTCTTCCTCAGGAGTTTTTCCTCTGTAAAACCGGCTTTTGATCTCATTGGTAATGTGAGGGATGACCTGTACCGTGCCGCCGCCATAATCCCCGTGACGTTCCTTCTGAAGCACTGTCCAGTAAATCTTTCCCGTAGTCACATTTGAATTTTTATCCAGGCTTTCATCAATAAATCTCTCATAATGTCCCAGGTCCAGATCTGTCTCTGTGCCGTCATCAGTAACAAAGACTTCTCCGTGTTGGATAGGGTTCATAGTGCCCGGGTCCATATTAATGTAAGGGTCAAATTTCTGCATGGTCACCTGATACCCTCTTGCTTTCAAAAGCCTTCCCAGAGAGGCAGCCGTGATCCCTTTGCCCAGGCCTGAGACCACTCCTCCGGTTACGAATACATATTTTACCATCACATTTTCCTCCTTCTACAATGATCGGGTAGGAAAGAGTCCTTTCCTACCCGATGCGATACTGCGGGCAGCTCCAGGCAAAGCCTGTCGCTGTCCGTTGCCCGGCAAATGCCTGCTCGTGCAAGCACGGCAGTCGCTTGCCGGGGCGTATCGCACAAAAAGGCGTCAGAATCTCCCAAACAGAAATTCTGACGCCTTCGTCATAACTTTATTCATAACTGCTGTCTACTATAACCGATTTTTTTCATTTTGTAAATCCCTGTTTTGAAAAAATTTTTATAACTGAAATTTCTGGATACTCTGGCGAAACTCTCTGTTTTCTCCGTGGCAGCTCACCACAAGAGGTTTCTCCAGTCCCAGGGCAAATACTCCTAATATAGATTTCCCGTCTACTACGGCGCTGTTATAGGCCAGGTCCACATCGAAGTCACATTTTCTTGCCGCCCGGACAAATTCCTTTACATCGTCCGGCTTTTTCAGACATATCTTCATATCTTCCATAAAAACAACCTCCTGCTTTATACTATGATGCCAGGATTTTTCAGGTCATAGCGCTCATGACTCCCTGCAGACATATGGCATCATAAGGATATCTAAGTATCCCCTGCTCCCGGCTTTTTTAAACAGAAAGGAAAAGAATTTTAAAAAATTTCAAAAAAGGGATTGACATTTTTCTTTCCCTGAGTATATACTACACAACGTAAAGCAAAGGCGCTTTGGATAGAGATATCCAGGGCGCTTTTTCTATTTCTATGGAAAACAGATTCTGCAAAAGGAATCTGTAGGAAAGGAGCATACTATGAAAAAAGATATTCCTGCTTTATACGGAAGCCTGGTATTTAATGATAAGGTCATGAGAAACAAACTTCCGAAAGATGTTTACAAAGCTCTTAAGAAAACCATTGAGAACGGCACCCATCTGGAGCTGGAAGTAGCAAACTCTGTGGCAGTTGCCATGAAAGAATGGGCCGTAGAGAACGGCGCTACCCATTTTACACATTGGTTCCAGCCTATGACAGGCTTTACCGCTGAAAAACATGACAGCTTTATCTCCCCCACTTCAAACGGAGAAGTGATCATGGATTTTTCCGGAAAAGAACTTGTGAAAGGCGAGCCGGATGCGTCCAGCTTCCCTTCAGGAGGACTGAGAGCTACCTTCGAAGCCAGAGGATACACCGCATGGGATCCTACCTCTCCGGCCTTTATCAAAGACGGAACCCTGTATATTCCTACAGCTTTCTGTTCCTATGGCGGAGAAGCTCTGGATAAGAAAACTCCTCTGCTCCGCTCCATGGAAGCCCTGAGCAATGAGGCAGTAAAGATCCTGCACATTCTGGGCAATACAGCCGTAACTCATGTTTCCACCACCATCGGACCAGAGCAGGAATATTTCCTTGTAGATAAAGATTTATACAAACAGCGCCGTGACCTGGTTCTCTGCGGAAGAACTTTAATGGGAGCTTCCGCACCCAGAGGACAGGAAATGGAAGATCACTACTTCGGCGCTCTGAAGCCAAGAGTTGCCGCTTATATGCATGACCTGGATGAGGAGCTGTGGAAGCTTGGAATCCCTGCTAAGACAAAACACAACGAAGTAGCTCCTTCTCAGCATGAACTGGCGCCTATCTTTGATACCGCCAACGTGGCCGTTGACCACAACCAGCTGACCATGGAGATCATGAAAAAAGTGGCAGATAAACACGGCCTTGCCTGCCTGCTCCATGAAAAACCTTTTGAAGGCATCAACGGAAGCGGCAAGCACAACAACTGGTCTATCTCTACAAATACAGGAGAAAACCTGTTAGATCCGGGAAAAACGCCGGATCAGAATATCCAGTTCCTGGTATTCCTGATGGCGGTTATCAAAGCCGTGGACGAATATGCGGATCTGATGCGTGTTTCCGCAGCCAGCGCCGGAAATGATCACAGGCTGGGCGGCAACGAAGCTCCGCCGGCTATCGTATCCATTTTCCTGGGAGATGAACTGACCGCAGTTCTGAAATCTATTGAAGATGATACTTACTTTGACGAGCATCAAAGCGTACAGCTGGAGACCGGCGCACATGTGCTTCCTCATTTTATGAAAGACAACACGGACAGAAACCGTACTTCACCTTTCGCCTTTACCGGAAACAAATTTGAGTTCCGTATGCTTGGTTCCTCTGCTTCTGTGGCAACGCCAAATATTATCCTGAACACAGCAGTGGCAGAAGCTCTGTCTCAGTTTTCCAAAGAGCTGGAAGGAACTGCACCGGAAGATATGGAGCACGCTGTACATGAACTGATCAAACGTGCCATTAAAAAACATAAAAAAGTAATCTTCAACGGAAACGGATACACAGAAGAGTGGGTAGAAGAAGCCAAAAAGAGAGGTTTATACAATCTGGAATCTACTCCTGACTGCCTCCCTCAGTTTATCTCTGACAAGAACGTGGAGCTTTTCACAAAGCATCACATCTTTACAAAAGAAGAAATCTTCTCCCGTTACGAGATTCTTCTTGAGAACTATGTAAAAACCATCGGCATTGAGGCAAAGACTATGAAGGAAATGCTGACCAAAGACTTCCTTCCTGCAGTAAGCAGCTATGCAGCTTCCGTGTCAGACAATGCTCTGGCCATGAAAGCGCTGGCGCCTTCTGTACCTACCGCTTCTGCTGAAAGTCTGGTTTCTTCTCTGGGGGATGCCTACGAAAAGATTTCATCTGCTCTGTCTACACTGGATGAAGAGATCCAGGAGATCGATAAAAAAGGCTCCATGCAGGAATCTGCAGACTACTGCCATAAGACCGTTCTCGCTACTATGGATGAGCTGCGGGCAGCCGCCGATGAAGCCGAAGCAAAAATTCCGGATGAGGAGCTTCCATATCCTACCTATGACGCTCTCCTCTTCTCCGTGTAAAGGAGCCTACTCCAAATGGAACTGGATGCACAATATGAAATCAAAGAAGCCTGCGGCGTTTTCGGTATCTATGACTTTTCCGGAGATGACGTAGCGCCTTCTATCTACTATGGACTCTCTGCTCTCCAGCACAGAGGGCAGGAGTCCTGCGGCATTGCCGTAAGCAACACCAAAGGACCTAAGGGAAACATTGATTCCCACAAAGGCATGGGACTGGTCAGCGAGGTATTTAAAGAAGAAAACCTCCACAGCCTCCATGGCAATCTGGGAATCGGACATGTGCGGTACTCCACCACAGGAGCCACCACTCTGGCTAACGCCCAGCCTTTGGTGCTGAACTATGTAAAGGGAACTCTGGCTCTGGCCCACAACGGGAACCTGGTAAACGCCCAGGAGCTGCGGGATCATCTGGAGAGAAACGGCGCCCTCTTTCATACTACTACTGATTCAGAGGTAATTGCCTACTGTATCGCAAGAGAGCGTATCAACTCCAAAAGCGTAGAGGAAGCTATCCTAAAAACCGCCGGCATGATCCGGGGAGCTTACGGTCTGGTCATCGCCAGCCCCAGAAAGCTTATCGGCGTCCGGGATCCCCTTGGCCTGAAACCCTTGTGTCTTGGAAAGAGAGACAGCGCCTATATCCTGGCTTCTGAAAGCTGCGCCCTCCAAAGCGTTGGCGCTGAATTTGTCCGGGATATCCGCCCCGGTGAGATCATCACTATTACAGAACAGGGGATTTCTTCTGACTATACGCTCTGTCAGGAAAAAAAAGCTCACTGTATCTTTGAATATATTTATTTTGCAAGGCTGGACAGCACCATGGATAATATTAATATCTATGACGCCCGAATCCGGGCAGGAGCCGCTCTGGCAAAATCCTATCCGGTGGAAGCAGATCTGGTCTGCGGGGTTCCGGACTCCGGTATTCCCGCAGCAAAAGGCTTCTCAGAGGCTTCCGGGATCCCCTTCGGCCTTGCTTTCTATAAAAACAGCTATGTAGGCAGGACCTTTATCAAACCTACTCAGAAAGAGCGGGAAAACAGCGTCCGCCTTAAGCTCAATGTTTTGGAGTCTGTGGTAAAAGGAAAGCGTATCGTATTAGTGGACGACTCTATCGTCCGGGGCACCACCATCGCCAATCTGATTCATATGCTGAAAAAGGCAGGGGCCGTAAGCGTCCATGTACGGATCAGTTCACCCCCCTTTTTATATCCCTGCTATTTTGGCACGGATATACCATCCAACAAGCAATTGATCGCCTCTTCCCATTCCACAGAAGAAATCTGTTCCATGATCGGGGCAGATTCTCTGGGATACATGAAAATCGAAGACCTTCAGTCCATGGTAGGAGACCTTCCTATCTGTAAGGCCTGCTTTGATAATCAGTATCCCATGAAGATCCGGTAATCAGGGAAATGATACCCCGTCATTTTCCGATTACATATATCACATTTTTCTTTATTTTTGCGTGCAACGAGCCAAGGGGACATGCTCGTATGTCCTTTTGGCGACTGCCGCACAAGCTGGACAGTCCGCTGTCCAGCCTTAGCCAGGCATCTCCGGAACAGATATGTTTTCATGCATATCCCGGGGATGTCACAAGGACCGGGAACTCATGTCCGGTCCGGTGGCGGGGCTCTAAAGATATTCAGGCGTATCGGCGGAATCCCGCCATTAGATAGGAAAGAATCCTTTCCTATTTTAATGCGATACTGCGGATAACTCCAGGCAAGTCCTGTCGCAGTCCGGGTGTGTCGTACAAAAAGAAGCAGACCATACAGGCTTTCCTCCTATATGTCTGCTTCTTTTTTTAAATAATATAATTATTTCCTGCCTGGGCTCTCCAGTTCACAAGGTCTTCCAGGGTATAGCCCTCCGTCACTTCCCGAATAGCTTTATCCAGTTTTTTCCAGAATAAAAGTGTAATACAGTCAGCCGCTCTGGGACAGGGATTCACTTCTCCCTCCAGGCATTCTACCGGGGCAAGACTGCCTTCCGTCAGTCTCAGGATATCTCCCAGGGGATATTCTTCCGGCTTCCTGGCAAGCCGGTATCCGCCTTGGGGACCCCGGATGCTTTTTACATATCCGGCCTTAACCAGAACAGCCACGATCTGTTCCAGGTATTTCACAGAAATTTCCTGTCTGGCTGCGATATCCCGGATCCTTACAGGCTCTCCCGTATCATGGACTGCGATATCCAGCATCAGGCGTAGCGCATATCTTCCTTTTGTTGAAATCTTCATCTTATCCCTCAAAAAGCGGTGTAGAGTAATATCTGTCTCCGCTGTCCGGCAAGATCACTACAATGGTCTTTCCTTTATTCTCCGGTCTCCTGGCCAGCTCCATGGCTCCGTGGAGAGCTGCCCCTGAAGAAATCCCCACCAGGATACCTTCTTTGTGAGCCAGAAGCTTTGCTGCGGCAAAGGATTCCTCACTTCCCAGAGTCAGTATTTCATCATAAACCTGTGTATTGAGAGCTTTGGGAACAAATCCTGCGCCGATTCCCTGAAGTTTATGAGGCCCTGGAGCTCCCCCGGAAAGCACAGGAGAATCCGAAGGCTCTACGGCAACTACTTTCACCTGAGGATTCTGGGATTTCAGATACTCTCCGGTTCCTGTAATGGTTCCGCCGGTTCCCACACCTGCTACAAGGATGTCTACTTTCCCATCGGTATCCTGCCAGATTTCCGGCCCGGTGGTCTTTCTGTGAGCCTCTGGATTTGCCGGATTTTCAAACTGACGGGTAAGGAAACTTCCGGAAATCTCTTTTGCCAGTTCTTCTGCTTTTTCAATAGCTCCTGTCATTCCTCTGGCACCCTCGGTAAGGACAATTTCTGCCCCATATGCCTTCAGGATATTTCTCCGCTCCACACTCATGGTCTCCGGCATGGTCAGGATCAGACGATAGCCTTTGGAAGCTGCAATGGCAGCCAGACCGATGCCTGTGTTTCCTGATGTAGGCTCAATAATGGTGGCCCCAGGCTTTAAAAGCCCTTTCTCCTCTGCATCCTGGATCATGTTCCTGGCGATTCTGTCCTTTACACTGCCTGCCGGATTCAGATATTCCAGCTTGACCAGCACCCTGGCTTCCAGACCTTTTTCTCTCTCAATGTTCCGGATCTCCATCAGAGGGGTTTTTCCTATCAGTTCCTCAACGCTTGTATAAATTTTCTCTGCCATAAAATACCGCCTTTCTTATTTCCTAGTAATTCTATAGGAATAATATATTATTCGAAAGACTTTGTCAACCCTTGTTTCTGTTTAATTGAAATTGCCATTTAAAATTCGGCAGAATTCCAGTCAATTTTGTCAATTTCTTTTACAGAAACACTGTCTTCAAAAGAAATGACCAACTCCAGATCATATTTGCGCTGAAATCTATTACTATTTCTGGTTCCATAAATTTGTATCTCGCAGGTAACTTTCCCCAGTTCTTCGTCCTCATATTTCACTTTCCGGGCATCTTCGATATTCGTATCAATCAGACCAATCTTAATATAGCTGTCCTCGTAAAATTCCTGCCGGTCTTCTGCTACTTTTTTCCGGTCTTCCTCTGATACGATGCATTTGTCAAAGGATTGATTAATCAGTCTTCGCTCCTCGTCTGTCACATCACTGCCCACCATCAGAAATCCTTCTGCCCATTGTCGAATGCCTGTCTGTATTTTTTCAAGCTCCTTCTCCGTATATTCTTCATCAGTCTCCTTGACTTGATCAGAAATGTACTCAATATTTCCATTCTTATTTTTTTCTCTGCATCCGCCACAACAGACAAGAATTATGCATATTAAAATCACAAAATACTTTTTCATCTTTTTCATAAATCATTCCGCCTTGATACAAACTACGGGGCCGCTGCTTATAAAGCAGCAACCCCGTGGCTTAAAGTATGTATGCAATTAAACCAGGATTATCGACGAACTCTTCTGATCAGTGCAGCGCCAAGAGCTATAGCACTTCCAAATAATCCTGCAGCTGCAGCTGCAGCATTTGCAGTATCTCCAGTTTTTGGTGATTTTTTCTGATTACTTTCTTTATTTGTCTGAGCTTCTTTTTCACCTTTTACTGCTTCTGCTTTCTGGCTGTCTTTGTTTGTATCTTTTACTTCTTCTACCACAGTTCCATTGTTTCCGGTATTCTCACTTTGTCCGGGATTTGTTTCTTCCGGAGTTTCCGGCTGGCCTGGAGTAGTCGGCTGATCTGGATCTACTTGGATCTGTCGGCTGATCTGGATCTGTTGGCTGATCTGGATCTGTCGGCTGATCTGGATCTGTTGGCTGATCTGGATCTGTCGGCTGATCTGGATCTGTCGGCTGATCTGGATCTGTTGGCTGATCTGGATCTGTTGGCTGATCTGGATCTGTCGGCTGATCTGGATCTGTCGGCTGATCTGGATCTGTCGGCTGATCTGGATCTGTCGGAACAGCTTCTACCAACATAGTATGTCCGCCTACGGAACCATATGGAATCTGGATTTCTGTAATCTGGTCAACACCTGTTGCCAGCTGATAGCCTTCTGGAAGCTGGAAATCTATACCTAATACAAATGTACAGAGATCACCAGTCTCACCCTCTACTGCTGGTGTCAGCTCCGTTCTTCCAACTACCTCACCATAAATGGTTTCAAAGGTAATTGTCAGTTTTGTCTGATTCTGTTCCTGTGCAATAGGTTCTACAATCATCGTGTGACCGCCTACGGAGCCATATGGAATCTGGATATCAATATCCTGTTCAACACCGGTTGCCAGCTGATAGCCTTCCGGAAGCTGGAAATCTGTACCTAATTTAAAGGTATACAGTTCATCCGGGCTGCCTTGCTCTGTTGTTGAAACATATGTCTTTCCTACATATTCTCCATAAACCGTTTCAAAAGTAATTGTCAGAGCTGTCTCTTTCTCAATCTTTCTCACACTTACATCCAGATGTGAACCTTCGATCGCAAAGAAGTCTCCGCTTACGGTCATCTCATAGCCTTCTGGTACATATTTCTCCAGTACTGAGTAGTTCTGAATTCCTTCCGGTACGAAGTAATCTCCTCCGGCGATAACTTCATCGCCGTCCTTAAACTGGATGTTCATAATGATCTCTCTGGAAATCTTCTGAACATTTACATCCAGATGTGAACCTTCGATTGCAAAGAAGTCTCCGCTGACAGTCATTTCATAACCTTCTGGTACATATTTCTCCAGTACTGAGTAGTTCTGGATTCCTTCCGGTACGAAGTAATCTCCTCCGGCGATAACTTCATCGCCGTCTTTGAAGGAAATGTTCATGATGATATCTCTCTGGATTTTCTGAACATTTACATCTAAGTGTGAACCTTCTACTGCGAAGAAGTCGCCGCTTACGGTCATCTCATAACCTTCTGGTACATATTTTTCCAGTACTGAGTAGTTCTGGATTCCTTCCGGTACGAAGTAATCTCCTCCAGCGATAACTTCATCGCCATCTTTAAACTGGATATTCATGATGATGTCTTTCTGGATCTTTTCTACATTTACATCCAGGTGTGAGCCTTCTACTGCGAAGAAGTCGCCGCTTACAGTCATCTGATATCCTTCCGGTACGTACTGCTCTAATACAGAGTAGTTCTGGATTCCTTCCGGTACGAAGTAATCTCCTCCGGCGATAACTTCATCGCCGTCTTTGAAGGAAATGTTCATGATGATATCTTTCTGGATCTTCTCTACATTTACATCCAGGTGTGAGCCTTCTGCTGCGAAGAAATCTCCGCTTACAGTCATCTGATATCCTGCTGGTACGTACTGCTCTAATACAGAGTAGTTCTGGATTCCTTCTGGTACGAAGTAATCTCCTCCGGCAATAACCTCATCGCCATCTTTGAAGGAAATGTTCATGATGATATCTTTCTGGATCTTCTCTACATTTACATCCAGGTGTGAGCCTTCTACTGCGAAGAAGTCGCCGCTTACAGTCATCTGATATCCTTCCGGTACATACTGTTCTAATACGGAATAGTTCTGGATTCCTTCTGGCACGAAGTAATCTCCTCCAGCCACTACTTCATCGCCATCTTTGAAGGAGATGTTCATAATAATGTCTTTCTGGATTTTCTCAACGTTTACATCCAGATGTGCTCCCTCTTCTGCGAAAAAGTCACCGCTTACAGTCATCTGGTATCCTTCCGGTACGTACTGTTCCAGAACAGAATAATTATTTACACCTTCTGGTACGAAATAATCGCCGCCTGCAATTACCTCATCGCCATCTTTAAACTGGATGTTCATGATGACATCTTTTTCAGCCTTGTCCACATTAACTTCCAGCTTGCCGCCTTCTTCTGCCATGAAGTCACCGCTTACAGTCATTACATAGCCTTCTGGCACATACTCTTTCAGTACGGAATAGTTCTGTACGCCTTCCGGTACAAAATAGTCACCGCCGCCTACAATAACATCGCCGTATTTGAAGAGAATGTTCATGATAACTGTCGTATCTTCTTTTTCAACTCTTACATCCAGGTGTGCACCTTCTTCTGCCATGAAGTCACCGCTTTCAGCTATTACATAGCCTTCTGGTGCATACTGATCTAATACAGAATACTTCTGGATACCAGCTGGTACTTTATAGTCACCGCCACCCATGCTGTTGCCTTCTGCATCTCTGAAAACAATATTCATGGTAACCTCTGTATTTTTCTTTTCAACAGGTACAACCAGGCTGCCGCCTTCTGTCACCATGAAGTCACCGCTTACAGTCATCTCATAACCTGCTGGTACATATTTCTCCAGTACAGAATAGTTCTGAACTCCTTCTGGTACGAAATAATCGCCTCCAGCTACTACCTCGTCTCCATCTTTAAACTGGATGTTCATGATGACTTCTTTTGAGATCTTCTCAATGTTTACTTCCAGCTTGCCGCCTTCTGATGCCATAAAGTCACCACTTACGGTCATTTTGTAGCCTTCCGGTACGTATTTCTCTAATACAGAGTAATTCTGAACTCCTTCTGGCACTAAGTAATCGCCTCCAGCTACGACTTCAGCTCCGTCTTTAAACTGGATGTTCATGATAATTTCTTTTGAAATCTTCTCAATATTTACTACTAGTTTTCCACCTTCTGTCGCTGTAAAGTCACCGCTTACAGTCATCTCATAGCCTTCCGGTACATACTGCTCTAATACAGAATAATTCTGGACACCTTCTGGTACTGTATAATCGCCTCCAGCTACTACCTCGTCTCCATACTTAAACTGAATATTCATGGTAACATCTGTTGCGATTTTCTGAACATTTACTACTAGTTTTTCACCTTCTGTCGCTGTAAAGTCACCGCTTACAGT